>JACKQB010000002.1:0-600000 GCA_024233115.1 Akkermansiaceae bacterium
AGTTTGGTTCATGGTTGGTTTGGGTTTGGTTGTTTGTTGTTGGTTGGGTTCTCGTGGTGAGATGGGTTGAAAAGGAATGGCCGCCAGCCGGGACGTGAATGTCTCAACTGGCGGCCTGTGTTTCCCCGGCCTGCGCTTGGGCATGTCGTGCGACCGGGCTTGCCTCATGCGGCGGTGGCGGACTCGGCTTGGTCTGCCGTGGCGGCGGTGGCGGTGGTGGGACGCATGGGCATTACGACGCAGAGCCTGCCGCTTGGATGCCGGCAGATCCCCGGTGACTGCCCATCATTCAGGCAGAGGGTGCCGCCGACTTCCAAGGCATCCGCCAGGAAGCGCGGGTTGAACGCGACGGGCGGTGGGTTGCCTTCGATCTCCACGCTCACCCGCAACACGGCGGACGTGTCCGGTGCTGTGCGCTGCGTGAGGGTGAGGTGTCCCTTTTTCTCCCACGTCAGGTTGACTGCCGAGCTGCGGTCGGAGAGCCCGCGCAGCCACTTGATGACCGAGGTTCGGTGTGCCGGGGAGAAGGTCACCAGTTCCGTTGCCTTGTCTGGAATGACTTGGCGGTAGTTCGGGTATTTTCCCTCGATGAGTTTCGATATCAGGAGGTGGTTGCCGGAGCGGATTGCGATCCATTCCGTTTCTTCCAGCTTCTGCATACGGACATGGGCTTCGACACTGGTGAAGCCGGGATGCATCAGCACATTCACCGACGGGTTGGGTAGGATGAATGGTGTCGGCGGAACTTCCGCCGGGGCGCAGGCCAGTCTTCTGCCGTCGGTGGCGACGAGTCTGCCGTCATCCTCGGGGGTGAAGAAGACCCCGTTGAGAACGTGGCGAGTCACGTCGCTGGAGGCGCACTTCGCGATGGTCGCCAGGCTCTCCATGGTTTTGGCGGGGATGCGGATTTCCTCACCGCCAATGTCGGGACGTGCCGGAAATTCCGAGACGTCCAATGTGGGGTGGCGGGATGCTACGGAGATGCCGCCGCAGGTCATGACCAGGCGCAGTTCGCGGCGTTTGCCCGGCCCCTTGCAACTGATCCTGATGTCGGTGTTCTTGTCCGCCTGTTTGATGACCTTCACTGCGTCTGGCGGGATGAGGAAGGCTTCCGGTTCGTATGGTCCGGCGGTTGTGGGCGTGCGGGTTTCAAGCCAGCGGTCCAGGTCGGTGACCGCCAGCGTGATGCCGGCTGCGTCCAGGGTGGCGAGGACATGGGTCAAGACCGGCAAGGTGGAACGGGTATGGCGGATGCGGGTGAGGAGTCTGATGGACTCCCGGAGGTGGTTGGATGGAATATTCATTGGTGGATTATGGTTGGTGGTTGTGGGGGTTGGGTTTTAGACTCCGGGTTTGATGTAGGCGTTGACGCCGACGATAACGGGCAAGCCGTTGACGCGGGCTTCGGTGGGTTTGTTGCCCTTGCTGCTTGCGACGGTGAGCGTCTTGCCGGTGGCAGACGGGCGCGGCGCGTGCAGCGGGATTTCGATGTGGAGGACGTTGTCCTTGATGGTTGTTTTCATGTGGTTTATGGGTTGTTGGTTTTCTGTTGGAGATGGGTTGAAAAAATAACCGCCACTGAGATTTTGAGGTCTCAGTGGCGGCTGGTGTTTCGGTTGTTGCGATTAACCGGCGAGGGCCACCTGGGTGTCGAACAATCCGTGCAGGGCCTGGCCGCGTTTGACGGCGGTCTGGGGGTTCACTGTCTTATACACCTCGGTGAAGGCGTTGAACAGGCTCCAGCCGTTGCGCGGCAGGAACTCCTTGTGCCGGGGGGTGCGCCACTCGCTGAGGACGGCGGGCACTTGGCTTGGGGTGATGGCCCGGCAGTCGACGGCGCGGATGACGAGGTCGTGGGCGGACCTGTCCGGGAGGTAGTGGCGCTTGTAGGCGCCCACCCGCCGGTCGAGGTCGCGGAACTTGTCGCCCAGCTTGCCGACGGCGCGTGCCGTGAGCTGGCGCAGGTCGCGCATCACGTGGCGCGTGTGCTTGCGGCTGAGCTTGACCTCGCCGTTGAAGCAGAGGTTGTCGCAGACAAACACCTGGGTCCCGGCAACGAGCCCGGCGGGCAGGCTCTTGTCATGCGAGTTACGCAAGCCCACCACCCAGTCGAAGTCCTGCTCACTACGTGTGGGCAGGCTCACTTGGATGACTCCGAAGTAGCGGGCCCCGTCATGGGTGACTGCGTGGGTCTCACCGCGTAGGATGAAGCCGGTTTCACGCAGCTGTTTTTCCACTTCGATAAGCAAGTCCCGATGCGGGATCGGATACCAGGTGTCGGTGCCGTTGGGTGTCAAAACTCCGAAGAGATCGGCACGGTCAACGACCTGTGCACCGCAGTGAAGCAGGAGCCCCTTCGGGCGTGTGTTGGTATTGAGCTCGGGTGGATTCTCGACGATCTCGAAGGGAATCCCCCGGGCTGTGGATGCCGGTGTTACCGGCTGTTGTTGTAGTTGGATTACATTGTTCATAATGGTTGTTAATTGGTTGGTTTGATGAAAACGGCCGGGTCACCTAAGTGAGGAACCGGCCACGGTTGTTGTTGGTTGTTTTGTTAATACTCAGCTTTTCCGCACCACCAGGGCATGAACCCCGGCGATGCAGAAGAGCACGAGCATGACGACCCAGAGGTCGTGGACTGCCCATAGGATGAGTGCGGCGAGGGACACTGCGCCGAACAGGCACAGGATCGTGTTTGCATGTTTCATGATACTATGGGTTTGGGTTTTTGGACTTACTCATCAAGGCAATGGCGATGATGACGGCGATACCGATCAGGGCGTAGCTCTGCACCTTCCACCCCTCCGAGAGAGGTTTATAGTCAGGTGCGTGAACGACAACCGGTGGGGGTGGCGGAGGTGGCTTTTGAGGGCTATCACCACAGCTCACCAGAGGTAGGACGAACAACATGATACCGAGCAGAAGAATGAGACGCTTCACGCGGCATCTCCCTTCCATTTGGCACACTCGTTGCGGAACTGACACCAGCTACAGTGCATGCCCGGCTGTGGATGGAACCGCCCTTCGGCAATGCCCTGCACCGCTGTTTCCAGCATCATGACTGCACGCCGCCTCCGGTGTTCGTCGGCGGGCGCAATCGCCACGGGAATGACCTGGGGTGCCCTGGTCTTCACCAGGAACAACAATTCCAATGCAGGAGGCGTCCGTCCCGTGGCCTTCTCGATCATCATCTGGTAGGAGACGAGCTGGAGTTCGTGGTCGAACGCTGCGGTTTCCGGATCGGGTTTGCTGGCGCTGGTCTTGAAATCGACGGGCGTCAGATCCCGCCGCACAAGGTCGATGGCACCCGTGAGCGGCACCGAGAGTCCGTCGATGTCCTCGCGGAGGAAGACCTCGACGGCCCTCGGCGACTCCTTCAACGCGGCGGGCGAGTCGAGGTAGGCGGCAACCACCCTCAGCCCGTCCTCGCGTGCCTTTTCCCGGGCCTTGGGTGTTTTCCACGACACCGGCCCCTCTTCCTTCTCCAGGGCCGTGAAGGCTCCGTCAAAGGCCGTGGCGGCGGATTCCGGGGACGTGTCGCCACCACGCCAGACGGCGAGGTGGTGATGCTGGAGGGCCGCATGCACGGCCTTGCCCAGGTGCAGGGAGGGGCTTGTCTCGCTCGGGATGGCCATCACCCGGCCAAAGAAAAACCTCAGCGAGCAGCCGAGGTAGTCTTTGGCGGAGGTGGGGCTGATGTGTTCGGGCGGCGTGCCCGGCTTCACCGCCGGCGGTGATTCGGCGAGGGCGATCATGACCTCCCCTTTCCGTAGGCGTTGCGCCGGGGTGCCCTGTTGTTTTTCCTGCCGGTCATCTCGAAGAGTTCCTCGATCAGACCGCTGGCCTGGATCTTGTCGAGCGACTTGACCCCGCGCCCGAATCGCTGGGTGGCCAGCTCATCGATACGATCCTTTTCAAGACCGTGTTCATCGACCAGCTTTAGAATCAGGTCACGTTGTTTGTCACTGCATGCCCATCGGTCGATGGGGAGCACGTTGCCCGGGGGAGGCGGCGCGCCGTTGTTGGGTGTCTCCATGCCGTAGTCGTGGGGCGGGACAAACCCGGTTCGCCGGATCTGCTCGTCCACGTTGGACTGGAGGTTGTCGTAGAGGCGTCCGGCCTCGTGGGCGATGTCGTCGGTGGTGTTGACCTCGGTCTCGACGGAGACGGAGAACTGGTGCGACGAGTAGCCCGGGAGTCCGAGACGCTTGGAGTAATTTGCTATGAGTTTCACAGCCATGGTGTTTGGTTCCTTTCTTGTTGTTGGTTTTGGTTGATGCCCGGACAGCAAAAAGCCCGGCCGTGGTGGCCGGGCTCGTTGTGGTGGCGGGCGGTGTTGGTTTTGGGTCAGCGTGGATGCTGATACTGTTGTGGTTCCCCGCGGAGCCGGTTGGTCCCGTCGCCTTCCAGGGCCTGGCGCAGGATCTCGTCCACGAGCTTGGTCATGGGGAGTTTCCTGCGTCTGGCCTCGTGATAGAGAAGGCTAACAAGATCACGCCGGATCACCGGGGAATAGTGGTGTGGTCTTGCCATTTTTCCGTGGTTTTCGAGGTTGAAACGGGCCACGGATATCTAATCTCCGTGACTCATGGTATTATGGCTTTTTCCAACATGCTTTTTAACCGCTGACTGGAATTTGCGAGGGGGATGGCGTGTTAGATTCGATGGATTCCGATAAAAAAGATAAATTTTAGTGGGGGAGGGGCTTCGGATCCGCCTAAAAAAACACTTTACTTAGGGGAGCGTAGGTGCTTGAAAATATGTGTGAAATTTTCGTGTCCAGCATGTAATCGACGGCTTGAGGCTGATGACTCAGTTGCGGAAACTAAGGTTACATGTCCAGTGTGTGATGTCGCGTTCATGGCTCCTGATAAGTCGGCAGACACAGGCAGTAAAATAAAGAAGTTGAAGCGAGAATGTATCGCAGATTTGAAGGCAGCCTTCATCATAGCGTTATTACTCTGTGGACTTTTCCTCTATCTAAAAATATCGACGTCTCACAAGAAACCACCAAGCTCAGCAACTGGTTCTAGCCTAGCGATTGAGGGGAATGGTCTATTGACAGACCAATACCCCAAACCTTCTGAAAATGTATTGCATCCCATCCCTAACAAACTACTACTACCGAGAAGTAGATTTGGAAAGCCATGGGGGCTTCCGGGACGCGAATCTATTTTTACCTTAAAACCAAATCCGGCAATAGCTGCCACACCAAAAAAGAAAAAGGAGGACCCTCTATCTTCATTACCTGATGAGGAGCAGAAATACTGGCGGTCACTTAAAGCAAATTTTAAAAATAAGTCCTACAATGAAGGCTCTGATTTCGTATACACATACCGCCGAGTCCCCACTAAAGCGGAATATTTCCTTATTCTTACCAACAAATACCGGGAATTTAATTTCCCCGATATGGAGAAACTTGCTAATGAGTCCAAGGACCCTCTAGATAAGATTCGTCATAAAATCTATGTTGATTTATTCGAAGAATTTCAAGAGAGCTATAAGAGAGGATGCCAAGAAGCGCTCAAGCTACTTCAAGATGCCGCATCACCTGCCTTTGAACCTTAATGCTCCACTGACTCTCACTCAGTTAGCTACAGAAAGAACGCCTAAGTCTATTGGTGATACCCCCACCTGCTCACACCGGTGTGCCTGTCTGTGCCTGGTCCCGAACCTCTGGCACTTTCATCTGGCTTGAATAGCTCTTCGTTCATCTCGCTTACGCCAAAGATGCATAATTGGCTAATGAATAGAGCTCCATCGTAATTTCCGAGGGGGCCAGCTTCGCCGACATGGTTAGGCTGAAGGGCCCCAAGGACATCGGCGACCAGATCAACAAGACCATCATCGCTCAACGAGGTGAGCAAGATGGCCTGAGGGCTTCAACTTTGAGATTATGAGTTGGGCGACAAATGTAACCAACACAGAAGCAGCAAAAAAGTAGGTTCCCGCCATTACCTCTACCTTAATGTTAGGTGATGACTTTAAGCTTACCAATAACAATGAAATCACGAATACGTCTGTCATCGAAAACTTGCTTACCTTGTCTGTGATTTTCAACACACTATCCATGTTGAGTCCAGGCTGCTCCAAGCTACGGGCACTCAACAGATAGAGGGCGATTTTTGCAGTAGGGAATAATACTGAGAAAATAAGGATGAGGCCGAAAAGGAATAATTCTCTATCGCTGAGTAGCATCCCAAGGATGTCTATGACCGACTTTTCCTGAGGCTTATTGAAATCCGACCCTGTTACGGCAGAAATAACCGAGTCAAAGTTTCCAGTCAGGCTCGGTGTGATACGCAGGCATGGCATGGACACTCCGGCTCCGAGCAACACAGCCGAGATCACTAGGAGTATTTTCGCTGTTTTTACATTCATCTCTGACTAATACAGCACATTGTTCTTCCGACAGAATTCGATCATTTCAGCGGTGTCCATATCCAGAGGTATCACCATCAACTTGATACTCTTGAGACTGCCAGTTCCCGGGTGCGTAACTATTCCGACCCGGCACTTTTTAAAATCAAACTTACAATCACCAATAAAATCATCAGGGGTGAGTCCATCATTATCAAAAACCTTAATCACAAAAGTGCTGTCATGGTATAAACGCATCGTTGCTCCTTGCCATATTTCGTCAAGGTTGTTCTTTTTTGTGGAGAGACTGACTAGCGATGGAGCATCAAATGCCTTCCAGACGCCCAGAACCCGGTCTTTTTGGGTCGAACTACGATAAAGGCGGACCCCTTTCATTTCAAAAGCATAATACAGGTCTGGGGCAGATTCATTTAAACTGTCCCAAGATCGACCGTCTGCCCTCCTCTCATGGACATCAACTTCAACTACTGACAATCTATAGCTCTTACCTGACTCCAGTGGTCCAGCATCCGACTCAATATTCAAGCCTCCGTGACTATCACTGTCCCCACCATTGCTTCTCCATAAGGAACCGAGCAGGGTTCCACCCATGACAATAACCAAGACTCCGACAATTACCCAAATAACGCTTTTTGGTGAGCTTTTAGAGCCTTCGTCAAGTGGTTGACTGTCAGATTCATCTACTTCATATTCTCGCATAGCGTAATCTTCAGGTTCACGTTGATTGCTTGCATAAACGCGTAACTTGATCTGACCACTGCATGTCGGACATTCAAAGATCGTCGGAGCGTCGTCGTCGAGAGCAATCCTCTGGTCACAGTGGGGGCATTCTATCTTCATTAGCTTATTGTTGGTAGTTGAGCGGGATGGGGATAGTAATAAAAATTTCAACGCTTAGGTTCACCGATTCACTCTCTTGAACTTAAGCCCCGTCCGTCCCGGGGTATTTGGAATGTATATGAGAGTGTCCCCTTTGATTGAAATTTCATAAGTCCTCCAGTCCGAGAATGGGTTAGTGTCACTAGTTGCGATTCTAGCCCGCTGATGCAATACTACCCCCTCCACTCGATACTCTCCAGTTAATGCATAATCGTCATTCACTTTAGGCTCGGGATTATCACGGATCTTACCGTCGATGGTCCCGATGATCCTACTTTCCCATGTTCCATCTTTCAGATAGTTATCAATTATGACTACTTTATCATCGGTGTGCTTCCACTTCCCAACAATTTTTTCTGACAGGGGCCTAGAGTCATCATCAGGAAGCTCTAAAACAACGCGAAAACCGAGATCCCCGGTCCTTAGGGTTTCAAAAAAGCGGCCTGACATTAAGGATCGGAACTGGAATTGGGTTCCAGATGTCCAGGATGCCCCCATACCCCATTGTTCCAGATTTTTCTCATCGAGACCAGTTGGGGTAGAGCTCATCTCGCCTACGTTCCCAAACATATCAAAAATACCGAATCGATTAGGTTGGAATGAGCCAACAGGTGCCGTTGAAGGGAACGGGTCTCTCCAACCTCTTATATATTGATCAAAGCCATCGGGGAAATATTTGCGAACTTCCTCGCCGCCGAAATTGCCCGCCCCCTCCGGGGGGGGCCATGAACTACGCCAAGGATATCTGGGAGGATGAGGAGCATCTTGGGTTGGTTTCTCCTCTCCAGCGGCAACGCACCACTCAAATAAAGTAGGAAGGCGGTAGGTCAACCCCTCCTTTTCTGAAAGCCATGCACAAAACTTTTCGGCGTCCTCCTTGCTGACCATCACAACGGGGTGATCGGCAGTTTGGTGTAATTGCCTCCACGAGAAATTCTTCCACTCCTCATTTATGTCACGTTGATCCTCTGCAAATTTTTGGTAATCGGACACACGGGTCTCCCAACGACAGAAAAGGATTCGCTCTTTATCAAACTGGATGGGCACAAATTCCATGCCGAGTGAGTTCACAAAGGGCTTGTCTGGAGAAGCGTCGTTAATCGAAACGGGAGCAGTTCGATTACGAGCTGGCTTGCTTTTGTCGCCAACTAAGAACCATATCACCCCACCAAGGCAAAATATGCTCAGAATAATAGATAGAGTCAGCCCTCTAGGTAAAGTTACCTTTCGTTTGGCTCCACGCCCGGTTCTTTTCTTGGGTCGTCCGCTGCGTGCAGTCGCAGATGGCACCGCTTCTTTCACTACAGGATATTTTTGAGAATCTGTCTGTTTCTCTTCTGATGCTCGTCCCTCATCTCGATGACGGTGCCGAGTCGCTGTCACCTTTTGTTCGGGAGTTGGGGTGGAGGGTGGCTCTGGCTTCACTCCCTCGACTAGCAACTCAATATGACCGCTGCATGTGGGGCATTTAAAAGCAAGCGGGGCATTGTTATCGAGGGCAATATGTTGTCCGCAGTGGGGGCATTCAATTTTCATGAGTTTGTTGTTGGGTGTGAGGTGGAAAAGTTCTACTTAGCGTCAATGCCTTGGCCGCAATGAATGCAATGGAATTTAATGGGCACGTATTTAAAGTGCCTTTACCTTCTACGCTTTCAGCCTCTCTTTGTGCAATAGGGCTTTGAGTGGATACCCCTCCTGAGGCATTCCTGTGGCTTGGAATGCTTGCAGGAATAGCGGGGCCTGACTCTTCAAGTTGTATATCCTGGTTGCAGGGCGTAGCATCGTGTCCCTTGATAACCTGAATTTTAATATGGCAACCACAACCTGGGCAGGTAGACCCTCCGGAATCATTATCCCCAAGCTCGATTTTTTTATCACACCGCGGGCACTTCATAATGATCCCTTTCTTCAGTGGCACCGGGGGTATTTAAAATGCGCTCGGAGTTCCCCACAGGGAACCAATAACTCAAATTATCCTGTCACTGTCAAGTTCCCCTTCGGGAACTTTTATGGACAGACGATATAGGAACTGCATCGGCCCCGAAGTGAGGGAGCTAAGAAAAGCTCGAGTGCTGACGCAGGAGCAACTCGCCGCGAAGTTACAGCTTGCCGGTCTGCATTCCATCGACCGTGTGGGGATCGCTAAAATAGAAACCCAAATCCGTTCGGTATTTGATTACGAGCTGGCAGTAATAGCTCAAGTTATGGGGGTTGAGCTTGCGGACCTCATTCCGTCGCCAGAGAGACTGAAGAGGGATCTCGGGTCGCTCATCGGGGGGAAACGTTAGAAGGGGCACAATCCGCCTGAACACCGAGCTGGCCAAGAAGCCGCCGGAGTGCCTTGAATACCTCGTGGTCCACGAGATGGTGCATTTCCTAGAGCCGACCCACAACGACCACTTCGTCGCCCTGATGGACCGTTTCATGTCAAACTGGCGTAGCCGTAAGGACCTGCTCAACAGCCTGCCGGTGAGGCATGAGGAGTGGAGGTATTGACGCTGTCTCCGATAACCAAAGGGGGGCAAGCGTTATCCGTGGACAATTTGCCAAAGATTGCAGAAATAAATGAAATAACGCTTGCCCCCCCTTTGGGAAGACACCCCCCCCTACAGACATTCCCTCCTTTGCAGAGACATTCCCCCTCCGGATAGAAGGTTCCGCCTACGACCAGCTTCTCAGATTGTCTTCATTCAAGCTGGTCGGCGATCCTCTCGAAGTTACGGAAGAACGAGTCCAACCTAGTGCCTTTTCTTGCGTATTTGTATTGGTCCTGAGAGTAGCCGTCGTCTGGCTTGGGTGGCACCTTTGCGCAAGCATCAAGCATACCGATTATTTCGGCAACCGCGCATTCCGTGTTCTTTTTGAAAAACCCTTCTGCCGCAGCCAACCCCAGCTTAACCCGTTGGATGTAGTCTCGCCGAATCTCTGGATTAGGGCATTCAAAGCCACTGGAGGCAGGGATCTCGATCCCAATCTGGTTTCTACACGTCAACACGGCTTCAAGGCAACGACGCTTCTCTTGGGGTGTTGAATCCGGATTGGCGTCTTCCGGGGTATGCCCCTCCTCCAAGAGCCTGATCCGCTCATCATGAATTGCCCCAAGCCGACTTTGAATTTCGAGGGCAAGGCCATACGCCACCCGACGCAGGGACGGAGATGAGGACGGCAGCCATGGCCTCCGGCGAAGCTGCAAAGCGAGCGTGAAGAGCTCGGCACACAAATCAGGATGATTATGACTGTTGACATGTGTTTGTGGACTCTCTCGATGTGGATGCTCGTTATGCTCATCCAAAAGGCTGCTTATGGAGGGGCGCGATCTCTCCCTAAAGTAGGACTCGGTTCCATCCGCCCCCATCGACCCGAGCCCGACAACAGTCATGATGTCCAAAGACCGGATAAGCGACGAAATTTCTCGCACGATCGATTCATCAAGAGCTACCTGCGACCTGGAGTTTTTACTGACAATATACCGCAACACATCGTCGGTGTCGCCGAAGTTCAGCTCCGGCTCCTCGGCCTCTATAAACATCACAACTCCTGTGTCGCAGGGAGTTTTGGCGTCCTGAACCAACGGGTGATTCTCTGGCAGCCCTTCCGAACGGGCCCTCTCCAAGCACTCCTTCTGCTTCCTCTGGTTGACAGAATCAACATCAATATCGACGGGCTTCCTGTTGAGACCGTCAGCAAAACGTAGGTGACGACGTGACCCGCGACCTTCGTGTTCAACGAGAACTCCTTTGTCACGGAGCGAATTTATCCACCGCTGAATCTGCTTTTGTTGAACACCGAGGTATTCAGATGTCAGCCTGGTACGGATGAAGGCATTGTCGTCGTCCCTTTGCCTCAGGACCCACTCCAAATGGTACAGTAAAAGCGCCTGTCCGATGCCGTAATTGTTGGCATCATCGAGACCGAAGCGGACATATGGGGCGCTTGAGGAGGAACCGTCGGAAGCTGGACCGGGGCTACCGACAATTTCGGTGATTCCCGGTTTGAGATAAAATTCCGATGCCGCATTCAGTGATCCCCTGGGTCTGCCGGAACGAATTTCCAGAGCCTCCATCTGTTTCAGTTTTTGGAGTTGATCCCAGACCGCAGACGCTGAAATCCCTCCGATGTCTTCGGCCAGAGCAGCGGCACTCCGGAAGCACCAACGGCTTCCATTCTTCTTGATGGATTTAGAGGTCCAGTAAAGGAGCTTGGTAAGGATAGCTGCCGCATTGACTCCATGGGAAAGGATCAGAGTCTTGTAGACATTGTTCCGGATCTGACATGGTGAAGAATTAGAGGAGAAATCCGTCTCTGCTGGGCCGTTAGGCCCGAGCGGGGCGGATTCCTCTCTTTCTTGTTCTATATTGTTCATATCTTCTTGTATTATCTTATAGGTTCTCGGATTTGTCGCTTTCACGTGCGGATTTGTCGCTTTCATGTGCGGATTTGTCGCTTTCTCCATGTGCGGATTTGTCGCTTTCTCCATGTGCGGATTTGTCGCCCGGGTCACAGATTGTCGGCTCGCCTTGGACACGGGGAATCAAGTAGCTGTCGTCCACATCGGAGAACCATTGACATTCCCACCGGACACGGGTCCGGATCTGAAACCTTGAGCCGTAGCGGTTCTTGTCAACTGTGAGGACAGCATCACTTCCTTTGTCTTCGGGGCAACTCCTCCCAAGACCGATTAACAGCGAGCAGGGAAATGCCTTTCCGGTAGCCTCGCGAAGGTTATCGATGGTTACGGTGGTGCCCCTGGAATTGGCCTGGGATGTGGCCCATACCAGGGCATCTTCCTGTCCAGCCATACTGGCTAATGACTGTGCGATTTCCTCAAGTTGTTTGCGACCACTCTCAATACCATCCATAGAATCGACGATAACGACCGGCTTGTTCTTGTGTGCCGTCTTCAGGGGCGAGATATTGGCCACGATATCTTGCACTCCAGCGTTCCCGCCCGAGCGCAGGGATAAGACTTCGATCAAGGGGAAATCCACGGGAACAACCCCGCGGATCTTAGCATAGGCTACTCCAGACTCCCAAGACTTGAGACGCTGGAGGTATTCCTCGGTCGTCATTTCGCTATGATAGAGCTGGACCGGATGCCCCAGGGCGGCAGCGGTCTGTGCAAGGTGAACCACGAACGATGACTTCCCATCACCGGTATAGCCGCAGATTACATTGAACGTGCCCACCCGGACTCCACCACGAAGTTGGTTATCAAGGGACGTAATCCCTGTTGGAACCAGAGGCCCCTCCATAGGCGGTTGCTCGTCTCCAGTTGGCAGGAAGGCACCACCATTGATGGGGCTGTGAACTATGTCGTTTGCTGTATTCATCTGTATTTGTGTGTGCCCGTATGAAGCCCGGGCACGGGGGCGTTGTGTTTTTTGGCGCTCGCCGCTTAAGCGGCAGCGAACCTTCTCGGCACGATCATGCCCTGACTAGAGGGCACAATGCCTGCCCAACCGTCACAATGCGTGCGGAGACAACTCTTCCAGGGAGCCTTGCCCCCTGAATGGCGTGTTCCCTCTGGCCCAGGAACACCTGGCCCAGAGTGAACTCAACATTCACTATTCCATGGCTGTTTCAAACAGACCCACGGCTTTAACACCCTTATGAATGGGTAACTCTCTTACTCCGGAAGGAATTCCTCCCTGGATCTCAACCAGGCCTCCACGCTGGCGCGACAGAAACGCAGGACCTCCCTGTCCCCCCTGGGGAGGAAGATGGCGGGAAATCCATGGTCCCGGATCAACACATCGATGCTTTCTGGTCGTGTGCGTAGCCACTTGGAGACATCTCTCTTGGTTAGCAGTCTTGCTGGTTTCTCCACTTCTTTCATCTGGAAATCCAGTGACGCCGCCCCCAAGCGCGGGGATGGCCATCTGCTGTTTCCTGATATTTGATGTAGTGGAGATCATTACGAACGACAAATATAGCCATCCCGGCTGGATGTCAATCCTGAGTGATAAATAAATTGCGTTCTCCCATATTTTGAGCCAGACTCCCTCACATGAGCCGCTACAAGCCTATGGGAGTCAGCTTTCTGCCCGAACGAATTGCCATGGTGGACGACCGTGCCAAGCAGCTAGGCCTTTCCCGGTCAAAATACCTGCAGGCACTCGTCGAGGCCGACATCGATGCCGGTTTACTGGACAGCACCAAGAATGCAGCGAATGGAAAAACCACGATTAAACTGCGGGATGGCGTAACCTTGGTAGCGCTCGATAAAAAAACGGAACACGACGAGAAAGTTAAGATCATCGTCGAGGCTGTTAAGACCCTTACCCGGGCCATGCCTCAATTATTCGGAAGTGCAGGGAACGTAGAAAGGCACGCCAAAGATATCCTGAGACTAGGGTAATGAACAACAAGCCCCATAAAGTCATCAAGAGCGGCAGCGTGTCGGTGCCGGTCTACCGCAATATTATTCACGGGAAATACCGGTTCCAGGTAATCTGGCGGGAAAACGGCAAACGTATCAACAGGACAAGGACACAAGAGCGGGATGCCGTGAAGATGGCGGAAAAGGTCGCCGCGCAGCTCTCAAAGCAGGGTGATGTCAGGAAGCGGTTGGTGTCGCATAGCTCCTACCGGGCGCTCTGCCGTCTGAGTAAGATCGCCGATGGTGACATGCACGCCTTCCTGTCCGAACTGGAGGCGGCGAAGACGCATCTCGGTGACGCCGGTTGGACAGAGGCCGCCCGCTTCTGGCGCAGCCACGCACCGGACAATTTTGAAGAGAAGCTCGTCAAGGATGTGTTCGAGGAATACATGGAGCTGTTTCAGGATCGCTCGGCAGACGTCCGTAGTGCCGTGCGCACGAAGATCTGGAAGTTTGTCAAAGCGTTTGGCGGCACTTACATCGGCCAGATCACCACCAAGCAGATAGACGACTGGATGAGGCAGTTGCAATTGTCCAAGGTATACTCCAACAAGCTGAGGGCCGAACTTGTCACATTTTTCCGCAAGGCCCAGTTATGGGGGTATCTTCCCGAGGGCACCGTCGCCCCGGCCAAGATTGCCAGGCACCGGGTGGAAAGAAAAGAGCCGGCCATCTTTTCCATCGAGAAAGCCCGTGAGATCCTGACTCATGTCAGAAAAGACTGTGTCCCCTACGTCGCCATAGGACTATTCGCAGGCCTCCGCCCCTTTGAGATTGCCTGCTCCCGAAAAAAACACTCCCTGGAGTGGCAGGACATCGATTTCGTGAAGGGTTACATCAGGGTGAGGGCCGAGGTGGATGCCAAGAACCTCACCACCCGCTATGTAAAACTCCAGCCGAACCTCATGCAATGGCTTCTGCCCTACAGAAAACCCGAGGGGAAGGTCGCCATGGCCACGGCATCGGCGACGGTCAGCAAAGACCTCATCAAGAAAGGCATTATCGACACCTGGCCCCCCGATGTGATGCGCCATTCATTCTGTAGCTACCTGCTCGGGAAGGAGCAGGATATCAACAAGGTGGCCGAGCAGGCGGGCAACAGCCCCACAATGATCAAGAAGCACTACCGCAGACCCATGACCCAGGAGGACGGCGAAGCGTGGTTTGAGATCCGGCCGGATGCCGCACCGGAGGAGCAAGCTGAAGTAGCCTAACAGTAACCTAGTTACAGCTCGCAAAAAACAGAAACTTTACCATGTGCAGCGTTTATGAATTCGGCAGAGGTAAAAAGAAAGCGCCTCAAGTAATCAACGCTGACGGTTTTGATAATTTAGATGATGACGTCAGGCTCATCAGACGCACTAATACGGCCCCTGTGTATCTGAGTGACGGCGATGTCCGAATGATGCGCTGGGGCTATGAACGACCCGGCCTCGGTGTTGTAAACAATACACGCAGCGAGAACTTTGGCAGTCCCATGTGGCGGGACTCTATCGAACACCGCCGCTGCCTCATTCCCGTGACTGCTTTCTACGAGTGGTCCGGGTCCAAGGGTAACAAGCGAACTCATCGATTCACCAGCCCAGCCGATGAATGGCTATGGATGGCGGGCATCTGGGAGCAGTCAGTCAGCCAAGGCGAATGTTTCTCGATGATTACGACGACAGCAAACTCACTGATGGCACCTATACATCATCGCATGCCTGCGGTCCTCTCAGCCGATGAACTGAACCCGTATCTCAATGGCGAACTGATGGTATTCACACCCAAGCCTGACACTCTGTTAGTAAACGAGACCACGAACCCGCTGCTGAAAAACCCACCATCTCATTTACAAGGCGAGCTATTTTGATGGAATGGAATTCGTCACACTTTAAGGGGCTGTAACTCCAGTTTGTCACTCTGAGCTCGTCCATGATCGCATCTCTCAGCTTCTTCGGCTTGATGACTACGGCTCAGCGTCCCCCTAATCATTAGCGACCCTGGGATTGATTCACCCTAAGGGTGATTTTGCAACGACGGCTGATATTGTGTATAAGGGGGCATGTCACGCCACTACAGCCTGAAGCCCCGCAAGTTTGCAATGGAACTCAGAACCTCGGAGTCCTGCTCAGTGCATGGAGGTCAGTTGGCCATTGTCGGGCTGCTTCGCCAAAGCGGACTAGTCAACTGGATCAGCGACTACCCGCAGCTCGACCACCGTAAGAACAGCAACCGGGGCTTCGACCCCGAAGTCTACATCTGCACCTTGCTCTACAACTTCTGCACGGAAGGAAGCAGTCTGGCGGATGCGGAGGCACTTAATGAAGACAAGGCCCTGCTCAAGCTGCTGGGTATCAAAAAACTGCCCGACCAGAGTGCCCTGGAGCGCATGGCCGAAGGACTGCCCGAGGAAAACTGGGGCGAACCCCGGCTCGAGCACTGGCGCGGGGGAACCAGACACCTCGTGTCGTATAGCTGGGTCAGACACCAGCCCTCGGGTTGCAGGGAGGCGCATAACTTTGCAGCCCTGCGTCACAAACGGGAGGGCGACATGTTCTGGAGCTACTGCTTCATCGAGGTTGAGGAGGGGCGGTGGTTTACATCTGCCGTGAACGCATGAAGGCCTGGCAAAAAATCTTTGAAGAATGGATACCGGACCACCGGCTGGTGTATCCAAGGACATGAGGAAGCCGCCCTGGGCAAAAAGTTCCGGTTGAAGACCTCCCGTGCCGGGGAGGAGGAGGGACAACGCCGCCGACCGGCGCCAGACGGCAATTTTCCCTGAAATTGAGCAGGCAAAAACGCCCGGTCGCCATTGCACCGGCACCCGAGGTGATCAAGTTGATGGTTTTGCAACCCTCCAGCATGAATATCACACGAAAATCAATCCAGCCCAATCTTCGCTAAGGATTTGGGTGGTTTGTTAATCCTGCTTTTCTACTTTACCCGAGCTCACGAAACGAACAGGATGCGGGCGAAATCGTTCTCTAACTACTTAATCAACTTCTCACATGCATGTATCCGAGACCAATCACCTGGTAACCTCAATGGGTCTGTCAAAGTTGGCCGCCCTTGTCGGCACGCTGGGCAGTTCGGACTACGCCGGATGGTGGAACTGTTCATTCCTCTCCCCTACTGGAATTGCTACCCTGGAGTTCAATTTCCCACGCACTGCCATTTCGGCAGCCGTCAGTGCTACATCGAAGGCAGCCGCACTGAAACATGACCACGCAGCAGGTGCCGTGGGTGTGTTCCACCTGTTCAGACTACCCACCGGATTAACCCAGAAAGTTCATGCCCACCTTGTGGCTGATGCCTCACGTATCGCCGAGGTCATCGCTTCCCGGGACCTTTGTATCGAGGCTCTTCGAGAAATGGCAGAGCACGGCTCCACCGATGGTCTAGGCCCAGGTGCGAGAAACCTGGGTAACTTCAGTTTTGACGATCCAGCCCTCACCTATCGTCTGGCATCATCATATCTCAAAGCTTTCACCGAGGACTACCAGACCTTTCCCTACTTCACGCTTTCATGAGCCTGACCTTGGATACCAAAGAACAACGCTACACGACGGCACTTTCAGCAGCACAGGGAATCATACCTGAGTCGCTGGAGTTGTTCGACGCGTGGTATCCAGGCGAGGCACGCCCAGACTTCGTCAATCGAGCGCTGAGCGAGGGCATGTTAGCGTCAGCGACCCAGCGCCGGGCTGAAAATATTTTGAAGGAAGGTTTCGCTGCACGCTTTCTATCAGAACCAGCTTTCCAGTCAGCTCCCGCTTTGAAACGATTGGTGGACGGATCTGCACCACGGGGCATCCTCCATCCAATTTTCCTCATCTTCGCCATCCGTCAGCATTTGATCCTCAGGGAGTTCCTAACCGAGATATACTGGCCTCGTTTCCGTGCTGGAAATGACAGCGTCAACAAGCGAGATGCTCTGGAACTCATCGAGCGGGGCGAAGCTATCGGTCGATTTAAAAAATCATGGTCGCCTACAGTGAAAAATCGAGTCGGTGCCTATGTGCTCGGCATCGCTCACGATTTCGGCCTGCTCTCTGAGGTCTGTGGTGCCGGCGGCCAGCGTCGGATCGAACTTTTTCGCGCCAACCTATCAACCGCACTTTTCCTGGCCTACGATCTCCACTTTCAAGGTGTCGGCACGGAGGCCATCATTTCTCACCCTGACTGGGAGCCGCTCGGACTCAGTCCAGCCGACGTTCGCGACGAACTTTCCCGCTTATCCCAGAGAGGACATCTTCTCTTCCAAGATTCAGGCGACATCGCCTCGATCCAATGGAAATACTCCAACCTCGAAGCCGTAGCCGATGCAATCCTTGCAGAATAATTTTCATGATTTGCTCATCCAGCTGAGGAGCGGTATGCGCCGCACCATCAGCACTGGCTTTGACCCCGTTTACTATATGGTTTTCCATCCATCGGAAATCCTGGAGGTCCGTCGTTTGCTCCCGACCTGGAAGCTGAAACTAGGTGCTGAATTTGAAGTCGCCGAGCTGTCGATGGCCAAGCTCATCCCCCGGCTGATCCAGGAAGATCCCCTCTACGAGATCAACCTGGACAATGAAAACAACAGCGACACCACCGTCCAAGACATCAACGAAACTCTTCGTGGCTCACTGGGTGTGGGTGCTGACGGCCAGCCCGAAGCAGAAGCCCCGGTTCTAGAAGCGTTCTCCGAGGCTCTTACCAAAGCCAAAGAGCTGACGAACGGCGTGCTGCTCATCACCGATGTTGAGGCGATCCATCCCTACATCCGTATCGGCGCGATCGAACAGGTTCTCCAAGGTAAGTTTGAGTGCCCGGTGATCGTTTTTTACCCAGGCGTCCGGACTGGTAAATTCGGACTCAAATTCCTCGGCATCTATCCCGACGACGGAAATTACCGCTCAGTCCACGTTGGCGGCTAACCATTCTCAATATACTCTTATCATGCAAATCCGCGAACTCTTCGATTCCAATCGAGCCATTGACCGACGTATCGAGAAGGTCATCACCTTCAGCAACGACGACGAAAAACTCCTCCTCAGCGAGGTCTCGGAATACGTCGTTACGGATAGCCTTGAGCACCACTACGAGAACTTGCTCGATCGGCTTGATGAAGCACTTCACGGAGGCGGTGGGTTCGAGACTTGCGCTTGGATTTCTGGATTCTACGGGTCTGGAAAAAGCTCGTTTGCCAAATACCTCGGCTTCTCGCTCGACCCGCAGCGAAGCATCGGCGGCACTCCTTTCCGGGATCATTTCGCCAACCAGTTTGACAAGGCCGCATTGCGCCAACGTCTCGGCACCGTGGCTCAGCGTCATGAAGTCACGGTATTCATGCTCGACCTGGCCGCTCAGATGGGGGCTGGCTCGCTGACCACCCCGATCTCCACCCTGCTCTACAACCGGGTGATGGCCTGGGCAGGTTACTCGGCGGAAATGAAGGTGGCCGAGTTTGAATTCCTGCTAGAAAAAGACGGTCGCAAAGAGGATTTTGAGAATCGGGTCCAGGAGATCGCCAAGGGCAAGACCTGGAAGGAACTGCAACGCTCCACCCTGGCCCTCAAAGGCGTCGCCTCACAGCTCGCTCCAGAATTTTACCCGGAGTATTTCCCCGATTCAAAAGCCTTCAATGAAATCACCCTGGAGTCTCCCGAGGTGGAGAGGGAGCGAGTCGAGCGGATGTTAGATCTCGTCAAACGCCGCACCGGTAGCCATAAGGTTCTATTCCTCATTGATGAGGTCGGCCACTTCCTCAGCAGCAACAAATCGCTGATCAACAACTTCGATGGTCTTTGTAAAAACATCAAAGAAGTCGGCGGCGGCACCGCATGGCTCATGGCCACGGCACAACAAACCCTAACAAAAGACGGGCCATTCTTCCCGCTCATGGCTCGACTACCCATCCCGGTAGAACTCGAGTCCAGCGACATCCAGGAAATCACCCACCGCCGTCTACTTCGTAAGTCGGATGCAGGCACGGCACGCTTGGAGCAGGACTTCGCCGGTGCCTCCAGCAAGCTCAAGCTCTCCACCAAACTCGAGGGCGTAAAAGCCTACCAGAAAGAGGAACTTGAGAAAACCAAGTTCGTCCAGCTCTACCCCTTCCTGCCGCATCACTTCGAGCTACTTATGGATCTTCTCGCTGTCTTGGCACATTCGTCCGGTGGCTTGGGACTTCGCTCGGCGATCAAGGTCATCCAGGACATGCTTGTCGAGGCCGATACTCTCGTGGACGGACCTCTCGCAGATCGGGACGTCGGTCAGCTCGCCACCATGGCAGACATCTTTGACACCCTTTCTCGCGATATTGAACCACGCCAGCGCCATCTGGTCGAAACCATCCAGGCGGTGGTCAAAAGCTACGGCAAGGATGAAGTCGCCACCCGGGCAGCGAAATCGGTCGCCATTCTACAGCAGCTTGAAGGGTTCCCCATCACCAAGAAGAACATCGCAGCCCTGCTCCACCCCGCCATCGATGCCCAGCCACTTGAAACCGAGGTCATTAAACAAACGGATGCCCTCATCGATGATCAAAGCGTCCCACTTGGAATCATCGACGGCAAGCTCCGCTTCCTCAGTGAGAAAGTAGGACTGATCGATAGCAACCGCGATCAGCTTCAGCCCCGCTCGAACGACAAGCTCGCCATCCGCAACAAAGAACTCCAGGAAATCTTCTCCACCAAGCCCTCCACGAGTCTGGACGGTGCCCGCAAGGTTGAGTCGGGCGTAGCCGTCTCCGATGGTGGCCGTGCCGTATCTCTCATCGGTGACAACGCTGAGATCCAGACCCTCATCGACCTTGTGGCGTCAGCGGACTATGATTCCACCAAAAAGGCCCGGATTGATGAATCACGGCTCAATGACCACAGCTCCAGGATTTTTCTCCTCGCCGAACTCCCTTCCGAAGTCGATTCCCTGGTCACCGAGATCTACCGATGCCGGGAAATTTGCCGGGCGAACAGCAATGAAGCCGACCCGGATGTGGTCGACTACGTGCGTGGTCAGGAAACCCGTGAACGAGAACTCCGTGGCAAGCTTCAGGAACTTCTCCGCGTGGCCCTCAAGAAAGGCCTCTTCATCTTCCGGGGCAAGCAGGAGGCGCTGGCGGACCACGGCAGTGAAACCATGCCCGCCCTCAAGAAATTCCTCGGTGATGCCGCCAAGGAGATCTTTGATAAATACTCCCAGGCCGGCGAAGAGGTGGCTTCCAACATTGCGGAAAAACTACTTCTCACCAACGATCTCTCCCAGGTCTCCAGCAAGATCGATCCCCTTGGCCTGGTGAAAAAACAAGGCAGCAAGACTCAGGTCGATCTCCAGCATGCCGCACTCGTTTCTGTTCGTGACTACCTCGATAAGCACGGCCAGTCCGATGGTGCCCGGCTGCTCAATGAGTTCTACTCCGCTCCGTTCGGATGGTCGAAGGACACCACCCGCTACTTCATCGCCGCCCTGCTCATCGGCGGTGCGGTAAAGATCAAGCTCGGCGGGGAAACCACCACCGTTCCGGGAGAAACCGCCCTGGCCGCACTGAAGAGTAATCAGGCGCTGTCCAAGACCACCATCTACCCGAACAACGACCAAGTTCCGCAGGACCAGTTGCTGCGTGCTGCCAAGCGCCTGCACGAGCTTCTTGCCGAGAATGTGCTGCCGATGGCGAAGCAGATTAGCCAGGCGGTCCAGAATCACTTCCCGAGCTACCAGCAGAGCTATGCTGGCCTTGAGGCTAAGCTGGAAATGCTCGGTCTTCCGGGTGGAGATCGTGCCCAGCAGCTCCTCACGGGGCTCGCCGGGGTGCTCTCCGCGGACGCTTCAGATGCTCCCGCCACCCTTGGTGCCGAGACCTCCACGCTCTATGATGATCTGCTTTGGGCCAGAGCCGTGACCAAGGCGCTCGACCAAGGTGCCGAGACCACCGTGAAAGAGTCCCTGACTTTACTCAATGACATCGTCGCCCTTCCGGACGCAGGTGCTTGTGTCCAGCTGAAGGCGGATAGCGAGGAAACCCGGGCCAAGGTCCGCACCATCTTCTGCTCAGGGAAGTTCCACGAGCATATTTCCGAGCTGAACCAGCACCTTCAGTCACTCCGCACCGTTGCCAAGCAGGGAGCCTCTGACTTCCTCGCCCAAGAGGCCGCACGGCTCGACAAGGCGAAGGACGAAATCAAGCAGTCCTCGGACTGGCTTGCCGCCCCAGTGGACATACGAGAGAGCCTGGAAAAGCAGCTTGAGGATCTCAAACTCGACCTGCCCACGGATCTGGACGGTGCCCGCAAGCTCCCAGCCCGCCGTATGGAGGTGGATAATAAGCTCGAGTCCGTCCGGGTCGCCGTGACCGAAGCGGTCGCTGAAAAGCAGTTCGAGAAAGAGAAATCCGAGGAAACCCTCCAGCTCCCCGCCCGTCTCCAGTCGACCGCGGATCTGGACGCCGCCCTCGAGCAGCTGGAAGGTGCCCGCGCTACCCTGGATGCCGGCACCCCGGTCAATCTCACCCTCGGCTCATAATCAGCTCCCTACGCCATGGCCTTCGATACCACCACCCGCAATAAACTCGCCGCCCTCGTCACCCGCTGCCGTGGGCGCTTGGTGGAGGAGTTTTCCGATCAGTTCCAACAGTTCTACGGTATCGTGCCGAAGGAAGGGACCGTGGCAGATCTGGGTTCCCTCACCCACCTCAACGAATCTCAGAGGGAAACCGCCCGCCAGCTTCACGAGGTCATCGACTATTATGCCGAGAGCAACAGCGGTAGCGAAGCCCAGCGACGCAAGGATGCCATCGACCGCCTGCTCCGCGAGCAGGCCTTCACGGTGCTCAACCGTCTCGCCGCCCTCCGTATGGCCGAGGAGCGTGGCATCGTCCTGGAATGTGTGCGCCAGGGCACCAAGTCCGAGGGCTTCACGCTCTTTGAAATGAACGCCGGCACCGATCTCGGCGATGCCCACCAGCGCTACGTCACCTACCTGGAGTGCCTCTACGATGAACTCTCCATCGACCTCGGTGTGCTCTTCGATCGCTTCAGCCCCCACGGTCTGCTCTTCCCGGGCGAGGCGGGCCTCAAGGAAGTTCTCGCTTTCCTCGGCGATGCCGACATCAAGCACCTCTGGGCCGAGGACGAGACCATCGGCTGGATTTACCAATACTGGAACAGTAAGGAGGAACGCAAAGCCATGCGCGACGCCTCCGCCGCCCCCCGGAACTCCCGTGAGCTCGCCGTGCGTAACCAGTTCTTCACCCCACGCTACGTCGTCGAGTTCCTCACCGACAACACCCTTGGCCGTATCTGGTATGAGATGACCCAGGGCCAGACCCGCCTCGTCGACCAATGCCGCTACCTCGTCCGCCGACCCAACGAAATTTTTCTCGCTCCGATCGAAGAAATTTATCGTTCGTTATATGGGGAAGACACTGATCTTCCTGATGATATTTTCGAAACCGATGCAATTGCCGATCTGTTTCGGGGAAATCTCGAACGCATCGCAGAGGGCGATGATGGATCCTTTCCCCTCCTCAAGGGCATTGTTGCTTACAAATCGTTCGAGAGCTACTTCGGTGAACGATGGGACCTTAACGACAATTCCTTCTTGGACGATGTTACTAACGCCGTTTTCCGAGGAGAAGACCATCCCAATAAATGGAATCTTGTCTGGGGATTGGCAGTAATCACCCATTACCTCACCAACTCGCAATTAGGTAGTCCCTATGCCAAAGAGTCACTGGCACTCGCCAGAGAATACTTTCAGGAGCTGATAAGGAGACATCTGGACTCACAGAGCCTATCTCAAGAAGAACTCTTGAAACGACCTGTGTTAATTCCCCACCGTGCTATCAAGGACCCGCGTGAGATCCGCCTGCTCGACCCCGCCTGCGGCTCCATGCACTTCGGGCTCTACGCCTTCGATCTCTTCGAGGCCATCTATGAAGAAGCCTGGGATCTGGCAAGCACTGGAAACTGCCAACTGATCACTGAAAACTCTCATGCACCCCTAACCGACCTCTACGCGTCCAAAGAGGCCTTCATGCTCGATGTGCCCAAACTTATCATCGAAAACAACGTGCATGGAGTAGACATCGACCCCCGCGCCGTCCAGATCGCCGGCCTCTCCCTCTGGCTCCGCGCCCAGAAAACCTGGAAAGACACCCCCGCCGCCGAGCGCCCCCGCGTCCGCCGCTCGAACATCGTCTGCGCCGAGCCCATGCCCGGCAGCGACGCCATGCTCGAAGACTTCGTCGGAACCCTCGACCCACCCCTGCTCGGCGAACTCGTCAAAACTGTCTTCGACAAAATGCAGCTCGCCGGCGAGGCCGGCACCCTCCTCAAGATCGAGGAAGAAATCCGCACCGCCATCGATGACGCCAAAACCAAGTGGAAGAAACTCGGCGCCGCCGAACGCGACCTCTTCTCCACTGAAGAGCTCAACCAGACCCTCCGTCCTGGCACCCAACAAGAGCTTACCGGCGTCGAGAAGGCACTGACCACCGATCACCGACCACTGGCCACCGACTTCTTCGACACCGCCGAAGAACGCATCTACGCCGCCCTGCGCGACTACGCCGAGTCCGCCGAAGCCGGCGACTACCAACGGCGCCTCTTTGCCGAAGACGCCGCGCACGGCTTCGCGTTCATCGATCTTTGCAGAAAACGCTACGACGCGGTGGTGATGAATCCGCCGTTTGGTGCCTTCTCGAAGACAACCAAAAAATGGGCTGAAAACACATTCCCTCGTAGTTCTAGCGACATCTACTCCTCGTTCATTGATCGTGGGATCCAGCTCTTCACCTCGGGAGCCTTACTCGGTGCGATAACTTCGCGAACCGGGTTTTTCCTTCGGTCATTCACACGTTGGCGTGAAAAGTTGCTGTTACCATTGTCGCCACCAAACCTTATTGCCGATTTAGGACACGGGGTATTGGATGACGCAATGGTGGAGGTGGCTGCATACTGCCTCGGTGGAACAAATCGAAACTCGAGCACATTCTTTAGAATTGTCGACGCTGAAGACAGGGCATCAGCTCTCCTTAACTCCATAAAATCCTCGCAAGATGCGGTTGCAGGTCAAAGATTCGAATGTGCCCCGTCATCGTTCAAGATGGTTCCAGGCTCACCATTTGCATACTGGGTTTCGGACTCACTACGGGCCGCTTTTGAAAAGCATTCTCCGCTCAAAACATCAGATCGTTTTGCTGCTCGTGGTCCCTACACTCTGGACGATTTCCGCTTCGTTCGAATTCGCTGGGAGATCGCAACATCCTCAATAAAGAACACTCGTGCGCAGACTACCGACACATCATGGGTCCGATTTGTTAAAGGTGGTGATTTCGCTCGTTTCTACGCTGATCCACATTTGGCATTGAACTGGTCGAAAGATGGACTCCAATTAAAAGCGCTAGTTTCTGCTTACCGTGAATCAAAGGGATGGGGGCCGAATTGGACGGCTGCCATTAACGGCCATGACTTCTATTTTCTGCCAGGTCTCACGTGGACTCACCGGACCAGCAGTGATTTATCGCTTCGGGCGCTTCCAGCTGGCTGCATTTTCTCGGCTAAGGGACCAGCTCTAATTGTAGAGGATAGGGAACAGCGACTTGCCTTACTCTCGCTCTGCAACTCGAGTGTATTCAGGTCCCTCTTTTCACTCAATCTTGGGGCAGCTGACGCTGCGGCCCGTTCTTACGACGTTGGGATAATGCAGCGCATGCCAATTCCCGAACTCGACCCCGCATCTAAAGACCGTCTAGCTAGGCTCGCATATGAGGCTTGGAAACTGTGGAGGCGAATTGGTGATGGGGACGAAACTTCGCACAGCTTCCTAATTCCCTGCACAGTAGAGCGGCGCAATTCAACCTTGGGTGAGAGTTCAAACGGCCGGTTTTCAGAACACCTAGAATTGCAGAGCAGGTGCGGAGAAATCGATCAAGAGATAGATTCTACATGTTTCGATATCTACGGAGCTGCACCTATCAAGACCGAACAGGATATCGAACAATCGATCCACGAAGGAGATACGCTTAAGGAGGTTGCAGACTCCATGGAACCAGATGATGACATCTGTGGTCCTCTAGTCTTGTGGATGATCGGTGCTGTATTCGGCCGCTGGGACATCCGCTACGCCACCGGCGAGCGCCAGCCGCCCGAGTTGCCCGACCCCTTCGATCCGTTGCCCGTCTGCCCGCCCGGCATGCTCCAGAACGCCGACGGCCTGCCCGCTGCGCCCGCCGACGTGCCCGACGACTACCCGCTGCCCATCACCTGGCCCGGCATCCTCGTTTCCGATCCCGGCCACCCCGAGGACATCGTCGCCCGCGTCCGCGACGCCCTCGCCGTCATCTGGGGTGACCGCAGTGCCGCCATCGAGCAAGAAGCCTGCGAGATCCTCGGCGTCCGCACCCTGCGCGACTACTTCGCCGAGAAGAAATCCGGCGGCAAATTCTTCAAAGACCACCTCAAGCGCTACAGCAAGAGCCGCCGTCAGGCCCCCATCTACTGGCCCCTCTCCACCGAGTCCGGCAGCTACACCCTTTGGATCTACTACCACCGCCTCACTCCTGACACCCTCTACACCTGCGTCTCCGACTTCATCGAACCCAAGATCACCGCCGTCGGCCGCGAACTCGAACGCCTCACCGCCAAGGGCGACCAGCGCAGCGCCCGGGAGAATAGGGATTGGGAACGCCTTGCCGACCTCAGCGGCGAGCTCCAAGTCTTCCGCGACGAACTCCTCCGTATCGCCAACCTCCCCTGGAAGCCCAACCTCAACGACGGCGTCCAAATCACCGCTGCCCCCCTCTGGAACCTCTTCCGCCTCAAACCCTGGCAAACCAAGCTCAAAGCCACCTGGAAGAGCCTCGAAAAAGGTGACTACGATTGGGCCCACCTCGCCCACACCCTCTGGCCGGAAAGAGTCATCCCAAAATGCACCACCGACCGCTCCCTAGCCATCGCCCACGGCCACGAGGATGCCCTGTGGGAAGAAGTCAAAAACGACAAAGGCAAACTCGTCTGGCAGCCCAAGAAAAACGCCGATCAGATCGCCCAAGAACTCGTTCAACAACACCAAGCTTGATCCATGGCCGCCAAGAAAAAAAAGCCGATCCTCATGGTATCCTCCGCCGTCTACGGCTTCGAGGAGTTACTGGATCGCATTTACGCCACTCTATCAACCCTAGGATACGAGGTCTGGATGTCGCACAAGGGAACGATGCCCGTCGATCCTAAGCTCACAGCCTTGGAAAGCTGCCGCAGGGCAGTGAAGGACTGCGATCTGTTTCTTGGAATCATCCTGCCACGCTACGGCAGTGGTAAAGAGAAACCAAAGGATGACTCGATTGTTCACGAGGAGCTGCGGATGGCGATTGCCGAGAAAAAGCCCCGATGGATTCTAGCACACGATCACGTCGTGTTTGCCCGATCCCTCATTGATAACGTCTGCAAGGAAATGAAACTCAAACGAGGTGAAATGAAGCTAAAGCGGTCGGCCATTTTTGAGGACTTACGTATCCTCGACATGTATGATCTGGCGACTCGCCAAGACGTGGAAGTCTATCGTGACCGAACGGGCAACTGGGTTCAGAAGTTCGGATCGATCGATGAAGCTAGCCTGTTCGCAGTGAGCCAGTTCCGCCGCTATCAAGAGGCGGAGGCATTTATTAGTGACAACTTCGGTGATTCTGGAGCTGTCAAGAAAGTGACAAAAAAGAAAGGAGGAAAATTATGACGCCACTAGAACGACAGATCAAAAAGGGCGAATCGAAAGAGTTGGCATTGCTGCGCTCCGCCGAGGACTACGAACAGATTACGACTCACGTCGTCGCCCTACTAAATAGTGGAGGCGGCAGCATCGTGCTTGGTGTAGATGAAAACGGGTACCCGCTCGGACTACCCAACCCAGTCAATTTCGCCCATCAAATAGCACTCTATTTGAGAAAAGTGATTTCACCCCGCCCTCTACTCTCCGTGACGGCCGAGGAAGCCTACGGCCTCCAAGTCATCCTGATCGAGGTCCCTGGTGGCAGGGACATGCCCTTCTTACACGATGGGCGGATATTTCTCCGCAGAGGCCGGACCACCGTGCCCGCCGACGCTGAAGACCTTCAAGAAATATTCCAACGCCAAGCTCCGGAAGCGGTTCGATGGGAGCGCAGAGGTTCGCCCACACTCACCATCGAAGATCTCCACCATGAGCAGATCGAGACGACTGTTCAAAAGGCTATGGCAGAAGGTCGTTTCCGGTTTAGCGATACTGACTCGACCGAAACCGTCCTGGGAGAACTTGGAATGCTCAGTAATGGTGTCCTCACCAATGCTGCAGACGTCTGTTTCGGCGAGCAGCCAGCCGTGCGGCATCCACAGGTCAGACTTCGGGCCTATGCTTTCCAATCCGACAAACAGGGTGACGAGTATCTCGACCAAGGGGATTTCAATGGGCCTCTGGCAAACGTGCTCGCCAGTGCGGTGGCATTCATCCAGCGCAATGCCTCTACGGCCGCGATGTTTCTGCCCGAGTCTATTGAGAGGAGGAACGTTGCACCCTACCCCGTCAACGCCGTTCGAGAAGGCCTGGTGAATGCGCTGGCGCACCGGGACTACAGTAGCTTTTCCAGTGGTGCCTCGGTTTTAGTGTATCCGGACCGGGTGGAAATTTGGAACTCGGGTAAGCTGCCAGATGGATGGACAGCTAGCAGGCTACGCAGTAACCACCCCTCGATTCCTAGGAACCCTGATATCGCCAATTTTCTCTTTATCCGTAGTTTAATGGAACAAATCGGACGCGGCACACAACGGATGATCGAGGACTGCCGCAAAGCCGAGATTCCGGCCCCAACATGGAAGGTGGATCAGGACGGCATTACCGTGACGCTCTATAGCTTGACCTCTCGTGAAGCTCCGGCAGCTCAACTCGGCGAGCGGCAGCTCTGCATGTTGGAGAAACTTAAACCGGGCGATACGATCCGCCTGCAGGAATACATCCAGCAGTTCGCCCCTGAAGTCACAAAACGCCAGGCCCAGCGAGATCTCCAGGAACTACGGGAGGCTGATCTACTCCGTCTCCAGGGAGGAGGACGATCAGCTCACTATATACGAACAAGTCGGGAACTACCGCGATGAAAGACGACATAATCACGACATTAACCCACCTTGCCGACCTGATAGACCGATTGATTTTGCAGGTCTTCCTGTCAAAACGCTGTCAAATAGCGACACAATCACGACATTTCGACCTAAAGACACACTTCCGTATTCTGCCCGGTTCCTTAGATGATCGGCAAAGAGCAGCTGTAATACTAGAGCAGGAAACAGGATTGCCTCGTCGCGCTCCCAACTGCTTAGTTCACACAATCACCCCACATGAGCTTTCTTAAATTCATCGCCAATCATTGGCAGCAACGTCTTTCTTCAAATCGATCCATCGTGATCTACGATGGATCAGGAGCCCTGCGCGGAGCCCTGGCTCTGCTCGACCTCAAGGAGCTGCATGTCGTGGACACCTCCGAGTCCTCCATGAGATCCCGTCTTGAGGCCTGGGATGCCTGGCTCGCCGTCGGTGCTGATGAGTCCTTGCAGACCCGGCTGCTGGTCTATGTCCCCCAAAACCTTCCTACCGAGATGATGGATGTCCTGGCCGACCCCTACCAGCCATTCCGTCTGGCTGGGTGCCATTTTCCCGACGGCGCAGGGGATTCCCTGCGCAGCCTGGCAAAGAAATTTGTCCCATCAAGAGCCGCCGAGGTCGATAAACTCTTCGAGAACACCGAGTGCCCCGACCTATCGCTCATCGATGCCCTTCGCACCAGCAAGACAGCCACACCCCACTTGCAGACGATCTTTGGAACCGACGAGTTCACAACCATCCTCCGCCGTTTCCTATTGGCCGATGATAGCCTGCGAAAAACGCTCGAAGCCTCTGATGACTGGGCAGCGGAATTCCGATCGCTGGTGAAGTCCTCACTCGGTCTGGACATCTACGGTAAGGCCACTACCTGGAAGACCCTTTCGGAGAAGCTCTGGAACTATCTGCTTTTCAGCGAGTTTGCCTTCGACCTGCCCGAGGGGTTGCCAGAAGAGTTGGAAGAGATCCCCAGGGCCCAGGGCGAGCATATCGACGTGATCAACCACCTCTGCCAAGAACTCCGGGATTACACCCCAAGCCAGTCAAGCTACATCGCCGAGGCCGAGCGTGTCTCGACCAGCTTCGGACTGGAGAAAATCTGCGAGGACATCCATGATCTTGGCCAGCGCGACACCTTTGCCTTTGAAGAGCGCTCCTTCCTGAAACGCTTCGAGCAGGCACTCTCAAGCGGCGATCGTAATATCAGTGGGGAGATCCTCACTCAGCGGAAGGGATCCCTATGGGCGAATCACGAAAGCCGCCAATCACTATGGCGGATTGCTGAACTTGCCAACGATCTGTGCACACTCGGCGATGAACTCGACTCCGAGCTTCCTAAACTAACGAGCAAGGGCGATGCCTTGGTAAATTTCTTTTCTAACAATTTCAGACGGTTGGACACCCTTCATCGCGAGATGGAACAGGCCGTCGCGGATGTTTTCGGCGATTCTAACGAAGTCACCGGAATCATCGACCTGGCTCGCACCGCATTCAAGGAGCGGGCACTGAAGCTACAAAAAACCTTCCTCACGACCGTCGAAACCGAAGGCTGGCCGCTGACTGGTATGGAGGCGAACTCCGGAACCTTTAATCGTCTGGTCGCTCCCCTGCTCGAACAGAAGACCCGGGTCGTTTATTTCATGATCGATGCCCTCCGCTTCGAGCTGGGAATCTGCATCGAACAGGAACTGGTAGAACAACACGAGGTATCTACCGAAGCCGTCTGCGCCCAGCTACCGTGTGTCACCCGCTTTGGCATGGCCGCTCTCTTGCCAGGAGCAGAGACTGATCTCCGTCTCGTGACGGAAAAAAGCGAGGTCCAGCCCAAAGTCGGCGATCAATTCGCTCGAAACCCAAACGAACGCCTCAAGGTATTCCAATCAGTCTACGGCGAGCGCTGTTCGATGATCAAACTCGACGAGCTGATCGGAAAGAAAAACCTCGATGAATTTTCAAACACAGACCTACTGGTCGTGCGCAGCACTGAGATCGATGAATCCGGCGAGATCAATGTGATGCAGGCACGCACCTTAATACCTAGAATCGTGCGCATGATTCTGACTGCCTGCAACCGTCTCCAGGATGAAGCTGGATTTGGCAAGGCGGTGATTGCCACCGATCACGGTTTCCATTGGCTCGATGACCTTGATCAGGGAGACAGCTGTCCCGTTCCGCCCGGAGATTGGAAACTCAAAAAGCGCCGCTGTCTTCTTGGCAGTGGTGATGCATCCCCAACCTCCGTTCATTTTTCCACGGCACAGGTTGGAATTCCAACAGACCTTCCGACTTACGCAGTGCCACGCAACCTGGGTGTCTTCGCACTCGGTTCAAGCTACTTCCACGAGGGATTCTCACCGCAAGAGTCAATTGTTCCAGCTATCTCGGTAAACCTCAAATCGAAGGACTGCTCCGATGCGTTCTCCGCAGGTGGCTTTGAGGTCAATCTGAACTACAAGCAGGGTAACTCGAAGAAGATCATGACACGGAGGCCCTCGATCGAAATTGGTATTCACCAAGAAGGACTTTTTGCCGGCGACCATGTCCGTTTCCAACTGGAGGCTGTGCACAAGAAAGCGGTCGTCGGACGGCCCGCTCCATGCCAGTATGTCGATCCATCAACCAATTACGTGCAAATGCCCCCCCAGAGCTTTGCCAAACTGACATTGATCATGGACGAGGAGTTCAACGGGGAATTCGAATTACGCGCCATCGATCCCGATACCAAAATGCCACTGGGCAAGCAGGCCAAGCTAAAGCTCTACACCGATTACATCGCCTAACTATTTTGCCATGATAGACCCCATCGATCTCAAACTCAATGAAACCTTTGAAGGCCGCTGCGTCCGCAAGGATCTCGTTCAGCGCATTAAAAAGGGAACGAACATCCCAACTTTCGTGCTGGAATTCCTGCTGGCAAAATACTGCGCCACGGATGACCCGGATGAAATCAATGCCGGTCTTCAAGCCGTCACCGAGACCATTCAGCTCAATTACGTCCGCCCCAATGAGGCGAACAAAGCCCAGTCGATGGTGCAGCAAAAAGGCAAACACAAATACATCGACAAGGTGCATGTGCACCACAACGAGAAAGAAAAACGCCACTGGGCGGAGATGCAAAACTTCGGCTCAAAACGCATTGCCATCAACGAACGCCACTACCGGGATAACAATCGTTTACTTGAAGGTGGACTCTGGTGCGAAGTAACGGTGGCATACAATGGAGTAGAGGAGGACGACTACACCTTCTACATCGAGGACCTCAGACCCATTCAAATTTCTCGTTTCTCCTTCGAGGACTACTGCGAGTGCCGATCCAATTTCACGCGTGACGAGTGGCTATCCGTCGTCCTGAGGACCCTGGGGCTAGAGCCAACGGAACTCACCCAGCGGCAACAATTCCATTTCCTGGCACGGCTATTCCCCCTCGTTGAACAGAACTATAATTTCCTGGAACTAGGCCCGCGTGGAACAGGTAAATCCTACGTCTATAGCGAATTCACCCCCTACTCCACCCTGATCAGTGGAGGCCAGACCACCACGGCCACCCTCTTCTACAACAAACAACGTCGCCAAGTGGGTATCATCGGCTACTGGGACACTATCGCCTTTGATGAGGTAGCCGGCATTAAAGTCAAGGACCCTGGCACTATTCAGATCCTCAAGGACTATATGGCCAACGGTCATTTCAATCTGGGAGCCGAGGTGATGGCTCCTGCCAGCTTGTCTTTCGTAGGCAACATCGATGACTCCATCGAGCAGCTTGTTGCCTCTGAACAACACGACCTCTGCCGACCGTTACCCAAAGAGTTTGACCTCGCTGTCATCCACCGTTTCCACACTTACATGCCAGGATGGGAAATCCCACCTAACAGCAGCAAACTACTCACTGATAACTACGGCCTCATCACTGACTACTTGGCAGAGGCTTTCCACCACTTGTTTTCAAAGGTCAATCTGTTCTCCCCTATCAAGAGTAAACTTCAGCTCAACAAGATGCACGAGGGTCGGGATGAAACAGCTGTCATCAAGACCGTGGCCGCGTTCTGCAAAATGCTACATCCCGGGTGCGATCCGTCACCGGAAGAACTGGATGAGTATATCCATTACGCCATCGAGGGACGCCGCCGGGTCAAAGAGCAGCTCAACAAACGTAAGAAAGATGACGAGTTTGCCAACATCAGCCTTGGATTCACCAACTCTAACAATCAAGAAGTTATCGTCGACTGTCCAGAATCGAAAGGTGTGGAAGCGACACAATCCCCAAGAAGAACTGATGATGAAATCCCCGATGCCCCAGCTCCACTCCAGAAAATAACTCCCGCTGACGTAGGAGCTGCAACACAGTCACCAGTAGCAGAATTATCTCCACCTGAACCAACGACGTTGAAAGAAAAGGAGATTCGTATTTTCCACGGCGACCGCGGATTTTCTTATCGCACACTCTTCCTAGACTACCTTCAAGGTGCCAAAAAAGTACAGCTGGAGGACCCCTACATACGACGGCCCCACCAAATCACCAACTTCCTCCACTTCTGTGAAGTCTGCGTCGATGCCGGAACCGTGCAAGAAATCCACCTAACAACTTCTTACGAAGACGATGAGGAGAAAAAAGAAGCGGGAGTTAAGATCATCGCTATCGCCAAGAGTTTAGCCGAGCACGGCATCAAACTCGATGTCACGATGAGCGAAACCCTCCACGACCGCCGTATCGAACTCGATAATGGCTGGACCATTACCCTAGGCCGAGGTCTGGACTTCTACCAACGCCCCGACGACTGGTTAGAAATCGGAGCCAACGAACTCAATCTCCGCCAATGCACCGAGACTACTATCAATTATCGCAGGGCCTTGTAAAACTCCAGCCGAACCTCATGCAATGGCTTCTGCCCTACAGAAAACCCGAGGGGAAGGTCGCCATGGCCACGGCATCGGCGACGGTCAGCAAAGACCTCATCAAGAAAGGCATTATCGACACCTGGCCCCCCGATGTGATGCGCCATTCATTCTGTAGCTACCTGCTCGGGAAGGAGCAGGATATCAACAAGGTGGCCGAGCAGGCGGGCAACAGCCCCACAATGGTCAAGAAGCACTACCGCAGACCCATGACCCAGGAGGACGGCGAAGCGTGGTTTGAGATCCGGCCGGATGCCGCACCGGAGGAGCAAGCCAATGTGGCCTGACGCCACAACCGCCCGGCGGAGCAGCATGGCACGCCCCCCTCGGCACCTGCGGAGATAACGCTCCCCCCACCGCCGGCATCGTTGATGGCGTGAGGCCGCCGCCCCGCCGCCCGGGGACAGGCTGAATACCACTGGCACCCGGGTCGCCGACTTCCACGAGACAGGACAAGCCGACTCGACGGCCAACAACCCGATCAGTTGTTCCCAAATCAGCCGAGCGGAAGAGGAGGTGTTCCTTCTGATTCCGGAAAACAGCGAATGTCAGGCATTGTCAACCCATGCTAACATTTTCGCCTCAAAATATAATCCATACCTTGAGCGAGGGCAAGACTACGAAAATGATTATGGCATACCCTGAAAGCCGCATGAATATGAGCCTTACTCCCCCCCTTGAGCTCTGATCAATAAGGGCTGACGTCCAAACGACGTCAGAGATGGGATTTATACTTGCCATGTGGCCGTTAGTAGCAGTAGCTAGGCACGAATATTTTCATTTTCTATCATGCCCACGCCTCCAGATTCCTCTGCCAGAACTATTGCCAACCAAACATTGCTGTTATTTAGCATCGGCCCGGTTCAAGACTTCATCGCCGCCGCCCGCACCACTCGGGATCTCTGGAGCGGTTCTTACCTACTCTCAACCTTGATTGCCTCTGCTCTCGGTAAAATACAACACGATCACGAAACTGCTGCCGTGGTGTTTCCGCACATTGCAGATCAACCTCTGGTAAACGGCACTCCTAAATCTACCAACAATGGTGACATCTCCGCCTTTCTAACACCCACACTCCCCAACCGCTTACTCGCCATCCTTCCCGAAAGTGTCGACGCGGCAGCCTACGCCAAGGAGCTCAAAAATGCGGTGCGCGATAAACTCCAAACCATAGCCACTGATGTCGCCAATGGACTAAATAATAATCTTAAAGCGGGAGCATCCTTCCATAAAGATAATTTCATCAGCCAAGCCGAACGCCTTCTCGAGGTCCAATGGCAAACCCTCCCTGTCACGAGCGCCGAAGACGCCTACGCTTTCGCCAATTCTTTGCCTGCTAACGAAGAGTTTGATCCTTGCAAACACGTCTCAGCAAGCTCCTCCTTGGATGAACTCTGGGGACCGCTTAATGCCTCCATTTCCTGGCTACAGGACGGCGCCAAATCGCTCCGCAGCTTCAACGCTTGGCGGAAAGGACGTTGGGAGTCCGGAAATAAATTCTTCAAAGACACTCTCAATGGCAAGGAGGAGGTGGTCTTCGTCGTGTCCAATCAACTTGATAAGAACCAAGTCAAAGAACTCGCTGGTCAACTCAAATTGAATAAAGAGGGAGGCCTCAAGAAAGGGGAAATGCTCGGTGCCTCCAGCGTCATCAAGCGATTCTGGGACGTCTTCCATCTCGCACCCAAACTCAATCTTACCCCCGATGATCTAAGGAGCAAACACCCGATGCCCAACACCCACCGCATCGCCAAATACGACAACAAGAAGGATGGAGGTAACGAAGAAGGTGCCGAATCCGATAAATACTTCGCCATTATCGCCATGGATGGTGATGAGATGGGAAAATGGATCTCCGGGCAGAAGTTTGACCGTGCAATGAGCCCGGACGACCACAGGGAGTTCTCAGACATCCTCAATGAGTTTTCCGTCAATCAAGCAGCCGGGTTGGTCGAAGACTCGGTTGGCAAACTCATCTACTCTGGTGGAGACGACGTTCTCGCCATGGTGCCTGCGGGATATGCGCTCGACTGCGCACTCGATCTGAAGGACGCGTTCATATCAGCATTCAAAGGTAAGAACGCCGAGAAATATAAGGAAATGAATGCCTCCATCGGCATCGCCATCGCGCACTACAAGGCGCCGCTGCAGGATGTCGTGAAGGCCGCCCAAGCTGCCGAGAAGCGCGCGAAGTGTTCACCGGATCAAGGAGGTCACGGCCGTGGTGCGGTTGCCATCACCATCTACAAGCGTTCCGGGGAAATCCTGGAGTGGGGAAGCCGATGGGATAACACCGGCATCAGCTTGCTTGGCTCCTTGCTAAAGGACTTGAAAGGGAAAAAGCTCAAGACCCGCTTCCCTCATAAGCTGGAGGCCCAACTCACGCCCTACTTACCGCAATCCGAGTCCATCGCCACTGATGAGAACTTCGCTCAGCATTTCTCAGACATCCTTGAAAAAGAAGTCGCCCACACCCTTAAACGCAATGAAGGAGGAGCTCTTGGGGAAACCAAGCTCGAGCACTTCACCGACTACTGGAACGGAATCAACACGGAAGATTTCACAGAGAAACTCAAACGCTTCATCAACCTCCTCCGCACTGCTGCCTGGATGGCTCGCGGTTACGATGAAAAGGAAGCTAACAAAAACTCAAACACACAGGAAGCAGCCACTCATTAAGCCATGTCTACACATCAACTACTCTACGAACCCACCGACGTTCTCTTCTTTAAGGACGGCCGCCCCATGGAAGGTGCCAATGCCGGACACGGTGCGGCATGGCCCATGCCTCATGTGCTGGACTCGGCACTCCACGCCGCACTCCACCGTTCCGGCCAGAAATCACATACCCACCGCGCTCACCGCAATGGCAAGGTCATTTCCGAAGACCGAGAGAAGGATGGTCGTCAATTCGGCTCGCTGCAATCAGCGGGGCCTTTCCCGGTAAATGCAGATGGACAATGGTTCTTTCCCCGTCCGGCAGATGCTGACCAGGGCAAGTCCTCGGTCACTACGCACAAGCCTCTGCTGGAAACTCCGATTGGCGCTCATTCCAGCCTCGAAACAGGGCTTTCTCCCGCCCTGAACACCCTCCCGCCCAGCAAGGACAAGGCGGAAAAATGGCTGAGCAAATCCGCTTTCGAAGCCTACCTGACTGGAGGAGAATCACCTGCAAAGGAGCACTACCTGAATGACGAGGCGATCTATGCTGCCGAGCACAACATCGGCATCGGGATCGATGCCGATAGTGGCACCCAGGACGGAGAGTCATTTTACTCCGCATCCTATCTCAGGCTGAAGAAAGACTGGAAGCTGGGCCAGATCGCCCGCTGTGATGATAAAGAAAACTCTGATCTGCTGGAGCAGGTTTTCCAGAACTCCGGCCATGAAAACCACATCATCGCCGGCGGTCAGCAGCGCACCTGCACCTTGCTTAGAAATGCATTCACCGCCACCGTCTTGCCCATGGCTCCGGAGATTACTGGCACATTGGTCCGATGGACGCTCCTTACACCGGCTATCTACCCGGCCACTAGCGGGAAGCACACCCACCCCGGCGGCTGGCTCCCGTCATGGGTTAATCCTGACACCAAACAAGTCATGCTTCTTGACGGACCGGGCGTGAAGGCTGCCAAACGCAAAAAGCTTGAACCCGGTAACCCCATCGACGCAAAGCTAGTCGCCGCCATCATCCCCCGCCCGATCCCCGTCACCGGCTGGTCACTCGGCAAAACAGACGGCAACGACTTCGGAGCCAAAGCCACCCACCTAGCAGTCCCGGCGGGTGCCGTTTACTACTTCGACTGCGACGAAGACGAAACTGCGGCCCAACAACTCGCCGCCGCACTCAACTGGCACGGCTGCCAAACCAACCCCCAACACATCATCAATCGCCGATCCACCATCCTCGGAGAAAAAGGCTACGGCCTCGGCGTTTGCTCCCCCTGGACACCACATAACCAATAAACAAGCTCAAATAATCTAACAAACCAAATCCTATGGAAACCAAACTACTCTACCTCTTCACCCGCACACCCCTGCACGTGGGAGCCGGATCATCCGTTGGCGCCATCGACCAACCCATTCAACGCGAGCGACATACCCAGTTCCCCATCATTCCTGGATCCAGCTTAAAGGGATCGCTCACAGACCAGTGGCCAGCTAGCCAAATTGATGACAACGGTAAAGCGTCCCGTCTCACCACAGAAAAGCAAGGAGACAAGAGTATTGTCAAAATGGCTGATCCCGCTGCCTGGCTTTTCGGCTCGGACACTACGGAACTATCTTTCGCTGGTTCACTCCTATTCTCGGAGGCCACTTTGTTAGCCTTCCCAATTCGCTCGGCCAAAGGCTCCTATGCATGGGTAACTTGCCCACACATCCTGGCCAAAGCTCACCGTGAAGGTGTTCTCGTCAACAAACTCGGCACGCCCCTCCCGGCAGAAGACCAAGCCATCTACCAAAGCGGTGCCCCCCTTGATCTAGATGGAACCATTGTCCTTGAGGACTATGCCTTGACGCTTTGCATCAACAGTAACCTCGCCAGCCTCGCAGAGGAAATGAGCAAACTCGTTGATGATGAGATTTACGAGTCGATCAAAGAGCGCCTCGTAATTGTATCTGATCATATGATGACTCATTTTGTCAGTACTGCTTGTGAAGTCGCCACCCACGTCCGAATTGACGACCGCACGGGCACAGCTGAAGGGACCGGACTTTTCAATCAAGAGAATGTCCCCTCAGAAACCCTTTTCTACGCCCCCATTCGTGCCACTAAATCCCGAGTTCCCAACGGCGAATACGCGGATAAAACAGATGCAGACGCGCTCGCCGAGTTTGGCAAAAAAGTTGCTGCACAAAGAGTCTTCCAGTTCGGAGCCGATGCATCCATTGGTCTTGGTTACTGCTCAGCAACTCTTCAAGACATGCAACCATCACCAACAGCTTAAACCTTCAGAAAAATGACCAATATCGATCAAATCCGTGCTGCACATGCTCTCAGTGCCTGCTCCCATGAGAGGCTCAAACGCTCTGCTATCAGCAGCCTTCCCTGTCTCATCATCAATAACGGGCTGCTCGCCACCGTCGCTTATGTGAAATGCGAAGGTGGTGGTGCAAACAGACCCCACCAAGTCAAGGCCATGGAGTCACTTGCGGATCATCTCAAGAATCAGGGCATCACTAATCAACAAACGAACACCCTCTCTATATTTGCTAATGATTTGGCTAACAACTCTCCTGTCAATCTCCAGAGAGCCACTGCTGAAGCTCTCGCTTATTTTAGCTTTCTCAAACGATTCGCGGACATGAATGCCGATGATAATGCAGTGCAAGCACCAATTCCTGACTAAGCCATGCCTATTCACATAGAAAATTCATGTAAGCAGGCGATTGGTGAGCTGGCTCAGAACTGCAATTGTCGCAGCTTGCTCAAAGATCGATACGTTTTTATCGATGAACAGTTGGATGAAGCTAAGTTCATTCAAGCGTCTCGCATTTGCACAGCGGGGCATCATATTATAACAAACTTGATAGAATCATGGGGTAGGGCTGCCGCTGCGGAAAGGAACCCTGCCAAGCAAGGCCAGATAGAAAACAAAATTACACGATGCTCCCCATTTACAAACGCAGAAAATCCGGAGTCCATCGTTATTAAACACCCGCATGCTTGGTTACCAGGCAACGCCAGCAAGGTCCGTGCCCGTCTAATCTCCCGCATGATGGTCAACATGGGAGAAGGGGTCATGGAAAATGCCAACCTGCACCTCAATCGATTTGGTATCCCCACTATTCCCGGTTCGGCGATCAAGGGCTGTGCTCGCCGCATGGCTCTGCAAGCCCTGCACGACTGGGTTGATCACATCAACGATCCTGATGAATCACTTCCTGCGGAAGCCCGGTTACGTCCACACCCGGATGACCTCTGCGCCCCCTGCTGTGAAAGCTTTACTTCACCAGCGGATATGCTTGCCGCCATCGCCCGCGTTTTTGGCTGGGTTCAGTCAGACTGGGAAGGGGACGCAAGTGATCTCCGCTGGGCTGTTCACAATGAACCAGAGATCATCTCTGCCGCAAAAGAGCAGATTCGTGCCGCAGCACAATTCGCTGGCACCGTGGCATTCATCGAAGCCCAGCCCAAGAGCGACCCCGGCATCGAACTAGATGTCCTTACACCCCACCACACTAAATATCACAATGGCGAACAGGGGTATGACGATGCACCCGATACGGAAGACCCCGTGCCGGTCTATTTCCCTGCCGTCAGACCCCAGTCTGCACCCAACCACTACATCTTCCCTATTCTTCCTCTCCCACGCTTGAAGGAAGGGGATCTAGCCAGCGCCGAAATCTGGCTCCTGCACGGTCTCGAACTCTTTGGTATCGGAGCCAAAACCGCAGCTGGCTACGGCTGTTATGAAGCCTACGAACCGCCCGAAGACCTCGGTGATTACGAAAACGAAGATACCTTCAAAAACCGGGTTCTCGACCGCCTTTCAAAATCCGGAGAATACCCACAGCTCAAAAAAGAAATCGAGATCATCAAAGGCAACCCAAAGAACGCACGGTGGATACCCATCCTGCGCGAAAGAGCACGTGCAGACAACAACACGAAAAAACGCCTGAAAAAAACAGACTGGTTTCCAAAAGAATGGATTTCCAGTGAGACAACCCCTTGACCCCAAAATCCAATGATCCAGATCACACAGAAACTCGAAATCATCAGCCCGTGCTTCAATGGAGGAGCTGAACCTGACCAGCGGGCCGAAATCCGTGCGTCATCCATTCGCGGCCAACTTCGTTGGTGGTTCCGTGTTCTCGGCGGTTTCAAATCGTTGGACACACCGCTCCGAGAACAGGAGGCTGCCATCTTCGGTGGTGCCAATGATAGTGATGATAACGGCGTCGGCAGCAAGCTGATCGTACGAGTCGTGTCGCATAATCTCATCTCCAATCGTAAAGATGGTCAGGAATTAGGGCATGCGAATTTCAGCGACTCGGCATTTCTGACTTTCCCGATTCAATCACGAGAAAAAAATCATGTTAAAACGACTTACGATGGAAAAGGTGTCATATTAGAGGGTTCATCATTTAGCCTTCTTTTTATTTGGAAAGGGTTACGACAAGAGAAAAAAAATCTCCAAGCTCTGCTGACTATCTTCGCTAATCTCGGTTCCCTTGGCTTCCGATCAAGACGTGCCATGGGGGCGGTTGCCCCGAAAGACAAGGGACTCATGACTCTGGAGGATGCATTTGGCGCATTCAAATCGCCAAACAACATCCTTATCAAAAAGCTAACTGTAGATTCGTCGGCTACAAATCCGTCGTCGACCGCTATTTCAACACTTGGTGGCTGGCTAAAATCTTGGCGTTCATACGGACGAACGGCAGACCACATACGTGACGAGGGCAACACTCAAGGACGCCCTCCCGAAAACATAGGTTTCAACTACGCGAAAAATGATCATGACATAGGTTATGGGCTACCTAATGCAGCTCAATCCCCAGCGTATCGACCAGCACTCGGGCTGCCCATCATCCAACGTGCAGACGGAACCAAAAATTGGGAGTGGAATACCATCAATAGGAAAGCACAAGGCCGTTTCGCTTCGCCCGTCATATTACGTCCCCACAAGAATCTCAATGGTTCGTGGTCTGCCCTGATCATCTTCGTTGACTCCAAGAAATGGCCAGCTGGGAAGATAGTATATATTAACCACACTTCCCGTGACGTTTCGCTTGGATTATATGATGCCATGAAGGCTGACAATCACCTCACGGATTTCAATTCCTGACTGACAGTCCACGTGTTCATGCATCATCACATACTCGTTGCCTGTCGAAAGCTATTACCCCAGAGCACGCCGGACATCCACATGACGTCATGAGGTTTTACAATACCCAGTCACGCAGCTATGTCTCTGCCTTGTAAAACCTATATCCCAGCGACTCTAAATCCATGAACGAGAACCTGCTACTGCCCTTCTACTTGCTAGAAACGCCCGACCACATGGTGCGCACACTCGACAGCTATTGGCAGCAGGATGCCCGGTGGCTGGAGCAAACTCACGATTATATCCAGTGGATGTTTCCCCTTGTTGTCAGAAGTAACTATAACCCCCACGCGCCGGTGTTGACTGATCAAGTGAGGCAGGCTTTTGAACTGACTGATCAGCATGAGTCCAAGGTGCTGCAGGATAACCTTTCCCGGTCCACACAATGTATGCTGGGTTTCTACGGCTACGATGTTGTAGCTGGTGATATCAACCGCGCTTGCGACTGGCAGGAAAAAAGTCGCAAATGGTTGAACAACGGCAATCATAATCATCTGCGTATTACCCGGATTCTGCGCTCTCTGAATCTCCTTGGGCAGGGTGATCTTGCTCAAGCCTTGCTTGCCGAGTTTGAGAATAGCATAGAACAAACGTCCGCTCCCGTCCCAAGAGAAACTAGGCTCTTGTGGAAAAATGCCGCAGCCCCCAATGTTGCCTCGTCCTTAAACTAAAAGATCGACTCCCATTTATTCATCACACAAGCTAAACCCTGCCTTACTCAATTACTTTGACATCTATCATTCTTCAACCCACTCAATCATCATTACGATTAGCACTATGAAATCCCATTCCTTCTCTCACTACCTAACGACTTTCCCATGGAGGGCTTTTTTATTACTTGTCATGGTTCTTTTCTTCGGCCACTGGCTGGGTGCGTCTACCTCGATCTGGGTGAACCTCGTAACTGATTATTTTCCTCATCATCACCCAATTGTGGCATTACCGGTGGTTTACACCATTCTCATCGCCTTGGTGTTCTCGCTCTATCATCTCAATCATCACTATATCAGGCCAAAATCGTTGTTTATTCGTTTCGTTCTGTGGTTATTATCCACCCTGATTATCGTCACAGCCTATTGTTCTGCCACATGGTCGGAGCATGCCGTTTTAGGGAAAGATTTTTTGGAGGCCCATCCAATTTTCATCTCAAGTATTTGCGTGTTAGGCTTGCTTGCTACTAACAAGGTTCTGAAAAAAATTCTTCGTGTCATTGAAGGACCTGAAGATATTCACCTCAATAATAACCCGGACCCCATCAACACTTTGGTGCTCGCAGTATCATTGCCGAACCACACGCTGGAATTTCCGACTTCAACAGATGTGCATGCCGTTGTCAGTGTAGCATCCAGAACGGACTCTCCGCCTGTAACATATACTTTGAGTGGAAAAAATCTAGCAAGTGACATAGATGCTCTAGATGGCTCGATGTGGAAGTGGCAACAATTATTGCGTGCTATAGAACCTCATAAAGAGCTAAAGAAGGTGATCCTCATAGGTTCAAAAACCGGATATATGCCCGGATCGCCAGGCTCCTACGCGTCATTGGACGAGTGTAGTAAATTGCTTGCTCCCTACTTGCCCTCATCATGTGCGCTTTCCTTGCATCATGAGGCCCTGGCTTTTGAAGATTTTAATGAACTAAAAACGGCTCTGAGGAATATCATTACCGAGGAAATATCCGATGTAGGGGAAGGTCATGTGGCCGTCGATGTCACTGGCGGACAAGCCACTACCAGCATTGCCGGTGCTGCTGCCACCATCGGCACCGAGGCCATATTCCAATACGTTCAGACCAATGAGCCATATGCGGTCCTTTACTATGACGTGCATAATAAACACGCACCCAACCCCAGTGGACATTAACATGATTACCATCGACATATCATCACTCTATGCTGAAACGGGCACAGCCAAGCTGACAGATATTCCTGTTTATGAGGATAAGATCAAAAAACTGACACCGCCCGGTTCAGATGTGACAATTACCGGCCACGGTCCTGTTTGGCTTTATCTTAGACTTGCGCACGCCCTGCATGGGATCGCCCGCATACTGATTTATGATTCTCCTGTGACAGGCCCAGTGGTAATTTTTAACCACAATCCACGCTAAAATTATACTGCGCTTCAGGCTTGATCCACCGTTATGAAAACCACCCTTCTTGCCACCACCGGGCTCTCCCCCGCTATCGTGACTGAGACAGTCTGGGCACTTGCCCAGATGGACCCACCCGTCATTCCCAACTACGTAGAAATCATTACTACCAAGACGGGAAAAAATACCTGTAAGGAAGCTCTGCACACTCCGCTAAAAACATGGGGAGGAAAAACTGTGTGGGAAACATTGCGAGAACATGTGGGGGCCGGACCCGGGCAACTCATCGCCCTGCCCGTCCAGTGCATTCATATCCCTGATCACAGCTCGGGACGATCGATCGATCTGGATGACATTCAAACTCCCGAAGAAAACTCAGCGGCTGCGGAATTTATTTTTTCCCGTGTCTGGAATGTGGTGAGGGACAGCGACCAGTGCCTTGTCGCCAGCATTGCGGGGGGCAGAAAAACCATGGGAGCACTACTGCACGCCGCAGTCAGCCTGATCGGCAGAGAAACAGATCTACTCACACACATCCTGGTGAATCCTCCCTACGATACCCTGCGTGGCTTCTTTTTCCCGGGGCAGCCCGGCGGCGATTTGCTCGATTGGAATAAGAATATACACTCCCCGGACAAAGCTGTGCCGATCCTCGCCGAGGTTCCCTTTGTCCCCCTGCGCAACCGTTTCAAAGACCTCGACGATTTACCAGGATCCTTCATCAGACTGAAAAACAACCTCAGTAGCCAACTCGCCCGTGATTCAGCGGATGCTGTATCGATCGAGATCGACTATAATGGCAACTGCCTCACGGTAGGAGGGCTCCCCAATCAAAACGTAAACATCCGTCAGCTCAGCCTACTGCACTTCCTGCTGGCTTGCAACGAGGAGAATGCCATTCCCCCGTCCCAGGCTGTGGCTGCCGATACTTACAACGACTGGCTCAATAGTGTTAGGCAAATAATAGGAGAGACACCTCCCAACATGGATGAGGAGGATTTCAGAAAAATTCTCAGCGCCCTGAGAACTCAGACTCTCAAAAAAGCACCTTGGCAACCAGCCAGCGGGACACTGAAACAAGCTCCTTTCGTTCTTAATGTCGTGCGACGTGTGCACCGTTGACATACCTCAATCGGGGTGGAAAACGCCGCCGGCCTGCCAAAACCCATAACTTACTCATAAAGAATGATCAAACTGATATGGGAGATGTGAAACCTTGCACCCGCCGTGAAAAATTCCATGCTCAAGTTGGAGGTCTGCCAAAACTGCCTTCTTGACTCTTGAGGATCAATGACTCAAGATAGGTGCAGTCCCGAGAGGGATGTTTGCCGAAAGGCATTGATGACTCAGCCAACCGTTTGCGGGTATCCTCAAGCTCATTGACCTGGTCCCGAGAGGGATGTTTGCCGAAAGGCATTGATGACGGACGGATATGGGTGATTATTGTCTTAATTTTCAATAGTGTCCCGGGAGGGATGTTTGCCGAAAGGCATTGATGACCTTGGCGGCTTGGCGTCTCCTTTTCTTTTTCATAACTTGAGTCCCGGGAGGGATGTTTGCCGAAAGGCATTGATGACGCGGCGATGATTACGAGGAACTGGTTTTGGTCTGTCATGGTCCCGGGAGGGATGTTTGCCGAAAGGCATTGATGACTCGGGCGAGTTCAGGCGTGCGTGGCGAGGATGAACCTCAGTCCCAGGAGGGATGTTTGCCGAAAGGCATTGATGACGATACTGCTCCAGGAACAGAGACTCTCACTCCAGAGAGGTCCCGGGAGGGATGTTTGCCGAAAGGCATTGATGACCTCCGCGAACACTAACAGGCGGATCACAGGAGCCACCACGTCCCGGGAGGGATGTTTGCCGAAAGGCATTGATGACTAGCCGATCCCCAGTCGCTCACACAGCAGTCACCTCTAGTCCCGAGAGGGATGTTTGCCGAAAGGCATTGATGACCCTGTTCAGGACAATCCCCATCAGGATCCTGAGTCTCTGTCCCGAGAGGGATGTTTGCCGAAAGGCATTGATGACTCCCATTGTGGCCTATGAAAAGGAGAGACGATGTTAAAGTCCCGAGAGGGATGTTTGCCGAAAGGCATTGATGACATTACAGTGAATGCAACAGCATGGATTTCGTCATCGCTGGTCCCGAGAGGGATGTTTGCCGAAGGAGTTACGGACATCGCCGTGACGTCAGACAGTTTCCCTTTCAGGGGTATCCGTGGCATACCATACAGCCATGAATAACGTCACACCTGACCATCACCTCGCTATTACCGGGCAGGAAGCTCGCCTAACAACATTGGCAAACGAGCTTTCCGCACCGGAAATACCGACATCCGGAGAAAGCACGCTGCACTGGATTAGGGACCTGGTTTTTCCTGATCGTTTTCGCCATCACATTTGTGCAGGTGCTCATGCAAGAAGCTTCGGGAAATTCTAAATCTTCCTGACATCCGCCCGACATCACACCACTTGCCCAAGGTCAGCACTACGTCATATACTGTAGCCATGAAAAACATCACCCCATCGCGCCACTCCAAAAAACGCTCGTTAATTAAATCCGTCCTCTATTTCGTCGGTTTAATCTATACGATTTGGGAAGTCCGTAGCCTGATCGGCGTCATTATGAACGCCTCCCGGAAATCCCGACGTTAAGATCGACTCGACGCAACCGCAACTATAACCCCCATAATCCCCTACCCATCTAATCATTATGAAACAGGAATCCTCATCCACCTCTAAGCAACACACTGAAAGCGCGTGGACTATCGCCACCCGCGTGATCAAAGCCATCAGCAAGTTCGCCGCCTTCGTCGGCATACCCTTGTTCGTGATTGGCCTGATTATCTACTGCCTGGCAGTTTATTTTGTGCACCGTGAAATCACAGACAAAGCGGTGTCCATCACCCAGGCGGCGGGCACATCAGCGGAGTTCATGGACTTTTTTGGGGATTTTCTTCCATGGCTATTTACCTTTGCCCTGGTCCCTCTGGTTCTGCGCTTTATCCTCGATTGCATCAATCCTTTCGGAGATTCCTCCCAAAACCTAAAAAAACTAAGTTATGCCGCCCTCATCCTCATAGCCCTGGCTAGCCTCATCCCGCTGCTGCGCACCATCCGCGGCGTGGACGCAGACGGGCTGCCAGTTCGCATGGAGCGCAGCGATCCAGCAACCGCACAATGGTTCGCGCCCAACGGCTCAGCCGTCATCTTCGTCTCCCGCGAGAGCGACGGCAGCCAGGCCTTCTGGAACCGCCCGGGAACTACACCGCAAACTGCCACCATCAGCAAGCCGGTTACCCGTGCGGACCGCCAAGAGTGGGAAGCTGCTGAAAAGAAAAAGAAACAGCAAGCTGAGAAGAAGGCAGCGGAGCGCAAAAAGGAGGAGGAGGCCCAGCGTGAAGCCCGTGAGGAGAAGAACCACCTGGCACGTGAGCAGGCGTTGCAGAAGACCCTCATCGAGGAACGCCAGCGCCATGAGTTAGAGCGCAAACGCCTTGAGGAGGAAAAAGCCCGCCTGAAACATCTGCAGGCTTCCCCCAAAAATTATCCTGCACCCGGCACAAACCGCCCTGTCATCACCCGCCCGTCCCAAGCCGGGCCATCCACAGCGAGGGTTTCACCACCCGCAGCCCCCCGGTCTGCTCCGCTCTACCGAGGTAAGATATTCAGATGCACTGTCAATGGCCGAAGCACGGTCGTCTGGACTGACGGGCCGGTTTCGGCTTGGGCTGACCGGGGTGCGCCACGCCGACTGTCTGCCGGTCAACGCATAACTTTTCACCGGTGTCAGGTCATTTATGTCCGCCCTTTGGCTCCATCAGCTCAGCGCGTGTATTATGCCTCTGCGCACGGTTCTCAGCAGGACGGTAACGCAGCGCTGGAGCGGGCAGTGCAGGAGCAGTTAAACCGCTAATCCCCGTTCTAACATGCGATCAATCACCCTTGATGAAGTGCTGCATCACGCGAATGTCAGCAGGGCATGGGAAAAAGTCAGGAACAACCGAGGCGCGGCTGGCGAGGACTCTGTCAGTATAGCCGAACTGGAATCATGCTTTAGTTCAATTTGGCCGGGAGTTGAAACATCCATCCGCCAGCGGAGGTATCAGGTTGCCCCGCTCCGCCCAGTCAGTATTCCCAAGCCATCCGGTGGCCGCAGAAAGCTGCTGATCCCATCGGTGATCGATCGAATTGTCCAGCAATCCCTCGCCTCGACTTTCGGCAGGCGCTGGGAGCACCGGTTTCTGGACAATTCCTATGCCTACCGCCCGGGCCGTGGCGCGCATGGGGCTATACAACAAGTGCTGCTTGATGCTGGCCGCTTATCCTCGCCTTTCGGGCTGAGAATCGATATACAGGATTTTTTTGACACTGTCTCTCGTGCTCAGATTGAGCGCATCATCGGCGAAACTGGATGTGATGAGGATGTAGCGAACCTGGTGCATGGCGTGCTCGGGGCTCCATCAGCATCTCTGACAGGCCCCGTTGCCAGGATTGCTGGTATACCGCAGGGTAGCCCGCTTTCTCCCGTCATCTCCAATGCCATCCTGCATCACTTTGATACGGTGATCACCCGCCAGAACATCGTGTTGATGCGCTACGCCGACGACATGCTCATGATACTCCCCAGCGAGCAATCAGCCCACGAGGCACACAAGAGCGCAGTTTCTGCACTCACCGATTTGGAGCTCCGCCTGAATGAAAAGAAAACCCGCATCGCTCCGCTAAACCAGATTTCATTTCTGGGATTTGGCTTCGAGAGAAATGGCTTAGGCCAATGGCATAGCCAGCTGCCACTGGAGACCTGTGATGCCTGCCGCGCTCATTTACGCCGTATGGAAGACTCCGCCAAATCTCCTGCCGAAATGGCACGTTTTCTAAACCAGTGGGCATCCTATTTTCTTCCTTCACCTGAAGACCGCTTCAGACACGGGTCCTTCCTTACAGAAATAGAAACCCTCTTTCATCTCCCCCAATCCTCCACCTCAAGCCACTCATCCAGACAGAAACCCCCACAAGCTAGGCCGCCGGAATCATTCTCTTATGATGGATCATCATCGCACTCTCAAGAATACAAGAAGGGCTGGTGGGCAGCTCGCTTCATTCTCCGTCGCACCCGCATGGGCCTCACATTCAAGCGCAAGGGCCTGTTACCCATCCCATCCGGTCTCCGCATCAATGTGGCTGGACATCACTTTCACATCCGTTTCTAACCATGGTGATCGCAGCACACACCCCCTCCACCAGAGTCAGCCTGCAGCGGCGCACCATCTGCGTGCAGAATCCCGAGGGCGAAACTTGCCGTGTCCCCATCGAGGAAGTGGAACGTGTCATTCTTGGCTCACGGGTTTCGGTAACATCCGCATGCCTTGCCAGATTGTTAGGAACAGGTATCCCGGTCGCAATCATCTCCACTGGCGGTAGATACCTCGGCTCCTTTGAACCAGCTACCCCACCCCGCGGACTGGCTAAACGCCTTCAGATGGCCAGCTCCGCTGACCTTGGAACCCGGCTCTCCATTGCTACTTCCCTGCTCGATTCCAAGTTCTATAATATGCGGCGTGCATTGGCACGTCTGAACCAGCGAAGACGGCAGTTCGATCCCCAAGTGCTCACCCAGTTCAAACACCTAGCCAGAGATCTCACGCGAGCCGAGAGCATTGAAAGCCTCAGGGGGCTGGAAGGTGCCGCCACGGCGCGCTACTATCAACAATGGGCTACCTTCCTCCCGCCTGAATTTTCCTTCGTCCGCCGCTCCCGTAGGCCTCCGCTCAATGCTGTCAATGCAGTCATTTCCTACACCTCTTCCCTGGTGTATGGAGAAATACTCTCCGCCTGTCAGGCGAGGGGATTGGAAACGGCATTCGCCTACCTTCATGAAACCACTGACGATCGCCACTCGCTACCGCTTGACCTCATGGAGCCATACAGACCATGCCTCATCGAACCTCTCGCCCTGCGGATGTTCTCGCTGGGTATTCTCAATGAGCGTCATTTCCAGCCCCACGGCCAGGGTATCTACCTTGCCCCCCTAGGTCGTCAGCTACTGCTTGAACAGTATGAAGACAGACTGACACGCCCTTTTTTAAACCCGGCCACAGAGTGCAGAACCACCTTCCGTCAGCTCCTTCGGCAATGCCCTCTGGATCTTAAAATAGCTCTGGCCAACCCCGCTTGCTACAGCCCGTTTAAGATGCCGTGACCAGCATCACGCCACAAACACGGGAACGATCCACAGATGCATGGTGGGATGAGTTCTTTCCTGCCAAGCCCTATAAAAAACCACCCGGTTACCCTCTCATGCTCCGCCTCATCATCTATGACATCAGCTGCCCGAAACGTCTCCGCAGTATCGCCAGAGTCTGTGAAGACTACGGCCTCCGGGTGCAAAAAAGCGTCTTTGAATGCTGGCTTGAAAATGAGCGCTTTGATCGCCTGTGGCAGGAACTGCTTGACCAGATGCACCTTCAGGAGGACTCCATCTGCGCCTACTCACTGGATGCATCCGCCGCATCCGCCCGCAGGGGAGCGGGCAATTTGACTAACCTCACGGAAAAACGCAGCCAGCTCATTGTATGAAAAATTTTAGGGGCTGACCTACCTCCGGAACCCTGAAAAGGGCTGCAATATGCCAATAGCCATAAGAAGCTCTTTCTATGTGTGTTATACACTTTCGTGTGCGTAAAACATCAAACATGAAACCAATCCGTTACCACCAATTTCCGAGGTCTGCCAAACATACACTCTTGCCATCTGAGTATAAGCAGGTTAAGACTGGTGCAGTCCCGAAGGGGGCTTTTGCCGAAAGGCATTGATGACAACACTGTAGGTCAATTCAGTAGTATTCATAATTTTTTAGTCCCGAAGGGGGCTTTTGCCGAAAGGCATTGATGACCGGCGAATACCAACAGGCGTATCACAGGAGCCACCACAAGTCCCGAAGGGGGCTTTTGCCGAAAGGCATTGATGACATGGATTCATCGACTGATCCTTTGATCAAGTTTCCGTAACGGGTCCCGAAGGGGGCTTTTGCCGAAAGGCATTGATGACTTGCGGCCGAATCTCTTCAATTGAGTTCCGTGGTCGTAGTCCCGAAGGGGGCTTTTGCCGAAAGGCATTGATGACCGAGGATGAATAGGCCGAATACAAGTAATAATGGTTTTAGGTCCCGAAGGGGGCTTTTGCCGAAAGGCATTGATGACTTGTCTTCTTTTGAGATATTGTAGGTAGTATTCATAATTGTCCCGAAGGGGGCTTTTGCCGAAAGGCATTGATGACTAGGACATGGAGGAAAGAAAAAGGAGTTGTCCACCAGTCCCGAAGGGGGCTTTTGCCGAAAGGCATTGATGACATAATTGACATTTTTTTTCTTACCCTGTCAGTATCATCAAGTCCCGAAGGAGGCTTTTGCCGAAAGGCATTGATGACGCGGCTCCCACTCCTCAACGCAGGGGAGCTTCAGCCAATTGGTCCCGAGAGGGGCTTTTGCCTAAATTGACATTGACGACAACCCGTCTTCATTAGCCTCCAAATTAGATATCCATCAAATCCATCAAATACAACAAACACTTCAATTCATGAAATTTATCGCCTTGCAATCAATGCAACTCAATTACGTCCGGGTAAGCCTCGGATACCGTGAATGGCCTGACGGGACGTTCAGAGAAATGTATGACTACATGAACATGAAGCTCAAACCGGGAGAGAACTTTATTCTTCCCCGGTCCATTGGTTGCGGCACGATCCGTGGCAAGCTTTCTCGTCCAAGCAACTGTAGCCATGCTGCGCTTGAATGGAAATCCGACCATGAATTTACATTTGATCCGGATTCTTTGGAGAATGAATCTTTTCCATTTGAACTCGAGGGGCTTTTCCGACTAGAAATCTCTAAGTAAGCGGCCGTCCAAACCTGAGTGATTAGCTCGGTCACAATACCTGGCACCCCAATGATAGCAAAATAGCACATGCTCTTGGGAAACCCCTTCCTCGTCAAGCGGACAGCTCTAAAGTAGAAATTTGTTGCAGTATCAAAACAGTCCGGTGAGGAGCATTGGCAAAATGGCATTCATGACGTCCGTTGGACGTCTCAATGATGGCGGTTATTTGTCATCTGTGTGTATGGTATGAATTCCTGCTTGAAACCCGATCACCCAGCCCAACAAAACCATGTTTATTGACTGCCTCCAATGCCACCTCGCCGTATGCGCCCAGAAGGACTTGCCAAATTATGGAACGCGTGACCGCGATTTTTGGAACCTCATTTCTATCCGCGAACCCACACGCCCACAGATTGACAAGAATGGATTCCTTCAGGTCCACACAAGCCTCTTTCATGATGTGGCGGGGCTTGAGCAACTCGATCCGACCATCCGTTTCATCCTGCCCAGTGCCGGGCATATTAGGGAGATCTACAACTTCGTGGACTCGGTCAGCGGAGAGCCGCTCCTGATCCATTGCTGGGAAGGGCGATCTCGCAGCACAGCCATTGCACTGGCGCTGATTGTGCGCGGCATGCACATGGATGGCTTCACCACGGATGAAATCATCAGCGAAGCCCCGGAACTGCTCCTTGCCATCCGCAGAATTGCCGTCCCCAATCACCTCGTTCTGACCCTGGCACTGGAACATTTTCTTGAGAAAGAAACAGCGGACAGTTACGTTACGCAGTTACTACATCACCCCGTGCTATTCTCAAACCGATACCCCGGAGCCTCTCCTGCGGACTAAGGCAGCAAGACACAACAACCACTAGTGATCGTATATCCCGACATCACCATCACGAGTATAATTAAAATAGCTGGCTGGTGCAGTTTTACGCTCGTAGTCAGTAGGGGCCGTCCTACAACCCTCGTTGCCCTCAGGAACACCCGCCGGGGGACCGGTCTTCCCCGTTGTGGCGCAGCATCCAGCTCCGCTTTTCCTTCACCACCCCGCCACACATGCCCCGCAACCCCAGCACTTCAAAAATCGACTGGTGGGACGAGGCCTTCCGTCCCGTCGATCCACCTCAAACACCCCTGCTCCGATCCACCATGCTCTACCTCATCGCCTACGACATCTCCTCACCCAGGAGACTCCAGAAAGTAGCCAAGACCTGTGAGGACTTCGGTGCCCGGGTGCAGTATTCACTCTTCGAGTGCAGGCTCAATCCGGACCACTTCCAGGAACTGTGGAGCCGCTTGAACGATCTCATCGATCCCGAGGAAGACCGCATCGTGTCCTACCGGCTGGACACCGACAACGCCGCAAAAACCCTCACCGCGGGAACCATGCATGTCACCACCCCCGTTGTCTGCTACCTCGTGTGAGCTTGCACGGCACCGCACCTCATCGTGACACACCCCCCCCCAGGTCACGAGCCCCATCCCCCCAAAAACACCGACCTCGTGACCTGGACGTCAATCCACTCATTGTCAACAACTTACAAGAAATACCACCCTCCCCCACACCTCCCGAATGCACCGACTAACAGAAAACACCACCCTCAAGATGGCCCGCATTTTGGCCTTTCATTTCCAACACCTTACACCTACCCTCTCCCAAGCAGACCAAACCCCGAAAGGCAGTGGAGACGTTATTTTCATTGTACCTAATTATATCTGAGTTCCTACAAACGGTTCATGACTCGGGTGTTTTCCGGGGCGTGTTGCTTGCCCACCGTTGACGCCTAACCGCTGCGATACAACCACCCGCCCGCCCAGCACCCGAGCCATGGCTCCCTCCACACTCAGTTTTCAAACAATTCATACAGAATCGGGGTGCAAAAAGGGCTTTTTGTGGCAAAAACCCACCATTTCAAGCGGCCATCCAAAACCACGTATATCGCTCTGTTTGTGGTTGTTACGCACCACCCAAGGGCATACTCTAGTGAGGATTCGAATCCCTGTCGGTCCGCCATGACCCCCGCTCAGTCTTTCTGAGTGGGGGTCATGGCGTTTCAGGGGGGATGCCCCGGCCCGCAGTCTTGTGTTCACTCCAGCGGTAAAAGCAACTGGGCCACGGGGGCAAAGCTTTTCCGGTGGATCGGGCATGGCCCGTGTTTGCGGAGGGCCTCGAGGTGGAGTTTGGTGCCGTAGCCTTTGTGGCGCTCAAAGCCGTATTCGGGGTATTTCCCGGCATACTCCAGCATCAGCCGGTCACGTGATACCTTGGCGATGATACTGGCGGCCGCAATCGAGAGGCTTTTACTGTCGCCTTTCACAATGCCTTGGGAGGCAATGGGGAAGCCGGGAACCTGCAAGCCGTCGATCAGGCAGAAGTCGGGCAGCGGACGCAGCGCCTGGGCGGCACGTGCCATCGCGGCATGGGTTGACTTGAGGATGTTGATGGAATCGATCTCCCCGACGTCACCGTAGGAGAGAGCCCAGGAAATATCATCACATCCGGTGATCTCATCATAGAGTTGCTCGCGTTTTTTTTCGGACAACTTCTTGGAGTCATCCAGCAGCTCGTGGGTGAACTCCTCGGGCAGGATGACAGCGGCCGCGGCAACGGGACCGGCCAGCGGGCCACGGCCTGCCTCGTCGATTCCTGCGACCCGATGGAATCCATCGTTCAGCTTTTCCTGTTCATAAAACAAACCGGGCACGCCGAAACGTGCCCGGTTTGGAAAACATTTACCAGAATTATTGTTGCGGCTGGTCTACTGCCAGCCGACAGGTTGCACACCGCGTGGCACCCCCATGGGTTGGGCACCCATACACATCGTGACGTAGGTATTGCCGTTAGGTGCCGACTTGACACCAATGCCAGTGAGATCCCACGCCTGAAGCATGTGCCTGCTGTGTTCCGCACTGCGTTTCCATGCTGCAACGGCGACTGCTGCGGGGTCAGCGGAGCCAGCGGGCACGGCATAGGTCATTTCACTGAGGTTCTCGATGCTGTATTTGAGATAGGCATACTGGGCGCGGTTCTGTGAACCGAGATGGTTTGCATCGCGGGAGGATGAACTCATTTGGTTGCTGTGATTTTGAGCTAATAGGTTTAGACCACTATGGCCGCGCATGGCACGTTTGCCCGCCCGGACCCGCTCATTGTTTACCAGACTGAACAGACGCTCTGCGATGGCACGTTCCCGGGAGGATACAGATGCGGGTGCTGAGGGTGATGCTGGTGGAGTGCCAAGCTTCGAGGCGCACGAGGAGAGAACGAGTGCCACCCCTCCGCACATCACGATGTGTTTGATCGACTTCATGTTTTTGTCTTTAAGTAATTTTTATTAAGATGTCGAGAATATATTGAATTTGCAATATTTCATAGAGCCATACAAGCTATTCAATAGATTGCTTTAAAAATATCCAGCTCCTGGCCTTGGTCAAAACTAACCGGCATACAAACGTTTTTCGCTGACGATAATTTCAAGCACTTGTTCTTGGCAAAGCTCAAGTGACTACGTAGCTTGGTTTCATGCGAAAGAAAGTTATCCTTCCCCTGGCCCTGAATGCTGTCTCCCTGGCTGTCCTTGTCTCCCTGGCATCCTGCGGTTCAAAGTCCGATGATCTCCCGCTCTCAGGAGAGACCGCGGCATTGGGTGGCGTCGATGCAGCCAACACTCTTCTGAATGAAGCCAAGGGTTATGAGGGCGCCGGCAAAACCAGTAAAGCGATTTCAGCTTACGGGGATGTTGCCAAACGTTACCCCTATTCCAGTGCGGCTCCCGAAGCCCGATACGCTGAAGGGCGCTTGCTTGACCAGGAAGGTGACCTGTTCAAGGCCTTTGAAGCCTACCAGGATCTGATTGCGCGTTACCCGAACAGCAAACATTACGCGCCAGCGATCAAACGACAAGAAGCCGTTGCCCACGCGGCTGCCAATGGCATTATCAAAAACAATTTCCTGGGCATGAAAACCCGGATCAGTCCGGAGAAAACAGAGAAAATGCTGGGCCATGTGCGTGACAACGCACCACGCGCATTGAGTGCGCCCAAAGCACAGTTAGCCATTGGACGCATCTGGCAGAAAGCGGGCAATGCCGATAAATCGATTGCCGCCTACCAACGAATCGGGGTCGATTACCCGGATAGCAGCGCAGCGCCAGAGGCACTCTACCAGACAGGTGAAATCCTGATCCTCAAGGCCGAGCGAGGTAACCAGAACAAAGCCAATGTCAATCGCGCGCGGGACATTTTCCAGGACTTGATCAGACGCTACCCGAGTCACGGTCGTGCGGCAGACGCCCGCAAACGTCTGGCTCTACTAGGTGGCCAGGACATCCAGAGGAGCTTCGACACGGGAGAGTTCTATCGGAAAAAAGGACAGACCCAGTCAGCGATTTTCTATTACCGTGAAGTAATGCGCAAGGCCAGGAGCGGCACGCTTTACAATCAAGCCAAGCAACGTATCAGTGAACTGGGCGGTCAGTAAACCGCTTGATCAGCCCCTTATCCAGACCCTATCATGTCCAGAATCATCTTCATCATCCCCCTGCTGCTGGCATCTTGCGTTGGCTATCAGTTAGGCGGCTCCAAACCCGCCCACCTGTCGCATGTCAAAAGCATCCATGTGCCGCTGTTTAAAAACGATACCCAGCTCATCCGGGCGGACTCTTATGCCACCAACAGTGCTGTTGACGCCCTGACGCGCGACGGCACCTACAAGATCGCTTCGTCGGCAACAGCTGATGCCGTGTTAGAGGGGCGGGTCACCACACTCAAGTACCGTCAGGTCAGCTCATCCCGGACAGACACACTGCGCTCCGAGGAGCTGAGTCTGGAGATCACCATCGAGTGGGTGCTTCGTGATGCCAATGACCCGTCGCGCATTCTGGAAAAAGGAAGGTCTCATGGCAGCACCCGCTTCTTTGCCGGCGGGAACCTTCACATCGCCCGCAGCAACGCGCTGCCCGACGCCCTTCGCCGCGCCTGTGAGTCGATGACCACCCGCATTGCCGATGGATTTTAATGACGGCATCCCGTGTGCATCAGCCACGGCTCCAGCCTCCTGACACCGGACAGCTATTGTGTTTTCCTTCGTCCCAACGCCTATCGGCAATCGGTCTGACATTACGCTTCGAGCCCTCGAAGCTCTTCGTGAGGCCGATATCATTGCCTGTGAGGACACCCGACACTCCCGTCCTTTGCTGAAGCATTACGAGATCGAAAAACCCCTGGTATCGCTACACGACCACAACGAGGCACACCGACTTCCCGAGTTGATTGCCAAGGTCCTGGAGGGGCAGAATGTGGCTGTCATCTCCGATGCGGGTATGCCGTTGATCTCCGATCCCGGGTATCGCCTGGTGCAAGCCTGTATCGAGCAGAATGTGCCCTACACGGTGCTTCCGGGGCCGTCTGCGGTGCTTACCGCCGTTGCAGGCTCAGGGTTCCCCTGCCATGCCTTTGCGTTTGAGGGTTTCCTTCCCGTCAAAAAGGGGAAGCGCCGCAAGACTCTCGAAACCGCGATTGAAACCGGCAAAACAGCTGTCTTTTTCGAATCCCCTCACAGAATTCTATCGACCCTTGAAATACTAACAGACATCAACCCCGACCTGCCTGTTTGTGTCGCACGGGAGTTGAGCAAGAAATTCGAGACCTATCATCGCGATAGTTCCTCCGCTCTCTGGGAGTATTTTAAACAGCATCCAGCCAAGGGGGAGATTGTCCTGCTCTTGGACCCGAGTGGTCCATCATCATAGCAGAATGTAAAAAACCGGCACCGGCATTGGTGTAAAGGCTTGGCTCAACCGGTCGGGGTCAACGGCCATGGTCGGGCCACAACAGAACTACTGGAAGCCTGCATTCATTGTGATCTGTTAGCTGTAAAGTCTGGAACTCTTGATATTAATCTTTAAAAAAATGGGACATTCCGGCCTTGTGGTTACTGGAGTTAGGGCGGGTCTAACGACATTTATTTGCAGGAGGCAGTCGTTCATGGGAGTCTATGGCAAGCTTCCCCAAGGCTGTTCCACGTTTCCATACACTCCCCATCCCTCCTCCCCATATTCCCTTCCCCATGAATACACCTACCAACGCACCTCAGATGGCCGGCCCTAAAAGCAGATGGTTTTTTCTGATGAATCTTGTCATTGCCATCGTCATCCTGAGTGCCGTCGTCTTACTCAAAGACAGTGCGTCACACTACCAGCCACGTTCGGCATTTGACAGTGCCTACATTGCCGCCACTGAAAGGGAGACCGATACAGAGGTGCTTCAGCACGGCATCGTTCACACCGAGGCTGCCCGCGCACACGCTTACAGGTCGATCCTCAAGCAAAGCCATGGCACGTTCATCGTTGGTTTGCTGGTTGCCGTTGCGTTTGTCGCGAACTCCATTTTCATCTACCGTATTACCCAGAATCAACATGTGGGTAGTGGCACTACCGCCTAGAACGAGCTCAACCGATTCTCACTAAAACGCCGGGGCGCATGATGCGTGCCGGCGTTTTTCATGTGACGGAAAGGTGTTAGCGCTCGAGCAGCACCTCATCACCGAGAACAACGAGATCGATGCTGCCATCAAGGGTTTTGTCCAGGAATGGGGTGTTCTGACTCTTCGATTGCATGAAGTCGGCGGTGAAGGTCGTCTGCCCCATCGGGTCGAACAGGATGAACTCGGCCTTGCCTCCTTCCACGATGGGGACGGGCTCGAGTCCCATCATCCGGCGTGGTTGGGCGGAGTACCGGTTGACCAGCAGTCCCCAGCCAAACTCACCCTGCTTGATGTAGTGGTGAAACAGGGAGACAACCGCCGTTTCCAGCCCCGTGATTCCGTTGGGAGCCGTGACAAAGTCCTGTGCTTTTTCAAAGGGGGTATGCGGCGCGTGGTCGGTGGCGATGATATCGAAGACCCCCTCCTTCAGTCCTTCTAACAATGCGACGTTATCCTCCGCGGTGCGAAGGGGAGGATTCATTTTGTAGTGGGTATCGTAGTTACCGATATCCTCCTCGTTGAAGAGCAGGTGGTGTGGTGAGACTTCAGCCGTGACCTTGGCGCCCATGCTTTTCCACCAGCGGATTGTTTCCATACCGATCTTGCTGGATACGTGCTGGATGTGGAGTCGGGCGCCCGTGGCGTGAGCCAGCCGGATGTCGCGATCCATGCAGATTTCCTCACTGCAGGCGGGAGTCCCTTGGATGCCGAGTCGATAACTCACGGCACCTTCGTTCAGTGCGCGCGGGCCGGACAGCCCGAGCACTTCGCAGTGGCTGGCAAAAAAACAGTCGAACTCGGATGCGTATTCCATGGCGCGTTTCAGCAGCAGCATATCCGGCACCGCATCACCATCATCGGTGAGCATTTTCACCCCGAGCTGAAGCATTCCATCGATCCCGGCAAGCTCCTTGCCCTCGCGTCCCTTGGTAATACAGCCCGAGGTATAAACCGGGATGCGGGAATCGCGTTCGGCAATGTCATAGATGGTGCGCACCATGGCCGCGGAATCTATTGCGGGCGATGTGTTAGGCATCAGCACGACACCGGTCACACCGCCATTGATCGCCGCCTCGGTGCCAGACCGGATGGTTTCCTTTGCCTCCTGGCCAGGTTCGCGCATGTGGATGTGGGTATCAAACATGGCGGGGGCCAGCACCTTGCCGTCGGCGTCAATCACACGGGCATTTTCCGGGGCACCTATCCCCTGCCCGATTTGGGTGATGACACCATCTACGACCAGCACGTCGGCTGCTGTCAGATCGTCGTTTTCCTCGCAGGCGATGTTGGCGTTTTTGATCAGTAGGGAAGGCATTTTTTTAGACAGAATTTGAACTTGGTGTTTGGAGTTTAAAACTTGGAGTTTATTGCTTGTTCGGCTTCAGCCAATAAAGCACGGCCATGCGGGTGGCGATGCCGTTTTCGACCTGCTGGTCGATCAGGCAGCGGTTATACTCCATCACTTCGTCGCAGAGCTCGACTCCCCGGTTCACTGGTCCCGGGTGCATGATGTAGGTGCCCTCGTCCCGGATGCGTTTGAAGCGTTCCTGGGTCACTCCGTAAAGTTTGGTGTATTCGCGCAGGCTTGGGAAGAACGGCGCACTTTGGCGCTCCATCTGGATGCGCAGCAGGTAAATGGTGTCGGGTGCCCATTGCATCGCTTGATCATAGTTCGTGAAGCGTTTGATGTCCTGCGGGCCGTGTTTGGGGACGAGTGACCCTGGTCCCAACCAGGCGACTTCGACACCGAGTTTACGCATCAGTGTAGAAGTCGAGCGGGCCACCCGACTGTGCAGAATATCGCCAACGATGAGGATTTTTTTTCCTGTGGGATCAGGGAATACCTCTTTGAATGTGAACCCGTCCAGCAGTGCCTGGGTGGGATGCGCATGGGCACCGTCCCCGGCGTTGATCACGCTGGCCCGGGTTGCCCGGGCGATGGCCAGGGGGATACCGGCCATTTGGTTCCGCACGATGATGTAATCGGTCCGCATCGCTTGAAGGGTGGCAATGGTGTCGCGGACAGATTCACCTTTGACCACGGAGGAGTGCGGTACGTCGAAGGTCGTGACGTCGGCGGAGAGGCGTTTGGCCGCCACCTCGAACGACGACAGAGTCCGGGTGCTGGGCTCGTAGAAAAGAGTAAGGACGGATTTTCCTTTGAGAGCCGGAACCTTTTTGACCGACCGGGTAAATAATTCCTTGAAGGGGCCGGCTTGATCGAGCAAGTGCTCGATTTCCTCCCGGCTGAGTGATTCAATATCTAATAGGTCCTTGCGCGTCATGGGCTGTCTGCTCGAACTGCTCGAGGTAATACACGGTTCCGAACACAAGCACAAGCAATGATATGATCGCCATTATTGCCGCGTGATGCCGGGACCGGGGTTTTTTCCAGAAAATGAAAAGGGTAAAGAGCAGCGATAGGGCGGCGCATGTGATGGCGGGAAGGTAGAGTGCCCCGATGGCCAGCCCCGCACCGCTAAGGCAGAGAATATACGCCAGGCCGAGAAGAAGCGGATTCACTGCCTGGTTTTTGATATGCTGGACCGGTGGCCTTACCGCAAAAGCATTACGCCTACGCATCTCTTCAAGATCGTTGCCCGTATGCTTGTGGTCAGGGATTTCCGTCATCAATCGTCATTTTCAGTCACTTCCACCTGATCGAGCCCGTCGGTTCGCTTCAGCTTCACGTCCACGTAGTCCAGCCGCTTTGTTTCCAGCTTGATTCCCACGTAGTCGGGGGCAAACGGCAGTTCCCGGTGACCACGATCAATCAAGACCGCCAGTTCGATCTTGGCGGGCCGACCGTAATCCATCAACGCATCGATCGCAGCCCGGACGGTGCGGCCGGTGAACAGCACGTCATCGACAAGGATGACACGGGCACCATCGACCGCGAACGGAAGCTCGCTGCCCTGAAGCTTCGGGTTCGAGTTCAGGTGCGCCAGGTCATCCCGGTACAGTGAAATGTCGAGAATCCCCATCGGCACCTTGATTCCGGCCTCGGCTAGTTGGCTGAGAATCCTTTCGGCCACCTCGTCACCCCGACTGCGCACCCCGACGAGGGCAAAATCCCCCTTGGGGTTGCCCATACGGATCATCCCGGTGAGTTTCTCAACTCCCTCGGAGATATCAGCTTCTGTCAGCGTGCGGGGCATGCTTTTTCAGGGACGTTCCGCCAGTTGAATAATGCGATGTGCAGCCATAGCGGCATTCATCGGCGCCTTGCTGTGAAGGCCGACGGTTGTGGCGGGAACACCGCCGGGAAGCTGGCTGATGGAAAGCAGGGCATCGATACCGTTGAGCGGGCCTCCCGGAACCGGCACACCGATCACTGGAAGCGATGTCTTCATCACCACCACGCCGGGAAGGGCCGCGGCAAGGCCGGCAATGGCCAGGATCACGGCTTTTTCACCGGTTTCCTCCAGTTTGGCCAAGTAATCAATCAGCTCACTCAAATTACGGTGGGCGGAGAGCACGGTTTCCTCGTACGGCACTTCGTTTTCCTTCAAATACGTCCGGGCAGGCTCCATGAAGGGAACATCATTGGCACTGCCATAAATCATAATTACTTTCATTGCGCCCCCTGCCTAGCGATTGCCCTGACTATTGGCAAGAACTTTGAAATCACAAACGGGTTAAAACTTGCTCGTCCTCCCCTCCACATGCACCGTTTGGACGATTTTCCGGATTCAACTTTTCGGTTTGCAAGGGAGGTTGAAATTGACTAGCTTGTCCGGCCCATGAGCACCCCACACCACCTACTGATCCGGGGCGTCATGCCTCTCTTGCTCTTGATACCCATGATCTTCGGGTCCTTTGTGTCGCCACTTCCGGCACAATCGGACCCTCGTGCCCTCGACCCGTCGGATGTTTTTTTCCAAGCATGGCTTGAGATTCAAAGGGCTGAAAAACTCGAAAAGGAAGGCAAGTTCAGCGAAGCCTGGCAGAAATACCGCCAAGCAGCCAAGTATTACGACGTGCTCAGTCGCTTCCACAAAAACTGGAAGCCTCATCTGGTCGAAGGCAGGGTGGAAAGCACCAAGGAAGCGATCACTCTCATTGAACCCAAAGCGGCGGCCGAACTGGCGGGTAAAAACGCCAAGACACGCGACCTGGTGGAAGGTGGGCCAGAGCCCAAACCTGACGTTGCCGCGAACAAGCCGGCAGGTAGCGGCCAGCAACGCATTCCCAGCAAACCGGTCAGACCAACAGCGCCAACGGTGCCCGCACTTCCCCCTGCCACCCGGGTTTCGGCCGCCGATGCCAAGCTGCTGCGCCAGCTCCAGCAGATGGAGAGCGAAAACAAATCACTACGCGCCGAACTTCAGAAAAGCCAAGCCATGAAGCAGGGCAGCACGGCCGAGCAACAGCGACTCATCGACCTCATTGCCACGAAGGATCGCGAGATTAACACCCTGCGCGATATCCTTGCCCGGGCACCACTCCAGCAGGATATGGACCGTCTCACCCGTGAGAAACGCACCCGTGAGCGGGAGCTCGATATCACGGCGCGCGCATTAAAGGAATCAGAGCGAAAAAGGCAGGCAGCCGAAAAAATCGCTCTCCAGCGCAAGGATGAACTCGACCTGGCCCAAAAAGAACACGCCAGGATCGAAGCCCAGATGCAGGCGGTCAAAAAAGGGGACAACAAGGCGATCGAAGCCCTCCGGAGAGACCTCAAGAACGTGACCGCCTTACTCGAGAAAACCCGACAGGAGCTTGGTCAAGCCAATGCCCGTGTCGCGCAGATGCAACGCCGACTGGATGAATCCCAGACCACCATCAAGGAACTCACCGAGGAGCGGGACGCCCTGAGGGTCGAGCGCGATGCCTTGGCGAACATCCTCAAACAAAGTGACTCCAAGGGCGTGCAGAAACTGATCACCGAGAACATGCGCCTCGGACGCGAACTCAAACAGGCCTTGGACAGGCTCAAGTTTCTCGAGTCCAATCACAACGCCACCAAGGACGAGCTGGTCGAGGCCCGCAGCGATCTGGCGATCGCCAAAACCCGCATCATGCGTTACCAGCAGGAACAGGCCAACCACGGCATGATGATCAAATCCCTGGAAAGCCAGCTGCGTGACGCCAAGGCGGCACTGGCCGAGGCTCAAACCCACCCGGACCAAAGTGGGAACCAGGAGGAGATCGAAATACTTCGCGGCACCGTAAAACGGCTGATCGCCGCCCAGGAACGCCGACGCATGGGTGAGAAAATACTTTGGGACGCATATCAAAAATCAAAATCGACCATCACCGGCATGGCAGAAGCATTCAAAGACATCCGCAACGCCAATGTCGAGTTGACCGACCAGGAAAAGGAACTTGTCGCCATGCGCCGTCCCGACGGCGAATTTAGAAACCCGGAGCGTGTCCCCCTCGCCCATGCGCGAGCCTACGGGGATGCCTTGGAAACAGAGATCCAGACCTATACCCCGCTGATGAAACGCGCCTTTGAAAAAGGCCGGTATGAAGCGGCGCGCCAAATCCTGTTGGATATGGACGAGCGTTTTCCAGGTCATTTCCCGACTCTTTGCAACCGGGGGGTCGTGGAGCTGAAAACTGAAAACTACCCGGACGCCGTCGATATTTTCAACGAGGCGATCACCATGCGCGAGAATAGCAGCTACGCACACTACATGTTAGGCATTGCCCAGTATAAAAACAACAATCTCGACGGAGCCCGCAATGCGTTTGAGCGCGCACTCGACATCAAACCCGGCAACGCCCGCGCCCACCTCTATCTCGGAAATCTGGCAGGTGCGGGAAAACGCTACCAGCAGGCTGAAGAACACTTCCTCAATGCCATCAAGCTGGACCCCACAAGTGCGGATGCCTATTACAACCTGTCCGTCCTGCACCTTCAGCAGAAGCGCAAAAAAGATGCCCTGGAATTTTACCGCAAGGCACTTGACCATGGTGCCGCACCCGATCCCGAGCACGAGCAGAAGCTCAGCAGCTAGAACCTTCTAACATCGTGTAAACCGTGACTTGTTAGTATGGGGCACGCCCACCCTGTGACCGGAAGGGGCAGCCGCGCGCCGTGATTCGCTTTCCACTTCAATTTCAATACTTCGCTACTTCTCCATGTTCAGACACACCCGATTACTCGTCTCCCTATTCATCACCCTGTCCTGCCCCGCAGTTGTGGCATCCCATCCGATCAAAATGGCTGCCTTCCCTGCCTTGTCGCCCGATGGCACCAGGATCTTGTTCTCATGGCACGGTGACATCTGGACGGCGGCGGCATCAGGAGGCAAGGCCGAACGGCTCACAACCCATCCCGCGTGGGACTCTTCCCCCGTTTACACACCCGATGGCAAGTCGATCTGTTTTATGAGCACCCGCGATGGAGGAAACCAGGTGTTCATGATGTCGAGTAGCGGTGGCCGCGCCCGCCAGCTCACCTTCCACAGTGAAGGCTCGGCCCTGGAAGACATTGCCCCTGACGGAAAATCCATCCTCGTCCGTGGACTCAGGGATTTCCCGGGCCTGAGGCCGTTCCGACTCTTTCAGGTCAGTCTCGATGGCAAATCACCCGAGAAGCTGGCCTTCCCTGCTTATGCCGAATACGGTAGGTTCTCTCCTGACGGCAAGTCCATCATCTTCACGCGCGAAGGTGTGGAGATTTATCGCAAAGGATACCATGGTACGATGGCAAGCCAGGTCTGGATCAACGAGGGTGAATCATTCACCCAACCGGTCGCCAGTGAGAACGGTTGCCGGAGCCCGGTCTTCCACCCTGACGGCTCAGGTTTTTTCTACACCAAGGGAAGCCCTAACGGTTTCAACCTGTGGTTCCATGACAAGGATGGCAACGACAGGCAGGTCACGCATTTTGAAGACGACAGTGTCCTTCAGCCAGCCATTGCCCGACAAGGAGGGGCCATCATTTTCCGTCATCTGTTTGACCTCTATGTCCTGCCGCTCACCAAGGCGGAAAACGATGCCGGGCAACCTCAGAAACTCGACTTGTGGCATGACGAGGACCTGGCCGACCAGGCGACCCAGGAACGGGTTATCAGGTTGACCAATGATGCATCCTTTTCACCGAGCGGCCTGGAAATCGTCTTCATCGCCGAGGGCGATATCTGGGCAATGGATACCATTCTGCGAAAACCCCATCGCCTGACTTTTACAAGCGGACACGAGAAGGATGTCTGGTTTTCCCACGATGGGAAATCCATCTTCCACCTGTACGACGACGGCATCGACACGGAGATTCGCAGGCTTGAAAAATCAAACCCCAACCAATACTGGTGGGAAGCTGAAGACTGTGGACACAGCGTCATTGTCAACGCCTCGGAACGTCCTGAAAGCATCTATCCGGGACCTAAGGGAAGGAAAATCGCCTACACCACTTATCCCGGAAACCTCTGGGTCAGCAACCCCGACGGGACCGAGCCGACCCGACTGCTGGAGTCGTGGAGTTCTCCCAGCGTGCGCTGGTCACCCGACGGGAAGTGGCTTGCCTACACCAGTGAGGATGACGACTTTAACCCGGACGTCTCCATCATCCCATCCGATGGCAGCTCTGCCCCCGTCAATATCAGTTGCCACCCGGACCGCGACTTTTCGCCCGTGTGGTCGCCCGATGGCCGCCGACTCGCATTCGTAGGCAGGCACCACAAGGAGGAATATGACATCTTCTTTCTGGACCTCTATAAATCCGACCGCGCCAAGGACAGGCACGGGGAAACCCGGGAGCGGGCCCGCAAAGCGATGGAAAAGGATCCGGCCTACAAAGGAAACGCAAAGAAGAGCGTCAAAAAGGTCATAAGGACTCTAACGGGCGGCCAGCAGGAGCAGGAATATGAGCAAGAGACCTTTGACCTGGAAAACGTGCATCAGAGGCTTCAGAAAATCACCGTCAAGGGGGTCACGCCCACCAGACTCATCTGGAACAATGACTCCAAACGCATCCTGTTCCAAGCGAGAGGCGGAAAAACCACCTATGCGGTGGAGGCGAAGCCGGATGCCAAACCCGTCAAGTTTGCAGACGCCTACGGCACCCCGATCAGGATGACCGACAAAGGCCAGCTCTTCTGGATTTCCGAAGGTGTCCCCGCTGTTCTCGCCGGAGGGAAAAACACCAAGTATACCTTTTCGGTCTACGCCCACCGCAATCTTGAGGCATGGAAACGCATGATTTTCCGCACCGCATGGAAAACCATGCGTGATACCTTCTACGACCCGTCGATGAATAACCGTGACTGGAACAGCATCCGCGAAAAATACGAGGATATCGCCGCCGGGGAAACCAACTCCAAGGATTTTGACCGCGTCACCCGGATGATGCTCGGTGAGCTCAATGCCTCGCACACCGGCTTCCTCTCAACCGTGTGGCCCAAACCTTGGTCTCCGGGTAGAAAATGGCAAGAGTCGACCGTCCACCTGGGCTTGCGTTTCGATGAAGGTTTCCAAGGCAAAGGATGGAAAGTGAAAGATGTATTCCCACGAGGCCCGGCGGACCAGCTTGCTTCCCAAATTGAAATCGGCGAGATCATCACCAGGGTTGACGGTGTGGAGATTGCACAACATGCCCCGCTCACCCGGCACCTCAACCGGCGTGCAGGTGAGCCGGTGCAATTGACGGTCACTAACTCGGAAGGCGAGGAACGTGATGTCAAGATCCTGCCCATCAGTTACACCGCCGCCCGCAGGCTGGAACAAAATGCACGCCTTGACCAGGCGGCCCAGGCTGTCGACAAGGCCTCGGGGGGCAAGCTCGGCTACATTCACGTGGCCAAGATGATGTGGGACGAGTTTGAAAAGTTTGAACATCACCTCTATGAACAAGGAGCGGGAAAAGAAGGACTGGTTATCGACGTGCGCGACAATGGTGGTGGTTTTACCAGCGACCACTTGTTAACGGCCCTCTGCCAGCCACGGCATGCCTTTACCGTCCCCCGCAATGGAGGGGCGGGATATCCGCAGGACCGTATTGTCTATGCAACGTGGCACAAACCCATCATCGTGCTCTGTAACCAAAACAGCTTCTCCAATGCTGAGATTTTTGTCCATGCCATCCGCAATCTCAAACGTGGTAAAGTGGTCGGGGTCGCTACCGCTGGTGGGGTCATCTCCACGGGTAGCACCAAGCTGCTCAATATCGCCCACATGCGCCTTCCCTTCCGGGGATGGTTCAGTGCCATCGATGGAAAAGACCTCGAACTCAATGGCGCCAAACCCGACGTGAGCTTGTGGAACAAGCCAGGCGAACTCAGTCGCGGCAAGGATGTGCAACTTGAAAAAGCCGTGCAAATCCTGCTCAATGAAAGCAGCAAGGCAAGAGGCTATCCCAAGGCCCGCTACCGAAACGCCCGCTAAGTCCAGATTAGGATTCACTTCTCCACATTCACACACCACTATCCCGCATGCTCAGCACTGAAGAACAGGCCCGCTATGCACGCCACTTCTCTCTCTCCCAGGTCGGGATGGAGGGGCAGGAAAAGCTGAAAGATGCGTCGGTTCTCTGCATCGGTGCGGGTGGCCTTGGCTCACCGTCAACACTTTACCTGGCTGCCGCCGGGGTCGGCAGGATAGGCATTGTCGATTCCGATGTGGTCGAACTCTCCAATCTGCAACGCCAGATCCTCCACGGGCAATCAAGCCTGGGTATCAGCAAGCTCGAGAGCGGTGCCGCCCGGCTTCAGGATGTCAATCCACATGTGCAGGTGGAAAAACACGCCTGTCATTTCACCTCTGGAAATGCCATGGAGATAGCAGCCCAATACGATATCATCATCGATGGCACCGACAACTTCCCGACGCGCTACCTCAGCAACGATGTCGCCTTTTTCCTGAAAAAACCCAACATCTACGCCTCTATTTTCCAATTCGAAGGCCAGCTCAGCGTTTTTGCCCCGCATCTGGGGGGGCCGTGTTACCGCTGTATGCTCCCCCAGCCTCCCGACCCCGGCAGTGTGCCCAGCTGTGCCGAGGCGGGTGTGTTAGGCGTGCTCCCCGGCATTATGGGCAGCCTGCAGGCGATGGAGGCGATCAAGTTGTTGTTAGGTGCCGGAGAGCCACCACTGGGGCGCCTGATTCACTACGATGCGCTGCACACCAGCTTCCGTGAGTTTAAACTGCGACGTGACCCCGAGTGTCCACTCTGCGGGGACCAGCCGACCGTGACCGGACTCATCGACTACCAGGGCTTTTGCGGTATCCCCGAGCCCCCTTCCCTGCTGGATACACCGGGTGAAATTAGTGTCGAGTCGTTGAAAGCCAAACTCAGTGGAAGTTTCGACGGAGTGCTCATCGATGTCCGTGAACCGTGGGAACACAGCGTGGTCAGCATCGAGGCCGCCCGCCTCGTTCCCATGGCCCGGATCCCCTCTGTGGTGCCGGAACTCAAGGAAATGGGAACCAACAAGGAACTTCTCATCCTGTGCAAGTCCGGTGGCCGCAGTCTCCGCGTCATGCAATACCTGGAGCAGGAAGGGTTTACCAACGTCCGCAATGTTACCGGAGGCATGGATGCCTGGACCAGGATATGCTAAACCTGGAGTGCGGACGGCTTGCCTCCGCTTTCTCTGAACCGGCTTGCCGATTTTATCCCGGCCAGCAGCTCTATCACCAACCCATCAAGACCCACACGATGAAACCCCACCGCCCGAAGCAAGATGCACCAGACCGCAAAGCGGAGGCAAGCCGTCCGCACTCCAAAAACCAAGTGACAAACCTCGAAGGAAAACTGATTGTTATTGAAGGCATTGACGGCACGGGGAAATCGACCCAGGCCACGATGCTGGCCGAAGTCCTGCGCCAGGAGGGGCACGAGGTGGTGCAGAGTTTCGAGCCGACCAATGGCCCGTGGGGACGCAAACTCCGCGAAAGCGCTACGACGGGTAGACTTACCATCGAAGACGAGCTGGAGTATTTTCTCAAGGACCGGCGGCAACACGTCGAGGAATTGATCCGTCCGACCGTTGAACGTGGTGGCATCGTCATCCTCGACCGCTATTATTTCTCCAGCATGGCCTACCAAGGTGCCCGTGGAATCGACCCCGCAGAGATTCGTGGGCAGAACGAGGCCTTTGCCCCCAAGCCGGATATCCTGATCATCCTCGACCTCCCCGTCGATATCGCGCTCGAGCGCATCGGGGGCCGGGATGGAGAAGCCAATGAGTTTGAAAAACGGGAGTCACTGCAGTTTTGCCGCGACCTCTTCCTCGGCCTCAAGGGTGAGCCGTTCGCCCATGTCATCAATACGGAGGCGCCCATTGAGGAAATCCACCGGGATGTTGTCAGGATTGTCAGGGAAGCTTGCTGACAAAGCTACTTCAGCAGTGATTTTGGCATTGCCCTGAAGAAATCGTCCATCAGCTGGCCACCCGAATCAAGGCGGGCCCGGCTGCCTTGGTGATACTGGGAGGACACCTGATTGCCATTGAGGTATTGGCCGCTTAAGATCAGGTGCTCGCCACGGACACGGATGATGGATTGCTTCATACCGGCATGATGAGGAAGAATTGCCGCGGCGGATTCGACCATGCCATCACAGGGTCCCATCACGGGGCCGCTTGACGAAGCCTTCTTGGTGAGGAAGTTGTTGTAAGGATCATGGGCCGGCCAGCCGTCGGGGCCATCCGGTATAACCACAAAGTTAATCACGTGAATACTGCGTTTGACAGCAGCGGGAAACTTCGCGTCAGGAGCCGCCCAGCGGTCGTAGGCGATGGATGCCACATCGAGCATCGAGGCGCGTGGGCAACGGCTTTTTGCGTTTAAAATACCACGGGCGCCCCACGCCAACGGGTCTTTCCCCGTCGCGACCCAACGGGCAAACAATGAACCCCTGATCACGCCCGCAAAGTTGACCCACAATCTGATTTTTTTCAAATCATGCACGGGGATGTCACGCGATTTCCCGAGCCAGAAATGGACAATATCTGTCGAACCGCGCGAAAAGCCTAACAAGACCGCCTTGTCGACGTGAGGCAGGATCTCCTTGAGCTCCGCCGCGATCACCGAGGCATTTTCCTGCGCCGTTTTCCGATGAGTGCCGGCAATGACCTTGGCCCGGAAACCTAACTGGCACATGTGCACGGAGGCTTTCTGGATGATTGGACCAGCCCTGCCCCCTTCTTCATCGAGACCTAACACAAAAAAGACCCCTATCCGTTTCCTCTGCTCCATCGGGATCGTGTGTAACGAGTCAGGAAAAACAAGTGCCTTGTCGCTGTTGGCCGCCATCATCCGGGATTCAAGCAATCCGCCGGACTCATCCCGCTGCGCCAGGGCTTTTGCCATGCGGTCCCTCGCCTGCACCCGACCATGGTCTACTACCCACTTGCGCGACTGATAGAGCAGGTCACGCTGATCCTCCCGGGGCTTCTCCGCAGTGGCATCCCAAGGAGTCGACGCCATGGGAGCACAACCACCCCATAACAGCATACTGGCCACCGTGGCCGAACACGTGCTCGCTTGCAAAGACGCACTCATAACTTATCCCCCTACCCGTTCCAAGACATACATACACGATCCAGCACGGATTGCACCTAAAAACGTCAAAGCCTGGCCCTGGTGGTAGGAGTCGGCCTAGGCAGTCCTCCTGTTTGTGGTCAGCACGGTGCTGTGGGGTCAAGGTGCAACTGGTTGTGGTATAGGTGATTTGATCTCATCGGAAAACTGCACCATTCCGGCAGGGTTAGAAGTTTGTCGTCTTGGGTCAAAGTAGGCAAACAAGTAGGATCTACCATCTTTCTTAATACGGAGGGAATTGTAGTAGAACTGTTTCTTAACTCCATTAAGTGCCACTAATCTAGCTCTCAGGATGGTCCTCGCCTCTTTGTTCACCGTGGGTTTTAATTTGAGTGAGTCAAGGGGCTTCACGGTAACAGTATTCATCTTGTTGTCCGCCATAAAGTCCACTTCTATACGATAAGGTGTGCCGTTGAATACGAGCAGAGAACCGATGGGTAATTGCTCAGGGCTTGTGTCGAATGATTTCGTAACCGGAGTTTTCCATCCTTCGAGCTGGTTGTATTTATTAACCAAGGCTACCAGCATATGGGATTGGTGTTCACCTACCGGTGACGACACATATTTCACCAACTCTTGCTCCCCACCCTTGTCTCCAGAGCTTTGTCTAAGATACACATCAAGCCGCTGACGATGAGTGATAATACTTTCCTTGCTGCACGCATTCAAAGTAAGTGGCGAAATCGAAAACCGCTCTCCCGTATCATGGTCTTTGTTAGGCATATAAACTAACGAGGGAAGATACTCGAACTTCTTCCCCATGATTTCAGTAGGTACACCAGCCGGTATGATTTCCTCGATGGTGTCGCCATCGGGAGTTTTGATTTTGATAACCTTGGCTTCCTTACTGCGATCAAATTTTGCCAAGCGACGATGGCCAAGAGCCACGAACCTGACATTCAGAAGCTTCTTTTTCGTGCTCCGCTCCGTAGTGGGTTCACTTTCCTGCGCTCGCAAAATGCCCGCATCGATAACAAACAAGCAGGATAAACAGGTAATAATAATCGGGTTAATGGATACTTTACTCACAACAATAGCTAATTGGTTCAATTCCGAACGAGTCACCGATGAAGCATCAGTTAATGCGATCCATTTCATCGTTGGCCAACCAACGGAAGGATTCGATCACAAAACGTCTCCCATGCTCCTTGTTTACGGCAGATGTCAGGTCATCATACCTTGTAGTGGCATCATCAGCCCGCGCATCAACATATTCTGATGTGCGCTGGACAATAGCCTCGCAATACGCGCGGGCCGTCACATTCCCTTTTGCGTCCTGAGCTTCCCCATAAGCTCGGATACGGAATGAATCTGAACGAGCCGTCAAGTTCGCACCAATGCTTTCAAGAATCTTACCCTGGGTCAGGTGAGCTGGAGCATTGGCAAAACGCTCAGTTGGAGCATTCGCGGTATTGATCCTCTCAGCAGTGAATGCCGGGGCAACATATGAAGACGCTGACGTAACCTGGAAATCTTGAAGGCCCGCGTTTAAAGCGGATTTGCGAACAGCCACCTCAAGGGCACCAGCATAACTCAGAAGATCTTTTTCTGACTGTCCTGAAACATCAGGGGCAGCCTTCTCGTCGATGTCCGCCGTCATCAACCGCCGGTTGACGAAATCTGACAACGAAATGAAGGGGGCACGTCGTTTTACCTGTGCCACAATTTCTTTGGCTAACAAATCAATTTCGCTACTTGTAAGCTGCCTGTATCCTGACCATAGCTCGCTATCCAAAGATGTTGTCGAGGTAAGGCCATCACCCGTTGGCTGGGAACTGCCGGGGAACGGCACGGCCTTCTCACCCGTATTGCCACTTGCAATATCCATTCCCATATTCATCGAAAGTAGCGATTTCCACGCGATAGCACTCGTCGAATTTACGGAGTGATGATTGTGCATCCGTAAAAAACGAGCGATGTTATCAGCCTTGGACAAGGATGGGGTGGACAGGTCAAGTCCTGGATCATTGGCAACCTCCATCCGGGGGTTTGGCAAGGATCCACGCTCTCGATAGGAGCTGAGCAATCCGTTTTCAGGTATTGTTGAGAAAAAATATTGATCCCAAAGTGCATGGTTCGTCTCGAAACGATAGTCGTAAGCCGAATAATGGTTAGAAGGGTCGTATTCATCCTGCCACCAGGTGGCATACTGAGGGACTCTGGATTGTTTAAGCCCCTGCCACCAATGAGTCGTGTATTCGTTGACAGACAGGGCACTGCTGTCGCGGGGAGCGGTTACGGGCACCAGGCTTTCTCCTATGATATAGCTGGGCGCACTGAATTCATGTGTGAGCGACGCTTGACGCAGCTGCGCCAATGAGAATGTCTCCATGTTCGGCAAAGGCACATCGAACAAGACATATCGAAGGGTAGACGAACTGCTTGAATCCATAAATGGAGACGTTTCTGAAACCCCTCTCACGTAACGAGGCAGGGTGAACGGGTCGAGATACCCAGGCTGTTCTTGGTCATCACTGGCAAAAGGGCCGAAAGAGTATTCATGTAGAACTGTTGGATTGGCAAATATCCAGTCCCAGGGAGTGCGGCGATAAAAAGGAGAACGCATGTTAGCCATTTCCAGGAGGGGGTAATGCCAGAAGCCCTGTGGGACATTGGTCATGTTCTCGGCTGTTTCATTGAATGCTTTGAGGCGGATGCCCAATTTGGTTCGATTGTCTGGCGGCACAGTATTTGCCGTATTGATTTTCAAGACCGGTAACCAGGGGCGGTTGATATCATGCCATCGACCCTCATTTCCGCGAATCCAGTTATGAATATCCAGCGTGTGGACGATGGGGAAATTGGGATTTTCTTCTGAACCTGCAATGACCCCAGCATAGTTAGTTGATCCATTGGCAATACGTAGGCGTGCAGAGGTCGATTCCTCATACCCGATGTGGTAACCGTTTTCCCAATAACGTAGAAATTTATATTGCAAACTATTAGCCGTATCTGCGGCAGGCCCGCTCATATTGACGTAAAAGCAATTCAAGTCGCTGATATCGGCACTGGCTGACAAACGATTTGATTGGATATTTCCATCCCGTAATTGCAGTTTTTGAGTCTGGGTATTGGCCGGTGTGAATACCAGTGACTGCCCTGGCTCCATCGCCACCGGATCAAGATAGAAAAACATATAGCTCGGACGCGAACGTGCACCATCATTTGGCAGAGCACTTCCCCAGTAAGGGCTTGTGTAAGCGTATTCATCATTCGAACCATCGCCATTATTGTCATCATCAACCTGTATTTTCATATAGCTCCGCTGATTGATTTGGACAAAATAACCGGTGGTATCAAGTGTCACGTTGTATGGGTTCCACAACGTCACCCTTGGGTAGATCAGCAGGGAAACATTCGAAGGTGATGAGGGATCGATGACTGGCCGGGCAAAAACACTGTATTCGGCAATAACGGGATGAACACCATGTTTCACGACCATGGTAGGGTCAGGGTAGTCATTGGACGCCCCCCCGCCATACTTGGCGGTTCTCGGTGCCATGGAACGATTGGATCCAGCCAATCGACCCAGTTGCATGTAATCGCGCAGGGCACCAAACTTCGGTGAAAACTGCACAAATCGCTCGTGTGTTAGCAAGGGGTCAGAGTCCTTTAGTATAGTACCTTTGCTGCCTACCAGGGAACCCTCACCGGCTTCGGAGGTCGATCTGAAGTATGGCGTGAGATCCGTTTTAAAGCCTCCCGTCAAAGTATTGACGATCAGCGCTTTGTTGGATCGGGTGAACTCTTGATCATTATCATGAAGGAACTTTCGGGCATCGCCATTGGTGGAGCCATCAGGATTAATGGATGCCGTGCCATAGCTAAGATAACGAGAGTCCAGACCTTCGTTCTCTATTATAACATCCTCGGAAATCTCGGCAAGCGCCTGCTGGGTTTCGGTGAGGTTGCCGTATGGTCGTTTGGTCCCAGTGTAGAGGTTTCCATACCCCCCGTTTTGAGGGTTGTCGACCGAGGGGAGCTCCGTGACGTGTTTATTATGCTGGATAATCGGAGCCATTACCCCCAGATCGCTCACATGGTAGGCATAGCCACCTTTGGATGTACCTGCTCCCTGGCTATTGGACGCGACTAAAGGAGCTAGAATCCCGGCACCATCTTTAAAGCCGATAACCACTGCATCTTTTCCAGCAGTAAGTTGAATGGTTCTCGGATCAAAAGATTTGTCTTCTGACCCACTGATCAACCACGAAAAGACATTTTCCCGATGATCCATGAATTCAGGATCTGTAGGGTTTCTTCTGTCGGCATGCGCACCATTAGGTTTTTGATAAATGATAGGATTTCGGTCTGAAGTCACCGTAGACCATGATCCCACAGTATGAGGCAAAGCAACTCCGTCGATTTCCAAAGTATCGGGGAACTCGTCAAAAATACTCGCATTAGCGGTAACCCTCTGATCCGGTCCTGCTGATTTCTGGAGCTGGCCAATCGCAATCATCAAGGCCAGGCGGGCATTTGCCTGGGCTGTATAGCCTGATCGTTGGAATTCTGCGCCTGCCTCACCTCAATGGTTGTTAGGCTCAGCATGGCCAGAGCTATCAGAATGAGGAGGCTCATCACTGATACCGTGGCAATCAGGGCAAATCCGCGCTGCCCATACTTCTTTGACCGGCATGGACAGGTCTGAGGCTCTCGTCGTTGTGTGTTCATGGATGTGTGTTGGTCGTTGTGCGGAAATGGATTCATCTGAAAATTATTGATCTCCTGCCAAGGATCACGTATTACATTATCCCGTATCGACGACAAAAACAACCAATTTTTACATTGTAACAACATTGACGGTCGCTGAGAAGAATTGACGCATTTATGATGATGGATCGCAATAAGGTATCTCTACAATGCAAGTATTCAATGTATCTTATCATATATAGCGACAATTCCGGGATTGGTTGTAAATTATACGTATTTTTCCAATCGCGTATCATTCAAATAGGTCTAAGTTACGCGCATGGAAACTCTTTCACTGCTGGGTGTGGCACTCGGATTCGCTACCTTGTCCGGGATCAACCTCTATTTGACGACCTTCCTGGCCGGGCTGGCGGTGAGGTTTAACTGGATCAATCTTGCGGAGAAATACGAAAGTCTGGATGTTCTGGCGAATCCCTGGATCATTGGTATTGCGGGTGTGTTGTTTCTTCTTGAGTTCTTTGCTGACAAGATACCTTGGATTGACAGCAGTTGGGATGCCATTCACACATTGATTCGCCCGGTTGGCGGCACCTTGCTCGCGCTGGCGGCTCTCGGGGAAATGGATCCGGTTGTCTCGGTGATTGCAGCCCTGCTGAGTGGCAGCACAACGCTTGTTACCCACGCGACCAAGGCCGGTGGCCGGCTACTGATCAACATGTCACCGGAGCCTGTGTCCAATGCCGTGGCCAGCCTGGGGGAGGATGGCCTGGTTCTGGGGGGGCTGGGATTGATGGCCGTTGCTCCTGTGGTATCGTTTTTTGTCTTTCTCGCCATCGTGCTCCTTGCCGTCTGGCTCTCCCGCAGGACTTGGGGGATCATCAGGAAAGGTCTGACCGCCCTCAAACGACGTCTTCAGGGAGGCACCATGGAAGATGCCGCGAATTAATGGCAAATGAACCCGAGAGTTCGTAACATCCATGCTTTCCAAGCACGCCCCGGTAAGCTAAAGACATGCCCAACCCCGAAGGAGGGGCTGATATACGACGCATGTTTGTGCTAAAAAAACTATTCCAGTTGCGTGACAAGACGCATGAAGACGAGGAGAAGCCCTTCCTGGAGCATCTCGAAGACCTGCGTGTGGTGATTACACGTATTGTCCTGACCTTGGTCATCGCCATGGGTTTTTGTTTTGTTTTCCGCAACGAACTGATGGAAATCATCCGCCGCCCCGTCGAACAGGTGTGGCAGGTCAGCCAGAAGGATAAAATGCCCGAGGGGCCGGTTGAGATCGACCTCGACACCTGGGAGCTCGCCAAGAAAGCGGACCGTGATGTTGCCGGCTTTACACCCGAGCAACAGGAATATTATTACAATCACGTCGATCCAGACAACAAACACAAGCTCAAGTTCCACTCCGAGAGTGTGCGCTATTACCGTGCCGCGATTGATATGGAAAACTCTGACAAGTCCGGAACCCGATTCATTGAAAAATTTCCAGGCATTGACCAGGACATGCGCAAACAGCTCCTTGCCCTCATGGAAGATGGCAAACGACCTGATGCCGCAGTCGATTCGCGAGGCAAGCTGGTGCTGATGCAGGCACTGAATCCAACCGAGGGGTTTATGCTCTCGATCAAACTCTCCCTCTTCGCGGGGGTCGTCATTTCCTTCCCGCTGCTGCTGTTTTTCACCCTGCAGTTTATTTTGCCCGGGTTGAAACAAAACGAGAAAAAAGCCCTCTGGCCGGCCATGGCGATCGGCTTCGGCCTGTTCCTGGCAGGTGTTCTGTTTTCCTACTTCTTCGTGCTGCCGAAGGTGCTCGATTTCTTCTATACTTATAGTCAGGAAATGGGCGTCACCAACGAGTGGCGAATCGGTTACTACATCTCGTTTGCGACGCAGTTCACCCTGATCTTCGGTGTGGCATTCGAGCTGCCCGTGGTGGTGATGACCATGGTCAAACTGGGCATCCTCAACTACGAGATCATGCGCAATACCCGTTCGTATGCCATCCTCGCCATCGTGGTGATAGCCGCGCTCATCACACCGACTCCGGACGTAGCCACCCTCGCCTTCCTGGCGGTTCCGATGATTATCCTCTACGAGATATGTATCTGGCTGTCGTACTTCCATAACAGGAAAGAACGTGAGGCCGAACTCAAGGAACAGGAGGAGCTGCGCCAGAAACTCCTGGCGGCCCCAGCGTACTCGACCAGCCGGGAAGATACGGATGATCATGACGATACGGAGTATGATGATTATTATCCGGACACCAGCAACTACGATGACTACCACGCGGATCACAGCGGCGACGAGGGGGATGAATCGGATACCGGCACTTACGACTTCAGTGAGCACGAGTTAGAGCAGGCCTACGAACACGAAAGCTATCGTCCCACCGACTCCTACGAACCACCGGAGGATGATTTCGACACGGGTTCAGATCCATCGGATGAGACGGAACAAGACGAAAAACCCAAGGATGGCTCGGGCTCAAAAGACAGCACTGACCAAACCTGAACACTGAACACTTCCAACTGAATTCCACCATGCACTCAATGACAGGATTTGGTCGTGCCGAGCACGCCACCAGCACCATCGCCGCCCGAGTCGAGGCGTCATCAGTCAACCGGAAACAAGGTGAGGTCGTTGTCCAGCTTCCCCGCGCCTACGCCGAGCTGGAAGCAGGTATCCGTAAGGCCGCCATGCAAAGGCTCTCCCGTGGTCGGGTCAGTATCAGCATCCAACTGGAAAAACCCGAGGGTGCCACCAGTTCCATCCGCATCAACGCATCGCGGGCCCGCGCACTGGAAGCTGCCTTCACTGAACTGTCCCATGCCATCGACCGTCCCGTGCAAGCAAGCTCCACCGATTTTCTGAGAACTCCGGAAATCCTCGATTTCGATGATGACCCCGCCGATCCCGATGATGCTTTGAAGGCGATCACCCCGGCACTTGAAGGAGCATTGGATCAAATGATCGCCATGCGGGCAAACGAGGGACAGCACCTCCATGACGACATCGAAAGCCGGGTCACGATTCTGGAAACCATTGCCCATGAAATCGTTTCCCACGCCCCCTCGGTTTTGACCCGCTACCGCGAAAACCTACACCGGAGGTTGACCGAATCCGGCCTCGAAATTGATATTGATGACGACCGCGTGCTCAAGGAAATAGGTCTCTTCGCCGACCGCTGTGACATCACCGAGGAGGTGACCCGTCTCCGTTCCCACTTTGAAAAATTCCGCGAATACCTCGCGCTTGACGAACCTGTGGGACGCCCTCTTGACTTCCTCTGCCAGGAGATCAACCGTGAGTTCAATACGATAGGCTCCAAAGCCAACGACGCCATACTCGCCCAGCTGATTGTGAATGCCAAAACCGAGCTCGAAAAAATCCGCGAGCAAGTCCAGAACGTCGAGTAAGAAGGGAGCGTAGGCGTCCTCGCCCACCATCAATCCAAGCACGCCCCCCCCAGGACAATCATTCATTCTTCAATCATCCACTTATTCATTCCAAGTGTCCTTCCTCGATCCAGCCCAAACATCGCTGAAAATTTGCGGCGTCACCATTGCCAAGGACGCGGAGCGTTTGATCGAGCTGGGTGTGGAAGCACTGGGGGTCAATTTCTGGTCACAATCAAAACGCTACATCAACCCGGAAATTGCAGCTTCCTTCCTGAAATCATCCAAGGGGAAAATCATCCGTGTCGGGGTCTTTGTCAATGCCTTCCCTGACATCCCGCGGCAACTACTGGAGGATGACTTGATCGACATTGCCCAGTTCCACGGAGATGAATCACCGGAGTATTGCGCCCCCTTTGCCGATGCCTCATTACCTTTTATCAAGGCAATTGGTGTAAAGAACAAGAATTCGTTAGAGAAAATCACCGACTACCGGGCCACTGCCATCTTGTTAGACACCCCTGCCCCGGGTGTTTATGGTGGCACGGGTGAAAAATTCGATTGGACACACGCACAAACCTTCATCACCGAGCATCCGGAGACCCCCATCCTGTTGGCCGGTGGTATCAATCCCGACAATGCCGCCGATGCCATCCGACAAGTCCACCCCGCAGCACTCGACATCGCCTCCGGCGCCGAACTTTCCCCGGGCATCAAGGACTTCAAAAAAGTTCAAGCCCTCCTGGCTGCCACCCGACTCCCGATTCCCGACTCCTGCCCCCCATGAACCTCATCTACATCTTCCTCGGCGGTGGACTTGGTGCCCTTTCCCGGTTCGGACTGTCTTCAGGCATTCAGTCGCTTGCAGAACACACCCGGCTGCACCGGTTCCCGATAGGTATTTTCGCCTGCAACCTCCTCGGCAGCTTTCTCATCGGCTGCCTCTTTGGATACATCGCTTCCAAGGGGAACGAACATCCCACCTGGCTTCATCCACTGGCCGTCACCGGTTTCCTTGGTGCATTCACTACCTTTTCAACCTTCGCTCTCGACACCCATAAACTGTTTTCCGCATCCCCCGCCCTGGCCATGCTCAACATCATCGCCTCCGTCATCGGCACCCTGCTCGCAGTTTGGCTGGGTTTTAAGCTCTGTGGCCAGTAAGCAGAGCCAGCTCGACATCTACCGCCAATGAAAACAACATAACAACCGCACGTTAGAACACGGAAAACCACCGGTTTTCACGCCCAGGCAGTTGTTGGGATAAAAGCTGGCACGGCAGTTGCTTATACAGGCGTAAGATGCACTCTGATAAGCTAAACGTATTCTCCGTCAAAGACCCGAGCATTCGAACCTTACATTTTACCTGGATCGCCTTCTTCCTCACTTTCCTAGTATGGTTTAACCACGCCCCCCTCGGAGCTGCGATCGTGGAGACATTTGATCTCTCCAAAGCCCAGTGGAAGGCACTATTGCTCCTCAATGTTGCTCTTACCATACCCGCCCGGATCATCATTGGTATACTCGTTGATAAGTTCGGACCACGGGTGACCTATACTTTCCTGATGGTTGCTTCCGGGGTGCTCTGTGCATTTTTCGCACTCGCACAAAGCTACGAACAGCTTGCTATGGCTCGCTTTCTGATGGGCTTTGTCGGTGCCGGTTTTGTCATTGGCATACGGATGGTCGGCGAGTGGTTTCCGGCTAAAAAAGTGGGCCTTGCAGAAGGTATCTACGGTGGCTGGGGCAACTTCGGTTCGGCTGCCGCTGCATTCAGTCTACCGTCACTTGCCCTCATCTATGGAGGCGAAAATGGGTGGCGCTACGCCCTGCTGACCACAGCCGCCATTATTTTTGTCTATGGCTTTATCTATTCTCGCTCTGTCCGGGACACCCCCAAAGGATCAACTTACTTCAAACCCAAAAAAACGGGTGGACTTGAGGTCAGCAGCAAAAGGGATTTCGTTTTCCTCCTGCTGATGACCATCCCGATGTATCTCGCACTGGCATTGCTCGCATGGAAACTTTCTCCGAGTGGCGTCAATCTCTTGAGTCAACCTACCGTCTACATCATCTATGGCTTCTTGGTCGTCCTCTATGCCTTTCAAACGTCACAGATCCATCGAGTCAACAAGGACATGCTGAAGGACGGAACTCCTGAGCTGTTTAGATATAAATTCAAGCAGGTTGCCATTCTCGACATCAACTACTTTGTCACCTTCGGCTCGGAGCTTGCCGTCGTCTCCATGCTCCCCATGTTCTTTATGGAGACATTCTCACTCAGCCCCGTGGTTGCTGGTTTAATGGCATCAGGTTTTGCCTTTATGAACCTAGCAGCCCGCCCAGCGGGTGGTCTCATCAGTGATAAAATCGGCCGTCGTAAAAGCATGCTCATTTTCATGTTAGGACTCGCTGCCGGCTACCTGCTTTTAAGTCAGATTTCCGGGACATGGCCACTCGCCGTCGCCGTGATCGCAACCATGGCCTGCTCGTTTTTTGTCCAGTCGGGCGAGGGCGCTGTGTTTGCCATGGTGCCACTGATCCAACGCCGCATGACTGGCCAGATCGCAGGTATGGCCGGAGCTTATGGCAATGTGGGTGCCGTGGTATTCCTAACCATCTTCTCATTCGTTGACGCCTCCACGTTCTTTCTGATCATCGCAGGATCCAGTACCGTATCATTCATCGCTACACTCTTTCTCGAAGAGCCCCACGGCCATACAGCTGAAGTCATGGAAGACGGCAGCGTTGAGTTCATTGAAGTTGCATAAGCCCACTAACACAAAACATCATGGTCACCTCAAAAATCAAAGAACGCATTGTTGTCATCGGCAATGGCATGGTCGGATACAAATTCTGTGAACGCCTTGCTGACAAAGATACCACCAAGGCATTCCAAATTGTTACATTCTGTGAAGAACCCAGAATCGCCTACGACCGCGTACACCTCTCGGATTACTTTGCTGGAAAATCGGCAGAAGACCTCAGTATGGCGGCCCTTGATTGGTACCAAGAGCGAGAGATCGAAATTCATGTTGGCGACAAAATCGTGTCCATCAACCGCGCGGCAAAAACAGTAACCTCCGCCAAGGGGCTTACAGTTGGCTACGACAAAATCGTCATGGCTACCGGCTCCGATGCCTTTGTCCCCCCTGTTCCCGGTGTCAATAAAGATGGGGTCTTCGTTTACCGAACCATTGAGGATCTGGAAGCGATCACTGCTTACGCCAAGCAAAGCAAGCGGTGTGCTGTGATTGGCGGCGGTCTGCTAGGTCTCGAAGCCGCCAAGGCCGCCCAGGATCTCGGTCTCAAAACTGAAGTTGTCGAGTTCGCTCCCCGACTGATGGCTCGCCAGGTCGACGCGGCAGGTGGCGCGATGCTCAAGGCGCTTATCGAGGAACGCAATATTGGTGTCAACCTCAGTAAAAACACCACCAATATCGCTGGTGACGACAAGGTCACTGCGATGGAGTTTGCCGATGGTACCACCCTGGACGTTGATATGATCATCGTTTCCGCCGGCATCAAACCCCGTGATGAACTCGCCCGTGATGCAGGCCTCGCCGTAGGCGGTCGTGGCGGCATCCAGGTGGACAAGCAGCTACTCACCACCGACCCCGACATCTATGCCATTGGGGAGTGTGCGCTGTTCAACGGCATGATCTACGGCCTCGTCGCCCCTGGCTATCAGATGGCGGATGTTGTCAGTGATCAAGTGCTGGGTAGATCAAACACATTTGAAGGTGCCGACATGTCGACCAAGCTCAAACTGTTAGGAACCGATGTCGCCAGCTTTGGTCAGATTGAAACCGGCGAGGGCGATGATTCCCGGGAAATTGTGATCAACGACCCCGTTGGCAAACATTACAAAAAACTGGTCATTTCCGCAGATGGCAAAAAACTGCTCGGCGGAATTCTGGTTGGCGATGCCTCGGCATACGGTGGTCTGCTGCAGATGTACCACAACGAGCTGGTCCTGCCACCCGAGCCGGTACGTCTGATCCTTCCTGCTGGTGAGGATGGCGGTGGCGCGGCCATGGGCCCAGCGGATATCCCGAGCTCAGCTCAGATCTGTTCTTGTGAGGCAGTCACCAAAGGTGAGCTTTGCAAGGCGATCGACAACGGAGCATGCACCGTTGGCGATTTAAAAGCCTGCACGAAAGCGGGAACCGGATGCGGCGGCTGCGTTCCTTTGATGACCGACATTCTCAAAGCCAAGCTCATGGAGAATGGAGTGACTGTCAACAATCACTTGTGCGAGCACTTTGAGCTATCACGCACGGAGTTATATCAAGTGGTCAGGGCAACCGGCATCAAAACCTTCGATGAGCTGATTTCCAAACACGGCAAGGGACTCGGTTGCGAGATTTGTAAGCCCGCTGCCGCCTCGATCCTCGCCTCGGTCTGGAACGAGCCGATCCTTAAACATGCTCCCTTGCAGGACAGTAACGACGTCTACCTCGCAAACATCCAGCAGGATGGCACCTACTCGGTGATTCCCCGTATCCCGGGTGGTGAAATCACACCGGACAAACTGATCGTGATCGGCCAGGTGGCCAAAAAATACAATCTCTACATGAAACTGACCGGTGGCCAGCGGATCGATTTACTCGGTGCGCGGGTGCATCAGTTGCCGGAAATCTGGAAAGAGCTGGTGGACGCGGGTTTCGAGTCCGGCCACGCCTACGGCAAGGCACTGCGCACGGTGAAGTCATGTGTCGGCTCGACCTGGTGCCGTTTCGGAGTGCAGGACAGCACCACCCTGGCCATTGATCTGGAGGAACGCTACCGCGGGATTCGCTCACCCCACAAACTCAAGTCCGCGGTGAGCGGTTGTGCACGCGAATGTGCCGAAGCCAGAAGCAAGGATTTCGGTATCATTGCCACGGAAAAAGGATGGAACCTCTACGTCTGTGGTAACGGTGGTATGAACCCGCGCCACGCCGACTTGTTTGCCACGGATATTGACCGGGAGACGCTGGTCAGATACATTGATCGATTCCTGATGTATTACATCAAGACAGCCGATCGCCTGGAGCGGACGTCGACCTGGATGACCAAGCTCGAAGGAGGTCTGAAGCACCTTCAGGATGTGGTGATCAATGACTCCCTGGGAATTGCCGACGAGCTTGAAGAGCAAATGCAGCACCTGATCGATACTTACGAGTGTGAATGGAAAAACGCCATCAACGATCCGGAAAAGCTGAAGCGCTTCCGCCACTTCGTGAACTCCGACGACGAGGATGACACCGTGGTTTTCAAACAAGAGAGAAACCAAATCAGGCCCGCCACCGACGAGGAGCGTGCCGCATGTAGCACGTGCACCTGTTCAGCCAGCTAATCTAACAACCAAAACAATCATGAGTAACTCCTGGAACAAAGTCGGGTCCATCTCAGACTTCCCTGCCGACCTCGGAAGCTGTGTCAAAGTAAACGAGCAGCAAATCGCCGTATTCCGCATCGCAGAAAACGGCAGCCCTGAGAAATGGTATGCGGTGCAGAATTTAAACCCATACAATCAGCGTATGGTCCTGTCCCGTGGCATTGTCGGATGCACCGGCGCCGGACACAAGGTGACATGCCCGCTGCATAAAACCCCGTTCTCCCTCAAGGACGGAAAACACCTCGGTGAGGGTGATGTCAGTGATCTGAAAACCTATCCGCTCAGGGTGGAAAACAACGAGGTCTTTCTGCAAGTCGACTGAACCGCACTGAAGCTGTTTTGACATGCGGCCACCCGGTGCTATGACTGATGCCGTGCACTTCCAGAATACCATGGCGATCAGCGTCGGTCAGTCGACCGAAGCAGGTGCCAAACCAGTCAATGAAGACTGCGTGGGAGTGCGCATACCTGAAGGCAGCCTGCTAGCCACCAAAGGCATTGCCGCAGTCATTGCCGATGGTGTCAGTGCAGCCAGCGCGGGCCTGGAAGCTGCGGAAATGTGCGTCCAGGGCTTTCTCGCCGATTACTACAGCACGCCAGAATCGTGGCAGGTAAAAACATCCGGTCATCGCATCGTCGGCGCTCTCAACTCATGGCTCACTAGCCAGAGCCGGAGCCAGTTTCGGGATGAACACAAAGGATACGTCTCCACCTTCACCGCCGTGGTTTTCAAGTCACGCAGCGCACACATTTTCCATGTTGGTGACACCCGCATAGCACGGCTCAGGCAAGGTGGCTTCGAACGCCTGACAACCGACCACTCAAGCCGCATTTCCGAAGATACCTGTTACCTAACCCGGGCCATGGGACTGGGGATGGAACTCAAGGTCGATTATCGAAAAGCTTCTCTCGAAGTGGGTGATGTCTACATCCTAACAACTGACGGCGTGCATGACTTTGTTCATGCCGATGAAATTACGAAAACCATCGTAGATAATTCTGACGATCTGGATACGGCAGCCGAAACCATCGTCGGTCGAGCATTGGCTAACGGGAGCGGCGACAACCTCAGCTGTGTCATCATCCGCGTGGACGCGCTCCCGGACGGCGACCAGGATGAAGTGCATCGGCGGCTCAAGGCACGCCCCTTCCCTCCCGACCTTGACCCGGGCATGACAATCGACGGATTGCGTATTGAAAGTGTTCTGAGTGCCAGCAAGAGCAGCCAGCTCTACCTGGTCAGGGACCAGGAAACCAAGCAGCAGATGGTGATGAAAACCCCCTCGGTCAATTTCCAGGATGACCCCGCTTATATCGAACGTTTCCTCATGGAGGAATGGATCGGTCGCCGTGTTGACCACCCCCATCTGGTCAAACTGATTCGAGGAAGCAAAACGCCAAAGTTTCTGTATTTCCTCATTGAGCACGTCAAAGGAGCCAGTCTCGGATCTTGGATTCAGAATCACGCCAAGCGTCCGGATACCCAGGAAGTGGTGCGAATCATCCGTGAAGTCACTGAAGGAGTCAGGGCCCTGCACCGGAAAGAGACCCTCCATCAGGATATCAAACCCGATAACATCATGCTCGATGAAAAGGGCCGCGTCAAACTGATCGATTATGGCTCATGCCAGGTGGCGTCCATCCGGGAAATAGAGGTCCCCTATGATCGTCAATCCGCTCTTGGCACGGTTGATTTCAGCGCCCCTGAATACAGGTTGCACATCAAGCCCACCACCAAGGCCGACCAGTTTTCCATCGCCATGCTCGCTTACCACATGCTGACGGGTGGCAAAGAGCCATACGGACCCAAGTGGGAAAAGGCATCGAGCCTCCGTGACTTTAGCGCGCTGACATACACCCCGAGTTTTAAACACCAGCCCATGGTCCCCTACTGGATGGATGGAGCATTAAAAAAAGCCCTCAGTCTGCGTCCGGAAAACCGCTACGACACCCTGTCCGAATTTGTCCACGACCTGGAACAGCCGAACCCCCGGTTCATCGAGACCCGCAACCTTCCTCTACTTGAACGAGACCCGGTTCGTTTCTGGAAATGGACATCACTGGTGCTGCTGGTCGCTCTGGTCGTCGCCCTGCTCTGGCGCTGATTCAACCCACTCTGGCACGCTGTATGCTAAACAGAGACGTAGTGCCCGTCTCCACGCCTAATTTGATCGATCAATTTCTCAGTCGCCAGCAGTCGCTGACCGCTGTGGAGAGGTTCAGCCAAAAACACGAGCGCGAAGAAGTCCCGGTCCAGGAAAAGTATTATCGCGACCTCATTCCGCTCGGACTTCCCGCCGAAGGTGAACAATTTTCCTTTGAAGTCGATCTCGATAAATGCACCGCGTGCAAGGCTTGTGTTGTCGCCTGCCATAGTCTGAACGGACTCGATGAAACCGAGTCGTGGCGCGATGTGGGTATGCTTACGGGTGGCACCACGGCCGCACCTGCACAGCAGACGGTCACCTCTGCTTGCCACCACTGTATTGATCCGGCATGCATGAACGGATGCCCGACCCTCGCCTACGAAAAAGATGTTGCAACGGGTATAGTGCGCCATCTGGACGACCAGTGTATCGGCTGCCAATACTGCATTCTCAAATGCCCCTACGATGTGCCCAAATACAACGAGGCACTCGGAATCGTTCGCAAGTGCGACATGTGTTACGACCGCTTAAAAGCAGGCGAAGCTCCCGCCTGTGTCCAGTCATGTCCGTCAGCAGCCATCTCCATTAAGGTGGTTAAAAAGGAAGCGTCCGCAACCACCCCACAGATGATCGCAGGTGCATTCAACTCTGAATACACCAAACCGACAACCACGTTCCGAAGCAGCAGGAACCTTCCTGAAAATCTTGTCGCAGCCGACCAGCAGTCGCTCAAACCCGAGCATGGTCATAGCCCTCTTGTTTGGATGCTTACGCTCACACAGACCGGCGCGGGTCTGTTCACCATCCTTGCTCTGTTACTGCTCACCGCTCCATCTGTTAGCCTGCCCACCCTGCTAGCCATCGCCTTCAGCGGGCTTGCCGTCACGGTGATCGGGATCGGCTCAAGCATCTGCCACCTGGGCAACCCCAAAGGGGCTTGGCGGGCATTTCTCGGACTCAGGAAATCCTGGTTGAGTCGGGAAATTGTGATCTTCGGCGCCTGGCCACCCATGGCGATTTTAGTCTGCGGCATGTTATGGTTCGACTTCACAGCGCTGTTGCCCGCCGTCGCGCTGGCCTGCTGCCTGATTGGTCTGTTCGGTGTTTTCTGTTCGGTAATGGTCTACGCCGACACCCATCGTGACTTCTGGCGTATCGACCGCAGCCTGGCCCGTTTTTATGGAACAGCCCTCTTGGCAGGTTCGAGTATCAGCATCGCCATCACCGCGTATCTCGAACCATCGCCCCCCGGATTTTTATGGGGTCTGTTTGGGCTGGGATTGATTGCTAAAACGGCAATCGAAATCAGCTCACTCCTGCCTGCCAGGCATGGTGATTGGTCGTATGCCAAAAAGAGTGCATTACTCCAGCTGGGTCCACTCCATCAAACCCTCACCACGCGCTGGCTGCTGCTTGTGTTAGGGGCCGCCATGTTGTTGCTCAACCCGATCGTAGCATCGCTCCTCATCCTGTCAGGTGAGTGGTTGGCGCGGTCTCTTTTCTTCCGTGCTGTAGCCGCCCCCAAAATGCCAGGTAACCCCTCCTCGCCGACATCATGAAGGACATCATCAAAAAAGCCATCCCGCCTATGCGCGCCTGGAGTGGTGCCAAGACCGAGGAGTTGGTCCGCGCTCCGGGGGGATTCGGCCTTGGCCAGGTGCCACGCAAACAGAAACCCGATGCTACCACCAATTTGGTCTGCGGCTTCTGCGCCACGGGCTGCGGGCTGAACATCCACCTCAAAGCAGGCCAGGCGGTCAACCTGACCCCCTCGACCCATTACCCGGTCAACCTCGGCATGGCGTGCCCCAAGGGCTGGGAAGCCCTCACTCCTCTGACCGCTGATGATCGCGCAACCACCCCGATGATCCGGCGCGAACGCGGCGGCGCATTGGAAGCTGTCGGCTGGCAACAAGCCATGGACTATTTCTGTAAAAAGGTAAACAAGGTCCAAAAAGAACACGGCAGGGAATCGATGGCGTTTATCAGCACCGGGCAAATCTGTGTCGAGGAAATGACACTGCTCGGAAGCCTGGCAAAGTTCGGCATGGGAATGGTTCACGGCGATGGCAATACGCGCCAGTGCATGGCGACGGCCGTCACCGCCTACAAACAAAGCTTCGGCTTCGACGCGCCGCCCTACACCTACCAGGACTTTGAAGAATCCGATGTCATCGTCCTCGTTGGCTCCAACCTCTGCATCGCCCACCCCATCATGTGGCAGCGTGTTCTGCGCAATCCTAACAGCCCGGAAATCATTGTCATCGATCCTCGCAAAACGGAAACCGCCGTTGCCGCCACCCAGCATTACCCGATCCAACCCAAGTCCGACCTGGTCTTTTTTTACGGCATTGCACACATCCTGATAGACAAGGGATGGATCGACCACGACTTCATCGACCAGAGCACCACCGAGTTCGAAGCCTTTGCCAGTCACGTCCATGAATTCACTCCCGAGGTCGCGAGCAAACTCAGCGGTATTCCCAAGGATGACCTGCACCGGCTGGCCAAGACGATCCACGAAGGAAAGCGTGTTTCCTTCTGGTGGACGATGGGTGTCAACCAAGGATACGAGGCCACCCGCACGGCACAAGCCATCATTAACCTGGCCTTGATGACCGGCAATATCGGACGACCCGGAACCGGGGCGAACTCGATTACCGGTCAATGCAATGCGATGGGCTCACGCCTGTTCAGCAACACAACCAACCTGCTAGGTGGTCACGATTTCACCAACCCCGCCCATCGTAAAAAGATCGCGGAAATCCTCGATATTCCGCTGCAGAATATCCCCGACCAGAATAGCTGGGCCTACGACCAGATTATCCAAGGCATTGAAGACGGCAAGATCAAGGGGCTTTGGATGATTGCCACCAATGGCGCCCACTCATGGATTCATCAAAAGCGCTTTACCAAGTTACTTGAGCAACTCGACTTCCTTGTTGTCCAGGACATGTATCACAGCACCGAGTCGGCTCAACATGCGGATCTCATCCTGCCGGCTGCCGCATGGGCGGAGAAAGACGGCACGTTTATTAACTCCGAGCGCAGGATAGGTCTGGTCAAACAGGTTTCCCGCGCACCCGGTTTGGCGTTAGCCGATTTCCATATTTTTCGTCTGATCGCCAACGCATGGGGCTGTGCGGAACTATTCAAGGAATGGACCGACCCCGAGGCCGTTTTCCAAATCCTCAAAAGGTTGAGCAAAGACCAGCCGTGTGACATTACCGGAATCGAGGATTACAGGATGATCGACCACGCGGGAGGCATCCAGTGGCCATACACGGACAAGGAAAAACACGCATCGATCGTCAACAGCCAGAGACGACTGTTTGAAGACGGTAAGTTCTATCATCCCAACCAAAAGGCGACCTTCATCTTCGACCTGCCGCGCAACAACCCTGAACCCGTGGATGACCAGTTTCCCTTTCTACTCCTAACAGGCCGGGGAACCTCGGCTCAGTGGCATACGCAGACGCGGACCAAAAAATCCGCTGTTCTACGCAAACTTCATCCCGAATCCATCTACGCTGAGATCAATCCTCTGGACGCCAAACGGCTCGGACTCGACGCGCACAGCAGGATGAGGATCTCATCACGCCGTGGCAGCATCACCGCAACACCATGGATTACACCCACGGTGCAGGCGGGGCAAATTTTTCTACCGATGCATTACGCGGAGACCAATTTGCTCACGCATGGCTCGGTCGACCCGCACTCCCGCCAGCCCAATTACAAATCGTGTGCCGTCAGCCTGGGCATCGCTTGATGACAAAGGTCCCGGATTTTTCCAGTTTGGCTTGGCTTTAAGCTCTGTGGCCAGTAAGCTGACTCATCCCGACACCTACCCACAATGAAAAAAATAAACTCACTACTCATACTTGCTTGCTCTCTCACTATCGGTCTCGCGAATGCGGAGGATAATGTATTATCCGACACCGAAAAAAAGGAGGGCTGGATCAACTTGTTTAACGGCAAGGATTTCACCGGATGGCAAATCGACAAGTGGAACCCCGGTAGCATCACCATCAAAGACGGAGCCATCAGGTGCCAGGGCAAGCCGACCATGCTCTACCACACCGGCAAAGCCAAGGATGCCAAGAACTTCCATTTCATCGCGGACGTCATGACCAGGCCCGGATCCAACGGCGGCATTTTCTTTCATACCCAATATCAGGACAAGGGCTGGCCTGTCGGGCACGAAGCCCAGATCAACCAGACCCAGGGTGACCCTGTCAAAACCGGCAGCATCTATATCGTCAAAAAAAACCTCAAAGCTCCCGCCAAAGACAACGAGTGGTTCCGCTACGAGATCATTGTGAAGGACCTCACCGTAACCACCAAGGTGAACGGAAAAGTGGTGGTCACCTATGTCGAGGAACCCGGTGTCAAAGACCGCCGCAGACTCTCCCAAGGCACCTTTGGTATTCAAGCTCATGACCCCGGGAGTGTTGTTTTTACGAAGAATATCAAAGTGAAACTGTTGCCGTAATCCAGCCATCGACGACTTCAAACCATCCACTTCAAACTGAAACAATGCGTCCCCTCAAAGACGGTATCCGGTCCCTTGTCAAAATCGATTTTTACGGCAATGTCCACAAGTACTTCCGCGGCACCGACAAGGAAGAGCGATTCGCCAACGAGATCCGTATCCTCAAAGCCCTCGAGGAACGTGGCTGCGAAAATGTCCCCCGCTACATCGATTCGGATGCCAGCGAGCTGCACCTCGTCACCACCAACTGCGGCTCCCCGGCCCCTGACATTTCCCAGAAGAAAACCGCCAAGCTCTTCAAAGAGCTCGAGGAAAAATTCGGCGTGCGCCACGACGACCCGTTTTCCCGCAACATCACCTACGACAGCAAGGAAGGCCGGTTCTGTGTCATTGACTTCGAGCTGGCTACCCTGCTGGATGATCCCAGGACAACCGATTCCCACTAGTGAGCGATTCCCCTAACCCATTTCTGCCGGGTGCGCCCAAAATAACCGCAGGACACGAGGCGGCTGCCATTACCTGGTCGGCCGACTCCGTTTCGGGTACCAAAAAACGCATCAACGACGATGCCTGGCTCGCTTTTGCATCGGATATCAACGGAGCGTCGCTTTTGGGCAAGGACGGTCGCCACTCATTGGAAAAACAAGACCTTATCTTTGCCGTTTCCGATGGTATGGGGGGAGGCAATGCCGGAGACGTCGCATCCCGCCTCATGCTGGAACAGCTAAGCTCCATGATCCCGCGCACTTTTAAAACGGCGGCAGCGGGTCTGCGACCGGGTTATTTCACCCATCTGCAACAGGCCATCCAGGCCGTGCACCTTGCGATCAATGCCCAGGCGGCGGGAGACGAAAGTAAAAAAGGCATGGCCGCCACCCTGGCCCTGGCCTGGTTCACCCCGGAAAACCTCTACCTATGCAACGTTGGCGACAGCAGGATCTATCTCCACCGGAAAAATCCCGATGGAGAGTCAGAAACCCGGCAACTCACCCAGGACCATACTTTTGCCTGGAACCAATTACAACGTGGTGAGCTCAACGAGCGCGCCTACCGTACCCACCCACGCAGGTCGGCCCTCTACGAAGTCGTCGGTGGAGGACACCGCACGGTCAACCCATACATTCTCGCCTTCCCCTATCTGTCAGGGGATCGTTTTTTAATCTGCAGCGACGGCCTGATCGACGGACTATGGGAGAAACACATTCACAGCGCATTTTTGAAAAACCCAGACTCGACAAGGTCACTCGCAGAGTCTCTGATGGCGCGCGCCATCAGTAATGATGGCAGGGACGATACAACCCTGATTGCGCTGGAGGTCCATGATATGGTATAGAATGGAAAATAATATCCTTTTTACCAAACCTGGCACGGTAACTGCTATCAAACGAATCGAAATTGCTTCGTCGCGGCACAACACAGCGACAACCACAGACAAAAACCATTAGAAAAAAGACATTATGGCTAAATACAGACTCGATTACATCTGGCTTGACGGCTACACGCCCGTTCAGAACCTCCGCACCAAGTGCATGATGAAGAACTTTGATGAGTTCCCCACCCTCGAACAACTCCCGGACTGGGGTTTTGATGGCTCATCCACCCGTCAGGCAGAAGGCGGCAGCTCCGACCTCGTGCTCAAGCCCGTAGCTCTTTACCCAGACGGCACCCGTGAAAACGGGGTCCTTGTCATGTGTGAAGTATTGCTCCCTGACGGCACCCCCCACCCATCCAACGGCCGGGCCAACATCCCGGACGATGAAGACACATGGTTTGGCTTCGAGCAGGAGTATTTCCTCATGCAAAAAGGTGTTCCACTCGGCTTCCCGAAAGGTGGCTACCCGAACCCACAAGGTGAATACTACTGCGGGGTCGGATTTGGCAACGTCGGTGGAATCGCCCGCGAGATCACTGACACCCACCTTGAGCTTTGCCTCTACGCCGGAATCAACCACGAAGGAATCAACGCCGAGGTCGCCAAGGGCCAGTGGGAATTCCAAATCTTCGGCAAAGGCTCGAAGAAAGCCGCTGACGAGATGTGGGTGGCACGCTTCCTCTTGCTCCGTCTTTGTGAAGAATTTGAAGTGGACGTTGAATGGCACTGCAAACCAATCACGGGCGACTGGAATGGCTCCGGCATGCACGCTAACTTCTCCACCAAGTACCTCCGCGAGGTCGGTGGTAAGGATTACTTCCTGAAGCTCATGGATGCCTTCGAAGAGTTCTGCGAGGAGCACATCGCCGTTTACGGCCCCGACAACGACAAGCGCCTTACCGGCCTTCACGAGACCCAGTCGATTGACAAGTTCTCATGGGGTGTTGCTGACCGGGGAGCCTCCATCCGTGTGCCCCATAGCTTCGTCAAAAACGATGCCTACAAAGGCTACCTTGAGGACCGCCGCCCCAACTCCCAGGGCGACCCCTACAAGATTGCCGGCCGGATCATCCAGACCATCAACACGGTCAAAATCTGATCCGCCATCACATCATTCTTTCAACCGGTCGTGGTGTCTTGCCACGACCGGTTTTTTTAAATGTAGATATACAGGAGGACATGAGCAGCGGATGACGCACGGTCATACGGGTGGGTATCTTGACTTTGCCCACCATTCCATGTTATCCACGGACGCTATGAAAACTTTACGTTCCGTCTGTGCGGCCACATTGGCCCTTATGACACCCATATTGTCGCAGTCCATCGAAGATAAAATCGGAGCTCCAAACGACGACAGCATCCGGGCCAAGGTAGGTAATCAACCCATCGACATCAGTCACTCAATTTACACGGGAAGCTATGGCAAAACCGAGGGTGTCTACGTCCTTCAATGGTTTCACGGAACCAAAGTCCGGGGGGCATTTTTTGACAGCTATCATACAGGGGAAATCAGGTTGTATGGCGACAACTCGAAACCGGGCCGGATCATCATGGAAGCGTGGAAGCAAAACCAACACAACGGCACCGGACTCATCACCAAAGGCGATGGGACAGGGCAGCTGTCCTGGACCGGCACGATCCACTTCACCGAACTTGTCGACTACCCCGTTAGAATGACAAAATTCGTGCCTAACGGACCGGAGACACTGACAAGTTCATCAACCTACTTTGGTAAACTTGGCAATGCTTCTATCAAGGTAACACTGAACTGGTATACCAACGGAAGGGTTCGCGGCCTCTACACCAATCTTAATAATAACAAATCCTACCAACTGACCGGCTACAACTACGCCGACGGGCGGCTTTACCTCGACGAGTGGGATACGAGCCTTGGAGACGTTGAAGGTGGTGCGGTCTCTGCCCGGGTCTGCTTACGCAAGGTAACGGTGAATGGTCGCATCCAGTGGCAGGGACGCATGTTCAACATGGATCAACGTAACTTTGCCATGAGCTTTGTCCGCACAGGTTCCGCAGACACGGGCAATGATAGCAATGGTCTTGAGCAGAAGCTTAGATAACCCCCCGCCTTGTTTTCCTCTACTTCCCTGGAATCGGGGTCAGTACTGCCTTCCTGAATTCAATAGGCGCACCTTCGCTCTGAAGACAAATGCGACCCTGCTGGGCTGTACATCCGTATCCGTAATTGACCAGCTCACCATTGACAAACACCGTGACTTCGCCCCCCCGGCAAACTGTGCGCATGTGATTCCACTCACCGTGGGCTTTTTCCGAGTCATCGGTCAGGTTCTGGAGCCTGCGTCCTTGATGACGTGTATCCATGTCAGTTACGGTAATCCCGTATCCCAAGGTGTAGAAGTCCCCCGCCTGTCCAGTCATGAGCTGGGCCTCCAGACACTTCGGCCAGTGACCCACTTCCTGGGAGCCTGCCACGGCGTGTAGCAATAAACCGCTGTTGCCGGCCCGTTGACCGGGCACCCAGCGCCACTCAAGGTCGATTTGGTAATCGCGGTAATCATTTTTTGTCATCAGATAACCTGCTGGATTGCCGGTGCATTTCAACACTCCGTCGACAACGCTCCAGGTCTTGTCCGCCGGAGTGTCTCCGTTCAGGAAATGATCCCAGTTCTTGATATCCGCACCATTAAACAGTTGCACGGGATTGAGTTCACGCAGTTTGATATGACGGAATGAAACCGCGTCACCATGGTCCTGCAAGCCAATGTGTCCCTTGTTGTGACGGCCAAAATACGGCCACTTGCTGAATTTGCTGTTAGCTACCCGGTTCTTGAAGTCGTCACCCTCGGTCTTGAAGTCAGCGGTTTTAATCCCATTGAGATAAAAACGGTAATGATCGCCCTGCTTGACGATGTGCACCTTGTTCCACTGCCCAACCTCCTTGACGGCATCTGCCGGTGGTTTGTAGAGGCCATAACAACCGCCCGATCTGTGTTTTTCGTGTACTCCGTCAGGGTGCTTCTTGTCGTCGAGAATCTGCATTTCGATACCTGTGTGGTAGATGGGGCCGGATGTTTCCTGTGCTGCCAGGAATATGCCACTGTTTCCCTTCTCTGAAATCTTCCACTCAAGGCTCAGCTCGTAGTCCTCATACTGTTTTTCCGTGATCAAGTCACCTCCTCCTTGGGTGTGGTGCATAACGCCATCGACCACTTTCCAACCTTTGCCAACCCCCTTTTGTTGATAGCTGCGCCAACCTGCAAAGCTTTTACCGTCGAATAATACCTTCCATCCCTGGGCTTTTTCCACATCGGTCAGCTCCACGGCTGAAACAGACATCATCGTGCCAAGTATGAAAAGCACACTCAGGCTATGGGTCGCATTTTTAGTTTTCATACACCTACTACGGCAAATCCATACTGCTTTTACCAGAAAAATTTCAGGTATGGCGTGTCTCCAATAGATTACAAAATGCATCTAGTGTCCGATCGTGGTACAAGGGGCAGACGACTCGAAAAGCCGGGAGCTACTTGCTGGTTCGCAAGCCAATTTTAGAAAGGTCGATGGGGACAATGCCCATTTTCAATGCGGGCGAGCCTGGAGCGAAACGGAAGTCGCCGTTTTCCGGATCGACAAAGAGCGGATCGACCGAACGGCTGTGGGCGTCCACTCCGTCGTCTTGTTGTTTTTTCAACATCGCCTTACCCGCTTCAGGATTCGCAGCGCAGAAATAGATGTTGTAATCGGTGTCGGCATCCTTGGAGAATGCTAGTTGCCTGCCTCGACGATCCTCGGTTTTCCTTCCTTTTCCGGGTGCCAGTTCATCGATAAACACACATTCTTTTTGGGAAGCGTAAAGGATGTTGCGCCTGATCGTCGCCCCTTTCATCGGACCTTCCCGCACCGCCAGGTAGTAGCCGCGTGGTGGCGCGATGATATCGGCGACGATGTTGTTCTCACAGCGCGTATTCAACTTCAGCATGATCCCCTGGGAGGTGCATTTGTAGATCAGGTTTTCGGCAATGAGTGTGTCCTTCTGCCCACCGTCCGTCCGGATCGCGCACTGCATGATCATCGGCGCGACCAGATGGTGTACGTAGTTGCGCCGGATGACGTTGCCCGCCCCTGCCCCACGGATGTAGATGGCATTACCATCACCCAGCATTTCCATGGCGTGATGGATCTCGTTGTATTCGATGAGGTTATCATGTGTGTGCAGGTAGGGGCGGACTTGTTCCAGCGTTGGTTTCCTGGCTAGGCCTTTGATTTCATGCCGCCTGAGGGTTCTCCCGAGTTCACGGTTATCGCCTTTGGAGAAAAATTCCGTCATACAACCGGAAACGATCAGGGCGGTGTACGGAGTGTGATGGATGAGATTGTTCGCCACCCGGTTCTCCCCGCTTTGCCAGAGCATGATTCCGGGTGAATGTGAGTAGATCTCGCCGATGTGGTGAATGTGATTGTTATAGACGAGATTGTTGGTGTTGACGTCTTTGGTGCCTGGCCCGTAACCGCAGAGAAGGATACCGGCACCGCCCATGTGTTGGATATGGTTGCCAGAGAGGGTGTTTTTGCTGCCATGCAAATCGACGCGGATGGCGCCGCTGCCGCTGTTAGCGAAGTGACATTGCTCAATCACACAGTGCTCGCTCCCGCGCAAACGCATCAAGGCATTCCCCTTGTCGAGCATATCCCAATCGTGCTGCAAACCGGCGTCCTCCTTGTTGAGAAGATAACGATCACCGTGCATGAAGGTCAGGCCCTTGAAGTGCAGGTTGCGTACCGGTTTGTCCTCTGGTCCCGCCTTGTCGATCTGCCCCTCCACCCGAATAAACTCCTCCAGGCAGGGTGCCAGAACACCTTTCGGTTCGCCATCGTTCCTTGGCCAGAGGTAGAGTTTTTTTTCCTTGGTGTTGAGAACCCACTCGCCGGGCTGGTCGAGTTCCTCTAGGACGTTTTCGACCCAACACGACTCGGTTGTTTTCAAAAAGTGAAGCGGATTCATCGCGTAGGTAGCATTGATGGAGGTGTGCGCTATCTGTTTTTGCTCGTCCACCGCCGCCAGAGGCAGGATGTTCACGATCCAGGCATGGTGTGGACGGACGATAATCTCGACGTCCGTGACATTCGGCCAGCTTTTCAACCGGCCACTTGGAAAATGAAGCCTGTTCCTGCTTCCCCCTGTGAGCGGAATAAACCCTTTTGACCGCGCGCGCGGAAGACGACCTGCCGAGTCGTAGAGTGTAAAAAACCGACCTGTGACATCGGCGACCCAGACTTTTCCTTTCGCCGATGCAGGAAGCCCCGCAGGGACATCGCTTAGCATCGTCCACCCCTTGATCCCCCGTCCCGAACTGAACAGCGGCTTCTCCCCTGGGTAGGCGGCGTAGGTGATCGTGGCATCCTCTTTTCCCGAATCCTCCAGACTGAAAACGACGGTTTTCTCCAGCTGATAGGTGCCACCACGCAGCAAGACAACGATACTACCCGACTTGTTCTCTTTCAATTCCCGAACGGCGTCACGGGCACGTGCTAGAGTTGCAAAGGGCCCGTCGTTCTTCCCTCCGTTGGGTTCGGACAGCTTACCCGACCATTGGTCGGAGCCGTCGGGCGATACATAATAATCCGCTTTGGGCGAAGGTTCCGCCAATACCACTCCTGCCATCAGCAGGAGAAAGAAGGATGTTAGATTCTGCATGTCTGATGTAATGAAAATCCGCGATACCTACGTGCTGCTGATTCGTACGCAGGATGTATACCAGAACGCGGAGGTGATAGGATTCATGGGAAGTGTTTTAGTTAGGGCGATCAGTCACCGACCGGCATTTTTGCGTTTGTCTTTTTGAGCCATTGGCCGAGCTGTTTGCCCAGGCGATCCGCCAGTTCCGGTTTTTGGCTGATCAGGTTGGTTTTTTCCATCGGATCGTCCTTGAGATTGAACAGGGCCGTTGGAGTCACGCCGTGACCTTGATACAACTTCCAATCGCCCGCAAGGATGACACTGCCCATATTGTATTTGACGCCTTTGCGGTTGTGGGGGTAATGCCAATAGAGAGCATCGCGGTCGAGTTGTTTGCCGCCCTTGAACAGCGGCATGAGGTCAAGTCCCTCGAGCTGGGAAATCCCGGCTGTGGAACCACCTGCCGCATGCACAAAGGTGGGGAAAAAATCCATACTGTTGACGGGCACCGCCGTCTGGGTGCCGGGCTTAATCACCTTGGGCCAGGTGACAACCATGGGAACCCTCAAACCACCTTCGAGCAGTGAGCCTTTTTTTTCGGCCAACCATGAAGTAGGTTTGTCGCCGCCGTTATCCGAGTAAAATACAACCAAGGTATTATCCTGTATCCCGGATTTCTCCAATGCATCCAGCACCTTGCCAATCGCATGGTCCATGCATTCGAGCATCGCCAGATAGGCGTCACCGCCATTTTTTTTCACCCGTGCCTTAGGTGCTTTGATTGGCGAGTGCACGGAGTAAAACCAGAGCGACAGGTGAAAGGGGGTATTCTGATTGGCTTGAATGAATGCAACCGCCTCGTCTCCCAAGCGATCTGTTAGATACTCTCCCTTGTTACGGTTTTTGATAGCCCCGTTTCGATACGGATCAAACCAGGACTTCGGCTGGCCATAAGCACAACCAGCGATGTTGCTGTCGAAGCCGTAGTGTTCAGGGTGATACCTGGGGGCAACCATACCGCCTTTACTCTTCATCGAGCCCTCACCTGCCAGGTGCCATTTGCCAATGAAGGCTGTGGCATATCCCTGTTTCTTCAGTTCGCGTGCATAACTGGGAAGTTCCAGCGGGAGTTGATTCAGGGATGCTGCGTCGTTGGGGCCACCGGCAGGAGCCTGATGGCGTTTTCCCGCCATTCCAGGGATGTGGGTAGTCAGACCGATCTGGGCAGGAGACATCCCAGTGATACAAGCGGCACGCGTTGGTGAGCAGACACTAGCCGCAGCGTAAGCCCGGGTAAAAAGCATCCCGTTCCCAGCCATCCGCTCCAGGTTCGGGGTGTTGATTTTCCGACTACTACCATCGAAGTCAACCCACCCCGGCCCTAAATCATCGGCCATGATGAAAATAATGTTAGGTTTTTCGGCTCCGGTGGTCGCTCCAGTGAGGTTCAGTATAACCAGACCTATAGCCAGTGTGTGTGTAAGTAATTTTTTCATCATTCCATATTCATTATTAACGTCCAATGCTCAATGTTGCTCCGCGATGGAGCGACAAGCTATAGTGGTCGATTTCATAGGCCATGTAAAGCGGTCGGGTGTATCATCGGGCTTTTGGTGGATAAGCATTCGTAATTCTTATTTCGCCTGCCCCATAAACTCAGCCTCTGTCATCCAGGAAAGCTCCCTCCAGTAGCCGGTGTCGTTGGCTTGACGGGCACCGGGGGTTGTTCTTCCCTGCACCACGATCGACGTGGCTAGCTTTTGGAGTTGCTGCACTTTTTCAGGATGCCCATTGGCGAGGTTATTTGTTTCGGCGGGGTCGGCCGCAAGGTTATACAACTCCGCTTTGTGTTTTTTGTTAGGCAGGATGAGTTTCCAATCCCCCCCGGTGATGGCGTAACGTCCGTCACCGGATTCGTTGCTCCGGGTGATGATCGGCAGGCGTTGGTGCCCGGATTCAGGATTGGTCAAAACCGAGGCAAAACTCTGGCTGTCCTCGCCTGCGGTATCAGGTAGTTTTTTACCGAGGATTTCTGCGAAGGTGGCCAGCAAATCGGTCTGTCCAACAACGCCATTCCATTGACGACCGGACTGGGCGATACCAGCAGGCCAGCGGACCATAAACGGCACCCGGTGCCCGCCCTCATAGACAGAGCGTTTGCCCATGCGGTAGCCACCGCGGCTATCGTGTCCGGTTTCCTCCAAGCGTGACGACCAGGATTTCTCGGGGCCATTGTCGCTACTGTAGATAACCATAGTATTCTGATCGAGTCCTTGAGCTTTAAGGAATTTCAAAATACGTCCGACGTGATAATCCGTCTCGATGACAAACTCACCGTAGGCCCCCGCCCCCCCTTGGCCGTGGAATTCGGGCAATGGACAAACCGGATAATGCGGTGAGGTATACGGCAGGTAGAGGAAAAACGGTTTCCCCGCCTTGGCGTCAGCGGTTTTCCCCGTGAGCCACTCGATCGCCTTGTCGGTGAAACGTGTCAGGCATTGGTTGTCGATAAAATCCGGAGCGACCTCAAGACCGCGCTTACCACCGTCATTGTAGGGCGGCATAATCCGGTAGTCGAGGTAGCGCGGGTTTTTCTTCTTCTTGGTATAGAGCGTTGGCGGCACCTTGGCGTAGCGCCCTTCAAACCAAGCCAGCACGCCGAAGTTGAGGGAGGCAGGCACCCCGAAATAATAGTCGAACCCCTTATCAAGAGGCATGTCCTTGGTCGGTTTCGACCAGTCACGGTCCTGCCGAGTTCCTGGAAAATCCATACCGAGATGCCACTTGCCCACCATGGCCGTGTGGTAGCCGTTTTCTTTGAGCAGCGACGCCAGCGTCATCCGTCCATCCGCGATCATACACTTTCCCTCGGATTGCATCACACCGGACTTGCGCACTGTGCGCCAAGGATAGCGACCGGTGAGCAAGCCATATCTGGATGGAGTGCACACCGAGTCCGCACTATGGCCATTGGTAAATGCGATTCCTTCGTTGACTAACATATCCAGATTGGGAGTCTTGAACTTTGCCTCCGGATTGAGAGCACTCACATCACCATAGCCCTGATCATCGGTATAGATGACGATGATGTTAGGCTTTGCCGCGGCGGCGAATACCGTGGGAGTGATCACAAAATAGAGCCCGAGGATGAGTTGAGTGCAGAGATTCGGAATTTTCATAATTGTCACAATGGTTCAAGGATAGTGTGGTGTTGCCAGTGGCTGCCGACTTATAGACCGATTTTGTTGTTTACGGGATGTCTTTGTCTGTTTGTCATTTCAGATGGTCGACAAAAAACCGGGCGGATGCCGCAACGATTTCATGGCGTGAAGGACTGATATCAGCATCGACCTTACGCCAGTTATGCCCTGCGTTCCTGACAATGAGAGTTTTTACCGGAGCACCCGACTCCTTGGCTTTTTCCGCCATGTGGTAGGCATGTTTCACAGGAATGGTGGTGTCTTTATCGCCTTGGATCAAGAGAAGTGGAGGGCTGTTCTTGTTGAGATAGTTGATCGGACTCATTTCCCGATAGAGCCGTAATTTTTCCCCAGCTGTAACGCCTGTATCGACGATACGAGGGCCAAAGCGGTCTTTGAAACCGGGTCGATCGTCGTGATTGAACAAGTCCGTTTTCTCAAAGTCGCACGGACCATACCATGAAAGACCGGCTGTGACGTTGTAGTCGACGTCTGCCAGATCCTTGTCGCCAGCCAGGGCTTTGGCCGGTGCCAGGGCCAGCATCTGCGCAATATGCCCGCCAGCGGAATCGCCAAAGACAAAGAGCTTCCCAGGATCAATACCGAGAGACCTGCTGTTTTTGACCAGGTATCTGATGGCGTCCTTTGAGTCGATCACGCAGTCGCGCATCCTGACAGTGCCTTCCTTACTGTATAATCGATAGTCCACTGAGACGATGCAGAAGCCTTTATTGACCAGGATTTTGAAAAGCGGAGCAAAACCACCGCTGGCGGCACCGAACCGACTTCCCGCCGCCCAGCCTCCGCCGTGGGTGTAAACGATCACCGGGCATGGGCGACCGGCCTTTGCATCGGGGTAATACAGATCGAATTCCAGCTGACGTTTGCCGACGGTTTTATAGACCACACCGAGTTTTCTAGGGTAACCGGTTTCCAGTGCTTTTCTCGGTTTATTCGGCTTCTTCGCCTTTTCCGCCTGCGCGTCAATGGGAATCAGGCATAGTAGTAGTGCCAACAGGGTGCAAATATGTATTTTCATGTTGTGATAATGTGAGGTCACGGTGGTACCCGGGGAATGGATGAAACTGCGCTATGGCTTGAAGTGATCGGTTCTAAACGGATAGGCAGGAAGCCCGCTGCCATTAACGAGATTGACCTTCGGCATACCAGCGAAAGCGTAGCGAACGTAAAGGGGTTTTGCCACTTCAGGTGAATGCAGCACGACACTCTGTCCCGCTATCTTTGTTTGTGCGCGCACCCACTTTTGGGAATTGTCTGCAATCCAGAACGCGGTCGGGGCTTTCCCATCCTTGGTTCTCAGACCGTCGGCATGATCGAAATTAACTGTTAGATGATGTCCTTTCGACTCGACATTTCTAACCACCGGCCCCTGTGCGACAATCTGCATGCCCAGGGTATCGCGTGCTGCCAACAGAGCAAGACGTTGCCCCACCGGAAGTTTATCTTTCGGGTGTACGTTCTTGAGATCACCCAGATCAATCGTATTTGCGACACTGACCCCTTTCAACCCCAAGGCCTTCAACTGGGATTCACGCATCCAGGCCCACGAGTGAGCGGTCGGGCTATCCGGTGCCTTATCCGGTCCTGTCTTCAAGCACTGACCGTAACCAGGCAACATGGTGACGAGAAAATGAAATTCCTCGCTCCCCCATTGTTTCCTGTAGCGCTGCATCCATTGTTTTAAAACATCGCCATAGATCAGCATCCCTGAGTTGCGTGAGAACCATGGGGTTTTAACCATGCCATACATTGACTGGGTATTGCGTTCGCCCTGGTACCACACCAAGCCACGGCATGCATACGGAGCCAGCGGATGCATCATCGCGTTGTAGAGGATATTCGACTGCCGCCGCAGGAAAACATCCTCCTGCTGGCTCCACCCCTTGGGCTTGTTCAGAGCTGCCTTGATTTGATTCCGGGCTTCCGTATTGGCGTCAAACTCATCCATCATGGTCCTGAAGTGCGGAACGCTGTCCACCATATCGCGTGGCATCCATGCTTCTAGTGATGAGCTTCCCCAACACGATAAAATAATACCAACCGGCACGTCAGCAGCAGCTTGCAACGAGTGGGCAAAGGCAAACGCCACCGCACTATCCGGGTAGCGGTCGACCCACCCACCTTCACAGTAGGCCTGTTCGGTAAATGCCACCGTGCGTTTAACGGCGAAACTGCGGATGTTTTTTGACCTGGGAATCAGAGCCTTCACTTCTGGTGCAGCGTTGACACCATACTGCATATTTGACTGCCCCGAGCAAATCCATACCTCACCGACAAGCACGTCATTCAATTTCAGCTCTTCGACCTTTGACTGATACTCGCAAGATATGGTGAACGTCCTCGCTTGATAACTGCCGGACAAAGGATCAAGCTTGAGCATCCATTTTCCGTCGGGAGTCGCGGTCGTGCCTTTTTTCTGACCGGCAAAAACCACCGTCACCTTCGCGCCCGGATCAGCCTCACCCCAAACCGGCACCGGCACGTCCCGTTGCAGCACCATGTGATCCTGGAACAGCGAAGCAGGTCGCAGCCCGGCATTTGATTGACTGGCTGTGCATGCGAGCAAGACAGCGCCAAGATACAGGAGGTCAGTCAGCTTCATGGATTGAAATTAAACAGGGCCAGCCACAAGTCAATGGAACCTATTGTTGTGGCTCCCCGTCCCAGCCATTGATCTTGAGGATATAGCCGGCTGTGGAATCCTTATCGTGGCAGGCGAGGAACAGGTAGTCGGGTTTGCCATCCTTCCAGAGAATACTTGGGCGCTCGGTGCGGGCGAGCTCGTGACCGTAATAGACGTTGTTGGTCTGGTAGCCGACTTTGGGAATGCCCCAGTCGATTCCATCTTTCGATTGGTAGATCAGACCGGGGCGGAAGCCGCCGTTCTTTTCCTTGGCCGCGCGAGTGCCTTCCAACATACCTTTGACGTTCTGGCGATCCTCCACGATCATGTAATACATACCTTGATAGAAGAATGCGTAAGGATCTTCGATATCCATACCCTTATCCGCATAGGTAATAACCGGACTCTCCTTGGAGACCTGGTAGGGGCCTTCGATGTTGTCACTGGTGGCCAGTGATATCTCCCGAAGGACCAGACCCTTATTCTTTGTCATCGTCTTGTGATAGATCCGGAATTGGCCATCGGGGGCGGCGACGAAGCTGGGGTTGGACGCGTGATCGCCGTTTTGATCGCTTGCTTTGAGCACCGGGTTGTGGGGGCTTTCTTTCCAGGGCCCATTGAGTGATTTGGCGGTGGCGATGCCAACCTCTTGCTTGGAGCCATTCTCATCGCTGTGTCGGTTCAGCAGAAAGACCAAAACGTAAGTATCCCCCACCTTGGAAATCTGCGGATTGTGATAGCTGGCTTTGTCACTGACAAACACATCACCTAACAATTTGTATGGTCCTTCCGGCTTATCGGCGACCCAGTGGGCAATTTTGCTATTCTTAATCCAGCTTCCTCCTTTCAGGGGGATAATCGAGTTAAAGACATGCACCTTGCCGGCATCGTCATAAATGGGTGCCATACCCCATGTCCAAGAGCCTTCCGGAGATGGTAGAATAAACGGACCGGGGACCAGCGACTTCACAAAGGCTGATTGCTCTATGCCGGATGCAGGATGAGATAAAAACCCGAAGGCGATGATCGAGGATAATAGGTAGTTTAATTTCATATCGAGTTGTTGTGATGTTTGATTTGAGTGACAACCTTACTTTTTTTATTTTTGAGACGGACTTGGGTTTAACCTTTCTTTCGAGAATAACCTGGGATTGGGCTCCGTGGGTAAAGTTTTGATCCATCTTTGGATTTTCCTAACCAGCTCATCCGCCACTTCCGGGTTTTGTGACTTGATGTCTCTTTTCTCCAATGGGTCCCGGGTGATGTCGTAGAGTTCCACTAATTCGAAATCCTTGCTGGTCAGCAACTTCCACTTACCATCGATAATCGCATAGTTATCGGGACTTTTGTTAGTCTTCTGACTTTTCCAAAAGAGGGGTTTGTCACGCAGGGGTGCTTTTGCTCCCATGAGGACCTTCACCTGGCTTTTCCCATCGGGTATCAACTCCTTCGGCAGTGGCGCCCCGGCGATTTCACAAAAGGTGGGCAATAAATCCACGGCTGAAATCCAAGAGACTTTATCGGTCGCTCCCACTGCCACTTTACCTGGCCAGCGGACAAGGAAAGGAATCCCAATCCCCCCCTGATAGCTCGAAGCCTTCCGGCCTTTGCGGCCTCCGGTGGTCCCCACACTGGCTTCGATACCATAACCACCACCGGTAGCCGTATCCGTCATCATCTTAAGGGGTTTCTTGTTTTTCTCTGAATCACCAGCCGGCCCGTTGTCCGAGCTGAAAACCACCAGCGTGTTATCGGTGAGCTTGAGGCGATCCAGCGTGTCCAAGACCTCGCCGATCCGATCATCCGCGTGTGAAAGCACCGATGCGTAGATATTATCATTGTCTGGTAGATCAGGGAAACGTTTGCGGTATTCGGGTAGTGTGTGAAATGGCGTGTGTGGCTCATGCACCCAGAGGTTGATAAAGAATGGCTTGCCCTCTTTGACGCTTTTCTCGATCAGGATAATAGCATTGCGGGCATCATCATGTACAGGCATTTGCTCGCCGGAGCAGTTAAAGGCAGCGACCATATCATAGCCGTATTCTTCGGGTCGCGGCGAGTCGGGGATCATATTATTCGACAAATGCCATTTGCCGAAATGCCCGGTCATATAACCTGCGTTTTTAAGAATACGGGGCAGCATCGGAAGCGAGGGATCGACCCAGTCAGGCATAGCCCGCTGGGCATTTGTAGCAACCCAGGCAAAGTGCCCGGTGACGCCAAGACGCGCTGGAAACAAGCCCGTCATCACCGCAGTGCGACTTGGTGAGCAAACGCCGCTGGCTACCGTGAAGTTGTGGAAATCAGTCCCCTCCCTGGCCAAGCGGTCAATGTTGGGGGTTTTCACATAGGGATGTCCGTGACAGCCCAGATCGCCCCAGCCCCAGTCGTCACCAAAGATAAACAGAATGTTAGGGCGCATTTTACTCGCCCCGTCAGCCGTTTCACTGGCAGCCACTGCATGGCATGCCAGAGACAGCATCAAAGTTGTTAGTGCCAATGGGGTTTTCATGGTGGGTAGTAATAGACTAAAGCTGTGATACCTATGATTCGTTCTACCAAGCCTTAGAGTTGGGGTGCTTTCCACTGCGGGATTCCTGTCGATTCCTTTTGTTTGAGATAATTGGCCTCGAAGGGTTTTCCCACATCCAGTTTAGCATCCTCATTGACCATTAATGGTCGGGCTGATTTCCAGAAGCCGTCGTATGCCTTGTTTAACTCACTGACGACCTCCGGGTGGCTATTGAAAACGTTGTTTTTTTCGCCTGGGTCCTGCTCGATGTTATAGAGAGCATTGGGTCCGACCAGACGCCACTTTTCGGTGCGCACGGCATAGTTTTTATTTTTATAATGATCAGGATCAGGATCGCCCTTACCAAACCTTGGACCAGCGCCGGCTTTGGGCCAGCGACCGGAGTGGAAGAAGAGTTTACGGTCCGGCCAGGCTGCATTCCGGTCTTTCAGCAGTGGCATCAAACTGCGCCCCGCCAAGCCGAGGTTCGAAATATCGGCTCCAGCCAAGTCTGCAAAGGTCGGGAAAATATCGATGTGGCGGGCAAGTTGTCCAAGATCTCGACCCGCAGTGGTTGTCCCTGGGAGACGGAAGAAAAGCGGCACCCTGGCACCACCTTCATGCAGGGTGTTCTTCCCGCCGGTCATACCCGCGTTATAGATCCTTGAACCCATGGAGCTGCCGTTATCGGTGGTGAAAATGAGCAAGGTGTTTTGCGCCAGCCCCCACTCATCGAGTTTTTTCACAAGACGCCCGACGTTATCGTCCACATTGGTAATCATCCCGAAAAAGGCCGCGGTTTTATCATCCTTCACGTGAGCCTGATACATGGCCTTATAGCTCTCCGGGGCAATAAACGGACCGTGCGGTGCGTTCAGTGCGATATAGGCAAAAAACGGCTGCTCCGCCTTCTGTTCTTTGATCCATCCCAAAGCCTGGCTGAAAAAGACATCCGTACAAAACCCCTTGGTCTTCACAAATACACCATTGTGGCGAATCGTGGGATCAAAATAGCTGTTTCCGGGCACATCCCCCTGGCTGCCAGGAAATCTTTGTCCAATGCCACCGGCACCATGAATGAAGACCTCGTCGAAGCCGCGGCTACCAGGCTGATAGTCGTCCTCTTCACCCAAGTGCCATTTGCCAAAAATCCCGGTTTTGTAGCCTGCCTTCCGCAGCATCTCAGCCACGGTTGGCACCCCGAGCGCCATACGCTCGCGCTCAAGGATGGTATGGGTCACGCCGACCTTGAACGGCTCTTTCCCTGACATCAACGCAGCACGTGTGGGAGCACAGGTCGGGCTGACATGGTAGTCAGTGAAGCGGGTGCTCTGGGCGTAAAGCTTATCAATATTCGGGGTTTTGATAAACGGATGTCCGTGGCATGCCAGATCACCGTAACCCTGGTCATCGGTCATGACAAAGATAATGTTAGGCTTCGCTGCATGCGCAGTGCAGGTGCCCAAACAGATGGCGAGCAGGGCGATGGCTTTGATGATATGCGATTTCATGATTTATGATGCTGGTTTACTGTCGGGCTAATGATTGCTTGCTCCGCAGGGTGTTTATTGGGTCGATGCCTCCTTGGTGTAGGTCATGTATCCATTCGAGTCGATGACGACAAAGCAGCAGTTGTGAATCCCAGCCGGGATGGCTGCGCTGACGCTGCGGCCATCGGCACTGATTGTTGCGATCGCGCGCATTCCCGGCAGCTTGGCATCATCCGGCACCCCCACCATATTACGATCCCTCTTTTCCTTCTTTTCTTTTTTCTCAGAGAGGTAGATGACGTAAGCCGTCGTAATCGTTGGGCCAGCTTGACCGACGCTAATGGTAGCGACCCGTGACGCGCTATTGAACTGTGGAGTGGAGATGACAGCCGCCGCTGTTTTCTTGTCTTCGAAAACCGGATTCAGATAAGGTCCTTCGGCGTGATTGGCGACAAGCTCGGCTTCGAGTGTCTTGCTGAGGCGCTCGACGACGGCGCGGAACTCGGGGTTTCTGGCTAAATCATGGACCTCTTCGTAGTCGTTCCGTTTCCCGTTCTTGGTGAGCTGATAGAGTTCATAATCATCGGAATTGTAGCGTTTGTAGAGTTTGAAGTCTCCGCTGCGGATGGCCGACTTCATGTTATTGTGTGGGAAGTGCCAGAACAGATGGTCTCGTTCAACGCCCTTGGCATCGACAATTTTTTGCGCCTTACCTTCCAACACAGGAGAAATATCCAACCCGCTGAGTTCCTTCGCATCAGCCGGGTCGATTTTCGAGCCGGTCAGTTTCAGGATCGTTGGGAAATAGTCGAGCTGATTCACCATGCCGTCGAATCGGCTGCCCTGTTTGATGCCAGGTCCGGTGACGACCATCGGCACACGGATACCACCTTCCTCCGCATGTTTTTTACCATACTTGAGAGGGGCGTTGTCGGAGAGGATTTCCTTACCTTTGATCTCTGCGCCGCCATTGTCCGAGGTGAAGAAAATGTAGGTTGTCTCGCTGAGTTTTTTGCCGGGGTTTCTTGGGTCCTCTGTTTTCTCGAGATAGTCCACCAAGCGGCCCAGGCTCCAGTCCACCGTTGTGACCATGGAGGCAAAGTAGGGATTCTGTTGACCCGGCAGAGTCATCGCCCCTGGTTTGGGAGGGAATGGCTGACTGAATTTATCGCAGTAGTATTCCAGGAGCTCACCATTACGGGTTAGCATCGGCCAGTGTACCATCCAGTGGCAGAGGTTGAGGAAAAAGGGTTCACCTTTGCTCTTCTCGATAAAGTCGAGTGCCGACTCGGTGACTTCATCGTAAGGGTAGGAAATGCCTTCAGGCTTTTTCTTGCTGGTCGGGAAATATTTTTCCTTACTCAAGGGGTATTTGCGATCCTTGGCTGTGGCGAAATCTTTGGTGCGGTCTCCCATCCCCCGGTGTACACCGCGGTCTTGGCTGACCACATCAAATCCGTAGCTCGCCGCATTCGAGCCGCAGTGCCATTTCCCTGAGTGACCGGTGCGATAGCCGTTTGCCTTGAGTGCGTCTGCCAGGGTAAGCAGGTTCAGATCCAACGGGCTTTGAAGGTAAGGTGAGACAAGACGCTGGTCTTTTTTAGGCTTTGTCCGGACAGCCAGGTCAACGTGGGTCAGACCTATTTTAGCAGGATGCTGCCCGGTCATGATCCCGGCCCGGGAAGGAGCACAGGTCGGGGCTGCTGAATAGGCCTGGGGAAAATTCATTCCAGCTTCGGCTAGCTTTTTAACGTGTGGAGTCTCGTAGGGGCACGGTTGATCCACATCGTTGAGCTGCACATCCTGCCAGCCGAGGTCATCGACATAAAAGATGATGATGTTAGGCTTCGGTGTCGCAGTGGCTGGAATGACCAGTAATAGCAGAATAACAAACAGGTATGCTTTCATTGTTAGTCGTGATGGTTCGTGGTTGGTTTTAATTTGAGAGAAATACGGAATCCGGCGATCGGCTGGTTTGGCAAAGACTTGGGAAGACCGATCTTCAGGCTGGTGGCGTCACGCGTCCACTTGATCGGCTCATCGCTTCCCAACAGAGAAACGCTGGTTATTTCCTCCTCTAGAAGCCCCCCTTTTTTCAAAGTCTTGATGGCGATGTCCTTGGTCGGTGTCGACAGAACAAATGCGTAGATCTTGTCGTCTTTTCGGGTGAACCGGATGTCCTGCTGGGAGTAGGGTTTAATGTTCTCGCCCTGCCGTCCCGTCTTGATTTGGAGCGGCCCCTCGCCATACGTCTTCCATGGGCGGGTGCCGTAGATACCCTCGCCGGTGGTTTTCAGCACCTCTCCAAAAGCGACCAGATAAGCGGCCTGGTTTTCGGGCAAGGTGCCATCACCACGCAGAGCAACATTCATCATAACCACGCCGTTTTTACTGATCGCATCCATGGCATTGGCAATCATCACCGGAATACTCATCCGGTTTTTTGCTCCTTTGCGGTAGAACCAGCCACCGGAGACATCGGTCGCCCACATCCACGGCTCGGGCTGGATGTCCCCGGAGCTGCCCCGCTCCATGTTGTAGGTGTAGGCGGATCTGTCTTTTTTCGAATCCTTGAAGGACAGCACCACCGACTGCTTACCGCTGTTCTCTTTAAGATCGCGGGCAATAAAATCAGTGAAGAGTTTAACACCCAAGCCCTTGCCTGTTTTGAGGGTAGGATAGGGTGAATCGACGTTAAACATGTCGGGGTCATACTTTTCGATCACATCCCAACAACGATCATACCAGTGCTGGTTCCAGCTGTCCTGTTTCGAGTATCCCTTGGGATCGTAGTCCATGTTGAAAAGCTTCCACGCCAGCGTCCCCTCCTTCTGGTACTTTCGCGCGTTATTAAAGAAGCGTGGCGACCAGTAAAGGTGGGTGGAAACGCCAAACTTCAACCCGTGTTTGACGGCTGCCTGTTTCCACTCCTTAAGCGTGTCGCGCTTTGGCCCCATCGCAACCGAGTTCCATGGGTGGATGGAGTCATACATATCAAAGTTGTCGTGATGGGTGGCGACCGGCATGACGAAGCGGGCTCCGTTGTCTTTGAAAAACCTCACCAGTGCATCGGGGTCCCATTTTTCAGCCTTTAACAGCGGCACCAGCTTCTCGTAGCCAAACTCGCTCGGTGGGCCGTAGCGTATTGTGTGGAATTTGGCGAGTTCCTCGGACATCTTCAGTTGTCCGCCCGTCTCTCCAGCGTTCGGGCCATACATGCGACGACCGTAATGCGAGCCGTCATTGGGTCGGTTCTCATCGATCGCCGACGGAACCCCCCAGTGGGTCCAAACCCCGATCTTACCGTCCTGAAACCATTCGGGAACATGGTAATTTTTCGCAAGCGATTCCCAGGTGGGTTTAATCTCTGCGGCTAATGCCGTTGCTCCGAGGAGGCACAGTGCAGACATCGTTGTGATTGGTATTTTCATATTGTGTGGACATCTCAATTCCGGACTGGGTGTCGGTGATGCTTTGCGGTGAGAATAAAAAACCCCGGATCAGATCCGCAGCCCGGCGTGGGGCAAAAATCCCATGGAAGGTTTTATAAGTATGATTGTTTCGTAATGGATATTTAATGGGTATTCCCCATGCGAGGAGGGGCCACACAGGGAGTTTTATGAGCCGTGGTGTCTTGGATCTTCATTGCGGAAAAAACATTTGTCTATCGGTCGTTTGACCGATGCCACCCCGTGCGTTGTTGCAGCAAACAGCCTGTTTAATAAGGAAGCCTACCGTTCCCCTTCGGTTTTCTTTTGCATTCCCTCCACCACTCGCTGGGGCCTTCTTTTTCGATGTCCTTCCAGGTTTCCTGCATGAGTTTTTTGAGTTCATCCAGTTTCTCCGGCATGGCCTCGGCGAGGTTTTTCTGTTCGCCGGGGTCCTCCCCGATGTTGAAGAGCTGGAACTTGTCCATGGCATCGTTGGCAACGAGTTTCCAGTCGCCTACCCGGACGGCGACCCGACACGACGGGTCGGAGACATGGGTGCGCCAGAAGAGCGGCACGCTGCGTTTCACCGGCATCCCTGAAAAAGCGGGAACCATGCTGGCGCCGTCGATGGTGCGGTCGGTGGGGATGGGAACGCCCGCCGCTTCTAACACCGTGGTAAAGATGTCCGAGCCGATCACAGGGACCGAGCTAACCGTACCAGGCTTGATGTGGCCTGGCCAGCGCACGATGCCGGGCACGCGGATACCGCCTTCGAGATCGTCGCGTTTACGACCGCTGAGACCACCGGTAGAGCCACCCTTTTTGGCACTGCCTTCGGGGCCGTTGTCCGAGGTGAAAATCAGCAGCGTGTTGTTTGCCAGTCCATTTTTCTCCAGAGTATCCATGACTTGCCCCAGGGCGTAGTCCAGCTGGGTGATGTTGCCGTAATACCTCGCTTTTGGATCGTCCCCGTAGTGGGCGAGGAATGGCTTATCCGTGGCAATCGGCAGATGCGGCTCGTGCACCCAGATGGAGAGCACGAATGGCTTTTCCGGATTGCGGATCTCATTGAGCCAATGAATCGCCTCCTTGGCCACGAATGGAGCTGAAAAACCATTCACTTTGCCGACCGGTTTACCATTGCGGATAAAATTGTCAGGGTTCTTGTGGCTTGGGTGCGCGTTGTTGTGGGTGGACATCCAGTAATCGTAACCATGGTCGCCCGGCTGCGGATACTCGGGGTTATTGAATTGTTGCCTGGAGTTGAGGTGCCATTTGCCGACATGGCAAGTTTCATACCCGGCCTGCTTGAGCAGCTTGGGATAAGTGATCTCGGAAGACCGCAAATGGGCGGGGCCATTTCCCGACAGGTGTTCCCAAACACCATTGCGGTAAGGCGTGCGTCCGGTGAGGATCGCCGACCGCGATGGTGAACAGACGCCACACGCCGCATAGGCCTGGGTAAAACGCACCCCCTGGGACGCCAGTTTATCGATGTTAGGGCTGACGATTTTATCGCTGCCGTAGCAACTGGCATCGCCCCAGCCCATGTCATCGGCTAAAAAGACAACAATATTAGGACGCGTATCGGCGAAGGCGGAAGACAGCCCTAACAAGGAAAGTCCAAGCAGGGTGATTTTTGACAGGAATGTATTTTTCATGATATGTTAGAACGTGGTTTATTCAGCCTGCGGGACAAACAGAACCAGCTTCAAATTGAATAGGGCCTTCCCTTTTTTCGGTCCAAAACCAAGCGTGCACCTGGTGTCACCCACCTGGTCCAGGTTGACATCGCCCATTTCCATCAACTCGAAATGTTTCCAACCTTTCGTTGGCGTTACCAGCGTGCTTAGTGTCTTACCTGCAACGGTGAGTTGCGCGCTGCTGCCTGCGTAGCGTTTGTCGCAGGAGTAAAGGAGCTTCACTGTGTATTTCCCGGGAGCAGGCACATTCAGCGTCCACGTCGCCGTATCGGAGCTGTCCGTCCAGTAGCCAATGTATGCGTTGTTTTCAAGCTTGTTGGCCTTGCCACTCAACTTGGCATCCTTTGCCAACAGGCTCAGCTCGTTTCCTTTGAGGCCCAGATCGATTGATGATGCGTCAGCGGCTTTCCTACCACCGCTATATTTGATGCGTATGACCGTCGCCTGTGGCTCGGGAGTGGTCGAGGAGAGGTCGACCTCAAGGCCTCCTTTAGTGGCTGATGAGGCGAGTGGTTTACCATCGTAAGTCAACGCCTTGATCTCACCGGCAGCGAGGCCATCGACGATCAGCTTGCCGTTTTTCGGCCAGTCAAACACATAGGCGAATATTTCACCGGCGTCGGCATTGGAGGACTTCGACTGTGCGACGGCTCCCCAGTTTTGGGCAGGCAGGTCAACGTAGTCGGTGTCATATACCGCTTCCGCATGGGCCTTGTTCCACTTACCCATTTGCAGCAGAAGATCGGTCGACCCCTGAGGCCAGGAGCCATCGGCGTAAGGACCGACATTAAGCAGGAGGTTCCCGCCCTTGGCGTTGATATCGATTTGCTTTTGCACCAGGGTATTGATGTCCTTCCACTTGGTATCGCTCTTTTTATACCCCCAGGAGTGGTTGACCGTCCAGCAGGCCTCCCAGACGTGATCCAAGGCCCCTCCCGGTGTTTGTTGTTCGGGTGTGCCGTAGTCCTTTTTAAACTGCGCCCGTTTAGCAACCCGGTTGTTGATGATCATGTTAGGGCTTAGTTTGCGCAGGTAATTGTAAAGATCAATGCCGTCTTCCATTGTCCACCATCTCGCCCAATCACCATCAAACCACATGATGGCGGGATCGTAGCGGTCGATGAGTTCTTTGAGCTGTGCCTTCATGTAAGCCACATAAGCCGCCTTGTCCTTCATTGGCGGCTGGTTGGTCGCCTGCTTGCTGCGCTGGGATGGATGATTCCAGTCGATGATCGAGTAATAGGTGCCGAACTTGAGGCCGTGTTTATCGCACGCGGCTTTTAATTCCCCGAGAATATCGCGATTGAATTCAGTCGCTTCGCCAAGGTCATACTTGGTGTGAGCACTGTCCCAGAGGCAGAAGCCTTCGTGGTGTTTACTGGTGATGACCATGTACTTCATCCCGGCCTCCTTGGCCGTCTTTACCCATTGGTCGGCATCAAGTTTGTCGGGGCGAAAATTCGCCGCCAGCGGGATGTATTCCTCGGGTGTGATATTCCCCCCGCGCTGAATCCATTCCGCGTATTTAGGTACCGTTTTACCTTTCCATTCGCCGCCCAGGGTCGAATAGACACCGTAGTGGATAAACAGTCCGAACTGTGCGTCCGTAAACCACTGCATGCGCTTCTGATAGGCGGCATCGGTTTCTGGTATGAGTTCAGTCGCGTGCAGTGGTGCCAAGGTGGTTAAAAGCAAGGTGGTGGAAAGAAGTGTGGTGTATATTTTCATGATGTTTCTCAGTTTTAGATATTCTAGTTAAATGGCTACTTTAGAATGACTTCCAGCACATAGCCATGGCTGCTCGTAGTTACTCCTGTCAAATCAACTTCCAGGGACTCATCTGTTTGTTTCCATTGGATCGACTTATCGCTACCCAGCAGGCGGAGCCCCGTGACCTTACCGGCGGATTCGTTGAGCGCTAGAATGCGTATTTGCGGGGGAGCTGGAGCCAGTGACATGGCGTAGACCTTGTCACCCCTGGCGCTGAACCAGAACTCCGTGACTAACGACTTGGGGGTTTTAGTATGTATAACACCTTCACGGAAAGTCGTCCACCGTGTTGTGCCAAAAATGGCATCCGCATTGGTTTTCACCCAAGTGCCCATTTCCTGGAGATTTTTGACACAGGGCTCCGGGACTTTCCCTTTGCCGTCGGGACCGATGTTAAGCAGATAGTTGCCGCCTTTGGAAACGATATCAACGAAGTTGCGGAGCAGCTGGTTGGTGCTTTTCCATTGGTGGTCGTGCGCCTTGAATCCCCAGGAGTGATTGGCGGTGCCACAGGTTTCAAAATGCTTGGCCGCCAGTTCGTTGGCAGCGGGTGTCTTATTGTCGCCGGCATCCACATAATCACCAAAGTCGTAGCCCACCCGGCGGTTGATGATGATACCTGGGTTCAGGTCATAGACCATTTTGTAAAACCGGAACGCCTGGGCTTCGGTGATCAAACCGTCTCCATCAAACCAGATCAGTTTCAGTTTCGGCAATTTCCCAACCAGCTCCGCGACCTGCGCGTAGGCCTTGTTTTCGAGATAGTCGGTGTAGGCATCGGCGCTGGGGTCCCAGAGGTTGATACCGTTGGGACGCGTATAGACACCGAACTGGTCGTTATGCGCTTTGACCTTGGCATAATTGCTGTCGCCGCCTTCGCCCCAGTCTTTGCCGTGGGAATAATAGACACCGAACTCGACACCCTCCGCCTGGCAGGCATCGTAGAGCTCTTTGACCAGATCGCCCTGGTAATCGGTGGCATCGGTGATATCCAAGGTCGAGTACGCCGAGTCAAACAACGCAAAGCCGTCGTGATGTTTCGCGGTGATCACGACGTATTTCATGCCGGTGTCCTTAGCGAGTTTGGCGATGATCGAGGCGAAGGATTTATCCGGATTGAAATTCCTGGCGTATGCGCGGTATTCCTCCCGTGAGATTTTAAACGCATACATAATCCACTCCGCCACCTTCGGCCCCTGCCCTTTTTCGATCGGTGTCCCCTTCCAGCTTCCCGCGGCTTCCGAGTAGACGCCCCAGTGGATGAACATGCCGAAACGCGACTGCTTATACCAATTCATCGCCGCCACCTTTTCAGCCGATTGGTGCATCTTCAGCCATGGCTGATAGTATTTGTCAGAACTGATGTATATCCTACTCTTGGTGTATCCTTGCGGGACCAGGCGCACTTTTTTGACGGCAATGTTCGAGTTCACGGTAATCGTCTGTTTACCCGTCTCTGTGAGAACTGCGGGCTGGTCAAACTCGGAAACCAGGCCGTCCTCGATGATGTAGGCTTTCTGCAACTTCCTGCTCAACGGAGTTCCGTTGATCGTCACCGTGCCAGTGTGTGCACTTTTAGCAGCCTCTGTCTCCACGACCAACTGCACCGTGTAGGTGCCGGGGTGGGTTAGCTCGAATTCCCAAGCCAGGTTCCCCTGCCCCGCCTTGGCCAGCCTGGCATCCAGGATGACACAGCTGTCGGCTCGTTGCGTGGGCTTGGTGGGCTCCGCAGCGTGAGACAGGCTCGCACATGCCAAGGCAGCCAATGTCAGCATCCCGTATTTCATCGTGATTTTCATTTCTTTTTCCGTTTTCTCCTAGGCTCCTTCGCCGACTTCTTGGTCGGTTTTTCAGCCACTGGAATGTTCCGGTCAAACAGCACAGCATACTGCTGGTAATTGTTGTAGGTGACGGCGTTGTTTTTCAGGTGCTGGAAACTCTCATCGTATTTCTTACGCATCATTTGCAAGGTAGGTGCATGCTCTGGATTGCCAGCGAGGTTAACCCGTTCCAGCGGATCTTTTTCCAGGTCATACAGCTCCTCGGCAGGCTCCATGCTGTCGTTGCCATACCACCAGAAAGTGTACTTGTAGCGACCGTCCACCGTACTCATGGCTTTGGTGGGATTAGGCCCGAAGACATTCATCAACGTCAACTTCTCATGTCCTCCTTGGGTGGGATCGTTCAGGGTGGGCAACAAACTTTTGCCATCCATGTTTTCCGCCACGGGCAATCCGGCAAGCTCCAGAATCGTGGGGGCGAAATCGATGTTGCCTGTCAGTCTACGCGTGCGGAGTTTCTGCCCTGAGGTTTTAACACGGGGATCGTAAATCATCAGTGGCACCCGCGAGGCTTCCTCCATGGGTAGGACCTTCGAGCCGTAGCCGTGCGAGCCGCAGATGAAGCCGTTGTCGCTGGTGTAAATAATGACGGTGTTATCGGCGATGCCCTGGGCTTCGACTTCGTCGCGGATCATGCCCACGGCGACATCGATCGCATAAATTTGCTGATGGTATTTCCGCATGACACCGTCGTAATCCTTGTCGTAATTCCAACTTTCAAAACGCTCATACTGTCGGCCTTGTTTACTCTGTGGCGCACGGTTTGCAGCGCTGGCTCGACCAAAGTTCGCAGGTTTGGTGAATTTTTTTCCCGCATAAACTTCATCAAAACGAGGATCAGGAGTCGCGGGCATGTGGGGTGCTTTGAAGCTGATCGATAAACACAGGGGTTTCTTCAGTTTCACCGCCTCACGGATGGCATCGCGACCGAAGGCACCGTAGGACAAGGTCGAGTGAGGAAATTCCTTGGCATACTTCGCCATCGATTTGTTTTTGGCCGTCTGGTACATCGTCTGGCCTGGTCCACCGCCCCACAGGTCGAAGTCGTCTTCACACAGGCCTTTCCCTGTAACGATGATGCCAAACTTGCCGGCAAAAGCGGTGAAATAGCCAGCCTTGCGCAGTAAGACGGGATAGGATTGCGCCCATGTTTCAGGCTTCATATTCCCATGTTCAAAATTGGTGCCGGTCTTGTATTCATACATTCCGGTAAGGATATTGGCCCGGCTCGCCATACAGATGGCGGTGGTATCGTAGTGGCGCTCAAAGATCATGCCATCCCGGCCCAGCCTGTCCATCTGCGGGGTTTTCACATCGGTGTTGCCATAACAGCCGACTGAATAGCTGCTCTGATCGTCAGACAGTAGAAAGATGATGTTGGGCTTCCGTTCTGCAAAGGCACTGCTAACAGCCAGTATCGTCAGCGCGGGGATCAAGAATAGTTGTTTCATACGCAGATCTTGTCAGGCTTTACAACTCCGCAGGTTTCCAATGGGGAATCCCCCCGTCGTTCTTCTGCTTTTCATATCGCAGATGCAGTGGGTGTTCCTTCAACTTAGGCAAACCCTCATTGACCATCAACGGCAGCGCAGAAGCCCACCATTGGTCGTAGGACTTCCGGAGTTTGGCGATGACCTCCGGATATTGTGCTGAGACATCCTTGGTCTCTCCCGGATCGGCTGCAATATCGTAAAGCTCTTTGTTGTTTACAAAGCGCCACTTGCTGGTCCGGACAGCGCATTTTTTAAACTTGGAATCCTCCCTCTTCCCGGCGTTCCATCGGCCGCAGTGAATAAAGAGTTCACGGTCCGGCCAGGATGACTGGGGGGCTGTGAGTAGCGGCACGAGCGAGCGCCCGTCGAGAGGCTGTGTCTTGTCTGGTAACACCGCGCCTGCCAGCTCGCAAAACGTGGGGAAAAGATCGAGATGCGCGGTTAGTTTCTTGATGTCGACACCTTCTCCCAACTTTCCTTTCCAATACCAAAAGGCAGGCACGTGTGTCCCGCCTTCGTTAGGGCTGTTTTTCCCACCCTTCATATTTGCGTTGAAATGACGCACTTTATTTCCATTGAGTTTCCCACTCAGGTGGGTTGCTCCGTTGTCGGTCATAAAAATGACGAGGGTGTTTTCCAAGGCATTCCATTCGGTCAACTTATCCATCAGCAGACCGAAGTTTTCATCGATGTTTTCAATCATGCCATAACGTCCGGCGGTTCCCTTGTCGTATCCCAGATCAAGAAACCGCTTTTTATTGCGTTCGGGCGCATTCATCGGAGCATGCGGCGCATTCAGTGAAATATAGGCGAAATACGCTTGCTTCGCGGCGTGTTGCTTTTTGATCCACGCCAAGCCAGCGCGAAAGAACAAGTCCGTACAAAACCCCTCGGTCTGCACGATGGTTTTGTTGTGTAATAAAGTGTTATCGAAGTAGCTGTTTTTTCCGTTAGGAGGAAAATCGCCAAGATTCACCTGCCCGATTCCCCCGGCACCGTGAATGAGCACCTCATCGAATCCCCGGTTCCCGGGAAGATATGCATCGCCGTCACCCAGGTGCCATTTGCCAAAGATACCGGTCGCGTAACCAGCGGTTTTCAATGCCTGTGGCAGTGTAAACACATCCAGCGCCATACGTTCACGTTGGAAAATGGTGTGTGTGACCCCGACCTTGAAAGGTGGCCGGCCACTCATGATGGCGGCGCGGGTGGGCGCACAGGTGGGGCTGACCTGGAAGTCGGTAAAACGAGTCGATTTCTGGTAAAAGGCATCGATGTTGGGCGTTTGCACGACCTGATTCCCCATGCAGGAAAGGTCCCCGATCCCCTGGTCGTCGGTCATGACCAGGATGATGTTAGGTTTGGAACCTGCAAGAGATGCTGCTTGTGTGGTGTGGACAAGCAGGAGGCTAAGCAAGCAGATGTAGATATATTTCATAGTTATTTGTTAGTAATTTAGTTTAGCGCCTTTCCCCGGCTTATTCCGCTCGCCCAACCACCATTCCTTGGGGCCCTCGGCTTCGATGCCTTGCCAGACTTGAAAGAGAGCTTTTTTCATCTCATCGGTTTTTTCAGGCATTTTTTTGGCGAGGTCATTCTCCTCTTTGGCATCTTTCTGAACTTCATAGAGCTGGAATTTGTTCATCTCATCGTTGCTGATGATTTTCCAATCGCCGATGCGCAGAGCTAAGCGGTCATTGGCACCGGAGACGTGGGTTCGCCAGAATAGCGGGACTTTTCGTGTCACGGGCTTACCGGCCAGCGCCGGAAGCATGCTGACACCATCGATGGTGCGATCGGTGGGTTGCGGTATTCCCGTGATCGCCAGGATGGTGGAAAACACATCCGACCCGATCACCGGGATGTCACTGGTGGTGCCCTCTTTGACATGCTTAGGCCATCGCACGACTCCTGGCACGCGGATGCCGCCTTCGTAACTACTGCGCTTGCCTCCTCGCAAACCTCCCGTTGTTCCTCCGTAACGCTGAACCGGACCGTTGTCGGATGTGAAAAACACAAATGTATTCTCGCTGACACCGGCTTTATCCAGTGCCGCCATCACCTGTCCCAGGGCGTGATCCATCTGGCTGATATTGCCCATGTATTTGCTGTTTTTGTGGCCGTTGTAGAGAGCTGAAAACTGGGAGTCCGTGGCAATCGGCGAGTGCGGTTCGTGCACCCAAACCGAAAGCGCGAACGGCTTTTTGGGATCGTGGATATTTTCCAACCAATGTGCCGCTTCGGAAGCGACGATTTGCGCGGAATACCCCTCTATTTTGCCGACAGGTTTTCCGTTACGGACAAAATTATCCGGGTTCTTGTGGCTTGGGCTGGCGTTGTTGTGGGTGTATAGCCAGTAGTCGTAGCCGTGGTCTCCCGGTTGCGGGAACCGGGGGTTATTAAACTGCTGTTTTGAATTGAGGTGCCATTTTCCGACGTGACAGGTTTCATACCCAATGCCCTTGAGTAACTCAAGGTAGGTAATCTCGCTTGCCCGCAGATGGGCTTCATGGTTTCCAGAAAGATGCCGCCAGACACCATTGCGATACGGGGTTCTTCCTGTTAGGATGGCGGCACGCGATGGTGAACACACACCGCAAGCCGAGTAACACTGGGTGAGTTTCACTCCCTGGGACGCCAGCTTATCGAGATTAGGCGTTTTGATCAGTGGGTGACCGTAGGTAGCGGAATCCCCCCACCCCATGTCATCAGCGATGAAGACGACAAAGTTGGGTTTTGCTTTTTCCTCAGCATGACCGGTGACGGCAAGAAAAATGCCGAACATGATGGTTCGCGCACTCATTGGAATGATGTGTGATAGATTCATTTTTTGGGGGGAGATAGTTTGTTTTTCCTGCCTTCGATTGATTTCTTGTTTTTTCTCGACCTTGCTTTGGACTTTGGGGGACGGTTGTTTTGGGCCCGTTCCTTCTGGTCCCAGCCCACCCGTTCGCAGTAGGCATCCATATTTTTGCGTAACTGACCTGCCCGTTCGGGCATTTGTTGCAGGAGGTTTTTCGATTCGCCCGGATCATCCCGGAGCGACCACAGATGCTCCTTGCCGGATTCCAGCTCACGGTAAAACTTGTAGCCATCCTGGATAATGGCGACATCCAGTGCCCCATGCCCAATTATTTGAGCGGAGCGAAAGACCATGAAGGGATCACGCCGTATCACCTTGGTCTTACCGCCACTGGTGCATAGCGGCAGCAGGCTTCCGCCCTCCACCGCTTTGGGGATGTCTTTGCTGGCACCAGCCATATCCAGCACCGTCGGGAGAATATCCCAACCCACAACGGGTTCGCTGGACGAAATACCGGCTGGAATTCCGGGGCCGCGGATAATAAAGGGAACGCGGATGCCGCCTTCGCTGATCACGTATTTGTGACTGCGTAGCGGATAGGATTTGTAAAAATCGCGTTTTGCCACTGGCTGTCCCTTATCGCGCTTAAACTCATAGCCGTTATCCGCAGTGTAAATAATATAGGTATTTTCCGCAATACCCAGCTTGTCGAGGGTACCCAGGATCGCGCCCACGGCCGTATCCAGCTCCTCATTCATCGCCGCCCATAGTGGGTCGTTCTGATATTGCGTCGCCTGGCCAGACCTCGCCTCATATTTCGCAATGGTTTCCGGGAGTGCCTGATAGGTTAAATGATTGGCGTAGAACGAGACCTGCAGGAAAAAAGGATGCTTACTCGCAACTTGCTTTTCCATAAACGCATTCGCCTTTTGGGTCAGCGAGCGAGTCATTTTCGGATCTTTGGGGTCCTTGCTCTGCTCGTTCATGGTCTGGCCATCACTCTCGTCAAAGCCGATCTCTTCCGGTGTCCGCGACCGCTGGTGCCACTTGCCAAAATGGGCTGCCTTATACTGCGGATAGGCAGTTTTCAAACGGCTGACCATCGCATCCGAAGTAGGCGGCAGGGTCTTGGGTGCCTGGGTGGCAAACTTCTTGAGTGCGGTCGGGGTCATACCATACTGAATGCTTGTGCGTGATGGATCACAAACGGCCCCTGCGGAATAGGCCATCGAAAAGCGGATACCACTTTCTGCGAGCTGATCGGTATTAGGCGTTTGGTAATAGCTACTGCCCGATTCCGGAATTTCCGGATCGGCCTTGATAGACAAGGCATTCCATCCCATGTCATCGGTCAGGATCAGCACAATATTCGGAGGTGCCGGATTTGCCTGTAGCACGCAAGCCGTCAGCAGAACAAGTGCCCCCTTACTGATCAATCGTCCCATGTTCATGTTTGTTTTCTTCGATTTGATTTACTGCGTTTTACGGGTCGACAATGCTTTGGGGTTTTCCACGGAAGCAGCAGGGCGACTGTTCTGAGCCAACTCCTTCTCAAAGTCACTGATGTATCCTTGTAACCGGGCAACCACTTCGGGGTTGTCCCTCAACAGATTCTTTTTCTCTCCGATATCTGTCGCCAAATTGTAGAGTGCGACTGGTTTGCGACCTTTCACGTGCAGCTTCCAGTTTCCTGAGCGCACCGCTGCAAGTGCATTCTTCTTATGGTAGAAGAAGGCCTCGTGGGGGGCATCCCCGTTCCCGGACAACACCGGCCAGATGTCCTTACCGTCGATTACGCGGTCATCTGGAATTCCAGCACCAGCCAGCTTCGCAAAAGTCGGCAAAAGATCCATGGCGGTCATGAGTTCATCCCGGTCAACGCCCGCCGGTATGTTGCCAGGCCAGCGAACCACGGTGGGCACGCGCATACCACCCTCGAAGGTAGACCCTTTTTTACCTTTCAATGGAGTGGCCTTTCCTACCATCGGTCCGTTGTCGGAAGTAAAGATCACCAGGGTGTTGTCATCGATGCCATACTTTTTCAGGGCTTCCAGAACCTGCCCGACCGACCAATCGATTTCGCCGATCGCAGAAGCATACATTTTATCCCGGGTGGGGTAGTCGATCGTCTTGTTTTGTTTCTCCTGGGCGAGTTTCGCTTTCAGCGAATCGGGCACATTCTTCCTGAACGGCGGGGACACGGAGATCGGTCGATGGGGCACCGGGTGTGGGAGATAGAGGAAAAACGGCGCGTCCTTGTTTTCCTGGATGAAACGGACCGCCCGCTCGGTAATGCGCTTAGTCAGGTAGTCGGCGTCCGGTTCCAGCTCGACCACCGTCGCATCTTCTAACAACGGTAGTGGTGGAAAGTGGTATTTTTTGTCATTGCCATGAAACGGATGGATGTCGTGGCTGTAAGGTATGCCGAAAAACACATCGAAGCCCTGTTGCCGAGGCAAGAATTCCGGCTGGTCACCGAGGTGCCACTTGCCGAACATGCCTGTTTTATAGCCTGCCGATTTCAACACTTCGGCAATCGTCAACTCAGACGGATTGAGCCCTTTGGGATCGCCTGCGAGCAAGACGTTTTCGGCCATGCCAACCCGCTTGGGATAGCTGCCGGTCATCAAGGCGGCGCGCGACGGCGTGCAAACCGCACCGGCCATATAAAAACTGGTTAGGCGTGCACCTTCCTTCGCCATTTGATCGATTCTCGGAGTATTGACATGCTTGCCACCAAAACATCCCAGGTCGGCATAGCCCTGGTCATCGGTGAGGATTATCACCAAGTTCGGCGGCTGTCTGCCTTCAGCTAACACACTGCTAACCAAACAAACCCCCAGAAGAAACCCTGTCCATTTATTCATCATCATCATCGTGCCAGGAGCCAGCCCTTTTCTTTACCTTTTTGTGATTCACTCATACTCAGTTCAAAGTCCATTGATTGATTCTTCGGCTATTTTCTCGGCTTCTTCCTACGCCCGGGTTCTTTTGCGGCAGGCACTGGCAACTTGCCGTCGCCTGGCTGATTGGAGAAGCGGTAGGGGTCGAAGTGCTTGCGCATCTCTTCGAGCAGAAGCAGCTCCATTTCCTTGAGTTTCCCAGCATAGGCCGGATCTTTTGCGAGATTGGTTTGCTTCGGATTCGGTGTGGAATGCGTGAGTGCAATCACCGTCGGATCGTGGTGTTCGGGCAACAGCTCATCGGGGTTTTCGGCCAGGTTGAAAAGCTGGGTTTCACAAACACCTTCCTTGGTCGATTCATAGCGGATTAGTTTCCAGTCGCCTTTTTTCACACAGCGGATACCGGGTTTGGCACCACCGCAATATGCGCCGTAGAGCACCTCGCGAACTGAGTCCTTTTTCCCCTCGAGAACCGGTTTGAAGCTAATACCCTCACTGGTCTTCGGCGCTTCAATTCCAGCGAGGTCGCAGAGGGTTGCAAGCGCGTCGAGATGGTAGATGTTTCCCGTCGCACGGGTGCCTGGTTTGATGCCGGGGCCTTTGACGATGTAGGGGACGCGGAAGGTGTGCTGGTAGAGGTTCTGCTTCCCCTGCAGTCCGTGTCGACCGATCGCCATTCCGTGGTCGGAGGTGTAGATGATATAGGTGTTCTCCAGTTCGCCCATGTGCTTCAGTTTTTCCAGGACCGCGCCAATCTGGACATCGATATTCTCGCTACAGGCGAACTCGCGCCCCAGCTCATTGCGAATGGTGCGCTCATCACGGTTGGTCCAGACCCCGCTGACATCAACCTCGTCGCGCACCTTGAGGTCCGTATTGTTAAACGGATGCCTGGGGAGATAATTGGAGGGAAGCTTCGGTTGTTTCGGATTTGCCGGAGGGAGGCTTTTTTTATCCTTGTGGTTCACCGCGCCATATTTGGCGAGAAGTTCGGGCTTCCCATCCCGGGTATCGTGGGGATGAGAAAAACCAAAGTAGATCAAAAACGGCGCCTTATCGTTAGATGCCTCGCGCTGCTCAAGATAGTTGAGCACTTGTTTCGCGTGCCAGGCACTGCCGGTCGCATCGGTGCCGCCCCGCTTGGTGGAATCATGCACCACGGTAAACTTCTTGTTCGCGGCCGCGTAGCTGTTGCCTTTTTTGCAGGTTCGCATGGTGTCGTAGCCCGCCGCATTAAACACCGCCGCCAAGGTATGATCCGCCAGGTCCGCCGGCACATGCCTTGGGTCCGCGGAAAGCGGGCTCCTACCGGGTGTTGTTTTATCCGGCACATGCCAAAGCGTGCGACCGGACATGATCATGTGGCGCGACGGAGTACATACGCCGCCACACCAGGCTCCCATCTGATAGGCACCATCGATCACCATCCCCCCGGCGGCGAGCCGGTCAATCACCGGGGTTTCCAGTGACGAATTCCGGTCGTAGACCTTGAGATCAAAGGCGGCCTGGTCATCGGCCACGATAAACAGGATGTTGGGTCGTTTCGCTGCAGGTGCTTCCGTGCTCAGACCAACCATCAACAAAGGCATTGCGCCTAAAACCAACAAGATTTTGCATTTATTATTCATCGTTTGATGTCACACGGTTCAAATATTCGTTGTTGTCCTGGTGGTTGTTTGTTAGGAAATCATGAAGAGCTACCTTCTTTTTTTGCGCCCTCTTTTCTCGGTTTTCATTTTTCCGGCTCCGGTCGGTCCGCCGGTATAGGACTCATCCCACTTCAGGGTGGGCGCCTGCCATTCGGGAATACCGGTGCTCGCCTTCTGGGCATTGAAATCGACATGGAACGGTTTTTCCTTTGCCAGCGGCACGCCGTCGTTGACCATGAGCGGACGGGCATCATCCCAGAACTTCCCGTAGGCTTTTTTCATCTCGGAAACAAGCTCCGGGTATTGTGCCGTCACATCCACAGTCTGCCCTGGATCATTTTCCATGTCGTAGAGCACGCCTTCAACGAGCCGGAAGCGCTGGTTGCGCACGGAGTAGCTTTTCCACTTAAATGCATCGGGATTTTCGCCGCGATTCCAGCGGGTCACATGCTGGAAATGCAGCCGGTCCTCCCAAGCAGGGTCTTTCTCCAGCATCAAAGGCTTCAGGCTTCGGCCTTCGAATTTTTGCGTTGCTGGAAGCTCAGCGCCTGCAAGGTCGGCCAAGGTCGGCAGGATATCGAGATAGCTGACCACCCTGTCCACGGTTCGCCCCTCATTAATCACCCCACCCCAGCGCACAAAAAACGGCACCCGGACACCGCCCTCCTCGACGGTTCCCTTGAGGCCCTTCATGCCTGCGTTGTAGGACATCATCGCTTTGCCCTCTTGGTCGGTACCGAGCTTCACCTGGGGACGACCAGCCTTGCCGTTTAGTCCGCAACCGCTGGTTGTCGTACCATTGTCAGAGGTAAAGATGATGATCGTGTTCTCCATGATCCCCCACTCTTCCAGCTGGTTGAACAGCTGCCCCATGCAGTCGTCGATATGCTCGATCATGCCGTAAAATCCGGCCGCTTTATGGTTAAACCCGAGATCCAGAAAAACCTTCTGATAGGTTGGCGGTGCCACAAACGGGCTGTGCGGTGCATTGGTTGATAGATAGGCGAGAAACGGTTTATCGGAATCCTTGACCGATTGAATCCAGCCCAGGGTGGCCTTGAATAAGACATCGGTGCAATAGCCCTTGGTCTGGACAAACTTGCCGTTGTGTTTGAACACTGGATTGAAGTAGGTGTTACCCGGCACATCCGCACACGAGCCTGGGTATGCTTGCCCGATACCCCCGGCTCCGTGGATAAACACCTCGTCAAATCCCCGGCTCTCTGGTTGGTAAGGAGCCTCATCGCCCAGATGCCATTTGCCAAAATAACCCGACGTGTAGCCAGCCTGCTTCAACACCTGCGGTATGGTGATGGCTTTCAGGTTCAAGCGCTCACGTTCATAGATCGTGTGTGTCACCCCGTTTTTGATCGAATGGACACCGGTCATAATCCCTGCCCGGCTCGGGGCACAGGTCGAGCCCATCATAAAGCGGTCAAAGCGGACCGACTGGGCGTACATTCTGTCCAGCTGCGGTGTCCGTATCCAAGGGTGCCCGTGTGCGCCCACCGGCGCATACCCCTGATCATCCGTCATGATGAAGACGATGTTAGGTTTGGTCGCAGCCTGAGTGTCAGCCAGGGCAACTAACACAAAAATCGATGTCACCCAGAATGACATCATCGAGCACATGCCGGCGACTCTGTTCAGTATCCTGTTATTCATGTTATGACCCACGTGGGAATTTGACTTTGGCTACGTTTCACTCTATTAGCTTCCAGAATACACTAATTCCAGATCTTGCATATCCCCAAAAAAGGGTATGGTTGCACGATCTTCACACCGTTGGTAGGGTAGACCTCTCTTTGCCACTTGTTTGGTGAATCCGGGGCGCAGGGGCGTAATTTTCCAGAGGTCGGTGTATTGAAGCTACCGCTTCCCGGCTTTCTTTTTTTTCTTGTTCCCACCTGGGTCATGCCCCTCCAGATCGACATCCTTGGTGCCTTTGAGCGCTGAGGATGCATCACGGACGATCACGTTCGGGTGGTGCTGCTGTTCGGTGGTCACAAGCTCAAACGACCAGGCATACTGGCTTGGGCCCAAGTCGGACGGTGGAAAAATCCGCACCCCCTGCGGCGTCATCCTCCACGTCACTTTGGCGTCGGACCCCAGCAGTTGTATTGCCTGAATCTGGTCGGTTTTCCAACCGGCTGTTCCGGTGATGGTGAATGCCGCCTTGGGTTGTTTCAGCTTGATGGCGTAGAGATTTTTGCCACGGGTGGTGAAAACCAAGTGCTCGTCCTTCTGGTCGGACACTTTCCAGTAGCGGGATCCATAGATGGCAGCCCCGTTGACTCTGAGCCATTGCCCCATGGCATGCAGGCGCTCGACCTGTGGTTCGGGGATGGTGCCGTCCGCCTTCGGGCCGATGTTGACCAGGAAGTTCCCGTTGCGACTGATCACCTCGATCATCTCGTGGATGACACTTTCAATCGCCTTGTAGGTATCGTTTTCCAGGTAGCCAAAGGAGGTTCCGAAGGTCGTGCAGCTCTGCCACTTGGGACCGATCACCTTGAGCTTGAGGTTGTCTTTTTCCAGGCAGCCGACGCCGTCGGGCCAGTTGCGGTTGGCCCCCTTGTTGTTGACATAAACCGCCTGTCCACGGGCAGCGCCGTCGTTCATGAAATCGGTGATCATGCCACGGACTCGGTCATCAAAATACTGGACCTCCGGTTTGGCTTTTCCTTTTCGCACCTGGTTGCCATCGCGGGTGTAGATGGGAAAATCGTCCATCCAGAGGAAGTCGGGCTGGTACTTTTGCTGGATCTCTTTCCAGCGGGCCACGTAGTCGTCGACAAACTCCTTAGTGGTGCCGAACGGACCGTAGAGAGAGACTGCTTCCGGCACGCGCTTGATCTCTTCAACGATCGCGTCATGCGGCACGGCATTGACCACATACTGCTTCTTGGTAAAGAAACTCTGGTGGCGTTCGCGGTGATAGGACGGTGCGTATTTGAGGCCCTGTTTCTTCAGTGCTTTCCCGAGGTCCCCTACCAGATCGCGTTTAGGTCCCTTGTCCACCGCGTTCCACGGTGTTAGATCGGAGTCCCAGTTCGCCCAGCCGTCGTGGTGCTCGGCGGTCATCACGACATAGTGCGCCCCCACTTCCTTGAACAGCTTTGCCCAGGCATCCGGATCCCAATTTTCAGCTTTAAACTCCGGGATGATATCTTTGTAGCCGAATTCCGGTGGTGTTTTTCCCCAGCGCTTTTGCAGGTAGGGGTAATAATGCTTCGGATCGGAATAGAGCATTTTGGGCACGTGCTCGGCGTAGCCTCGCCCTCCCTTACGGTAACCGATGGCGCTGTATGGCCCCCAGTGGATGAAGATGCCGACCTTGCCGTCGTCAAACCAGGCAGGGACGGGCATTTTTTGTAATGACTCCCACGAGCCGTCGTAGGGTTTCCTGGCTGTTTGGGCGTAAAGACCCGCCTGGGCATAGAGAACCAAGGCCATAATGGATGTTAGAACTTTAAGTTGTTTCCTATTCATTATGTGTAATCTATCTTGGAGGGGCCTTGATGGGGAGTCGGTCAGTGTGCAAAGAATAACCGGCGGGCAGAGAAACCTCCACCCACCGGTGAATACACAAACAGTTTAATTATCTACGGCGACGCAGCAGCAGTACGAGACCACCCAGGCCGAGAAGAGCGGTAATTGATGGCTCGGGAACAGCGTTGACAGAGCCGTTTACCGTCCAGTTGTCAAGACGAGTTGCACTCGCACTATCGGTGTCGTTTTGCCTGTCATCATAAGCAATCCGAATCATAATCGTGCTCAATCCGTCGAATTGGCCAGCAGTGAAAGTGCCTTCACCGCCACCACTGGTTCCGGACATGCCGGTATCGGCAAACGTATTGAAATTAACGGTCTGGGTCGTAGCTGTACCGAGCGTTCCCTGGTTCCGGTATTCCACATCGGCCGCAAAAGCATCCACGCTTGTTCTGATGGCCCAATCGTTGGTACCATTAGCCGATTTGCCAATATCAAATGTAAGCGTATCCAGATCGAATGTGAATCCTGAGTCAGCGGTGATACTGAACTCCCAATACTGTCCGGAAGTCCAAGCCGCCGACATGTTATCCGCAGTGCCATTCTCAACACCCTGCCCCTCCGACGTAAATAGGTTTGCTTCGGAAGTGACTGAGTCATCAAAGTCAGGACTTGTCGGGCCGCCTGCGGAGAGGTGAGTGGCTAACACATCCGGAATTTTGTGGGTTGCGTCGTCATCAAAGTTGTATTGTACCAGGACAACGGCTTGAGAAGATAGGGTGCTCGCGCAGAGTGCAGCGCCGATGATTCCTAGAGTGGTTTTCATAGTAGTGGTTTTCATTGTATAATGAGTCGTTTTTTGTTAGGTGGACCTGGGCCTTGGGATGTGCAAGGCTAACTCAGATTCTTTGACTCCATCATACACATATTCCCAATCCTGCATATACCCAGAAAAGGGTATATTTTGACGAAAAGATGATGGATTTTGAAGGAGCGCACTTACGGCACAAACTTCACGCGCAGGGTCTGTCCCGACCTCAAACCCAGCCCCTGCGGAAAACGAACCACATAGCGACCATTTTCATGTTTGAAATCCGATGCGATCTCCTTGTCGTCAATCGTTGACAGTGCCGTTTTGGCCTGGGTGCCGTCAACCACATCCACAGCGAACTCTTTCAGATCAAGACTGCCATAGTGCAGAGCAAGCGATGCCGTCTGTTGCCCGCCCGCCACTTTCTGTGAAAAGCCACCCCACCCCTCGGCCGCCGTAAACCCTGCGCGGAAGTCTTCCGGCGTCAGCCGAGGGCCAAAGGCGAGTTTCCCTGCGGGTCCGTCATACTGGTAACCGCAGGCAGCCATGTAGGCACCGTAACTGGCCATCGCACGCGAGTAGTGGTCGCTGCACTCGATCTCGTTATACGGGTTTCGATCCTTGGGCTGGTAGCGGTCGTAGATCGCCTTACCGATGGCCAGGCCTTCTTCCGTCATCCCTTCCCAGATCATGTGGGCGGCGACCTGCCACTCAAAGCCGGTCATACATTCATTGAGATAGCCCGCGTAACTCTTCTTGCCGCTCTTGGGCTCGATTTTCCCATGGGGGAAAGTACACATCACCAGACCTGCGTCGCCCGCCGTGGCGTACCAGCGACCATTGGTCATCACCTTGCGGAAGGCACCTACATCGGGGGTGAAGTTATATTTCCAGAGCGCCTCCAGGCTCTTGCGGATTTTATCTTTGGGCAAAATGGGGTCAATACCGACATTCCAGAGCCATGAATCCCCCAGGACCTGGTCAATATGGCAGCCGTTGGTGGAACCGTGTTTTTCATGATCCGACTCACCGGGTTTATGGATGAAATAACCAAACTTCTCGTTCCAGAGCAGATCCACCATCGCGGGTGCCCCCTTGGCAACGATGCTTTCGTAGCGTTGCGCGACGGCAGGCTGGTCCATCTGTCGAGCCATCACCGCAGAGGCTTTGAGGGCTGCGTGGTAGAGGTTGATCAACCAATGCACTTGTCCATGCCATGGCTCGTCGAGCGTGTTGTGCTGCGGCCCTTCCAGCATGCCGTCCTCGTCGGCGTCCCATTTATGGATCACATGATCCATGGCTACCTTGACCCGGCTCCAAATGCTTTTGAGAAAGCTGTAGTCCGTCGTCATCTGGCTCTCGCGCAAGACACGTAGGATCGTACCGCAATTGCCATCGATGGCATCACCAAATTTTCCAGATCCATACCGATGCCGCATGACCCCGGACTTCGGGTCGAAGCCCAGGCCGAACTCGACCTTGTCCCGGCATTCGCGTTCGATCTGTGGGAACACCCGTGCCAGTCCCTGCGCATAATGCCAGACGTGTGTGCAGTTCCCCGGGCAGCATTTGACGCCTTCGTCAAAGTTGTAGTACTCGGGTTCCTTGCCGTGCGCACCGAGACGCTGCCCGAGCTGGGTTTGCACACAGTTCACAGTGACAAATGTGCGTTCCAGGAACCAGTACGGCAAGGTCGAGTCATACCAGGTATCCACCCATTTCCGGGTGGTGCCGTAGAGTTCATTTTCACGCTGGGCGACAGCGGCGGATGCGCCTGTTGCGGTTGGCCAGAGTGTTGCGTAATGATTGGGTGCCTTGAGGGTTTTACGCCCGAATTCCTTGGTATACTGGGTGATGGGAAAGCGCCAGGAAAGGGCAAAGCTGATAGTCTGGGACTCACCCGGTTTTAACTCGACCGATTTTCCAAGCGAAGCAAATGCCCGCTCACTGAAATCCAGCTCGCTAACCGCGCCGTTTTCCAGGCCGTCCGGCTTGGCAACAAACACACCAGCGCCGCCGGGCTGACGACGCGCGATATCCACAATGTCGGGTAATCCCCCGCCCATCAACCCCAACGCCATCGAGCCCATACCAAGGGCATTGGCAGCTTTGTTTTTACCTACTTTGATTTTCCCCATTGTCGCCGAGCATTCAACCGCTGAGAGGCTGTCCAATTCGCGGTACACACAGAGTCTCTTTCCAGACTTGGTGTTAGAAATGTTTTCAATCCAACCGGCAATCGCTACTTTCTGGTCACCCGGCGACGTGTTTTTGAGGGTGTAACGCATCACAATCACAGGGTAGCTGGAGTCATCCCGGTTGAGTGGAATAAACGGTGTGTAGGCCTGAAGTCGCACCTCCACCGGGCAGCTCGCATCAGCAAAATCCACAGTAGCCATGGGATACTGGTTGGTAAATTCCACCTTGGCAAACCCCTTGCCGTCCAGCGAAAACTCCTTACCTCCCGCCTTGATGGCGAAGCCCTGACTCATCGGGCACCGCGCGACATCCGGGCTGACAAATCGAGGTCCCTTGGGGGTGTTATTCTTCGTGTCACGCGCTCCACCCAGATTCCAATGCCAGAGCTGGCCATCACCGCCGAGATACACCTGTCCCGTGCAAATGCCATTGATCGGCATGCCGATATATTTCAAATCCGGTGCCGTCGCCGTCAGTGCCTCGCCCCGCGCATAGAGACCGGCAATCCAGTCCTTGCTCAACTTCTTGTCGGCGGGGATGATCTTGTCGAAATCCGCGGGCGAAAAGGGACCCGCCATCACCGGCACCCGACCGGCCGCCAGCAACGCCGCAGTCAGTCCGGTCGTTTTAAGGAAATTGCGCCGTGCTATCGACGTTGGGCTGCAAGTGTCGGAGGCCCCGCAACTGCTGTTGTCGAGGCGTGGGTGGATTGCTGTTTTTTTCATATTTTTTCGTTATTCCGCCGACTCATTGGTTGGGGTGACCTTACACTCAAAGCGTTTGAGATAAGGCAGCTTCCCGTCTGTCCCGATCTCAAGCCCCCAATGGGGAAGGCCTCCTTTGTCGCTAACGGAAATTGCCTCGGGGCGATAAAACCCACCCGCCCTTGGACCGTCTATCACATCGTGCGTTTTTGAAAAGTGGACACCATCGGCTGCATACTGGATCGTCTTGATAATGTCCGCCGGTCCGGTGTCCCCGATCATTGCCGCCACCCCCTGCCCCTGCGGCCAGGCCAAAACGGCATGGTTTCCCGGGATCACCGGATTATCCGGATGTTTGACATAGGGACCCTGCGGATGATCTGCGATAGCGAGCCCCATCTGGGTGTGTGATGGCTTTTTGCCCAACTGCCGTCCCTTGTAGTAGAGCCAGTATTTGCCTTCACGCACCATCAGGCAGGCATCGTCGATCAGGTGGCTGTCGAAGTCCTCCTGCTTGTCGCTGTTCCTTAACACCGGGTTGTTAGGCAATCGCAGCCATGGACCATCCGGTGAGTCGGCGACCGCAATCCCGATCCTGGAATCGGGCATCACCTTCGGCTTGGAGGAAATGCCTGTATAAAACAACCAGTATTTCCCCTCGGCGACCAGGATGTTAGGTGTAAAGACACTGGCTTCGTCCCAGGCACCGGAACCCGGCTTCCCCGTATTTCCCGTATTTCCCTTGTTCCCCTTGGCTAGCGCCATTCCTTTTTCTGTCCAGGCTTTGCCGTCCGGCGAGGTGGCATACCACAGCGTCGCATCGTAGCCGCTTTTTTTAGGCCCCTTGGAATACCACACGTAGTACAGCTCACCGACCTTGATGATATCGCTGGGGTCGCGACGCATCACGCCCTTCTCTGCACCAATTCCGGTCACATTCGAACGCGACACCACGACCTTGCCATAGTCCGCTCGTGATTTCGGCGAAGCGGACCCGGTCGACTGGGCGTATGCCGAGATGGTGCTCCATAAACCGATGATGAAAACCAGCTTGTTCATGTTAATTATTATACACAAACGCGACTTCCTGCCTATACCCTGTTTAGGGGAGGCGGTTTAAAAAGACGCGGCCGGACCATGCTGATGGCGCAGGACAGCTATCAGGATGGCGGGCATCACGCTGTCAATCCGCAAGGTGAATGCGGATTACCCAAAGCCTTTCAGCCACAACGATCAAGGCCAAATGGAAGTTTCCAGTATTGGTGGTTGCTCTTTTCGACTTTCAGGGCATCTTGTGCCCGCGTTGTCGCGCGGTATGTGCGATCCCGATGTCAGCAACACATACCGAACTTGACCCGTGTCTCTTTTTTAGACACTGGCAGACCTTGAGTCACGACACACCGTTCACCTTATGAAAGGACGGCTTGGCTCTACCCATCCCCTAACTACAAAACAAATATGAACCAATTTTCCGATCTCGGACTATCCGACGACCTCCTGCGTGCTGTAGCCGACAAAGGCTACGACACCCCCTCGCCCATCCAGGCCCAGGCCATACCCGCGGTGCTGAAGCGCAGGGATGTGATTGCATGCGCCCAGACGGGCACCGGCAAAACCGCTGGTTTCACCCTGCCGATGATCCAGATCCTGGATGAAACCGGCAGCCTCAAACCGTCGCGCTCCCGTCCCATCCGGGCACTGGTGCTGACCCCCACCCGCGAGCTTGCCGCCCAGGTGCAGGAAAGTATCAAGACCTATGGTGTCCACACCCATCTCAGGAGTGCGGTGGTGTTTGGTGGGGTCAAAATCAACCCGCAGATCCGCCAGCTCCGTGACGGTGTGGATATCCTGGTGGCAACGCCGGGCCGACTGCTAGACCTCTGCCAGCAGCGGGCGTGCAAACTCGACCAGGTGAATATGCTTGTGCTCGATGAAGCCGACCGCATGCTCGACATGGGATTTATCAACGACATCCGCAAGGTGATCAAGATGCTGCCGAAGAAACGTCAGAACCTTCTGTTCTCGGCGACCTTTTCCAAGGAGATCCGCGCCATGACCCAGGAGCTGTTGATGGATCCTATCAAAATCGAGATCAGCCCGGAAAAAACGACGGCTGAAAAGGTGCGGCAAACAGCCTACCGCTGTGATGCGGGAGCCAAGTCCGATCTCACGGTCAAGCTCATCAAGGACGGCAACTGGGAGCAGGTGCTTGTCTTCACCCGCACCAAGCACGGCGCGAACCGACTGAGTAAAAAGCTCGATGACTCGGGGATTCAATCCAGTGCCATCCATGGCAATAAAACCCAGGGTGCGCGCACCAAGGCGCTGCAAGGGTTCAAGGACGGCAAGGTCCGGGTGCTTGTCGCCACCGACATCGCAGCCCGTGGGCTCGACATAGCCAACCTCCCCCATGTGATCAATTTCGAACTGCCTAACATCCCCGAGGATTACGTGCACCGGATTGGCCGGACGGGACGGGCTGGTGAGGAGGGTGATGCCATTTCCCTGGTTTGTAATGATGAACGTCCCTACTTTACCGCCATTGAAAAACTCATTTCCCAGAAGATCCAACTCACCGACATTGAAGGCTTTGCCCCCCAGCTTTGGCCCGACCGGGCACCGACGGCGAGCGAGGTGCAAAAAGCAGCTGCGGCCCGTAAAAACGCGGCCCGCCAGGCACGTGGCCCCCGGCCTGCCCGCAGTCAGGCGGCCAAGAAAAAGGGTAAAACCCAGGGCAGCACGTTCCATTCTCCAGCCGGTGCCAAAACCGGTGGCCCGGGTGGCTCACGCAGAGGCAATACCCGGCGCAGGAACTCGAGAGGGCGCTAGTGCCGCCCTGGTAACGAATAAGCAATAACGGATAACTTCCCTCCCCCTACTTCTTTTTTTTCTTTTTGGCCGGTTTGTCGGGATTTTTGTCACCGGCGTGTTCGGGAGTAAAGTAATGGGGGGACGGGGTATGCTCGCGTGTCATGATGGCATCGATCTCTTTGGCGACATCAGGATGACCTGCTGCGACGTTTTTATTCTCGGCCGGGTCTTTGGACAGATCATAGAGCTTTACGGGGTCTTTGGTGCCCTTGCGGTAGCCTTTCCAGTTGCCCATACGGACACATTGCTGGAACGCCCCCTCGTAGATTTCAAAATACAGGAACCTGTGGGTGGTTTTCTGATCCTTGCCGAGCAGGGTGGGAAGGATTGAGATGCCGTCATTATCAGGAGCTTTGACACCTGCCATTTCAGCGGCCGTGGCCATGAGGTCGACCTGGGACGTCAGCAGGTCCGTGTTTGAGCCAGCCGCCACCTTCCCCGGCCAATAAGCCACCATAGGGGCGCGGATGCCACCTTCATAAAGTGAGCGTTTGGCGCCGCGCAGGCCACCAGAGCTCTGGAGGGCTTTGATAAACGGGCCATTGGCTCCGTTGTCCGAGGTGTAGATGATGAGCGTGTTGTCCGCGATACCCAACTCCTTGCACTTGGCGATGATGCGCCCCACCCCCTGGTCAAGCAGGGTCACCATCGCCGCGTAGTTTTTCACCGTCTGGCTCCACGGCTTGTCCGCGTAGTGCTTGAGACACGGGTCATCGTCCGGGATCACATATTTCCCATGCGGCGGCGTCCAGGCCGCGTAACAGAAAAAGGGGCCGTCCTTGTGGTCCTCGATGAACTTGATCGTCTGCTCCTCGATCAGGTAGTGGGTGTATGAACCTTTTTTGCCCCCCTCGTTTTTACGCAGTTTCACCTCTTTGCTGTTGCGGATGAGAAAGGTCGGGTAGTAGTCGTGGGCGTGGACCTGGTCGTAGTATCCATACCAGAGGTCAAAGCCATGTTTCTCGGGCACCCCTTCGGTCCCGACGTTACCGATCCCCCATTTTCCGAATCCGCCGGTGGCATACCCCGCCTTTTTCAGCAGGGAGGCCACGGTTGGTGTCCCCTTCACCGTCGGAAGCAGTCCATGCTTGGATTGGTTGGCGCGACGCAGCGCATGGCCTGGATGCATTCCGGTCATCAGCACACAGCGGGTCGGGCCACAGACGGCGTTACCGCTGTAGGCACGGTTGAACTGCATACCCTCTTTTGACATCCTGTCCATCACCGGAGTCTTGATGTGTTTCCCCCCATAGTTGGAAAAATCGCCAATCCCGGCGTCGTCGACCATGATGTAGATGATGTTGGGTTTGGCAGGAGCTGCGAAGGACAGCGTCGCAGCGCCAATGGCCGCGACGGCGTGGCTGAGAACAGAGTGTATTTTCATGGGTCAGTGGCTAAGGTCGGATCTGAAAGAACCTTCTTGCAAACCAGTATACACGGGAATGCTGTTGCTCTTACGCTCAAAACATCAACAATTTTCCTCACACGCACAAAGATTTCCCCCCGTTGTGACCACCGCCCTACCCGCACCACTCGTAAAAACGGCTCTCATCGCTTGGTTTTTCACCTTCCCGGGCGGATTGTGCCCGTTAATGAGCCAGGAAGCCGATGCCGTCGTGATGCCGCTTCGCTTCCGGGTCGAGGCCCGTGGGTTTGATGCCGGTGAGGAGGATATCACCAAGGTGCTGCAGTACGCCGGCCAGCCGCTCTGGAAACAGTTTCCCGGTTATCCAATAGAGCCCATCGTCGTCCAGCGGGGAAACCATGGCCCGATCACACTTTACAAACGCAACGACAAGGGGGAGGTCATCGTCAAACTCGATACCCAAAACACCTTCTGGAGCCAATACGCCTATCAATGGGCGCATGAACTGTGCCACGTCCTCTGCGGATACCGTGCCGACGGTGGCGACAACAAGTGGTTCGAGGAAACCCTCTGTGAGATGGCGTCGCTCTATTGCATGCGTGCCATGGCGGTCGATTGGGCCGCCAAGCCGCCCTATCCGCACTGGAGGAGCTACGCCCCCAGTTTGAAAAAGCATGCCGACACCACGATGGCGAAGTATGAGAAAGTGGACCTCAAGGGTCTGGCGGCCTTTTACAAAAAACACCATGCGGAACTCCGCAAGAACCCGACGCTACGCCCTCTCAATGGCGCGATGGCCGCTGCCATGTTGCCGGTATTTGAGAAAAACCCCGGTCACTGGGAGGCCATCCGCTACCTCAACACCACGCCTGCTAAAAAAGGACTCAGCCTGAAGGGGTATTTCACCAAGTGGAAAAAGGATGCCCCCAAGCAACATCACAACCTGATCGATGGCATCATGAAGGTGTATGGAGTGAAGTAGGGCGCGTTTTCAGCTTGCCCCTACTTGACGCTCTGCGGGTGGCGGATGGTGTTGTCGGGGTCATACTGCCTTTTCATCGCCCGGATCCGGTCGAGACCATCCCCGTAATACGCCTTTTCCCAGTTGTTGAAATGGATGTCCGGGTAATTCCGGTAGTGGTCGCCCACCCCGCTCGCGGCAAGCATCGCCTGCACCCTGGCCACGTTTTCCACGGCACGCTGCTCATGCTTGGGGTCGTCCCAGTAGGCTTGGATTTCCCCGAGCCATGGGTAGCTGCGATGAGGGTAAACCGACTGCCTGGCAAACTCCGGGTTGGCAATCCGGCCGCCAAGCGTATTGATCTGCCAGACCGTTCCCGACACACTGGCGACCTGCCTGGCGATCGCGGGAACCGCTTTGGCGATATGCTGGTAGTCGCGGTAATACCCCGCGGAAGCATTCTTGAAGGGAAGCGGACCGGGACGACCGTAGTAGCGCACGATCGCACTGCCCGTGGGGGCGGTCTGCACGGCTCCGGATTTCCAGGCTTTGGCACGCATGGGTTGAAACACCTTGTCAACGTGGGCCCCGGTCCCCTTGTCAAAAAAAGTCACCAGCACGGTCAAGCTCGAGCCATTGAGCACAAAGGCGGAGAACACGTCATCGGGCAGCTCCGTGGTCGCGACAAACCAGAGCCTGGCGAGTTCATCGACCTGGGCGGGTGTGAGTTTGCGGAATCCGAGCCTCTGGCTGCTGAACAGCCTGGGCGCGACCACCGTGTTGAAGCGCATCTCGGTGATGATACCAAAGTTACCGTTGCCGCCGCCCCGGCAGACATGCAGCAGTTCGGCTCCCTTGAGCGGATCGTCAGCGCTGTCATGAATCCGGCCGTGACCATCAACCATACGCAGACCGGTAAGATGGTCACAGGTCAGGCCGAATTTCCGGGCGAACAGCCCGTACCCACCCCCAAGGGCCAGGCCGGCCAGTCCGACGCCAGCACAGGAGCCGGAGGGTAACAAGCGGCCTTGGGAGAGAAGCAGCGAGCCGATTTGCCCCAGTCGACAGCCCGGTTGGGCTTTGACGGTGTGGTTCGTGTCATCGTAGTCCACCTTCACCATCCCTGAGAGATTGATGAGCATGCCCCCGTTGTTCGAACTGAACCCCTCGAAGCTATGCCCACCGCTTTTGACGGTCACCTGCAGCCTTTGGGCGCGGGCGTAGGCCACGGCCTGGGCAACCTCTTGCTCGGTGCTGCAATCGGCGACAAGGGCGGGTTGAAAGTGGAGCCGACTGTTAAAGAGCCTGCACGCGTCCACGTAACCTTCAGACTCCGGGCTAAGGAAGCGGAGTCTGGGGCTCACCTTGACAGCGGGTTCCCGGGCCGGGACTCTGCCGGAGCCCATCAAACACGCCAGGCTCCCCATCGACATCGTGCGAAGAAACCGGCGGCGTTCGTGGCTTTTTAACATGCCGTAAGTCTAGCGGCGCGGACCGGATACACCATCCATTTCCAGATCATTTTTGCGGCCCGCTGAGACAATACACGGACTGTCCACCCCAGCGAAAAAAGGTCTCCATAAGCACACTCAGCACGAGTCGACGTCCAATGTAGCAACGCAGAACCCCCGATGATTGAATGCACCGTAAATTTATTGGTATCTTTATATCTATCAAATAGATACTATCATTTATACTATTTTTCCTTCATAGGAAAACATCCTGAAAAGCTCATCAGACACCGCCATCTATCCACATGTTGTTCACAAATTTTTCACAAGTTGTCCACCACTTGTTAACATGCTTACCAACACCCTTATCAACCTCCTGCGCCCCTTCCCCCAACTTTGCCGGTCGACCTTCGATGGGCAGCACCCGGCACGTTTGGTTCACATTGCCATCCCCCACCGCCTGTTGGGAGTTTGTAACCATCCGCCCACGCAAGTCAATGCCCCCATTCCGATGAAATGGAGGCATTGGCCGAAGAGCTTGTGTCTTCTCTGTTTTTCCTATTTTTCTATTTTCCTATTCTTTTCAAGCTGCGGCGGAAGAAACTAGGGTAGTTTGATGACCGACTCACCTTCCATCTTCATGGGCCCCTCCATGTGCATGGTTCCAGCACCTCCCTGGATGGCGCCGTCCATGATCATTTTTCCCTCCATCTTGAAAGTGATGGCCACGCAATACTTGATCGACTGGAGTGTGGTGACTTTGCCGATCATCTGCATATCCATGCCCTCGTCGGTCTTCCCTTTGAGGTCGATCTCGGCTACGATGACCGCACAGTCGAGACCGGCGTGCTTTGCTATCGACTCAAAAGTGACCTTGAACGTCCCGGTCAGCTTGTCCATACCACCGCCGAACGAACTCAGGTGGGTAGGATCGACATCCCATGAATCACCCACTTTACGGGGAGTGTCACCGAAAATGTACTTTGCGTCAGGTTCTCCCATGTTTCTGGCTGTTTTCTCGATCGCCTTGGTTTGTTCGGGGGTGGCTGTGCCTTCCTTGAGTTTTCCCGCCCAAGCGTCACCGGTTTTGGTCAATACCACGGTTTGCCCGTGGAGTGGTTCGGTCTGGTCAGCTTGCGGCACAGGCTGGCCATTCATCTCCATGGACCCCCCTGCCTGGTCTTTTTGAATTTCAACGGTGATTTGAGTGTCACTGTCGATGGTCCTGACCTTTACGGATTCGCCGTGGCGGTTCATGGTTCCATTGATCTCCTGCCCCTGCATGGACATTTTCAGGACGGCATCCTTGAGGTTCATGGTATCCGTCTTTGTTTCCACGGTTCCGACAGGCAGAAGCAATGTTTCGCTGTAGAGAACATGTCCCACCGTAGCAGGGTCCACCGGGGCAGCGGATTCACCGGAGCCACTTCCGGTCGATGACGACTCCTTGCAGGAAGCCAGTAAAAACACACCTCCGAGGGAGGCGATCGGTATCATATATTTTAGTTTCATAGCCATGCCACACTGTCCAATCCACGGCGTAAAGCAATCACAAAAAGGGGCGTGAAATGAATCGCTGGCGGCGTATGGCTGCATGGTTTCCAACCGTATTGACAATCTGCCCAAGAGCTTGCAAAGCTCTTCTACTCTCCCAAAAAACACCTTGCCACCCGGAAGTGCCGCTATTTCAGTCCGGGAACCGGTTGGCTGGGTTTTTGCAACTCCAGCTCGGTGACGGTGTTCTCCGTAATCGATCCCGTTGACAGGGCCACCCCGTAGCCATTTTTGTTCGGAGCGATTCTCTTGGTCGTAATCGACAAATGGACCTGCTCCGAGAGGTTGAGTCCGTAGACCAGCGATCGGTAGGCCAGGTTTTTCCCCTTGGCCTTGATTTCAGCTTTCACCGATCCTGTTTCCGTGGTGTTCGTCGAAGAGGGCTCGGTTATCAGCACATGGATATCGAGTTCCGTTTCCAAGAGAGCGTATGGATGCCCCTGGTGGTTTATCACCTCCTTGAACCTCACCTTGCATGAACTCCCGGACTGAACCTGATAGCCAGGTTTTTGAAACGACGGGATTTGGGTTGGATCGACACACCAAACGTCCCCCACTTTGCGCGGCACAACTCCGTAAAGGATCAAGTCATCGGGCGTGTTATAGTCTATCAGGAACTCATCCAGGCCCTGCTGTTCGGCTTGGCTTGCCTCTCCCGATTTTAGACGGATATTCCACGTTTCGCCCTCTTTCGTGATCACAGCCACCTTGCCGTGTAGTGGATTCATGGTCTTTTGGGGGGCGGACGACTGAATTGCTTTTTCGGACTGGTCCGTTTTAACGTAGAGCGTAATCTGCTGGTCACTATCGATGACCCGACCGAAAACCTTGAGCTTGTCGGTGACAGATTCGGTTACCTGGGCAGGCTTCTGGTCTCCGGCATCGTAGCTGGTCTTGCTTTGATGGGTCTCACTGACCGTCGTGAGAAGAACGGTTCCCACGGGTAATGGCTGGGGTGACCGGTAGAGGATATGTTCACCCGCTTGTAGATCGGGTGTCCCGGCCCCGGGTTTCGCCAAAGGCCCACCACCGGCAGCCGCTCCATTTTCAGACCGGGCCTGAGCCTCCTCTTTCGGGGCCGGCGTTTCTATTGCGTCCGGTTTTTGGGTTTCTTTTTTACCACCGATAAACGGCAATTTATCACAGGAGCCAAGCAGAATAACCCCACATGCTAACATCATAAAAACAGGAGATGGCAGTTTGGGGCGGGAGTTCATGTTGCCCCTAAAATGGCTCCATCCGCCGATGACCTCAATCACAAATTGCCGGTGCACCGGTCATTCTATCCGTTACCGGGATGACTGGTTCAATGCGTAGCGAATTGCCAGTAGTCGCACTCCGGCGATGAAGGCGGTGGTAATGGGAATGCTGAATTTCTTTTCGAGGCCCAGGTGTTCCAAGCCTAACAAAAGCATCGCCCCCACCAAGGCGGCGGTGGCATAAATCTCCTTGCGGAAAACCAAGGGCACCTCTGTGCGCAGGATATCACGGATCACTCCCCCGAAGGTGGCCGTGACCACCCCCATACCCGCAGAAGCCCACCACGACATACCATGGTCCACCGCAACGTGCGTGCCAATACACACAAACACACCCAGACCGAAGGCATCAACCACGGATATCTCCCGACGGAATTTATCCCACAAAGCTGGAAAAACCGTCGCACAGGGTGTCGCAATCGCGGCGATGACCACATAGGCCGGGTCGATGAAAACGGGAGGGGGCACATCACCTATCAGAATGCTTCGCACAGTGCCACCGCCTGTCCCGGTGACGAGAGCCATCACGAAGGTCCCCCAAAAATCCATTCCCTTCTGCCTGCCAGCCAAGGCACCGGAAACGCAAAAGAGAAAAGTACCAATAATATCCCAATAATAGAGCATCACAGCAGGCAGGTTGTGAGATATGCGCGGCAAGTCTGGCTACAAGCCTTTGCGTGGCCGCCGTCCCATGATGAGCCGAAGTGCCGCAATGGGCAGCAAACCGATGGCTGCCGCTGCAACCGCGACTTTCAAGCCGGGATAGTGTCGCGCCTTGCCCCGCTGCAGGGCGGAAATGCCTTCGGCAACAACTTGCTCGCTGCTGACGTAAACCATTTCCCCGCCGGGGGTCACATTGGCGTGCCCGCCGCGCTGGGCGACGCTACCAAACGCGGTATGCACAGGACCGGGACACAGGGCCAACACGTTGATCCCGTGACTCCTGAGTTCGATGCGTAGCGCTTCAGAAAAACTGGTGACGTATGCCTTGGTGGCCGCGTAAACCGCGAAGTCAGGGATCGGCAGAATACTCGCCAATGAGCTGACATTGAGGATATCCCCTCCTCCACCCGCGATCATTCCCGGTAGGAATCCGTGAGTCAGATGAGTCAGTGCCACCATGTTCACCTGCATCATCGAATCCACTTTCCGCCATGACGATGAGCTGAATTCACCGTAGTCGCCCATCCCGGCGTTATTGACTAACAGGTCAGGCGTGAACGCCATCGCTTCAAGCATTTTAAAAAGCCCTTCCCGGTCACCGACATGCGTTAGATCCGTAGGCACACAATGAACCTCGGTGCCGGGTGACGACAGGTCAAGCTCGCTGGCAAGCTGTTTCAGCAGGTCACCACGTCGGGCCACCAGGATCATGGCTTCGCACTCCGGTGCAAGCTGCCGGGCAAACTCAGCCCCCAGACCCGAAGACGCCCCGGTGACCAGGGCGCAACGGTATCGCCGTGAGGTGTCCGCTACCGGAGAGGTGTGCATGTTGATACCTAGGCAGGTGCTTGTTGTGGCTTCTGCTGCGCGTCAACCTTCACAATACGCAGCGGCAGACGTTGGATCAGCTCGTCATCGATACTGATATCGATGAAGTAGACACCGGCCTCGGAGAACTTGAGCCCTTGCAGGTTGAGGATCAGGTTGCGGTGCAGGAACGGCACATTGTCGGGAAGCTCAACGGGCATATCAGCATCGATGGGCATTTTCTCATCGAGGGATTTGCCATCACCATCGATGATGTTGACCGAGAACTTGTGGGGACCGTTGTCGTCCGGTGTAATACACAGACGCAGGGCGAGGCAGCAATGTGGCTGGACCACAGGCAATGCTGGCGCGGCAAGCACGTCAATCGTTCCGGAAACAACCATTTTACCGTTATAATCAGCGGCAAAATCACAGAGAGTAGCAATTTGAATATCCATAGTCAGATGCCTTTATCGCAGGCGCAGCTTGTTTGCACCTAAATGGTTGACTAGTCCACCCATAAAAACGGGAAATGTCTTAGTCGGACTGACCGGACTCAAGCTGATCCAGGCGGCTGCGAAGCTCCCTCACGGTGGCCGCCAGCTTCGGTAACCTGGCGACGTGTGCTTTGACTTTCAGGGTTTCCTTTATTTTGCGCGCCGGCATGCCCATGTAGACCTCACCTCCATCCAAGTCCCCCATGACCCCGGCCTTGGCGGTGACGATGGCATGATCACCAATCTTGATATGGCCCACACAACCCGATTTTGCCGCCATGGTAACGTAGTTGCCAAGCTTGGCACTGCCCGACAGCCCGGACTGCGCCACCACCAGGCAATGCTTCCCGGTCGTCACGTTGTGCCCGATCTGGACCAGGTTATCGATCTTGGTTCCTTCCCCGACAACCGTTTTACCAAACCGCGCCCGGTCGATGGTTGAATTCGCCCCGATTTCCACATCGTCTCCCAGGACAACGATTCCGACCTGATCGACTTTGACATGTTTGCCATCAACCAGTTCGTAGCCATAGCCATCGGAGCCGATGACACAGCCAGGTTGTAAAATCACCCTGTTGCCGATGATGCAGCCTTCACGAATCGTGGTATTGGCGTGAAACAAACAGTTTTCGCCAATCCTGACCCCTGCCCCGACGACCGAGCCTGATCCGATTTCGGTGCCGTTGCCAATGCTGGCCCCGGATTCAATGACGGCACCGGCCTTGACACAGACTTGCTCAGGGTCGAGCTCCGCATCCTCGGCAATGTGGGCGGCGGGGGAAATCCCCGGAACAAACTTTGGCCCCTGACTGATAAAATGTTTCACCACCTGGCCAAACGAGAAGGATGGATTCTCGACTTCGATCAGAGCCACCGATTCCTTCGGCGCGGGGTCAGCCGGGACAGCAGACGACACCAGAACCGCACTGGCGTCGGTCTCCAGGAAGTCGTGGTAGTATTTTTCATTTCCTAAAAAGGAAACATCCCCGGAGTCGGCCTCATCGAGCGATGCCACACCTGTAATGTCAGCAGCATTGCCCGGGCGAATCAATTTCCCTCCCGTCAGCGAGACGAGTTCATCCAGTGTTAGTTTCATGACGCGATGAGCTACTTCGGATTAGTTTCCCTCCCCTTCATTCAGGCGCGTGATGATCTCATCGGTGATGTCGACCGCTCCCTCAAGATGGACAAACAGGGGGACGTTACGCGTCGTGTGCCCTCCCGTCTCAATGACCATGTGGTATTTCTTTTCCAAGGCGTAGACTTGAATCGACTGGGTAATCTGGTCGAGAATCAGCTTGGCTTCGCTGGAGATCTCATTGGCAAGCTGGCGTTTTCCCTTTTCGAAAAAGTCACGCCGGTCCTGTTCGAGAGCCACAGCATCCCGACCGAGACTACGGAACTTGGCATCCATTTTCGCTTTGTCCTCGGCACTCATGGTGCCCTCATTCGCCTTGTACTGCTGGTGCATGCGGCTGCGCTCCATCTGGTATTCGTTGATCACCGCCAGACGGTCATTGTTTTCCTTCTCCAGCGATTCCTTGGTATCTTCGATCTTTTTCTGGGATTCCTTCGAATACTTCCATTCATTGAAAACCTTACGCACATCGACCGATGCAATACGCATCCCTTGGCTCATCTCATCGGTTTTCTCTTGGCCATGGGCAGAGCTGCCGACCATGGCCACAACCATCGGGAGTAAAAAGGCGAACTTCATGGGGAAATTGATACTTTTAATACTTAAGATAAGCAAGCATTATGCGGAAATCTCTGACACAATGTTCTTTCCAGCGATGCCCTCTTCCCCTAGCACGGGCGGCGCTCCCATCCGACCACACTCTCTCCCACAACCAAAACCACATCACCGTGACTGATCCAAGCCTAGCCACACTTCCAGAAACCGAACTGCTCGCTCCCGCCGGCTGCTTTCCCTCATTGCAGGCAGCCATCGACAATGGAGCGGATTCCGTTTATTTCGGTCTCGCCCAGCTCAACATGCGGGCACGGGCACGCAGGTCGTTCAATGTGCCGGACCTGAGGGAAATCATCACCCGGCTTCACGATGCCGGGGTCAAGGGGTGCCTGACACTCAACACACTGCTCTACGAACACGATCTGAACCTCGCACGCAAGATGCTGGAAACAGCCAGGGAGGAAAATGTCGACGCCGTGATTCTCTCCGATATGGCGGCGATGCAGATGGCCAATGAACTCGGGCTGGAAGTCCACTTGTCGACCCAGCTTTCACTTTCCAACTACGATTCCGTCAAATTCTACGCCCCTTACTGCGACCGCGTGGTGCTCGCACGCGAGTTGAATTTGAAAATGATCAAGTCGATCTACGATAAAATCAAGGCCAACGGCCTGGTCGGCCGGGCTGGTCGGGAAATGGAAATCGAAGCCTTCGCCCACGGCGCCCTCTGTATCGCGGTATCGGGCCGGTGCGGCATGAGTCTGTTCACCTCCAACGCCTCGGCCAATCGCGGCGCCTGTGAGCAGAACTGCAGGAAAGAATACACCGTCACCGATACGGAAACCGGCAAGCAGTTGAAGGTGGATAACAACTTTATCATGAGCCCTAACGACATCGCCACCCTCGATTTCATGGACGAGTTCCTCAAGGCGGGCATCCGGGTGCTCAAGATCGAAGGCCGCGGTCGCAGCCCGGAATACGTCGCCACCGTCACCCGCGCCTACCGCAAGGCCATCGACGCCGTGCATGCCGGCGAATTCAACAAGGAGTTTGTCAAATCCCTCTACCCCCAGTTAGAGACTGTCTACAACCGCGGTCTCTCCAGCGGCTACTACCTCGGTCGCGAACAAGGATGGTCGGCCGACTACGGCAACAAGTCCAAACGTCGCAAAGTCCTCGTCGGCCACGTCGCCCACGCCTACCGCAAAGCGGGTGTCATCGAAGTCCGGTCATCCGCCACCACGTTGAAAACAGGCGACGACATCCTCGTCATCGGCAACTCCACCGGTGTCATCGAAGGCAAGGTCGGAGAAATGCGCGTCCTCCTGGAAAACGGGGACATGATTGTCTCAGATGAATGCTCTAACGGCCAGACCCTGACCTTAAAGGTCGCTGGCAAGATCCGCACCAACGACAAGCTGTTCAAAGTCGAAGACGCCTGACCCCCGCCCCCCGACAACCATGGTCAAAATCCGTCATAAGAAACCCGAGTGCATCGGCTGCCGTCTCTGCGCCGACGTCGCACCGCAGTATTTCGAGATGGATGACGAAGGCCTCGCACAGCTCATCAACTCCACACCCCAAGGCGTTTTCCAAATCGCCGAGGGTTTTGACGAGGATCTGGAGGAGCTCCAACAAGCCGAGGAAGGCTGCCCGGTGGATATTATTTACATCAACAAGTAGTCGTCCAGTCACCCCACCCGATCCTTTTCATTGTCCTGGCACCGCTCTGTCTATTCATAATCCAGGCACGTCCCTGACCGGAATCTCATTTGCGGCAGAAAAATTTCCATCAGCAGGAATCGAGCGAGGCTGGGCGAGGCTGGGCGAGGGACGATTATTAACTCGACGACCATCAAGGAGTTGATATTGTCTGATGTTAGCTGTTACCCCCCGGTTCACCAAAATCATCGCGTCTGTGGAATCACTGCTGTCAACCTTCTTTTGTCTGCATCAGCCACCGTGCGTCGGGTTCTGCCGAGGTCATCACTACCATGAAAACAACCATCCTCCTCGCCACACTCGCCGTTTATTGTAGCCTCATACCAGCAAATGCCCGTGAGATTCTTTCATCCCTCCGGCCTGCGGAAGCCAAAGCGCTTGCCGCCGCCGAGGAGGGATTGAAAAAGGAAACCACCGCGCGACTCGGGTCAGCAAGCGCGACTACCGTGGCCGGCGCCAAGGAAATCCTCGCGCTCCTTGCCAAGCCCCGCATTGCACCAGGCAAAAACGTCGCTCTCAACGGGAAATGGAAAGTCCGCAGTTGCCAGGTCAATCAAACCGGCGTGTATTGCTACCCGTTTTTACCCTGTGAATTCCGGATGGAAACAGAAACATCCATCAATCTCATCAAGAACACCGGGTCCCAGCGCCGCATGGGGGTCATCGGCGACGACGGCAAAGGAAATCTCATGTTTATCGGCGCCAAGTATTATCAGGGCGAGCCCCCCGGAGCCTACAGCGGCTTTCAAGCCGAGGGGGTCAAAACCAAGCCTGAGCGCGACAGCTATGGTTACCTGTATCGGCTTGGAAAAGACCATCTGATCCTCATTTTCGGTGAAACCGTTTACGGCCGGGAAATCTACGAATTCAAGAAAAACTGAGATGGATGCCGCCAGGCCAGCGGGAGAAAACGCGAACAGGTCCGGGCTTTTCGGCTGTCTGGGCATCGGCGTGGCCGTGCTTGCCCTCGTGGCCGTGATCGTCATCGCCATCAACCGGTATCAGGATAACAAAAACGAAGAAATCCGCACGCAATGGCTCGAACCGTGGTGCCAAGCCATCGGCGAAGGCCGGGCCGAGGATGCATGGCACACATTGACGACGGAGGGTTACCGGAAAGACCGGAACAAAGACAAATACCTCGCGAACTATCAGGAGGCGTCAAAGAAATGGGGCAAACTGGTCTCCGCCACGGTCTTCAACAGCCAAGGTACAAAGCAACCCGGCCGCCCCCCCTTCCAGACCGCAAAAGTGCAGACATTCTGGGAAGACAACGGTAAAAAAATCCAGATCAATCTATACATCGAATTGATCAAAGACGCGGATGGCATTTACCGACAAGACGGCGGCTACATCGGCAGCACCGAAAACCCCGGAGCAAACATGCCCGGCGGCCCATGGTAGTTTTTTCCAACATAAAAAAGAGGGGTGTTTCTCTCCAAGAACGGCCTGGATGCAGCTCTTACGTCCTCCCTTTTTAGGAAAAGAAAGCTCGTCGGCTTCACGGCGGTCGAAACGAACACCGGCGAAGCCTGCAAAGACTTCGCTACGCACGTCTCATGCCATAAAAACGCGGAGCCACCTAACAAGGCAACCCCGCGTGGGATGATTCGTTTTTCTAACAATAATTAGATAAGGTCGGCAACGGCCTCGCGCTCTTCGCGGAGCTCTTGGACGGTGGCGTCGACTTTCTCGCGGGAGAATGCGTCGAGTTCAACACCGGGGACAACGTCCCAGCGGCCATCGGCATCCACCTTGATGGGCATGGAGGCGATCAGGCCGGCATCGATGCCGTAAGATCCGTCGGAACAGACTGCAACGCTGGTCCAGTCGCCATCCGGCGTTGGTGTGGTCAGGCTGCGGACGGTGTCGACGACACCATTGGCGGCAGAAGCGGCGGATGAAGCACCACGTGCGGCGATGATCGCGGCACCGCGCTGCTGCACGGTCTTGATGAACTCACCCTGGAGCCAGTCGGTGTCGGTGATGACCTCGGTGACGGGTTTGCCATTGATTTTGGCGTTGGTGTAGTCGGGATACTGGGTGGCGGAGTGGTTGCCCCAGATGCACATGTTGGTGATGTCGCTGTTGTGGCAACCGGCCTTGGCGGCGAGCTGGGACTTGGCGCGGTTCTCGTCGAGGCGGGTCATGGCGAAGAAACGGTCGTTGGGCACGCCGTCGGCATTATTCATGGCGATCAGGGCGTTGGTGTTGCAGGGGTTTCCGACAACCAGCACACGGACGTCATCGGCGGCATTGGCGGCAATCGCCTTGCCCTGTCCGGTGAAGATACCGCCGTTGACCTTGAGCAGGTCACCGCGCTCCATACCGGGGCCACGTGGGACGGAGCCAACCAGCAGTGCCCAGTTGGCACCCTTGAAACCTTCGTTGAGGTCAGAGGTGGCAACGATCTCGTTGAGCAGCGGGAATGCGCAGTCGTCGAGCTCCATGATCACACCCTGGAGTGCTTTCATGCCTGGCTCGATCTCGATGAGACGAAGATTGACGGGTTGATCCGGGCCGAACATGGCGCCGGATGCGATACGGAAGAGCAGTGCATAACCGATCTGGCCGGCAGCACCTGTGACTGAAACAGTGATAGGTGGTTTCATAGTTATTTTGGGTCGAAATGGAATAGCCACAGGCAAGAGCAAGCGTCAAACCGATATCCTGTCTTATGGCCGAAATATCAGGATCTGCAGTGGTTTCGGCAGAAAGCGACATCAGCGCGGATTTGAGCCATGAGCGCATCGATGGAGTCGAATTTCTGTTCCTCGCGTACGTATTTCAAGAAACGAACCTCCATCTCACTGCCGTAGAGGTCACCGGAGTAGTCCAGCAGGTGGACTTCCAGCATGCGCCTGGCACCCTCACCTTCAACGGTCGGGCGCACACCAAGGTTCCCTGCCCCGCAAACCACCTCGCCATTTTCCAAGGTGGCTTCAACGGCCCACACCCCGTCGGTGGGAAGTTGTTCGTTGTGGACCCTGAGGTTGGCCGTGGGAAATCCTATGGTCCTACCCAGCTGGCGACCTTCCACCACCGTGCCAAGGACGGTGTATTCCCTGCCGAGCATGGCGTGGGCTGCCTTCATGTTGCCATCGCGGATGGCTTGTCGGACCCGGGTGCTGCTGACACGTTCACCATCGACCATCACGGCTTCGGTGGAAATGATACGTATGCCGTTTTTACCGCCGAATTCCTCAAGTAATGCGATGTCGCCTTGCCTCTGTTTACCAAATTTCCAGTCCTCACCGATGGCGAGTGTCTTGAGCCGGGGGCTGGCATCCTTCAGTGATGTCAAAAAATCAAGGGCCTCGCAGTTGGCGAACTCCTCGGTAAAAGCAATCACGACCAGGACATCCACGCCGAGACCGGCAAGCAATTCCCGTTTGTGGTTCAGGGAGGCTAAAATCCTCTGCGGCGCGACCTTGGGGGCGAGCACCCGGATGGGATGGGGGTCGAAGGTCAGGACTCCAGCCACACCACCATCCAGCTTGGCGGCGTCGACCGCAGACCGGATCACCGCCTGGTGGCCGATATGCACACCATCGAACACGCCCAGCGCAAGATGCAGGGGGCGGTCGATCAAGCGTAAGTCGTTCAGGTTTTCAATAAGTCGCACCATGGAGATGTTTGTGGGACGGATTCATTGCGCCTGGATCGCGACATGAAAAGGATAAAACAAAATGCACCGCCGTACGATAGATAAAACCCTCTGCCAGCACGGAGTAATACGATACGGTTCCGGCGAGAAAGCCGAGCGGGGCTCGACAGTGGATGCAGAAGTTTGCGTGGTGCCCGACCGGCTGCAAACAGTGAATACAAAGATCCGCACCATCGTCGCCCTCGATCAAATCTGTTTCCATTGATGTTAGGTTAACGTTTTCGGGATCGTTTGACAACCTTGCAGCTCAGTATTCCAGAACTTCTCTACAATCTCCGCCCCCAGGTTGCGGATGCCACGGCTTTCTGCACACGTTATCCAGCAAAATACGCGGAGCTATAAACGCCATCGAAGAAGCGCCGGCAGGCGGAACCATGATATACGCCATCCGGCGGAAATTGCATCCCGCCCCATTTGCCCCCTTGTCGCAACCTAACAAAAACCATCACACCACCATGAATGAAACCCATTTGTATTTGCCTCTCGTTCCGGAATGCCTTGTTGCATCCATGCTCTCCCCGCAAGATTTCGGCGCCTACCTGGCCGTTGGATCGACCTCCCGGTTTCGTGGTCAGGCGGTCTTTTTTGAAATAGATCCAGATTTTAAATCGGACCACTTCCCGATGCATCTTATCGAGGAGCAATGTGTGCCCAAGGAAAATGGAAAGCCAAAAAACTCACTCTACTTATCCATCTATCGCGTGCTGGAGCACATCCCACTCAGCAAGTTGGGAGACCTCCATCTGGCAACAGACGATGGCAAGGTGCTTACTTTGAAGAAACAGGATTACCAACCCGAGGAAAACCGGCCCCTCCACCTCTATCAGGAGTTCGGTCCGGTGAACCCATCCGTGGCGAGTACCTTGAATGCCATGGATTTCTGCAAATTTGTAACCTCTCCCAGTGAGCCTGTCCGACTGCCCAAGGTTGTGTTTTCGGAGTTGATCCTACGTGATCTGGCAACCGACCCCATCCATGGCAGGATTGGAGAGCTTCCCTATGATCATATCGAGCATCTCCGTGCGGGGCTCGTGGAGCTTAACGAATCCAATGGCAAGAAAAACAAGGTCATCTTCCGCCGCTTGCAGCAGGACTTTTTCTTCCGCACCATCCGCAACGGATTTTTTGCAGGCGACCAGACAGGCCTCCTCTACTACCCCATGCCAACGATGGATGAGCTCGAAGGGACACACTACTCCTGGTGGAAATCAGCCCAGGTCACGCATAACTAACCAACCAAGCCGAATCAGTACTAATCTAACAAACCAGCCAACACCCAACAATCCAACATGAACGAACAACTATTCTGGATAGCCCCCGCATCCTCGGTCATCGCACTTCTTTTTGCGATGTTCTATTTCAAGCAAATGAAAAAGTGCGATGAAGGCACTGAGCTGATGAAAAAAATCGGCAAGCACGTCCGCGAGGGTGCCATGGCTTATCTCGGCCAGCAATACCGGGTGATGATCATCGTCTTTGGAGTGGTTGCAGTGCTGTTCGCCGTGCTCGCCTATGGCTTTGATGTTCTCAACAAATGGCAACCGGTCACATTTATCTGCGGTGGATTTTTCTCGGCACTGGCCGGCTACTTCGGTATGCGCACGGCGACACAAGCCTCTACCCGGACCGCCGCTGCGGCGAGAAACTCGCTGGCGTCATCGCTGCAAGTGGCATTCCGCAGTGGCGCGGTCATGGGACTGGTCGTTGTCGGCCTCGGTTTACTCAACATTACATTCTGGTTCTGGCTGGTAAACAAGGTGATGGCATCGGCAAGTGATGGAGCGCCCGACATGGTCATGGTGACGACCACCGTGTTGACGTTCAGTATGGGAGCCTCCCTGCAGGCCCTTTTTGCCCGGGTTGGTGGCGGCATATTCACCAAAGCCGCTGACGTCGGTGCCGACCTGGTTGGCAAGGTCGAGGCCGGCATCCCTGAAGACGACCCCAGAAACCCTGCTGTGATCGCCGACAACGTGGGCGACAACGTCGGTGATGTCGCAGGTATGGGGGCGGACCTTTTCGAATCATACTGTGGCTCCATCCTGGCTGCATGCGCCCTGGGGGCAGCCGCCTACGTCGGAGCCCCTGAAATCCAGGCCAAGGCCGTGGTGGCACCAATGCTGATCGCCGGTATCGGAATCCTGCTCTCCATCGTGGGGGTCTATTTTGTGCGCACCAAGGAAGGGGCGACCCAAAAGCAATTACTCAAGTCGCTGTCCCTGGGCATCGATACGAGCTCCTTCCTCATCCTTGTGGCATCAGCCGCTGTGCTGCACCTGCTGGACATCCCCAACGCCTGGGGCATCTGGGGCGCCGTGACCGCCGGGTTGATCACAGGAATCGTGATTGGCAAGGCTACGGAGTACTATACATCGACCTCATACTCCCCCACCCGGTCAATCGCCGAACAGGCCAAGGGGGGTGCCGCCACCATCATCATTTCCGGTGTGTCCGTAGGGATGATCTCAACGGCCGTCCCGGTCATTGCCGTTTCGCTGGGAACGGCAGTCGCCTTTTTCTGCGGTGCCGGCTTTGACATGGGCAACCTCAGCCAAGGGCTTTATGGTGTCGCCATCGCCGCCGTGGGTATGCTTTCCACACTGGGAATCACACTGGCCAGTGATGCATACGGCCCGATCGCCGACAATGCCGGAGGCAATGCAGAAATGAGCAACCTCGGACCTGAGGTAAGGGAACGCACCGATGCGCTTGACTCCCTGGGTAATACGACAGCTGCCACGGGCAAGGGGTTTGCCATCGGTTCCGCCGCGCTCACAGCGTTGGCACTGTTAGCATCCTATATTGAAGTGATCCGCATCGAGTTAATCAAAAGCGGAACGGTGACGCTTGAACTCACCCATGGCTTGCGGACCGTAGCGACCAAGGACGCCACCCTGATGGATTTCATGGCTTACTACAATGTCACCTTGCTTAACCCGGTGGTATTGATTTCGATCTTTCTCGGCTCCATGGTCGCCTTCCTCTTCTGCGGCTTGACCGTACAAGCCGTGGGCCGCGCTGCCGGGCTGATGGTCGAGGAGGTCCGGCGCCAGTTCCGCGAGTCCGATGGTATCCTCAAAGGTACGGTCGAGCCCGATTACGCCCGCTGCGTTTCCATCTCCACCCTGGGTGCCCAGAAGGAAATGGTCGTCCCGTCCGTTATCGCCATCCTGGTTCCGATTGCCATTGGCATCCTCTTTGGAGTGGCTGGTGTGATCGGGCTTCTGGTCGGCGGCCTGGCCACTGGATTTGTGCTCGCGGTATTCCTCTCAAACTCAGGAGGAGCATGGGACAATGCCAAGAAATACATTGAAGAAGGACACCACGGAGGCAAGAGTTCATCCGCGCACAAGGCCTCGGTGATCGGCGACACCGTGGGTGATCCGTTCAAGGACACCTCCGGACCAAGCCTTAACATCCTGATCAAGCTGATGAGCATCGTCGCCATTGCAACCGCCGGCGTCACTGTCGCCCTGAGTTTGATCTGACCATCAGGCTCAGCCCGAGTGACGCGGTAGGCCGCTACAGGGCTTCTGGTTTTTGCAGAAGCTCTGAAATGCGGTTCAACAACATACCTGCCCCTCCACCATCGACTACGCGGTGGTCGAAGGTCAGGTCGATTTCCGCCTCGGTCACGGGGATGAAGGTGCCGGTTTGCTCGCTCCAGACGGGGCGTTTGACACCAGCACTGAGGCCGAGGATCAAGGTCTCGTTGGGAAGCGGGATAGGTGTGCCCCAGGTCAGCCCGAACGTACCGAAGTTGGTGACGGTGGCAATCCCGTGCTGGGTCGCCTCCTCGGGTAATTTACGTGAGCGGGCGAGTTCGACCAAGCGGTCATAATCCTCCACCAGCTCGCTGAGGCGCTTGGTATCGGCATTGCGGATGATCGGGACCAACACGCCGTCGTCCACCTGGACGGCCACCCCGATATCGAAGGCACGGGGATGCACGACATTTTCACCGATCAAATAACCGGCGGTGGTCGGGTTTTCAGCCAGAGCCAAAGCAAGCGCCCTGAGAATGTAGAGAGCAGGCCCCGGTTTCACGGCCTGGCTTCGCCGGTGGTTGAGGATTTTATCCATCACCAGGGGTCTGGCCACTGTGGCGAGCGGGCGGGTCCAGCTTCGGCGCATGGCATCGGCCACGGCAAGTCGCATCGGCGATGCCCTGGTGTGCGGCCAGGTATCGATGTATTCAAGAAACGACTCCAGATCCTCCACCGTAACCCTGCCACCGGCACCACTGCCGGGGATCGCGGAAATATCAGCGGCACGCAGGCCCAGCTCGGTCATGCGCGCCCGCATCCTTGGTGAAATATAGTGCGCGCCCCCCTTACCGGTCGGAACCGGCAGGCCTTTGATATTGGGCTCCACCAAAACGGGTTCGTGGTAGCCCTCGTCCTCGGTCTTGAAGTGTAGATTCTCCTCTTCACCGCGGTTGTTCTCCGCTGGCGACTCCTGTGACCCCACGGTCAGCTCGTCCATGGACTTTTCTCCGGTGCGGTCCAGCTCTTCCTGGGTAACCTCGAGCACTCCCAGAATACTGCCGACGGCGTAGCTTACCCCCTCCTCGGCGACAACCTGGATCACCTCGCCAGAGCAAAGTGCGGTCACTCCCATGGTCGCCTTGTTGGTTTCCACCTCGATGACCTCCTGGTCGGGAACCACCGTGTCTCCCACGGCAATATTGAGTCGGATAATCGTGGCCTCGGCGATGGATTCACCCAGTTGAGGCATGAGAATAGGGACTTTCGGCATGGAATTGATTGGTTTGTTTTTAAAGTAAATTTAACAGTATCTCTTAGTAGTTCAATAACTTACGAAGAGCCACAGCAATGGATTCCGGTGTTGGGCGGTGGGTGGCCCAAAGTTTCGGATGATATGGGATCGGGGTGTCCCTGGCATTGAGTCGGGCGGGCGGAGCATCCAGCAGATGGAAACCATCGGCACAGACACGTGAGACGACTTCAGCAGTCACCCCACCCCAGGGAAACGCCTCGCCAACGGCGAGCAAGCGCCCCGTCCGGGCCACCGATGCGATGACGGTATCGTTATCGAGGGGCTTGACCGAGCGGAGGTCGACGACCTCGATTTCCCAGCCCCCTTCGGCGTGGAGCATTTCGGCGGCACGCACAGCCTCGTGAACCATGGCACTGTAGGTGACCACGGAGGCATGTTTACCGGCGCGGGTGATCCGGGCCTTTCCAATCGGGAGATGATCCCCTTTGTAACTATTGGCCTTCAGCCAGCGGTAGAGGAATTTGTGTTCGCAGTAGACCACGGGATCGTCCATGGCGATGGATTCGAGCAGCATCGAGTAGGCATCTGACACGGTTGCGGGCGTGACCACCACCAGGCCCGGGTAGTGCGCGTAGAGGGCTTCCATACTCTGACTGTGAAACGGCCCGGAGCCAGGGGTCCCCCCCGACGGCAAACGCATGGTCAGCGGCACGGGGACACCGGTCCGGTAGTAGTGGGTAGCGGCCTGATTGACGATCTGGTTAAAAGCCACGGAGGAGAAATCGGCAAACTGCATCTCCAGCACGGGACGGGCGCCCTCGATAGCGGCACCAATCGCCATACCGGCCATGGCATCCTCGCTGATGGGCGCGTCAAGAACGCGACCGGGAAACCTGTCCTGCAGTCCTTTGGTGGCCTTGAATGCCCCCCCGAACTGTCCGATATCCTGGCCGTAAAGGAAGACCCGGGGGTCCTCTTCCAGCGCCTTGCCAAGAGCCGCATGAATTGCATCGATGTAGGTGACGTCACTCATTTCTTACTAACGGGTTTGCAGGTTGGGGTTGGAATAGGACCTCCAGTCGTCCAGATACGGATCGGGATCGGATTCCTTCTGGGCGGTGGCAACAGCCGCCTGCACGGTTTCAGCCGCCTCGAGCTCCCACGCCTCAATCTCGGAGGCGTCGGCGAAGCCGTTTTCAATCATCTGGGCCTTGCCGACATCAATGCTGTCGCGCCCCAGGCCCGACGCCTTCAAACCAGGATCGACGTATGACCCGTCGTCATGCTCGCCATGCCCGGTGAGTCGCAGCATGGAGGCAACCACCAGTTGTGGCCCCTCACCTCCCCTTGCCCTGGCGACAGCCTCCTGCATCACTTTGACACAGGCCAGCATATCGGTACCGTCCACACTGTGGCCACGAACCCCGTATCCCTTGGCCTTGTCAACCAAGTCCTCACAGACGAATTGCCGGTCGTTCGGCGTGGAATAGGCATACTGGTTGTTGGCAATGGTCAGCACCAAGGGAAGTTTCTCAACAGCGGCAGTGTTCAGCCCTTCATGAAATGATCCTGTGGAGGTGCAGCCATCACCGACGCAGGTGGCACCAACCACGCCGTCCAGCTCCCCCTTGATACGCTTGGCCATCAGCATGCCACTGACCACGGATATAGCGGTGCCCAGATGGGAAATCATCGCGGGCATACCTTCGGCGGGACGCCCACGGTGGATATTGCCGTCGCGCCCCCGCATGGGGCCTTCCACAGACCCCAGGTAGGTGCGGGTGCAATCGAGCATATCTTCGCCGAATGCCGTGCGCCCCGCCTGGTCCCGGATCAGCGGGGCGTAGATGTCCTTGCCCTTTTCCAAACAAGCCGCAAGAGACGCGCTGACCGCCTCCTGACCTTTGCCCAGATAGACACCACCGACAATTTTGCCGGCTTTATAGAGGCTGCCGAGCTTGTTTTCGAGAATGCGGGCAGTGAGCATGGCCCGAAAGACGCGCCGCACATGATCACGCTCTATGCCAGGGTCGAGACCTTCAGTTGTTTTATCCATAGAGTCGTCTATAAAGCGTTGGTGGGCACAAAAGCGTTGGCGGGCACGACCCGAGGTCGATTGTTGGGATGATAGAAAGAACGGGAAATCAAATCTAGTTTGATTGGAGTTGTCGGACTCAATAAAGACAGCCACAGCCTTGCTGGCAATAGCATTCTTTACGAAAGAATAACCCCATGTTGTCAAAAGAAACCATTGCCAAGCATCCCTACTGGAAGCATAACAGCCTCGCAAAAATCAACGACCAAACCAATCTTTTCAATATGGAACCCACACTTCTTGTTCTCGCGGCCGGTATGGGCAGCCGGTATGGCGGCCTCAAACAAATGGACCCCATGGGGCCTAACGGCGAAACCGTTCTCGATTATTCTGTCTACGATGCCATCCGCGCAGGCTTTAAACGCGTAGTCTTCATCATCCGCGAAGACTTCGCCGAGGCCTTCCGTGAGGGGGTGGGTGCCAGGTTCGAGGGTAAAATCGAGGTCGACTATGTGTTTCAAAAACTCGACGACCTTCCCGCGGGTTTCAGTGTCCCCGAGGGACGTGAAAAACCATGGGGGACCACCCACGCCGTTCGCGCTGCGCGCCATGCCGTCACCGGCCAGTTTGCGGTGATCAACGCCGATGATTTTTATGGCGCGGATGCCTATCAGCGGATTGCCGGCTACTTCAAGGAGGCCGCTGGAACCGTCGATTCCAAATCCCACTACTGCATGGTCGGTTACCACATCACCAAAACCCTCTCCGACCACGGGGATGTCAATCGCGGCATTTGTTCAGACGACAACGGTTTCCTCAAGGACGTTGAAGAAGTCACTGAAATCAAACGTGAAGATGATGGTAAAATCCGCGGCAACGGGCTCGATGGCAAGCGACGCGAGGTGCCGGAAAGCGCCGTGGCGTCGATGAATTTCTGGGGGTTTGGACAGGAGTTCTTCAGCCAGATCGAGGACCACTTCACCCGCTTTCTTCAAGAGCGTGGCACCGAGATGAAATCCGAGTGCTACATCCCCACCCTGGTCGATGAACTGATCCGAAACGGCACGGCCGACTGCAAGGTGCTTGAAACCACCAGCTCGTGGTTTGGTGTGACCTATCCCGATGATAAACCACACGTAGTCGAGGCCATTCAACAGCTGATCGACGCCGGTGAATACACCAGCCCCTTGGACTAACACCCAACCAGAAACCACCACATCATGCACGATCTCAAGGAAATAGCGGGCCTGTTCGATATGCGGGCCGATTTTGTTCACGGCCACCCATACGGCTCAGGGCACATCAATGACACCTACTGCGCTGAATACGACCAGGCGGGACAACGTCTCCGCTACATTCACCAGCGGCTCAGCACCGAAGCCTTCAAAAAACCGGTGGAGCTGATGGAAAATGTCGAGCGTGTCACCACACACGCGCTCAATGAACTGCTCAAGCAAGAGCACCCCGAAGCACGACGGCGCACCCTGACCTGCATACCTTCCATGCAAGGCACTCCCCATGCCTTTGATGCCGCCGGCAACTGCTGGCGGACCTACCCGTTCATCGAGCGGGCGCGCACATACGACACCATCGAATCCGAAGCCCAGGCCACCGAAGCCGCCCGCGCCTTTGGCGAGTTCCAGAAACTCGCAGCCACGCTGCCAGGAGACCCGCTGCACGAAACCATCCCCGGTTTTCATAATACCAAGCAGCGTTTCCAACATCTGGTCGAAGCCATCGAAGCCGATTCGGAAAATCGTGCAGCGGGTGTTCAAAAAGAAATCGATTGGTACATGGCACGCGAAGCCGAGGGCAGCAAGGTTGTCGATATGCTTGAAAACGGTGAACTCCCTCTCCGGGTCACCCATAACGACACCAAGCTGAACAACGTCATGTTAGACGATGTCACAGGTGAAGGCATCTGTGTGATCGATTTGGACACCACCATGCCGGGCTCTGCCATTTATGATTTCGGCGACATGATCCGCACTGCCACATCCCCCGCTGCCGAGGATGAAAAAGACACCTCCAAAGTTGAAATGCGCATGTTTATGTTCGAGGCCCTCGTCAAGGGCTACCTCGCATCGGCTGGAGACTTCCTCACCGACAACGAGCGTTCCCTGTTAGCTTTTTCCGGAAAACTGTTGACCATGGAGTGTGGCGCCCGTTTCCTGACGGACTACCTCAAGGGCGACGTCTACTTCAAGGTGCACCGCGACGGCCACAACATCGACCGCACCCGCACGCAGATGGCACTCGTCGAATCCATTGATTCCCAGCTGGATGCCATGGAGGCGCTGGTGGCGAAGTACAGCGTGTAGGCAGGTCTGAAGTGCGGACGGCTTGCCTCCGCCTTCCCCTGAACCGGCTTGCCGACTCCATCCCCGGCGCAGCCGCAATTCACAACTCCAAACAAGACAAGACTTATGAAACCCCGCCGCAGGAAGCCAGCTTTCCAGCCTCAAAGCGGAGGCAAACCATCCACAAGGCGGCATCATCTAACTTTATCCATCAAACAATCCAACTCCTGAAAAATGAAAATACTCGTCACAGGCGGAGCCGGTTTCATCGGCTCCCACATCGTTGAACATTTCCAAGGCAAGGCCGGGGAGATCCGCGTGCTCGATAACCTCCGCACGGGTTACAAACATAACCTTGAAGGGCTCGACTGCACCTTCATCGAGGGCTCGGTCACTGATCGTGGGCTGGTCAAACAAGCTGTCGACGGGGTTGATTACATTTTCCACATGGCAGCGATGGTTTCCGTTCCTGAATCGATGAGTAAAATCGCCGAGTGTGTGGAGATCAACGTCAACGGTTTGCTCAATGTGCTGGAGGAGGCATCGGATGCCGGGGTGAAGAAAATCGTCTTTGCCTCCTCAGCGGCCAACTACGGCGACAACCCCACCGTACCCAAGCTGGAGACCATGTATCCGGAGCCCAAGAGTCCGTATGCGATCACCAAACTCGACGGGGAATATTACCTTGAGATGTTCCGAACCGAAGGAAAGATCCAGGCGACGTCCATCAGGTTCTTTAATGTGTTCGGGCCCCGCCAGGACCCCAAGGGAGCCTACGCCGCCGCCGTGCCCATTTTCATCGAAAAAGCCGTCAAGGGTGAGGACATCACGGTCTACGGTGATGGCGAGCAAACCCGCGACTTCATCTACGTGAAGGACATCGTCGGCGCTCTTGTCTTTGCCGCGATGCATGAAGACATGCACGGCACCTACAACGCTGGTTACGGAGGCCAGATCACGATCAATGACCTGGCTAACAACATTCTCGGAACGGCGAACACAGGCTCCAAGCTCATCCACGGACCTGAGCGGGCGGGTGATGTGAAACACTCGCGCGCATCATCGGACAAACTACGCGCCGCAGGATGGGTGCCCCGGTTTACCCTTGAGGAAGGACTTGCTGCTACGTTTGAGTTTTTCAAAAACAAACTATCCAGTTAACCTGACCTGAGATGCAGGATTCAAGTGGCACCACCGATACAACCGCTCCTCGTACAGACCCCTACGCCCCTCCAGCAAGCCATCCCACCGATGGCGGCGGGCCAGCTTCGGAAAGTCCACGGAACATCGTGGTGGCCTGGGAGCGGATGCGGATACAATACAACCTCATCCTCTTGCTGCCAGGCCTGGTGGTCCTGATCCTCTACGTCGCCGGCAACTCCATGCCCATGGCGGTTGCCATCCCCGGTGCCCTCGTGACCGCGCTCGCGGCGAACGTATGCTATTTTGCAGGCTCCATCTCCGAGTTTTTTGTCTGCGCTCTATTGAATACGCCGGAACATCCATCCTACCGGAAAACCGCCTATATCGCCGGCATCGTACTCTCACTGGTGGTTTTTGGCATTGTCAGTCTGCCCGGAGCCATGATGGCCTTTTGAAAGACCGTTCCCATTTTAGCTGACATCAGGCCTTTTCTTTCGGTCTAAAAACGCTATATTTCCGCCTCTTCGACCATGAAACCGACCTCCACCGCTCTTGTCATCCTTGTGTCCACGGCCTTGTCAGCGCTGGCCCATGGCCCTATTGACCATGGAGAGGCAACCCTCATCGCACAGGCCAGTGTGACCCCGGCCAACAACACCGGTCAACCTTCGACCACGGCCCCCTCCGCACCAACGGCTCCCAATACCGCACCTGCCACCGCCCCGGGGGCGACGACCAACGACGACGGGGTAAGGGTCACGGTTTTGGGATACCACGATTTTTCAAAAATCAAAACGCCCACCGAGATGCTCATCTCCACCGGCAAGTTCCGCAAACAGATGCAGGCCATCAAGGAACTCGGTCTGCATGTCATCAGCATGGAGGACTTCATCGCCTGGAAACGAGGCGAAAAGAAAATCCAGGACAAGTCCGTGCTCATCACCATCGATGACGGTTGGAAATCCGTCTACACCGACGCCTACCCGATCCTCAAGGAACACAAATTCCCCTTCACTGTTTTCCTCTACACCAATTACATCGACGGTGGTGCCAGTGCGCTGACATCAGCGATGATCAAGGAGATGCAGAACAACGGCTGCACCGTGGCCAGTCACTCGATCTCCCACCCCTACCCCGCCACGGTAAAGGCCGAACGCGCCAAAGGATCGGACGAGTTCGCCACCTATTTACGTAAGGAAATGGGCGGCTCGCGTAAGGAGTTGGAAAAAAAATTCGGCGGCAAAGTCAATGCCTACGCCTACCCCGGCGGCTATGTCACCGGTGAAATGTTGCCCATCGCCACGGAGTGCGGCTATGAGTGCCTGTTCACCGTGCTCCCGGGGAAAACGACTCTCGCGACCTCCAACTTCACCATACCCCGCTACGTCATCCTCGGCACCCACGACTATATTTTCCGGAATGCGACCAGCTTCAGCGCGACAAGCACGACGGCCGCCACCGATGGTGCCATCGTCCAGTCCACCCCCCACCCGGTCAAACCGGAGCCAGGTGCCTTGATAACAACCCGGCTGCCCACTGTCTCGGCTGACCTTTCAAAAGTGGCCAACATTGACGTCGAGTCGATCGTCATGCGGGTCGCAGGTTTCGGCAAGGTGCCCGCCACCTATGACGCCGCCAGCAAAACGGCCTCCTGGACGCTGAACCGCCGGTTGCGCTCCCGCACCTGTGAAGTCAGTGTGCAGTGGCGCACCCTGGGAGCTACCAAATATGAACAGCCGATGACCTGGATCTTCCGGATCGACCGCGAAGCCGCCTATCAACCGTCCAGCCCCATCGCCCCCTAGGGATGGAAACTCCAATCCCGCAGCTGCGGGATCCACATACCCATTGTACTTCAACGCACCAGCACTGCTCTTATCCTGATAACGGATAACCAATAACCGATAACCCACCACCATGTTCTCAGCCCTTTCCGACAGTCTCGACAAAACCTTCCGCAATCTGCGCGGCGTTGGTAAAATCTCCGAAAAAAACATCGGCGACGCGCTCCGTGAAATCCGGCTCGCCTTGCTGGAGGCCGACGTCGAATTCGGAGTCGCCAAGGACTTTATCGCCAAGGTCAAAGAAAAAGCCATGGGGGTGGACGTGCTCAAGTCCATCAAACCCGGCGAACAAATCGTCAAGATTTTCAACGATGAACTCACCGCGCTGCTCGGTGGTGACGCGACACCGCTGAACCTCAATCCGCCGGCACACATTCTCCTCTGCGGTCTCAATGGCGCGGGTAAAACGACCACTGCCGGCAAGCTGGCACTGCGCCTTCAAAAAGAAGGCCGCCGTCCCCTGCTCATCGCCTGCGACCTCTACCGCCCTGCCGCCATCGACCAACTCGCCACCCTGGCTGGGCAGGTGGGTGTGCCGTGTTTCACCCCGGAACCCGGTGAAAAGAACCTCGTCAAGGTCGCCAAACAGGCTCTCAAGTGGGCCAAGACCCAAAATGGCACAACCCTTATTTTCGATACCGCAGGCCGACAGGAAATCGACGAGGCTCTCGTGCAAGAACTCAAGGACCTTCACAAGTTCGTCGAGCCTAACGAGACTCTGCTGGTCGCCGACTCAGCCACCGGGCAGCAGGCTGTTTCCGTGGCACGTCACTTCGATGATGCCGTGGGGATCACGGGGATCATCCTGACCAAGCTCGACGGTGATGCACGCGGTGGTGCCGCTCTCTCGATGCGCGCCGTGACGGGCAAACCCATCAAGTTTATCGGTGAGGGCGAAAAGCTCGACCAGTTCGGCGTCTTCCACCCCGACCGCATGGCCAGCCGTATCCTCGGTATGGGCGACGTGGTCAGCATGGTGGAAACCGCTGCTGAAAACATCAACGAGGAGGATGCCATGAACGCCGCGAAGCGTTTGCAGTCGGGTAAATTCGACTTCAACGACTTCCTCGACCAGATGAACATGCTGCGCAAGCTTGGCCCTCTCGATGGGCTGCTGGGAATGCTTCCCGGTTTCAACAAGATCAAAAAACAACTTCCCTCCGGGGCCTTTGACCAAGGCCGCATGAAACGCATGGAAGCGATTGTGCTCTCGATGACACCGAAGGAGCGGTCCACCCCCCAGCTCATCAAAGGAACCCGCCGCAAGCGGATCGCCGCTGGCTCGGGTAATACCATGATCGAGGTGAACCGATTCCTCAAGCAGTTCACCCAGATGCGCAAGATGATGAAGTCCAAGGGCAAAATGAAGGACATGATGAAGCAACTCGGCGGCATGGAGGGCATGGGCGACATGATGGACGGCATGAAAGGATTGGGCGGCGGCGGCAAAATGCCCAAGCTGCCGTTCTAACAATACCGGCACCTGCCCCGGCAACATTCCCGTGGTTCATCCATTGCATCACCGGACAGCTCAATCTCCTGCATCGTGGCTCTGCGTCATCGGCTGCACTATTTCCGTGCCTTCCACGACTTCTGTAGGTAGTCTACCGCCATGAGTAGTGAAACCCCCAAGGTTCCCAAGTTGGTTCAAGACGATTGCTGGCTCGAACCCTACGCCGATCACATCACATGGAGAATGATCCGCTTACAGGATCACCTGCGGGAAATTGAAGCCCGTGCAGGCAGCATCGAGGCTTATTCCACAGTACATCAGTACGTTGGCATCCACTATCACTTTAAGGACGACACCTGGTCGGTGAGAGAATGGGCGCCCGCCGCGAAGTACGTCTCCGTGGTCGGCGATTTCAATAACTGGGACGCTGGCACCCACCCACTTGTCAAAGCTGAGAACGGAGTATGGGAAACCCGGCTTGCCGGTGACATCGTCAAACATGGCGACAAGGTGAAGCTTCACATCGCAGGCGCAAACGACACGGCGAGGGACCGCATACCGGCTACCATCCATCGCTGCGTCCAGGACGAGCACACCCACGACTATTCAGGCCAGGTTTGGCAGCCCGAAGACGCCTACGTATGGCAGAATGATTTCGATCCCTCCTCGATAGGCTCCCCCCTGATATACGAGGCCCATGTCGGCATGGGTGGTGAGGAACCCCGACTCCACACCTACCGCGAGTTCGCCGAAACCGTGCTGCCACGCATATCCCGGCTCGGTTACAACACGGTCCAGCTCATGGCCGTGCAAGAGCATCCGTATTATGGCTCGTTCGGCTACCACGTCTCATCCTTCTTCGCCCCCTGCTCGCGCTTTGGCACACCGGAGGATCTGAAATACCTCATCGATACCGCACATGGACTCGGTGTCGCAGTGTTGTTAGATGTGGTGCACTCACACGCTGTCAAAAACATTTCCGAAGGACTCAATGATTTCGACGGCTCGGGCAACCAATATTTCCATACCGGCGAAAGGGGCGACCAACCGCAGTGGGACTCGAAATGTTTCGACTACGGCAAAGAAGAAGTACGCCGGTTCCTGCTCTCCAACATCCGCTTCTGGCTGGAGGAATTCAAATTCGACGGCTTCCGCTTCGATGGGGTGACCTCCATGCTCTACCACCACCACGGCACGGTTGCTTTTGACCACTACGACAAGTATTTTTCCGATGGCCCCGATGAAGATGCCATCCTCTATCTCGGACTTGCCACCACCCTGTGTCACCAGCTCCGGCCCGGCGCCATGATCGTGGCAGAAGACATGAGTGGCATGCCCGGCCTTTGCCGTCCCACCTCTGAGGGAGGCGTGGGTTTCACCCATCGTCTCGCCATGGGAATCCCCGACTACTGGATCAAACTCCTCAAACACAAACAGGATGAGGACTGGAACGTGGAGGAAATGTGGGGAGTCATGACCAATCGCCGCTTCGGTGAGGCCAACATCGCCTACGCAGAAAGCCACGACCAGGCATTGGTGGGCGATAAGACCATCGCCTTCCGCCTCATGGACCAGGAAATGTACTGGCACATGGGCGTTGGGTCCGAAAACGGGATCATTGACCGGGGGATCGCCCTGCACAAGATGATCCGCCTCTTCACCCTCGTCGCCGGTGGCGAGGGCTGGTTGAACTTCATGGGCAATGAATTCGGCCACCCTGAGTGGCTTGACTTCCCGCGCGAAGGCAACGGCTGGTCATACCACTACTGCCGACGCCAGTGGTCGCTTGTGGACAACCCCGAACTGCGCTACCAACACCTCAATCACTTCGATCAGGATATGATCCAGCTCGCCAAACAGCACAACCTGTTAGGATGCGCACCCGCCCAGCAACTCTACGTGCATAACGATGACCAGGTGCTCGCCGCCGAACGCGGCAATCTGATTTTCATCTTCAATTTTAATCCGACCCAGTCATTCCCCGATTACCTGATCCCCATTTCCCGTGAGGGTGAATACAAGATCGTGGTCGATAGTGATTCCTGTGAAAACGGGGGCCACCAACGGATCGATACCTCCGTCACCTTCGAGGCTGACGAGAACCAGGCCATCCAGATCTACCTCCCAAGCCGCACCTGCGTCGTCTTGGCAAAGTAGGGCAAGCTGGCAACTTGCCGACAGGTTATACGGCTTTGGTTGTCGGCAAGTTGCAAACTCGCCCTACTTTTTATTGCCAAATCCCCGCATCCCCGCTACAGCCACCCGCATGGCTACTGAAACTTCACTTATTCTTTTTAAACCCGACGCCGTTGAGAAAAACATCGTCGGCACCGTTCTTTCCCGCTTTCAGGCAGAAGGCTTCATCGTGCGCGGTATCAAAATGATGCAGCTCGACGACGCAATCCTCACTGAGCACTACGCCCACGTCGCTGATAAGCCCTTTTTCCCGGAGATCGCCGCATTTATGAGCCGCACCCCGGTGATCGCGCTTGCGCTGGAAGGCGAAGACGTCATCAGTCGCGTCCGCGACCTGCTCGGGCCCACCAACTCCCAGGAAGCTGCCGCAGGCACGATCCGTGGTGACTTTGGCACCGATATGATGGTCAACGTCTGCCACGCCTCTGACGGACCGGAGACGGCTGCCGCCGAACTCAAGCGATTCTTCAAGGACGACGAGCTGTTTTCCTTCTAATCATCGACACACCACACTTCTATTATCGGGGCTCGTTGGCATCGCTGACGGGCCCCGTTTGTTTCCAAAGCCACCTGCCACTATCCATAATCGGTTATTCCCTGCCCATATCTTGATTCTTTACTGTTGGCTCTTGCTTCTTTCATCCGTTTTCCCTAAGTAATCCGCGCCGCACATAAGCAACCTATTTTTCTATGATTTCATCCACTTGCTCCGCATGCCGTTTCTGGCACTCCTCCATTGGTAAAAAAATCGTCGTCGCCCTCACCGGAGCCTTTCTGGTCATATTCCTGGCTGGGCACCTGGTCGGAAACATGCTCATTTTCCAAAGTTCGGAAGCCTTCAACCATTACGCGGATTTCCTGCACACCATGCTGCACGGCTGGGGTATCTGGTTGTTCCGCGCCACCATGCTGGTCTCCCTGGCATTACACATCCTGGCTACCGTCCAGCTGACCGCAGCCAACCGCGCCGCCCGACCACGCAGGTATGAACATGACGCCACCATGGTAGCGTCCAAGTCATCACGCATCATGATCTGGAGTGGACTCACCATCATAGTTTTCTTCGTTTTCCATATCCTTCACTACACCGTCCGCATCCAGGATGACCTGAAACTCCTCGCCGACTTCCACCAGAACTGGGCCATGACCGTCGCCGGTTTCCAGAGTATCCCCGTTGTCCTCTTCTACATCCTCGCCATGGCGCTGCTCTGCTCCCACCTCTCCCACGGTGTCGGCTCCATTTTTCAGACCCTCGGCCTGCGCACCAAGAAGTCATCCGCCGCCATCGGCCTGCTTTCCAAGGTTTACGCCATTGTCATCTTCCTCGGCTTCATCTCCATCCCCATCAGCATCTGTTTCTTCGGACTCGGTAAGTGCGAAATGGAAAAAACCGAAAAGGTCGTAAAACAGCTCAAGGAAAAGGGCCACACACACCTGCCCGAAAACCTGGCTCACAAAAACATCTCGGAACTGACTGATGCTGACATTCCAGCCGCAGACACCCACTGATTTCCTGAATACTGAATACTTCAAACTGCAAACTTTTTAATATCATGTCACTAGATAGCAAAATACCCGAGGGTCCCATCGAGCAAAAGTGGACCAAACACAAGATGGACTCCAAGCTCATCAACCCGGCGAACAAACGGAAATACACCATCATCGTGGTCGGCTCCGGCCTCGCGGGTGGCTCCGCCGCCGCCTCCCTCGCCGAGATGGGATACCAGGTGAAATGCTTCTGTTACCAGGACAGCCCGCGCCGCGCCCACTCCATCGCCGCCCAGGGCGGTATCAACGCCGCCAAAAACTACCAGAACGACGGCGACTCGGTTTACCGCCTGTTCTACGACACCGTCAAAGGTGGTGACTTCCGCGCCCGCGAAGCCAACGTCTATCGCCTCGCCGAGGTTTCCAATGCCATCATCGACCAATGCACCGCCCAGGGTGTCCCCTTCGCCCGTGAATACGGTGGCCTGCTCGACAACCGCTCGTTCGGTGGCGCCCAGGTGTCGCGCACCTTCTACGCCCGTGGCCAGACCGGCCAGCAACTCCTCATCGGCTGCTACCAGGCACTCGAAAAGGAAATCGCCAAGGGTGGCGTGAAAATGTACCCGCGCACGGAAATGATGGACGTCGTCAAAGTCAACGGCCACGCCAAGGGCATCGTCGTCCGCGACATGATCACCGGCAAGATCGAGTCGCACGCCGCCGACGCCGTGATCCTCGCCACCGGCGGCTACGGCAACGTTTTCTTCCTCTCCACCAACGCCATGGGCTGCAATGTCACCGCGGCACTCCGCGCCCACAAACGCGGCGCCTACTTCGCCAACCCGTGCTACACCCAGATCCACCCGACCTGTATTCCCGTGAGCGGCGAGTACCAGTCGAAACTCACCCTGATGTCCGAGTCGCTCCGCAACGACGGACGTATCTGGGTGCCCAAATCCAGGGAGGACGCCGAGGCGATCCGCGCCGGCAAAAAAACCCCCGAGGACATCGCCGAGGATGACCGCGACTACTATCTCGAGCGCAAGTATCCGTCCTTCGGAAACCTCGCGCCGCGCGACGTCTCATCCCGTGCCGCCAAGGAAGCCTGCGACGACGGACGCGGTGTCGCCCCCACCGGACTCGGTGTTTACCTCGACTTCAAGGACGCCATCGCCCGCCTCGGAGAGGATGTCATCCGCGCCCGTTACGGCAACCTTTTCCAGATGTACGAAAAAATCTCCGGCGACAACCCCTACGTCACGCCGATGCAGATTTTCCCCGCCGTCCACTACACCATGGGCGGTCTCTGGGTCGATTACAACCTCCAGACCACCGTGCCCGGCCTGCACTGCCTCGGTGAGGCCAACTTCTCCGACCACGGCGCCAACCGCCTCGGTGCCTCCGCCCTGATGCAGGGACTGGCCGACGGATACTTCGTCATCCCCTCCACCATCGCCGTCTATCTCGCCGGCGAGAAACCCGGAACCGTCACCACCGACATGGACGAGTTCAAGGAGGTGGAGAAGGAGGTCGCCGAGCGCATGAACGCCCTCATCAACGTCAAGGGCAACCGCACCGTCGACAGCTTCCACAAGGAGCTCGGCCTCGTCATGTGGGACAACTGCGGCATGGCCCGCACCGAGGAATCCCTCAAGCACGCCCTCAAACGCATCCCCGAAATCCGGGACGAGTTCTGGAAAAATGTCCGCGTCCCCGGCAAGGCGGACGGCATCAACGCCGAACTCGAAAAAGCGGCACGCGTCGCCGACTTCCTGGAATTCGCCGAGGTCATGTGCTACGACGCCCTCGAGCGCGCCGAGTCCTGCGGCGGCCACTTCCGTCTCGAATACCAGTTCACCGCCGACTCCCCCGAGGTCAAGGCCGGCCAGACCCAGCCGGGCGAGGCCATGCGCCGCGACGAGGAGTTCGCCTACGTCGCCGCCTGGGAATTCCAGGGCGTCGGCACCAAACCCATCCTCCACAAGGAAGAACTCACCTTCGACAGCATCCACCTCGCCATCCGAAGCTACGCCTAGTGGAATGAATAAGTGAAGCAATGGATGAATGAATGATTGCCTACTGATGCCATGAACAATCCGGAACTCAAAGAACGGACCAAATCGTTCGCCGTGCGCGTCATTAAGGTCGTCGAAGCCATGCCTAACAACCGCATCGCCAGCCCCCTCGCAAATCAAATCATCCGTTCGGGAACGTCCGTCGCAGCAAATTACCGGGCGGTTTGCCTCTCCAAATCACGCGCTGATTTCATCTCCAAATTGAAAACCTGCATTGAGGAGGTCGATGAAACAGCTCTCTGGCTTGAGTTGATTTCAGAATCTGACATCCTCGAATGGAGCCGTCTTGAGAGCCTTCACAACGAAGCCAATGAGCTATTAGCCATATTCCTAAGTTCTGCCAAAACCGCCCGCGACAACGCGTAACATCCCCCCATTTCTTCATTTCTTCAATCATCCATTACTTCATTTACCATGAACCTAACACTCAAAGTCTGGCGCCAAAACGACATCCATGACAATGGTCGCCTCGAGACCTACGACGCCAAAGACATCCCCGCCGAAGCCTCCTTCCTGGAAATGCTCGATATCGTCAACGAGCGCATCATCAACGACGGCGGCGAGCCGATCCACTTCGACCACGACTGCCGCGAGGGTATCTGCGGCCAGTGTTCGCTCACCATCAACGGCATCCCCCATTCCAAGGAAAGAGGCATCACCGCCTGCCAGCTGCACATGCGCAAATTCAAGGACGGCGAGACGATTTGGATCGAACCGTTCCGCGCCAAGGCATTCCCATTGCTGCGCGACCTCATGGTGGACCGCACCGCCTTCGACCGCATCATCGCCGCGGGTGGCTTCATCGACGTCCGCACCGGCGCCGCCCAGGACGCCAATAACCTTCCCGTCGCCAAGACCCGCGCGGACTCCGCCATGGACGCCGCCGCCTGCATTGGCTGCGGGGCCTGTGTCGCCGCCTGCAAAAACGCCAGCGCCATGCTCTTCGTCTCCGCCAAGGCCGCCCACCTCAACCTGCTTCCCCAGGGGGCGCCCGAAAAGGACCGGCGTGTCCTCGGTATGGTCCGCCAGATGGACGCCGAGGGATTCGGCAACTGCACCAACCTCTACGAGTGCGAGGCCGTCTGCCCGAAGGAAATCAGCGTCGAAAACATCGCCCGCCTGAACCGCGACTACGCCGTCGCCCTCGCCAAGGAAGCCGCGGTGTAACCGACTCCATGGTGTGCGGGTTTGCAACCCGCGGCATCCCAAGTCCCCTATCCTGTGCTGCCCCGATATGTCGGGGCACACCATAAAGCCCCGCCCCTCTGTGGCCGGAAGCCACGTCCTGCCAGTGGGCTCCGCCAACTGTAAGTGGGGAATTTTGTGACGCTTACCTAAAAACCAAACGCCACCTCTTGGAACGGCTCTCCCTTTCTTCGCGGGCTGATCTGGATCGTCACTTTTTGTTCGAGTTCTGCCAGCAGACCGAGAAACTTGTCCGTGGAAAACCGGCTAAAATGGCCGTTAAACAGGTGCGACACCTCGGCAGGTTTGAGGTGGAGCATCACTGCGATGTCCTTTTGTTTCATTTTTTTGGCTTTCAACAGCTTTACCAAATAAAACCCGATCAAAGCACGTGTTTCCAGCTCCTTGGCACCTTCCAAGGCCAGGTCTTCAAAAACACTTCCGCTGCTTTCTTCAAACTCAATTTTCTTGCTCATTTTTGGCGATCTCCTTTGCTTCGTTGTAACGTTTCTTGATTAGGTCAATATCTTGTTGGGGCGTCTTTATGCCTGTCTTCGATTTCTTTTGAAACGCATGTAACACATATATCTTGTCTCCGAGTTGGACAGCCTGAATGCATCGATAAGCCTCTTTTTTGTGTTTTATGGCAATCTCTAGAACGCCGTTTCCAACTCCTTTGAATGGTTTTGCATTCTTCGGCATTCCTCCGAACTGGACGAATTGCAATTCATCACCCATCAATTTCCTGACATCTTCGGGAAATCCTAGAATGTCTTTCCTGGATTTTCCCATCCAGATTACCGGTCGTTGTTTGGGTAATTCGTTCAAATGCTTTTTCGGCCTTTCCTTAATGGTATTAGGAAATCTCCTAATTGTCAATTTTTCTTTTCCTCCCGCCCTTCCCTTCCAGATACTCCACGCAGAACACCCAGCGCGGCTGCCCGCCCTCCGTCACCAGATGTTTGTCCACGCTGACCACGCGGTGACTACGCAGAAACTTATTGAGTTCCTCCGTCTCTTCCCCGCCTCCGGCGGGTATTGTAAATACTTCATATTGCATTTTTAATTCAACATTCTACATTCACTATTCTAAATTCAAAACCGCTCCGGTATGCCGCCGTCACTGGCTGGCGCTCGTCCCTCGCTTGCCCGTGCCGTCTGCATACCTACGCTCCCTCCTTGCTGTTATTGACCTAGGGCTGGGCGGAACCCGATGCCGCGGCTCGTGTACGTGGGGTTGTTCCCGTAGTGGGCCGCACAGCGCGCGAGGGCCGCGTCGAGGTTCCAACCGCCGCCGCGGTGCACGCGGCCCGAGCCCGTAGCTGGACCCGTAGGATCGTTACTACCCGCATAGGTCCCATACCAGTCATTGCACCACTCATTCACATTGCCAGCCATATCAAACAAACCATAACCGTTCGCCGCAAAACTTCCCACCGGACTTGTGTAGGGATATGACCCGCCGTTGTAGGTCGGGTGATAGTCCCTTGTCGGGCTGGTGTCATAGCTGTAAGAGCTGGAACTATGGTAGTTCGCCAAGCTGTGCGTAATCTCATCCCCCCAGGGAAAACGCTTGCCACTCAGCCCGCCCCGTGCCGCCTTCTCCCTCTCCGCCTCCGTCGGCAGGCGGTAGCCCTTGGCTGCGTAATTGATCACCGGCGTGCTGTTTCCTGTTTTGTAAGTAGCTCCGCCCACCGTATAAACCACAGGCTTGCCCTCCATCTCGCTCTTCGCATTACACCACTTCACCACATCATACCAACTGACTGTATGCACAGGATGGTTTGTGCCCTTGCCTCCTCCTACGCTCAAATCCGTGTAGCCATGGGTGCTACCCCATGTCCTCACCGCATCCCATTGCTCCTTGGTCACCTCTGTCTTCTGCAAGGCAAACGCACTCACATATACAGAGGTTCCTGTGACTCCTGGTTCAGCCCCCCGCATAAAATTTCCGGCGGGGATGGTGACGAAGCCCTGCGGGGCTAGCGGCGTATCGCTCGCCGTTACCTTGAAGCGCATTGTGGTGCTGAGCTTCCCATTCCAGTCCACACCTGCGTCCCATGTGATTTTTTTATTACGCCCAAGTGTGATGCTGGAACCCACGTCGCCACTGACCGCACTGACAGGCACGGCATAGGAAGAGCCGCCGTCCTCCGACACCTGCAAGCTGACATACACAGGAGACGTGGTTCCAGCAACGTCATACCAGACATCCACTTTCTTGGTGCCCGGCTTTTGTGCCGCCCGGACATTGGTCACAGACGGCTCTGCTGCGGATGTGTGTCCGGCAAGAACGAGAATGATGCATGCCAGTTGACTGAATCGATTTTTCATGGGAATGGGAATTAGGTAAAAATGGGGGGGCGGATAACAATCACTCGACTTCAACACGGTAGAACATCCTCCCTGCTACCGTCGGGTTCACGTCAGTGTCCGTGTAGGATGCCCGGGGCACCGCGCCGGGGATGCCATACGCGATCACGTCATAGTTTTCAAAGCTTGGAGAATCGGACCGTATGATGCGGTAGGTCTTGCCCGCCACCGCACTCCACTGGATTTGCAAATCGCCTGATACCCAGGCCGTGGATTGGATCAGAAACTTTGATAGCGGATCATGCGCGTCTGTCCCGGCCACCAGTTCACTACCGTCATTCGATCCATCACCATCGCTGTCTGCGAGCACAGGGCTCGTAAGGCTTGTATTCAGCTCATAGGCGTCATCAAGCCCATCACCATCACTGTCTGCGAGTAAGGGGTTTGTTCCGTAGGTCACCTCATCCACATTCAGTATCCCATCCAGATCAGCATCATCAACCGTGGTAAGCGTGATGCCTTTGACCGTAACCACGGCGTTTTGCGTCCCCCTGCTCATAAGGTGGAAAACAAGATCGCCCTGCTGGCCAGCGATATGCTCCACCGGCATGTTCACTGTGATTTCGCCATTCTGACTTGAGGCATTATCCGCCCCATATCCGATCACCGTACCATTATGAGAAACGACCAGAAAATCCCCATCACCCGCAGCAGTGTATTGAAATCTGAAGCTGATCGACTGGGCACCCACTGGCATCTCATAATCGGCTAGCATGATACCTGCGTTAGCCTGATTACCTTCTGCAATTTCATATCCATCTGTCACCGAAACCACCGAACCAAATGTGCCAAATCCTGTAATGGAACCCACTGTCGGAGTGGCTGTCATAGATGCCGACTGAGCAGGAGCAAACTGCGAGCTGGAGCGCGATATTGAAGCGGATGCCGCTGCCATACTGCCGTCTAAAAATGGCGACCAGCCAAAGCCCGCCGTCCCAGCCCCTCCTTCTTGAATCGAGTCATTATACCAAACGTATGCGTAGGAATGATCAGTCTCACTGTATCTTAACGGACCTGGCATTATAACTTTGTAATCATAATATTGTGACGGAGGGTTAGCTTCAAAAAATTCGGGGTCTGTTCCCTCACCATAGCGCGATGACACATATCGATCCAGCATCCTACCAAGTGCAGGAAATTCTAATATATGTTCTTTGTATGGTACAGGCGTGTCCAACATGGTTACACGAATATTGCTCAAAATATTTCTGAGCTGATAACCACATTCGCCCATGACAAATCCACCAGCACTGTGACCTATCAGGTGCACGGGTTTACCAGCATCCACATTGCCTCTGCCTATTTCTAATTCTATCCAACTTGCAAGAGATTGCCCAATCGTCTGTCCCGTTGGGCGGATGTAGTATAAATCATGGAGGATATCCAATCTAGTGCCGTCCAGGAAAGACCAGTCGGTTGGGTCTGAGTATTCTCCCCATCCCAGCAAAATTATGTTCGGTGGACTCTCAGCTTCTAACCGCTCCCGGATATACTTTGCCATGTTACGAAGCCAAGCATCGTTTTTATTCCCTTTTAGTCCGTGTGTCACGATGACAAGACCATTGGAAATTTTGTTTGGATCAAATTCAAAATCACCTCCATCCTCATCATGCAAACCGCCCAATCCGACCGGAAGTGATGGGATTGGCTTCGGCTCGTTGGCGGCTGCGGGCACATTGAACACCCTTCTTTGTATTTGCTGATCGGTCAATCCACCGCCATCTGTAGCAACTACCTTCAACGACTTGGTCCCCGGCTGTCCTTTATGGGTATAGTCCAAAGATTCACCCTCAGCGATTTTTGCGCCATCGAGAAACCATTCCAGTGTCACGTCGGATTTTGATGAAGGGATCCAGCCTGCCTCTGCTGTGATCCGCCACTCAAAATCCACACCCGTCTTCTGCACAAAAGCCGGATCGCTTACCGAAGTCAGGACTGCTCTAAGATCGCTACTTTCCACAATCGTCACCTCGATCGAAGACGTGCGCCTCCCGTTATCCCTGTCAATGGTCGCAGATAGCGCAACCGGAGTTGATTGGGCCAGTGTAGTGTTCAGCACATTACCAAACATGAACACCCTTTTATGTCCATTAGCATCAAGCGGAGCCCCCGTTACTTTCCAGTCACACAGACTTGTCACGTCCTCTGGATCAGCCCCTTCGTAATATAGAGTGGCAGTATATTCGGTATCCGCACCAACTGAAACTTGTGATGGACCTGTGACAACCAATTGATTCAAGGTCAGCGTTCTAGTATCCACGGTCACATTGGACGACTCGGCGGAATCGGCAAATACGCTACCTGTCACGAAGGCACACACGGCAAGACACACAAAGAGGGCTGAACAAATCCTTCTCATTGACAAAAAATCTAGCAACACATTCACCAGAGGCAATAATATTCCACCATCAAAAGAGCCACCGACCACGCGCGGTGCTTCATCAGGTGGTTGAAAGAAGTGTATTTGCAGGCACGCACGCTAGAACCAGCCCCGTGGCCAGACTATACAGCATATGGGCGTGCAAAAGCTGATTGTTTCCCACACCGATCAGAGATTGCCGAAGTGGCGTTGCCTGGCGGGTTACGGTGTATTGGCGCAATGACCCTCTTTGGGGGTTCCAAAGCGGCGACACTTCGCCGCAGTCCAAAAAGTCGCCACGTCCTCACACTTCCTCCACCAGAATCATCAACCCGTCCTCCGAGGTGATTTTCACCGGGGTGCCTGCGGTGATATCGAGCACCTTGACACCGACGCCCCCTCCCATGGCCGACAGGCGGGGGTCTTTTTCCATGGTTGCAACCGGCACAACTGCTATCAGCCTCTTTGTCCAGATCCCCACCGCGGTCTAGGTGACTACCAATCACGACTACAAAAGGACCGGAATGGCCACTTGGCTTGACCGGTCCTTTTTCTGTCTGCTATCCTGTCTGCTCGGCACCAAACCCTGCTGCGCTGTGCCAGCATGTCCGTTGCGTGCAAGTTTCTCCGTGCATGACCGTATCCCCCCGTCATGAAGTGCCTGCTCACACCCTTTTTCCTGCTGGCATCCTTGCAGCAACAACTACCGGCAGCTGAGCCATTTGTCCACCCGGGTATCGCGCATAACCAGCGCAGCATCGACTTCATCAAAGGCAAGCTCAAGGCTGGTCAGGAGCCTTGGACAAAACTGTGGAAAAGCTGTCACGCCCACAAATCAGCTGCCCTTGATTGGAAACCGCAACCCCGGGCCAAGGTCGAACGCGGAGTGCGTAACAAGCCGGATATCGGCGGCACCGAATTCCTGCGTGATGGCGACGCTGCCTACACCCACGCGCTGCATTGGGCTCTCACCGGCGAAAAGGCACATGCCAGAAAATCCGCAGAGATCATCCTCGCATGGTCGCACACTCTCGAAACGGTGGAAAATCACGATGCCAAACTGCTGGTCGGCATGGGTGGACACAAGTACTGCAACGCCGTCGAACTCCTCAAACACTCCGGGGACGGATGGGAAGGCTGGACCGGGAAAGATCAAGCCGCCTTCGAGTCGATGCTACGCAAGGTCTGGTATCCGGTCATCAAGGATTTCTACCCCTCGGCCAATGGCAACTGGGACGCTGCCATGCTCCAGACCATGATTGCGATGGGCGTCGTCCTCGACGACCGCGCCATCTTCGACCGCGCCACCAACTACTACCTGAAGGGCAAGGGTAACGGCGCCGTGCGCAATTACTTTTTCCCGTCCGGACAATGCCAGGAGAGTGGACGCGACCAAGGTCACACCCAGATGGGCCTCGAATTCCTCGCCAACACATGCGAGACGGCCTGGAATCAACAACTCGACCTCTACGGCGCCTATGACAAGCGGCTGCTCAAGGGGTTCGAATACACGGCGAAATACAATCTCGGCCACGACGTCCCCTATGCCCCCTACAAAAGCTTCGAGGGCCGCTACCACTACAAGTCCATTTCCGACAAGGGGCGCGGGCAACTGCGGGCCATGTTCGAGAAAGTCTACAACCACTACCACCACCGCAAGGGCTTGACTCCCAACTACACAAAAATGGCCTTGGACAAAACCCGTCCCGAGGAAGATGGCCGGGGGACACTGCCATGGGGGAGCCTGATGTACACGCGTCAGCCAAGCCCGTCAGCGGGGAGATGACTTGATAGACATTGACATGCTTGCCCCCCCGCCTTGAAAAGCCACCCCTTTTTTCAAAAAGAATTGTTCGGATACGGGCTACTTGAGCCGACCCACGGGAGCCTTGGGCTTGGATTGCTTTTCCTGAACCCCCTCGGGCATCCAATTTTCATCCATGGGGCCGATGTACCCGGACCCGGACCCAACCGAATCCACATGTTTCAAATAACCATTCACCGTATTGATGAATTCGGACTTATCCACCTTGCCCCTGAACTCACGCATCATCCTCCCGTCTTTGTAAATCCTCACATTAGGGACAGCGGGAACATTCAGCTTTTCCAGTAAGGATGTATTCCTCTCTGCAATGACCTTGGCGACCAGCACCTTGGCTGGCAGTCGTTTGATCTCCTCGTCCAGATCATGGGTCTCACCACGCGAAGACGCCGTGAGCTCATTCTGGATGACGACAATGACAATGCGGCCCGGCTCATTGATCACCTGATCGAACTCGTCCGCGTCGACCATGCGAACCTCCGCGTAGTCGCCACGAATCACCATCCGCTCAATACCGGCGGCAACCGACTTCAACAGACTGATTGCAGCAATGCGCACGCCCCTTGATGCCGGGAGCATCAACGCGCCCAATACCAAGATTGTGTATAGTATGGCTTTCATACCCCCGTGTTTGTTGTGTGTGATAGACAAGTCGGCCGAGGGGGCGAACTCTTGAATACTAAAAATATCAGGTTTTCCTAAATTTCACAACCTCCAAATTGTAAAAATATCAATACCAAGCGGATCGCCCTTTAAAGAACGGGGGCTTACTGCCACGCCATGACCATTTGCGGCGGGATTTCCTCCATTTCGCTTGATCATCGCTGCTGTCTATGCCATCTCCCCGCCCGCATGGCAGACAAGCGATTCCAATCCCTTCCCGGCTTCCGGGATTTCACTCCGCGTGATTGCGCGGTTCGGAATTACCTATTCTCCGTATGGAGGGACGTGGCGCATCGTTACGGCTTCACCGAATATGAGGCTCCCATCGTCGAATCAACCGAACTCTACCTCAAAAAAACCGGGGGCGAACTGACCACACAGCTGTTTCGTTTCGAGGACCAGGGAGGACGGGATATCACCCTGCGCCCCGAGCTTACCGCCTCCCTTGCCCGGATCGTAGGAGCCAATCAGCGTGATTTCCCCAAACCACTCAAGTGGTTCGAGATCGGCCCCTGCTTCCGCTATGAAAAGCCGCAAAAAGGCAGGGGCCGCGAGTTTATCCAGTTCAACGCCGATATTCTCGGTGAAGGGGCTGCCAGCGCCGATGCAGAACTCATTGCCCTCGCCATCGACACCATGCTGGGCCTGGGTTTCCAGGAGGGCGACTTTGTGATCCGGGCCTCCGACCGTGAAAGCTGGCTGACTTTCTGTTCTCAACACGATATTTCAAACCCGTCCGAGTTCCTGCCCCTGATCGACCGGCTCGAAAAGCTTAAGCCCGAGGTTCTCGACGAGCAGCTCGCCACCTTCAACGTCACGCGTGAGCAGGTGGACGCCTTTATCAACAACCCGGATAACGCCTCCACCGCTTTCCGAGAGATTCAAGAAGACCTGGCTGCACGTGGTCTCGGTCAGTTCCTGGAGCTCGACCTCACCATCGTACGTGGCCTCGCCTATTATACGGGGGCTGTTTTCGAAATCTTCGACATGAAGAAGTCCATGCGCGCCGTCGCCGGCGGTGGCCGTTATGACGGTTTGCTGTCGACGCTGTCGGATGGAGCCGCGGACCTGCCTGCCACCGGTTTTGCCATGGGCGACATGGTCATTCGCAATTTCATCGAGGAAACACCGAATGCCAAAATGGAAATGGAGGCATGGATGGCGCGCAATCCGGCCTGTGACGTCTATCTTGTTGTCGCCGATGAAACAAAACGCACCAGCGCCCTAGGCGTTCTCTCTCAACTTCGCACGGCGGGTATCTCGACCGATTTTGCAATGACACAACTCAACGTTGGCAAGCAGTTCAAAAAAGCGGAACAATCCGGAGCTCGCTTTGCCCTCGTCATCGGTGCTGAGTTCCCCGAAATGCAACTCAAGATCCTCTCTTCCCGTACCGAAGAAACCATCCATCCGAATACCAACGTCATCGAAGCCATTCAAAAGCACCTCGACTCACCCGACGGGCCTTTGATTGCCTAGCAAATACAAAAACAATTCTGAAAAATTCTGTCAATTCTGTCCAAAAAAAATCATGCGCACGCACACCTGCAATCAACTCCATCACTCCAACATCGGCGAAACCGTCACCCTCATCGGATGGGTTAACTCCAACCGCGACCACGGTGGCGTGAGCTTTATCGACCTCCGCGACCGCGAAGGCCTCACCCAGTGTGTCTTCCGCCCGGAGGAGAATGCCCAGGCTGCTGAGATGGCCAAGGCGCTCCGCAGCGAAGACATGATTCAGGTCACAGGACTGGTTGAAAAACGCCCGGAAATCGAAGGGGTCTCCACCGTTAATCCGGATATGGCTACCGGCTCGATTGAAGTGTCAGCCAGCCAACTCAACGTCATCAACAAGTCCGATGTGCTCCCTTTCCAGCTCGACAAAGAGCTCTCTAACGAGGATATGCGGATGAAGTATCGCTTTCTCGACCTGCGTCGTCAGCGCATGACCCGCAACCTTCGCATCCGTCACCGCATTACCCAATCCACCCGGAATTTCCTCGATGCCGATGGCTTTTGCGAAATCGAGACACCCATCCTGTCGAAATCGACTCCTGAGGGCGCGCGTGATTTCCTCGTTCCATCCCGCATGCAGCCCGGTAGTTTCTACGCGCTGCCACAGGCTCCGCAACAGTACAAACAACTGCTGATGTGTGGCGGTATTGAAAAGTATTTCCAAATCGCCCGCTGCTTCCGCGACGAGGATCTTCGCGCCGACCGCCAACCTGAGTTTACGCAAATAGACATCGAGGCTTCATTCGTTACACCTGACGATATGCACAGCCTGGTGGAAGGTCTGTTAGGCAAAGTATTCCAGGACACACTGGGGGTGAAAATTGCCGAGAAATTCGATCGCCTGACATATGAGGAGGCGATGAACACCTACGGCTCAGACAAACCGGACCGCCGTTTTGGCTACCACCTCACCGAGCTTTCCGAAGAACTCAAGGACTGCGAATTCCGCGTCTTTTCCGGAGCTATCGCAAACGGTGGTGTGGTGAAGGCCATCAACGCCAAAGGTTTTGCCGGCGCCACCCAGGGCCAGATCGAAAAGCTCACCCAGACCGCCCTTGAAGCTGGCTCCAAGGGGCTCGCCTACATCCAGGCGCGCGACGAAGACCGGTCTTCGTGGAGGTCTCCGTTTGTCAAGCGTATGACCGATGCAGAGGTCGAGGCCCTTCGTAAAAAGCTCAACATCGAACCCGGCGACCTGATCCTCTTTGGGGCCGGCGAATGGGAATCCGTGTGTGAAGTCCTCGGGAGAATCCGCCTCTGCTGCGCCGACCTCCAGAACGTCCTCGAAGGCAACGAGGAACTCGATTTCCTTTGGGTCACTGAATTCCCACTGCTGGGATACGACGAGGAAGAAGGCAAGTGGAACGCCGTCCACCATCCATTTACCCGCCCCATTCCCGAGGACGAAGCCAAACTCATCGCGGGCACAACCGCAGAACCCGAAGACGAGAGCCAACGCTTTGCAGGACTCCGCGCCCAGGCATACGACGTTGTCCTCAACGGCTACGAACTCGGCGGCGGCTCGATCCGTATCCACGAAGCTGCCCTCCAATCCGCCATGTTCACCGCCCTCGGTGTCAGCGAGGAGGAAAAGAAAAGCATGTTTGGCCACATCCTCGACGCATTCAAGTTTGGCGCCCCTCCACACGGTGGCATCGCCCTTGGACTCGACCGCCTGGCCATGCTCGTCTGCGGTGAGTCATCCATTCGCGAAGTCATCGCCTTCCCGAAAAACAACAAGGGCATGGATATCATGTCATCCTCACCTTCACCTGTCGACGCCACTCAATTACGCGACCTTCGTATCCAGACGACGGTCAAAGAGAAGCCCGTCACGTAACACAAACATAACACGTCCGCCCCCTGTCATGGCACCCCCCTTTGTGGTGACATTTTGCAACTTTGTTTCGAAGGATTCAGAATTGACTCGGAAACCCAGAAGACGAGGGCTTTGGACTTCCCTACTCGATTTCGCACTGCAAGGAACCGAACTGGACTCAGCCGATTAAAAGCAGCCAAATTAATAGGAGTTAATCGAGAGACTGTAGGTCGCTGGGAATCTGGCAAGCGACACCCTGAAATATCAAAGCTAAAAAAAATCCATGAAATTCTCGGGGCAGATGCACTCCCGCACACAAACAACGATCTCCCTGGCAGAATGAAACTCTTCCGTATGAAAATGGGTTATCAAATCAGAAAGGCATCAGGCCTTGTTAAAAAGAACCAATGTTGGTGGATTCAAGTGGAAGGTGGTGAATTATCTCTCAGCGACATCGAAAAGCAAACTCTGGTCGAGATTCTATACAATGAAGAATGCCGAGTGACATCATCGTAACCACGCTCTGCCCAACCAGCCCAAAACCGTCGACATCGAATACCTCAACGCACAGCCTGATAGGTGACCGCGTCATGCCAAGAAAAGGCAACATGACTGAGGAAAAACACCGCCATCATTGAATTTCATCCAGCACTTTCATTGATCACGAAGTTCACTTCTCAGACCTCGATCACTTCAATCGTCTCGCCTGTTTTGCGGAGTGGTATAAGAACCCTCGCATGTCAGGCCATTCTGGAATCTCCAATCTCATCGGTATGCGCGGCAGGAAAAAGGGCGGGCTTCCGTCTGTTCCCGCCGGCACATACCCGGATCCTACCACCCTGCCCGCCCGGGCTGCCGCGTTTCTTGAGCACCTCGCCATGCGCAGTTACTCACTAGCCTCCATCGATGCCCACCGCTGGGCGTTCACAGGTTTTCTGGACTGGGCGCGGACACAGGGACACCACTCACCCACGGATTTCACCCGGTCCATCCTGGAGTCCTACCAACTGCACCTGCACAACTACTGCTCCCCGCGCACCGGCAAGCCCTTGGTTGTGAATACCCAGATCGCCCGTCTCGGCTGCATCCGTCGTCTGTTCGCCTGGCTCTGCCGTACCGGTGCCATCCCCGCCAACCCGGCCGCCGATCTCGATCTGCCCCGCAAACAAACCCGCCAACTTCCGAAGTCACTCAGTCCGGAGGAAATTGACCGGCTGCTGGCCCGCCCAAATACCACAGACCCCTTCGGCCTGCGCGACCGAACCATCCTCGAGCTTTTTTACGCCACCGGAATCCGCCGCACAGAGATGACCAATCTCGATCACGGCGACTATGACACCACCGCCCGCACCCTGCTGATCCGCCGTGGCAAAGGGGGCAAGAGCCGGCTCCTGCCCGTGGGAGAACGCGCCGCCGTCTGGCTGGACCGCTACCTGGCGGAATCCCGCCCGCAGTTCGCCCACCTGCCATCTGAAACCTCCATGTTCCTGAGCGGTTACGGAACCCGGATCACACCCGCCTACCTCGGCACCTGGGTCGCCGGACAGATGAAACTCGCGGGAATCACCACCAAGGGCTCCTGTCACCTGTTCCGCCACTCCTGCGCCACCGCGATGCACATCGGCGGAGCCGACATCCGCTACGTCCAGGAAATGCTCGGACACTCCCGTATGGAAACCACGCAGATATACACCCACGTGCACATCGCCGCCCTTGCCGAAGTCCATGCCCGCTGCCACCCGCACGGGCGCATGCCCTCCATCGAGCGCGTGCCCGGGGCCGAATCCCCGGAAGAACCGGCTGAGGAATCCAGCCCGGGGAAAGATTCCCCTTCACATCCCCTCCCGAATTCGTTAGTTAAGAACAGAGAAATGCTCGAAGTCTGTCCATCCAAACAACCGGCCCTGGCAAGGCCGTCAAATCGTCCCGGGAATTCTTCCGATGACGATCTGGACCCGCCTTCTTCCCCGGCTCCCGCCAAACCAGCCCCTTCTCCCCCACCGTCTGGAAAACCATCTAAGAACTACAGCCCCAATCATTTAGGCGGTCTTTCAACCTCCACTAGACACGACCATCTTAATTACTACGGATACAGATACTATGATGCGAACGTAGGGCGGTGGATCAATCGCGACCCGGTTGGGGAACGTGGTGGGATGAACCTATACGGATTCATCAAAAATATGCCGACTATGGCATTTGATGTTTTAGGTTATCAAATCAGGTTTCCTGAGACTCCTCCAATAAATGACAAGCCTGTTGATCTGCCTGAACTCCCAATCGACCCTGATGCTTTACCTGATATTCCCGATTTTGAAGAAGATCCAGACGGAGTTTTGTATCCCGACAAGCCTAAGCCTGAACCAAGTCAAGAGGGTAATGGGAAGGGGCGTTATGTCTGTCGACGAATTGATAGGTGGGAAGATGGTCGTCGTCCTCGCTCTGCTTCTTGGAAGGCATCTTCCATTCAGCGATATCATAACAATTCAAGATGCCCTGATTGTCATGATATGATTAGTGCTAGGTGTACCTATGACTGCCGTCTTGCCACATCTCAAAATGGCAGACCTCCAGACGCTACAATAATAAAGCTGAATATAGAATATTGCATTCTAGAGGGAGCTAAAAAAGATTTGGATGGGTATATGGAATACACTTGCCCTAAAACTATTGGTATTAATCTACACATTCATGGAGAGCATGGCTGGGATTCTCCAGATTTGGATCCTATACAGAATCCTGATCCTGATGGTTCACCTTTCGTCACTGAAATCTATCCTAACGTTCTTGATCATCTGAATTTAAAATGAGTGTTTACAAATTATATTTTCTCGCGATTTGCGGCATGCTTTCGCTAGCTAATGTCTATGCTGGTGAGTCCATTCAATTGATCCAAAAGCAAAGCTTCGGTGATGGATCTTCCAAGGTGAATCCATCTGGTGGATTATTAGGTGAGGTTCTTGGGAAACAGCTGAATTTGCAAATGCTTGAAAATACTCAAGCAAGCATCCACTATAACGGTAATAAACTTTTCAATCTTCCCAAAGGAGTAGTCTTGGAGGGTCTTGTTATAAAAAAAGAACTGGTAGTTTTTCATTTAATGAAAAATGTTAGGGGTGGGAGAAATCATCATTCGCTAGTGATTCTGAGCCTCGGAAAACATCCAGGTATGACTTATGCATATGTGGCTGGAAAATCGTTTTACAAAGGTGAGAAAGTCAGAATTTTTGAATTGCTTGACATTAAGCCTGATGGGGAAATCGTATGTATTCTTGGCATAGGAAAGAATGAAATAAAGCATTACAAGGCGCAATTAGATGTGCGCGATTACGTGATTAATAATGGTTTTAATTGTAAATTTTCCGAGAATGAATTGTAAATGGCCGAATTAATATCGTACTGTATTTCCAAATTAGCGTCGGGTAATTTCTGATAGATTTCCACGCTCTGGTCGTACTTTGGTTCCATTTCGGTTGTACTGTGTTTTTCGAGTACGACGGCAGGGGCATTTTTTCGTGTGGTCCTTTGGATTTTCTCAGGCATGGCAGAGGACTCTCGATAGTCGTTTTTTGTAAGCGATCCGTGAAGAGCCTTCTGAGTAGGCTTGATATTCACGATGAAAGTGTGATATGTGTCACACTTTTAATTTTTCCCAATAGCCGCGTTCAAGCAGCGGCTGCGTTTTCCTGAGTTGCGGTCCGCACCCATGCGGCGGGGAGGAGTTTGTGTAGGTCGTCCTTGTTGGTCGTGGTCAGGAGTTTTTCAAAGACCCATTTCAAATACGCGTAGGGGTCTTTGCCGAGGATGCGGCAGTTTTCAACCATGGTGTAGAGCACGGCACTGCGCCAGCCGGTTTCCTCGCCTCCGATGAAGAGCCAGTTCTTGATGCCTATTTTTGTGGGACGCACGCCGCGTTCGACGGAGTTGTTGTCGATGTGAACCTCCCCGTGGTGAAGGTAGACGATGAGTTTGCTCCACTGGTTCAGTGCATACGCCGCCGCCCCACCCAGGCCGCTTTTGGGCAGGTGTTTGTTTTTAACTTTGGTGATGAGGTGGTGGAGGCGTTTAGTGATCGGGCGGCTTTGCCGTCGTCGGTAGTATTTGCGGACTTCGGGAGCCGAGTCCTTGTATTTTTCCTCGATCCGGTAGAGTTGCTGGATGAGGCGCAGGATCTTTGCCGCAAGCAGGGGGTCTTCCTCCAGGTTGTCGTAAAATTTGCGACGGGCGTGTGTCCAGCACCCCGACTGGGTGATGCCTTCGTTGTCGCCGGACCATTTGTTGTAGGCACCGTGGCCGTCACTTTGGAGGATGCCTCTGAAAGTATCTTTTTCGTCTGCGTTGCCGAGGATGGCGGCGAGGCAGCTGGAGTCACGGCCTGTCTGCCAGTCGTAGACGATGGTGTTGTGCGCGGGGTTCTGGTAGAGCCAGAGGTAGCCTTTTCTTGTACTGCCGTGTCCGGGGCTGAGGTAGTCGATGGGGGTTTCATCGGCCTTGACGTAGCTGCTTTTCCGGAGGTCGCTGACGAGGAGTTTCCAGAGGGGCTGGAGGAGGTCTGCGCCGACTTCCATCCAGTGGCTCATGGTGTTGCGGGGGATGTTGATGCCGTGGCGACGCGACATGATTTGCTCCTGCCGGTAGAGCGGGAGGTGGTCGCAGTATTTGCCGGTGACGATGTGGGCCAGCAGCGAGGGGGTGAGGATGCTGCCTTCGAGGACGGTGGGCGGCAGGGGCGCGGTGTGGATGCTGGGTATGGCCTCGTTCTTTTTGACGTAGGTGGGCCGGATGATGAGTCGGCGGGTGTAGCGGCCGGGTTCGACATCGAGCCGCTCGCTGGTGCGCTGGCCTATGCGGCGGTAATCCCCCGGGTTGGCCCGGACTTCATCGGGGATGATGACTTCCTCAACGGTGGGGAGGTTGGCGGGCAGCCGGGGTTCGCGGGGCTTGCGCTCGCGGACGGGCTTGAGTTCGCTCTTGAGTTCTTCGGTGTTGTCAGCCGCCGGTGCGTCCTCTTCGCCGTCGGCGGCGCAGGGCTTTTTTGCCGCGTCGGGGTCGAGAAGGAGTTCAAGCTGGGCGGGGTCGAGCTTTTCGCTTTTGCTGCCGTAGATGATGCGGATGAGATGGTCGACCTTTTTTTCAAGCAGGGCGATTTGCTCGCGCTGGCTTTCTATCAGCTCACGCTGTGAGGCGATGATTCTGTCTTTGTCCTCCTCCGTCCGGGTCACATACTAACAACGTCACCAGGTGATGCTTTCTTTCTAACATTTGCGATTTTTTACGGCTTTTCATACCATGCGCGTTTGCATCCGTCGCGCAGGTCGATGCCGTCGGTGAGCATGGCAAGGGCGGTGGCTTCAAGGCTGATTTTCCCGTGCTTGCTGTGGCTTTGTTTTGGCCAGCTGTAGCGTCCCTTTTCAAGTCGCTTGGAGAGAACCCACAAGCCACTTCCGTCCCAATGGAGGATCTTGATGAGGTTGCGGCGTTTGTTGGTGAAGAGGAAGGCGGCTCCGCTTTGGGGATCGGCACGGAGTTTGTTTTGCACGACGACGGAGAGCCCGTTGAAGCTCTTGCGCATGTCGCAGGGTTCGGTGGCGAGGTAGATTTTGAGGCCGCTGTTGAAGGTGAGCATTGTTCTAGCGAGTCAGGGTTTTGATCAGGGCGGCGGCCAGCGGCACCTGGCTGGCGTCGGCAAGGTGGATGCGGTTTCCACCACCGAGTTCAACGACCAGGCCTGCTGCGGGTGAGGCGGCCGGTGTAATTTCCACCAGTGAGTCAAGAGCAGGCCGGGCCTGCTTCGCCTCCTTGCGTTTGCGAACCCAAGAGGCGAAGGTCGGGTAGGTCAGCCCATACTTGCGGGCGAATCCCAGTCCGCTCATCGAGCTGCGTTCAAAGGCGTCGAGCAGGGCTTCTTTGTGTTCCGGACTGAGGCGCATACGCCCTAGCTCGTCTGTGGTGATCGGGATCAGGGGAACGTCGTTTTCAATAAGTGTGATAGATTCCATAGCTATGACACTTACACCATCTTCCGACCTCAGAGGAGATTTGAGTGAGGGCTCTTCATCGACCGCTTACCGTTTTTTGATGCAGGGGGCATGCCCACTTGTTGTGAACACGCCCCCTGGCTTTGTTTGCGACGCTATCGGTCGTCTCTGTCCTGGCTATCTGTGAATGGCCTGAGGACGCTTTGATAGGCGCATGCTCAAAGTATGACCTCACGTAAACAAGAAGCTCAATAAAGTGTATTTTCATCCAAGTTGGCATGCGGTTTACATAGTGCTATGGTTGAATGTTATCTCTCTAGTAATCTTCGGGTTTTTTCCCATACACATCGGTAATTTGTACCTCCGCACCATGCTTGACAAAATATGGTAATAATTTCTCACCATTGTCACCGTAATACATAATCCAGTGAACTGGAGTTCTGCCCAGATCGTCCTTAACATTCACACCTGCTCCATTTGAAACAAGAATGCGAATGATTTTTTCATTTACTGGGTGATACCCAGCCGAACATGCCTGATGAAGCAATGTAGCTTGATCGTATGATCTTCTCTGGCGAACAACTTTAGGGTCGCGAGTAATAATTTTTTTTAGTTCGGGAATATTCGCTTCAGAAAGAGCTATTTCCGCTTGCTCGAATGATGAAACTCCCCCCTTCCCGCAAGATAGTAAAAGCACAAAGGTGCTCACAAGAATATATGCTATAATACACGCTTTCATCATGTTCATCTACTGGATCTCCGCATCCTTGTCTGCATTCCCACCCAGGAGGCTCGCTGGCGGACAAGCTCCTTGATGGAGCGTGCTTCAGGGCCTGTGGCGTGGGCGCAGGGCACCATGTCAAGACGCAGCAGCATCGCAAGGCGGTGGGCGTCAACCTTGTCGTTCTTGAGGTGGGCGGCGCAGATCATTTTCACTTTCAGGGGGTGTGCCATCATTACCTCTTCCACGCCCTCGATGGCTCCGAGTAAATCGTAGAGGACGTGCCAGTTCGTCGAACTCTCGAACACCGCCTTGCAGGGCAGGTCAAGACCTCTAACAATATCGGTGAATGTTCCGTAGTCTTCGTTGTTGATGCGTCCCTTCCAGACGGTTTCTCCGTGCGGGTCAAGGACGTGGACTTGGCCGCAAAAACGCTTATGCGCGTCAATGCCCATGCTGTAGTAGTTTTGCTGGTTCATGGTTTCTGTGCGAAGGGGGTTGTTAGTCCTTCACTACCATTATCGCAGCTATCGGAGTCCTTCGCTACTTCCTTTCATGCCAACTGACCCCTCTCTTACTAAAAAGACAGTTGCTGACCCCATTTTCTAGGCCGCGCAATGTTTTTTCTGTAAAAGTGGCTGATGGCTTTTGTTGAAGATTCGGTTTTTGTTTCTGTTTGTTTTTTTGTTAGTTGAGCTTGAGGTAGGATTTTCCTGTTTCCCAAGTCTCGGAGATTTCGACCAATACAGCGGTCACGAGCCGCAGTAGCGAGTCTTCGTTTGGAAAGAGTCCGACGACCCGAGTGCGGCGTTTGATCTGGCTGTTGAGTGTTTCGCAGGCATTGGATGTGCGCAAGCGCTTGCGATGTGCCTCAGGCAAGGTAAACACGGCAAAACCTTCAGGAATGTTCTCTTCGGCCCAGGCTGCGAGCTTTGGCTGGTCTTTGCGATAAGTGTTGACGAAGTCCTTGAGGCGTTCTTCTGCGTGCTCCCGACTGTCTGCATTGAAAACGGCTCGCAGATCTGCCGCGACCTTGCTTTTGAGGTGCTGTTTGGTGATGTAGTTCTGGGCGTTCTGCTGAAGGTGGAACTGGCAGCGTTGCCACGGACTGGCATTGAACGTGGCTTTGAGGGCTGCCCTGAGACCTGTGTGTGCATCGGATGTGATCATGTCGGGAATGCCGATGCCGCGCTCCTTGAGGTCGGTCAGGAACTCTCGCCAATGAATCTCTGCCTCGGAGAGGGCGCAGGAGACGCCAAGGATCATGCGTTTGCCGTCGTCACGTCTCACCCCGATGGCTTTCAAGGTGGCGCAATCCCTTACAGTGCCGTCGATGCGGACCTTGTAGTAGGTGGCGTCGAGCAGCAGATAGGCGACTTCGGGTAGAGGGCGTGAACGCCATTTTTTGAACTCGGCATCAAGCTCAGAGGTGAGCTTGGAGACCTGTGCTGATGAAACGTCAAAGCCGCAAAGTCCCTTCATGACCTGGGTGACACGGCGTGTACTGACTCCCTGCACATACATGGTGGCGATGGCGGCCTTGAGTGATCGGTCACTGCGCGAACCCTTCTCAAGCAGTGAGGTGCGGAATGTCGTGTCACTGTCACGAACCTGGGGAACCTGCAGGTTGATTTTGCCTACGGCAGTCTGGAAGGACCTCGGCTTGAAACCGTTGGCATATCCATTGCGCTCAACGGCGTCCCTTTCATAGGGGGCGGCTCCGATGTGGTGGATGCGCTCAAGCAGCATGGCGGTGTTCATGAGGAGTTCAGCGATCTTTGAGAGACTGTTTTCGAGTCCGTCGGCGAGAAGAAGGTTGATGATTTCGTCGTTATGGCTAGGATGTGTCTGTTCGTTCATTGCTTTTGTTTGGTTGTGTTAGAACCTTCATTCAAAAGCATTGGGCGGACGCTGGCAACCCCTGAGGGGGGATGGCGCGCCGCCGCAACGGCAGCCGATTCCGCTACGCTCCATCGCCTGCCGTTGCGGCGGGGTCAGGGTATAGCAGCTTTTACAGACAAATATTTACACTACCATTTTCTAACCTCCTCTTCGTTTCTAACCTCCTCTTCGAGGTCGAATTTTTGGTTCTTTACTATTACCTCTTCTAGATTTTTTGCTAGACCAGTCAAAGCCATTCATATCAATATTAATTGTTAAATGCTCATCTTTCCCGTTTTTGTTAAAATCCTTAAAATAGAGTTGAAGATTACATCTGTCATGCATTTCAGGCTTATAAACAAGCTGAGTATACCTCCTAAAATTTCTGCTATCTTTGATGAAATTCAACCAATACTTTTCCCCGCTTGTAAGCTCTAATTGATAGTAATGTGGTATCGTTTGTTTTTCAAAAAACTGATGGCGCAGTAAATTCTCATCGTTCTCTATTTTTTGCTGGTTCAACAAAACTACACAGGTGATCTGGGTTGTACCAGGCTTTCCTCCATCCGAAGAATACAATCGAATATGTAGTTTATCGTCACCTATTTGAATTGGCTTTTCAAGATCTTTTAAGGTCAGGTTAATTATCTTAAAACGCTCTTCTTTTCCTACGACTTGAGAGATTAAAGTTCCCATAATGAATAGAAACATCACTAATTTTTTATTCATTTATTATTCCTCCTTTCATTTTCCCTTTAATATCAAAGGATGCTGCCCCGCGATGTTTTTCAACTAAAAGAGCCCAATCGTCTTTAATATCGACTCCTCCAATTGTAACTTTTTCTCCTGGATTCCAATCATACCTGTCTCGGATATTGAAAGTTCCTATAGCGGCCGTTGGTTTTCCTCCTTCCCACACAATACAACCTTCGAAATCTATGAAACCAGCATTCATGGCGAAGAACAAATCACGATCATGAGGCCAAACATTAATACCTGCTTTTGAAACATGCTCGCCATTCTTACCGTCTCCATCTGCTTGAACTTTGTCAAAAAACATGCTCTTAACCAGTTTGTCTCTTACATATTTGGACGCCTCTTGTTTGGTCATTTGATAATCTCCACCGTTATTCAGCCATCTCCGCATCATTTTTGATGCAAATGGTTTACCCCCTAAAAGACCACCAAATGCGAGTCTTCTGTAAAGGACTTCAGCCTCCCTCGCTGCCTGCCCTTCCCAGCCCAAACTTAAAAATAGTTCAATAGACCCTACATATACGTTTAGAATAGTATCCAAACCAATATTCCCTAACACATCTACTTGATTTGTAGAATCATTTTCTACGAACCCATAAAGGTTTAGGCCTCCTCTCTCTTGAATCGGGTCGCGATTGATCCACCTCCCCGTAACCGGATCGTAGTATCTGTATCCGTAGTAGTAGAGGCCGGTCTCGGCGTCGTGGTACTTGTTGGAAAACCTATGGGCGAAGTCGTCTTTCTTCGGCCCGGTGGCAACAAGCGTGTTACCAAAGGCGTCGTACTCGTAGTGCGCCTGCACAACGTTGTTACTGTCAAGATACTCACTGACATTGCCATTGCCATCGAACGTCGGGTAGTAGCTTGCACTGCCCTCTTTGACGGCGAGAAGTCCGCCGACTCCCCCCGCTCCTTGCATGGAACCTGACAAATCCATACCCCAAGTATAGGTCTTTGTGAGTGTAGTGCCAGAATATTCGGCAATAAGGTTCCAGCCGTCGTGGATGTAGAGGGTGGCGCTGCCACCGACAACCTGCTTGACCGTGCGGCGTGACTGGGCGTCGTAGCTGTAGTTGGTCGTGGTGGTGACGGTGTTTTTAGTGACTGTGGCCGATACCAGGCGGTTCTCTGCGTCCCAGACCAGGGTAGCGTGGGTTCCTGCGTCAGATGCCGGGAGCGGACCACGGGTCATGTTGCCGTCTTCATCATAGGGTGCGGGGGCCGGTGTGGTCGGCAGGGCGACGCCGTTGGCGGTGGTGTACTGGTTCAGGCTGTTGGCCACGTAGTTTACCGGGGCAGCGCCCAGTGTGTCGGCGAGTCCGTTGACCGTCTTTTCCCGGTTGCCGATGGCATCGTACTGGAAGGCGCGGTCGTTGTTGGAACTGGAGGTGTCGTCAGCCTCGGTGAGCTCGCCCGCCCCGTTGTAGCTCCATGTGTAGGCGGGCGCGGTGGCGAAGGCGCTACCGCTGGTGATGAGACTGGTGCGTTGACCAATGCTGTTGGCCCCCTTGCCGGTCGGGTTGCCGTTTGACAGGATCTCGTAGTCATACTTGGAAACCGGGCTGGCGGGTGTGCCGGTGTGGTTGTTCCTGCCGAGCAGGACGTTGCGGTCTTCCTCCCATGTGTTGGCGACGGTGTGGCCGCCGGTACGGGTGACGGCCTTGACGAGCCCGTAGCTGTCCGGCTCGTAGGTGTAGGCAAAGTCGGCGGCTCCTGCCGGGGCCTTGGTGGTGGCATCCAGCGCGGGCTGGTGCCATACGGAGGCGAGGCGGTTTGCCGCGTCATAGCCGTAGGCGGTTGTGTATTCTCCGGCGATTTCCGTGGAAAGCGGGCGCAGCAAGTCATCGTGATGGCGGTCGAGGGTGCGGGTATCCTCCTCCGGATTCCTGATCATCGAGAACCCGTGATGCACGAGGCTTGCGCTGTGCGCTCGAACTGCGTTCTCATCCTTAGACTCGCTTCGCGAGTAGGGTGCATTTTCCAGAGGAAAATGGTCGGGGAGACAGGATTGACCTCGCCCGCTCGGTCTGTGCCAGGGTGCAGGAATCCTCCTCCGGATTCCTGATCATCGAGAACCCGTGATGCACGAGGCTTGCGCTGTGCGCTCGAACTGCGTTCTCATCCTTAGACTCGCTTCGCGAGTAGGGTGCATTTTCCAGAGGAAAATGGTCTGTATGTGGTGACATTTTGCAACTTTGTTTCAGTGGATTCAGAAACGACTCTGAGACTATGAATACACTAGCTCGGGACTTCCCTGCCCGCTTCCGTGCTGCAAGAAACCGGACGGGGTTGAGCCGGTCGAAGCTCGCCGAAATATTACGAGTTAACCGGGAGACGGTCGGGCGCTGGGAAACCGGAACGAGATATCCGGACATATCAAAGCTCAAGAGGATCCATGACATTCTTGGAGCAGACGCTCTGCCACATACTAACGCTGACCTCCCCGGCCTAATGAAGCGTTTCAGAATGAAAATGGGCTATCGAATGAAAAAAGCTGCAAGCCTCGTCAAAAAACACGGATTTTGGTGGTCACAGTTGGAAAATAGAAAGAGGCATCCCAACAGCGGCGATAAACAAATCCTATTGGAAATTCTCTCCTGTAATGGTTAAGAATCCCTGGTGGCTTTCTTTGACACCGTGTTTGAGTGCATATATTCCCCTCATCGACATAGCTTGATTGGGTCGCTGGCCTGACTGGGGTTCGTAAGGTTTATCTGGCTGAAAGATGCTTGGGATGGTGAATCTGGTTGCTCCGGGACATGGGATCGTGTGCGGTGGTGGCGTTTCCTTGGCCAGTCGGGTAGATGAGGTGAAAGGCATTACATCAAAAGATGCGTGTTGGTGGCGAAGCAATGGCAAAAACGGGGCTGGATGATCTGGAGTAAGTTTTGCGTATCTTCGTTGCCACTCTGTATTGGTAAGCTGACCGAGTAACAAGAAGCCCATTCATTCGTTTTTTCTTCATTGTTGGCACGCTGGTTATGGTGATGCTTTGGTTGAGTTATTCTTTTCATGGGCTGACTCCGTAAACCCTAGGACTAACATCAGCAGACCTAACATGGTTAATGTAGTTTTTCGTTTCATTTTCTCAATGTCTATATATTACAGTTCATCAGCCTACCTCCTATTCTCTAACCATTCATACATTTTGTATTCCAAGCTACTTTGTCAATTTTGCTTTAACACTTTTTTCGATTTTTTCCCCATTGCAGCCATGAAAGTTGTTAATTCATATCACAGCCATCCCATAAGAATGGACAATTTTAGTGTGGCTGGCGGCCGATCCCACTCAGGATCGGCCTGATGAAAAACAAACCAACCAAAGCCAGGCTGCCAGTGCTAACCCAGCTCTGCAAGCTCATACCGCCACACCTCGTCCCCAAACTTGCCTGCAAGCACGGCATCGACAAGCAGGCACGCGCCTTCACGGCATGGAGCCACGTCGTCAGCCTGCTCTTTGCCCAGCTCACCCACTCCATCGGACTCAACGATGTCTGCGATACCCTTCGCATTCATTCGCGCTGGCTCGGCAGTCTCCGGGGAGCCGTCGCCCCCGCCCGCAACACACTCTCCCACGCTAACAGGAACCGCAACAGTGACATGATGGAGGATCTCTTCTGGGGAACGCTCCGTCACCTCGACGGGCTGATGCCGGGAGGCTTCGGCATACGCTACAAGGGTGTGCCCAGAAGATTCAAGAGAGCTATCCACGCCGTGGACTCTTCCACCATCGCGCTGGTGGCCAACTGCATGAGCTGGGCAAAACACCGCCGCCGCAAGGCCGCCGCCAAGCTGCACCTGCGCCTCAACCTCCAGAGCTTTCTACCGGGGTATGCCGTTATTGAAGAGGCCAGTCATCACGACGACACCCGCGCTCCTGAACTCTGCGCCCACCTCCAGGAGGGCGAGATCGCCTTGTTTGACAAGGCCTACATCAACTTCACCCACCTCTACAACCTTGCCCTGCGAGGCGTCTTCTGGGTGACGCGCGCCAAGGATAACATGTCCTATACCGTGCGCAAAAAGCTCCTGCGCAAGCGCAGCGGCAACATCCTGCGTGACGACCTCATCCTGCTGAAGACCCCGAAGAGTAAAAAACAATACCCAGTCCTGCTGCGCCGGGTCGAAATGATCGTCACCGTTGACGGCAAGGAAGTGGTAATGGTTTTCATAACCAACAACACGGACTGGGCGGCCAGCACCGTCGGCGAGCTCTACCAGGCACGCTGGGGCATTGAGGTCTTTTTCAAACAAATCAAGCAGACGCTGCAAGTCTGTGACTTCCTCGGCCACAGCAAGCACGCCATCCGCTGGCAATTATGGGCGGCCCTGCTGCTCTACATCCTGATGCGCTTCCAGGGGCAGATGGTGGACTGGGCACACAGTTTTTCAAGGCTCCTTGCGATGGTCAGAGGCGTGGTATGGGATCGCATCGACCTAACGACCTTGCTCAAATCCTATGGGACAGCAGGTGGTCACTATCGAATGCGAGCGGCCTGCGAAACCTCGTATCTACCAGGTTTCGCACCATGAAACTGTGGGACAGCACACGGACGTCAAAGCCCGGAACCAAGCGGATGAGCACTCAAAGTTGAAAAAACAAAATTGCCGAATCAGCCAAAAACCAACGTAATATCAACGCTCGTAGCCCCTCATTCGAGGGCTATGGGATGACTGTGAATTCATATTCTTTTCGCTCATACCGAAACACCCCGTTTCTGACCCATGCTACATTCCAACTCTCGCGAGTTCTGAACATTACGGCTTTCTCGTATCTCACAGTTAAAGGGCGTGTCTGATTCAAACGAAAAAATAACTTTTGATGGTGCATATCACCAGCGTCTTCCTTGCTCCTATATAGCGAAATAAATTTATGCTGCTTATTACCGGTCAAATCTCTGTGAACAATTAAAGCAGAGGTTATTTTTTCGATATAACTATCATCGATTGCCTCACTAACACCAGAGGATAACAACACAATAGCCAAAAGCATAATATGATTATTCATAGTAACTCTATATCTATAGTGGCTACCTTCCCCGTTCCGTCCATCTCATGCCGTCAGGCGAATCATACAACTGCGCCGGGCCTACTAACACATATGTCTCCTTGAAAGTGTCCTCCTCGTATGTATCACATTTTTTTCCAGTTTGTTCCGACAACCTCTCACAAGCGGTCTTAGCATCGTCTTCAGCCTCTTTGGTTAGTGCTACTGACATCTCTATCTCTTCATCTAGTTCCAAACCTTTGTCTACTTGTCTTATCTCTTGCCACAAATCACCCTGCTTAACACCTACGACTATTACATCAATTACGCGTACAGCACTTCCCGTAACATCTCCACATTTTACGTATTCATTGATATGTTGCAACCCCTCTACAGGCTGCACACAATAACAACCACCGCTTGAGATATACTCCCATTCAAGTTTCCACTCCCCCTTATTACTCCTATCCCATTCTTCCCATCCCAAATAGTCTGTTTTGTTTACACTATCGTTCCTAACAAACGAATACAGATTCGTCCCTCCATCCTCTTCCTGAGAATCTCTATTAACAAATCTCCCTGACGCAGGATCGTAATATGCGTGGGTAACATCGGTTAACACTAACAGTATTAAATAAATAAAGATGGATGGTTTAAACATATTTCTTTTCGTGTTATGGATAGATTCAGATCAAATCTGAAGCAGTTTCTACTATATTGAGCTAGTGTTGACATAGGTATGATGAATATGAGGAAGGTCATCTGTTTGCGTTTTTGTTTCAGTATTGGCACGCTGGTAATGGTGATGATTTAGTTGAGATATTTATTTTACGGACTGACCCCTCTCAGGACCGGTCTGATTTTTCGCTTCATTTTTCTATCTTCACAACTCACTGACCCCTCTCCGGGAGAGGATCTAGCTTAGGTAATATTTGTTCATTGTTGTCAGCTTTAGCTTTAGGAGGGACCGACAGCTTAAACGGAAAATTTAAATCAACCCATCCAGACTCTATATACTCTATTTTACATTTTCCCGATCTAAAATCAGAAATCCATAGACGTAATGAAACTTTAACTTTGGATTTGTTTTTATAAATTGGCAACACATCCCCTAAGTTAGGGAAAATCAATGCTCCATCTTTTGCTTCAGATTTATATTTAAATTTGAACTTATCACCGTTCTTGAATATGATTCCTTTATATAAAAGAGGTGATACAAGTAAAGTATTCGTACTCTTGATAGGCTTGCCATTGTATTTACTATAAAATGAGGTCTTTCCCCACTGGTCTGGCCTATGGACATAATAGGTATTAAATTCATCCGATATACATTCGACTTGAATTGTCCAATTGTAAAATCTACCTTCTTTTGTTATTGATTCCACCTTTACTTGAAAGGTTCCGCAGGCAGCGAATTGCACCAAATAAAAAGACAATATTATGACGTGAATTGATTTCATAGAGAGTTCAATAACAATTTTTCCATGCGCTTTTCACCCATCCGCTTGCATTCCGACAATAGTGTCCAACCGATTCTTCCGCACCCTTTCTAACGCATTCCTCTTTCTTTACTGGATCTTTTAAACCCGCGCATTGTGCAAACTTATATGCTCTTATCTCCAGGCACGCCCTTTTTGCGCAATCAGTTGCCTTCAAACCGAAGCAACTATCGTATGCATGCGCATACTCGTGAATTGTTAAAAGCTTAAAATAATTAGAGCCAGCAACGCTATTACAGAAGAGAGCTATAGCATTCGTCACGTGGTCGAAATGTCCTCCTCCTTTTTCACCTTTTTCCTTACACCTACATTTGACAGTGGGGAGCTTACATCCCTTCTCCTTCATGCGATCAATCAAGGTCTTAACTCCTTCATCAGCTTCGCCAAGTTTTTTCCCTTTTTCACACGTGTCACAAAGACTTTCTAATCCCAAATAGTCAAACTTGTTTACAACGCAATTTCCTACGAACCCATACAAATTTGGTCCTCCCGCTTCTCGAATCGGATCTCTGGATGGCCAGCGCCCTGTGGTGGGATCATAGTATCTGTAACCGTAGTAGTAGAGGCCGGTCTCGGCGTCGTGGTACTTGTTGGAAAACCTATGGGCGAAGTCGTCTTTCTTCGGCCCGGTGGCAACAAGCGTGTTACCAAAGGCGTCGTACTCGTAGTGCGCCTGCACAACGTTGTTACTGTCAAGATACTCACTGACATTGCCATTGCCATCGAACGTCGGGTAGTAGCTTGCACTGCCCTCTTTGACGGCGAGAAGTCCGCCGACTCCCCCCGCTCCTTGCATGGAACCTGACAAATCCATACCCCAAGTATAGGTCTTTGTGAGTGTAGTGCCAGAATATTCGGCAATAAGGTTCCAGCCGTCGTGGATGTAGAGGGTGGCGCTGCCACCGACAACCTGCTTGACCGTGCGGCGTGACTGGGCGTCGTAGCTGTAGTTGGTCGTGGTGGTGACGGTGTTTTTAGTGACTGTGGCCGATACCAGGCGGTTCTCTGCGTCCCAGACCAGGGTAGCGTGGGTTCCTGCGTCAGATGCCGGGAGCGGACCACGGGTCATGTTGCCGTCTTCATCATAGGGTGCGGGGGCCGGTGTGGTCGGCAGGGCGACGCCGTTGGCGGTGGTGTACTGGTTCAGGCTGTTGGCCACGTAGTTTACCGGGGCAGCGCCCAGTGTGTCGGCGAGTCCGTTGACCGTCTTTTCCCGGTTGCCGATGGCATCGTACTGGAAGGCGCGGTCGTTGTTGGAACTGGAGGTGTCGTCAGCCTCGGTGAGCTCGCCCGCCCCGTTGTAGCTCCATGTGTAGGCGGGCGCGGTGGCGAAGGCGCTACCGCTGGTGATGAGACTGGTGCGTTGACCAATGCTGTTGGCCCCCTTGCCGGTCGGGTTGCCGTTTGACAGGATCTCGTAGTCATACTTGGAAACCGGGCTGGCGGGTGTGCCGGTGTGGTTGTTCCTGCCGAGCAGGACGTTGCGGTCTTCCTCCCATGTGTTGGCGACGGTGTGGCCGCCGGTACGGGTGACGGCCTTGACGAGCCCGTAGCTGTCCGGCTCGTAGGTGTAGGCAAAGTCGGCGGCTCCTGCCGGGGCCTTGGTGGTGGCATCCAGCGCGGGCTGGTGCCATACGGAGGCGAGGCGGTTTGCCGCGTCATAGCCGTAGGCGGTTGTGTATTCTCCGGCGATTTCCGTGGAAAGCGGGCGCAGCAGGCCGTCCTGGTAACGGTCGAGGGTGCGGGAATCCTCCTCCGGATTCCTGATCATCGAGAACCCGTGATGCACGAGGCTTGCGCTGTGCGCTCGAACTGCGTTCTCATCCTTAGACTCGCTTCGCGAGTAGGGTGCATTTTCCAGAGGAAAATGGTCGGGGAGACAGGATTGACCTCGCCCGCTCGGTCTGTGCCAGTGTGCAGGAATCCTCCTCCGGATTCCTGATCATCGAGAACCCGTGATGCACGAGGCTTGCGCTGTGCGCTCGAACTGCGTTCTCATCCTTAGACTCGCTTCGCGAGTAGGGTGCATTTTCCAGAGGAAAATGGTCGGGGAGACAGGATTCGAACCTGCGACATCCGGCTCCCAAAGCCGGCGCTCTACCAAGCTGAGCTACTCCCCGTAGCCAATGACTTGTCGCCCTGACCGGGCGGCGCGCAGAAGCTCTACGAAGTCACACGATAGATCAAGAGTAAAATGATATATTTGAGTATCTCCCTGATCGTTAGCGAGGATTGGGCTGGATTAATTTTTGTGTGATATTCATGCTGAGGGGTTGTAAATCCATCGCGTTGATCGCTTACGGTGATGGAGCAACGATGTTCTGGCGTTTTTACCTGCTCATTCTCAGGCTGGATTGCTCCCAACTCCCAGTCGACGGCGTTGTCCTTCCTCCTCCCCGGCACGGGAGGTCTTCAACCGGAACTTTTTGCGCAAGGCGGCTTCAGGCCTTTGGATACATCAGCCGGTGATCCGGCATCCATTCCTCAAAGATCTGCCGCCAAGCTTTCATCCTCTCATGACAGATGTAAACCACCGCCTTGAGTTGGCGGGCATGACGCTTGATTTCCATGGGCAATAACAACAGCCGCTGCATCACCGTGCGCGGACGCTTGGCCAGGTCTTTTTCAGGCAACACCAACAGCTTGAGGGCCCCGAGGATGTTGTAGGCCAACGCCCCGAGGCTATACCATCCGTCGTTGGCGCTGAGACTGTGGCAGGGCGGCCTGTGAAGCCCTAGATCACTGAGCACTTCGCCAAAGCGGCGTTCACACTCACCCTTGAGCCGGTGACGTTCAAAGGCTGCCCTGGATTGGGCCGCTGTGTGACCCCGTCCTTCTTCAACTTCGACGAAGCAGTAGCTCCAGAACATGTCGTCTTCCCGTTTGTGACGCAGGGCCGCAAAGTTATGCGCTTGCCTACAGCCCGAGGGCTGGTGTCTTACCCAGCTGTAGGATACGAGATGTTTGATTCCTCCACGCCAGTGGGTAAGTTCGGACTCGCCCCAACTTTCCTCGGGAAGTCCTCCGGCCATGCGTTCCAGGGGACTTGTCCATTTGTTGTAGCTGATGCTGTGGCGGGTGAAGTGTTTGGCCGCGTGTTCAAGATCCTCCCCGTCACTGCTGCCGCTGTCGGCGTAGAGATAGTGTTTTCCTTTTTTACGCAGCTTACCGCTGTTAGCGCAGAACCTGCCGAAACACTCGCTTACTCCGCGCTGTCCCCCGAGTTCGCATTCGAGGATGAGAGGCCCGGCCCACAACGTCTGCCAACCAAGCGATACATCCCCCTTGTAGTTGATTGCGGCACCTTCAAATTTTTTACCGCTGACTTCGATCTGGGTATCATCGAAAAACCATTCGAGTTCGTTGCCACCGTAGCTGTATGTATTGGCCGGAGCCGTCTTGAGCACCCATGTGCAAAACCGGCGGTTGATCGCCTTGAGGGCATCAAGGCCCGCGGGGTCCAGAGCCCGGAGCCATTCGCCCAGGGCGCTCTGGTCGGGCAGTTTTTTTATTCCTAACAGCCTTAGCAGTGCCTTGTCTTCATTGAGAGCCTCCGCATCCGCCAGGCTGCTTCCTCCTGTGCAGAAGTTGTAGAGAAAGGTGCTGATGTAGACTTCGGGATCAAAGCCCCGGTTGCGGTTCTTGCGGTGCTCGAGCTGCGGGTAATCACTGATCCAGCCCATTAGTCCGCTTTGCCGGATCAAGCCGACAATGGCCAGTTGCCCTCCATGCACCGAGCATGATTCCGAGGTTCTTAGCTCCATTGCAAACTTGCGCGGCTTCAGGGAGTAGTGTCGTGACATGCCCCCTTATACACAATATCAGTCAAAGTTGCAAAATCACCTTCAGGGTGAATCATCCCCAGCGTCGCTAATGATTAGGGAGTATCTTTGTATCCAGCCATCTCCATACCCTCACCACGATGGTTGCCACGAGCAACAATCGGCCCGCGCGCTCCTTGTCCATCCACCTCAAATAGAATGACATCCAGCAAACCGCAACAATGATGACACGGGATATTCCCGGAAGATTGTGACAATTTCACCTTGTGTGCTATCCTTACAAACGCTGTGCAGAAACAACATGATCCACAGTCAACCCCAAAAAATAACACGATGAAACTTAAATACATAATTACCCTGATCGCAACGACTGCTATGTTTACCTCATGCGAGGAAGCCAGGAAAACGACCGACGAAGCCACTGACAAAGCCGCAAAGTCGGCTGAAAAGGCTGCCGATTCTGCTGAGAAGGCCGCCGAGGCAAGCAAGGAAGCCGCCAAGAGCATCGCTGATGCAGCGAAAGAAAAAGCCGCAGAAGCCAAGGCAGCCACTGAAAAGGCAGCCGCTGACGCCAGAAAAGCGGCCGAAGAGAAAGCAGCCGCAGCTGAAAAAGCCGCTGCGGATGCTGCCGCTGAAGCCAAGAAAAAAGGTGAGGACGCTGTCGAAGCCACCAAAGACGCCGGTGATGCGGCCAAGGAAAAAGCCGCCGATGCGGTGGAAGCCACCAAAGACGCAGCCAAAGCAAAGGCCAGCGATATCATTGACAAGGCCACCAAAGCAGTCACACCCGAAAAACCGGAAGAGTAAGCGGTCGGGTCCGGGTGCAAAAAAAGCACGCCTGGACTTGCCGTAAGCCCCCATCAACTCACACATCACCCCTGTTCTCTGCTGGACAGGGGTGTTTTTTTCTTAAAAACAACCTTCTCGCGCGTGAATTCCAGCCTATCAACACCCTCGCATCCCAATCAGATGCGATATTCGATTTCACAGGCTTGCAATCTCGTCGCAATCTCATAATCTGCCGCCTCTCTATGCAACTCTCCGCCATCATTGAAGCCCTGCTGATCGCCTCTGAGGACCCCCTCCCCAGTTCCGAAATCGCCCGCCTGATTCGTGCCCGGATAGCCGAAGCCGAAGACGCCCTGGCTGCTGCCGCCGAAGACAAGGATGAGAATGAGGGTGAAGAAGAACCTGCTGACAGGCAACCCTTGGAGAGACCGCAACTGCCGGACGAGCTTGCCGCTCTAGCAAATGTCAACGATGACGCGATTACGGCTGCCATCGCCGAGCTGAATCACAGTTACGAGACCACAGGGCGGGCATTCCTCTGTACGGAAAGGGCCAAGGGATGGAAAATCTACACCCGCCCAGACTACGCCGAGTTTGTCCGCCAGCTCTTCCCGGGAAGAAAGCCGAGCCGTCTCAGTGGCCCGGCGATGGAGACGCTGGCAATCATCGCCTATCGCCAGCCCGTCACCAAGGCCTCCCTTGAAGCCGTGCGCGGTGTTTCCTGTGACGGCATGATCCAGAAACTCCTTGATCGGGAGTTGATCAAAATCGGCGGTCGCGCCGACCTCCCGGGTCGACCCATGCTCTACGAGACAACGGATCTATTCTTTGAACATTTTGGTGTCAAATCCGTTGACGAGCTGCCCAACGCCAGCGAACTCAGATCGGTCAAGCTCCCTGAACCTGAAGACTTTGCTGAAAGCCCTGAAGATACGGAGGAAACCGATACACCGGAAACCGAAGCAGACGATTCTGATAGCTTTACCCAGGAAGACATCGAGAAACAGCTCGCACTCACCGCAGCTGGAATTCCCAAGTCAGAAGTAGAAACAACACCAGATGCAGATGCAGGCGGCGAAGCACCCGGCGAATCGTCCGGTTCAAGCAACGAAGAGGAAGAGTGATTTCCGGTTAGTTATTTTCAGTTAGTTATTTTCAATCATCCCTTAAAAAAAGTGCCACTCGACAACATACGTAAAAAAATCGACGCCATCGATCAACAACTGCTCGACCTTCTAGCGGATCGCGCCGGTCTCGTTCACGAAGTCGGTGTGATCAAAAAAAAGGAGGGGCTGCAAATCTATGCCCCGGAGCGTGAGGATGCATTGCTCAAACGCTTGGCAGCCATGAACAAGGGGCGGCTCCCGGACCGATCCGTGCTTGCCATCTACCGCGAGATCATGTCCGCGGCACTTGCCCTCGAAGACGACCTCAAGGTCGCCTACCTGGGGCCCGAAGGCACCTGGACCCACCAGGCAGCCATCAAAAAATTCGGCCACTCGATCACCTACTCCCCTCAAGCCAACTTTGCCGATGTTTTTGAACAGGTGGCACGCCGCAAGGCGCACTATGGTGTGGTTCCCATCGAGAACTCGACCGAAGGAGCCATATCACACACGCTTGACCTCTTTGTTGACTCCCATCTTCAGATCTGTGCCCAGATTTTACTCCGTATCGAGAATGGTCTGATGGCCTGTATTCCACGTGCCCAAATCAAGACCCTCTATTCACACCCACAAGTCTTTGGCCAATGCCGCAACTGGATACTTCGCAATTTCCCCGACGCGGATCTAGTGGAGGTTTCCTCCACGACCAAAGCCGCGATGCTCGCACGCCAAAATGCGGCCGATGGTGCTGCGGCACTCGGCGGCAAACTTGCCGCCGAATTAAACGATCTCGATATCCTTGAAGAGTCGATCCAGGACCGGGCGACCAATACCACGCGCTTCCTGGTCATCGGTGAAAAGACCTGCCCGGCGACGGGTAATGACCGCACCTCCATCCTCTTTTCCATCCATGACCGACCTGGCTCCCTGGTCAAGGCGCTACAGGCCTTCGACAAGCTCAACGTCAACATGAGCAAGATCGAATCGCGCCCATCCAAGCAGCGCGACTGGGAATACATCTTCTATGTCGATCTTGCAGGCCATTGCACCGACCCCGCCGTATCCGATGCCCTGCTGGAACTTGAGAAACACTGTTCTTTGGTAAAAATGTTCGGCAGCTACCCGGACTCGGATGAGTAAGCTTTATTTTGTTAGGATCCAGTAATCCTGACTTTGGGAAAGACATCCGAGTGGTGCATCTTGAGGATTTCACGCCGTGTAGTGCCCGGTGGCATTTCGTTGACATCAAAGTCACCGCGATGTAGGCAGTAACCATGACTATCCATGTGTACTTTCTCCTCTTCATGATCACGATGTTGACGGTCGGCCTGGGGCATGCCCAGGAGACAACACCACGGGATGACCTGGATTACAGAGCCATCAGACGACAGGCAACAGGCCGCGAACACGATCAGATCAAAACCCCACGGGGAACGATTTTCTACAAAGTGAAGATCACCCGGATCGACGACTACCGGGTCACGATCGAACATCAGGACGGCCAATCGATACTTGATTACGACAGCATTCCGCCAGAATGGATCAAGGAATTCAATGTCGTCGCGCGGGCGCAATCAAACACCAGGGCATCCCGCACAGGACAGCCAGCAACCCCTGAGTTCGATATGTCGGGCATTGTTAGTATCGGGAGTGAATCGGCGGGCGGCGCGGGTATACTGGTAAAATCAGGTGAAGCGTATTACGTTTACACCGATTGTGCCACCATTAGCAGCAACGCGCAGTTATCGATGCAATTAACGGGCGGCAAAGTCCTTGAGTATGCCCAGATTATTGAATGTGCGGAAGGCTTCCCGCTGGCCCGGATCCAGGTCAAAGCCCCCGGCGATGATGTGCACCCCGTTGTCCTGGCCTCTGCCGACGCGGGTAGCCAGTTACAAGCCCACCAGTTTTTGTTTCCTTTGAAGGCTTCGGATAACCTCCGCCCGGCAACCATCAAAGCCGTCGAATCTAACACCATCGAGCTCAGTTACAGAATATCGGATTCGGAAAGAGGGACGGCGATGATGACCGGCGACAAGGTGGCTGTCGGTCTGTTCCTGGGGAAAATGCCTGACGACCAGAGACTGGCGAGCTACGATTCAAGGCGTTTTGAAAGCAGGGATTTGGATCTGGTCCGACTGGACATTGCCTATCAGTGGAAAAAGGTAAGGCTTCTGGATTTCTTGTCTGCCCGGAAACGCATCACTGATTTCGACCAAAAAACCTTGCTCTGCAAAGCATTTGGCGAGTGCCGGCTATCGGGTGGTAAAGTCGTCATCCCGGGCAACGCGCTGGCGCTTTTCAAGAGCCAGACAAAAAACCGTCATGTTGAGGACTTGCTGAAATTAAGCGAGAGCCTTGAAAAAAAATCGATGCGTGTGAATGAAAAGGAAGTGACGCGGAAGCTCGACAACATCATCGATTCGGCCCTCCGGTCGTCGAAAAAACAAATGGCGAAGGTTTCACTGGATGATTTCAGCTGGTATCACAGGCACTTCTTCAAGGAATCGCTCGATTGGAGGAAAGGCGTTGTTACCCGCGTGGAACAGTGACAAGCCGACGCCGGCTCACCTCCCCAACATCCTGTTGGTATCCTTGACACTCAGACCTTTCTGGTCTTTCCAGTTGGTGATTTCCGGCTGCTTGTAAACGCGCCGACGCACTTGGGTTTCCGCGTCCTGGGTGTGGGCAATACGTGTTGCCCCCTGCTCTCCGGCGGTTGATTTTTTGAAAGGATTGACCGCGTATGATTTTCCATCGGCCTGGGCACGTTGCCCAGCCGCGGCAGCCTGTTTTTGGACGAACCACGGCTCCTTTTTATATTGGCTGGCATCTGTGTTACCCTCGTATTTTTTCCGCGCGAAAAAAGTGTTACCCCCCCAGCGTTTTTTCCGGTAGGACTTGGTGCTGTAGTCTTTCCCCTGGAAATCCCGGCCAGCCGCGATATTGCTTTGCTTTCCCTCAAGACTGCTACGCCGGTCCGACTTCATCACCGGATTACCGTCCTTATCCTTACCCACCGTGTAACGTTCATCCCTGCCCCAGGCATCTTTTTTGACCTGGGTTTTGGTGACGGTCTGCTCCGAAGCACACGCACCCAATAACATCGTAACACCGATGGAAAGCAGTATGGTTTTGGAAAACTTCATCACGGCGTGGAGCATGCCATCAATTGAACGACTCATCAAGCCCCCATTTCCTTCGGGACAAGCAGGGCGATCATGCTCGGGGTTTTTTACCGCGAAATACGCCAAATACGCGAAAAAGAGGATGTTTTCAGGTGCATTGCTACAGATCTTACCGAAACCCTCATTGAGAGTCGCTCTGTGTAAGGTATCAGGATATGAAAATTTCGCGTATTTTGCGTATTTCGCGGTCTCATCAAAACTCTCTTTGTTAATTTCTCCCGAGCTTGATCGCCCAGTCGGGACAAGCGGTTCCCTCCCAAAACCCAGCTACGGCCTTCTGAAGGGAGGACGGTGAACGGGAGTTGCTGAGCCTGGGACGGCGGCAGGATCAGTTGCAGCAGGTTTGGCGTCGGTCAGCTTTGTCCAGTCGACATCGCCGTTATCGATACGCCTTATTTCAGCCTCGTAAATGGCATCCTCGTTGCGGGGATCAATCGTGGCCGAGAGCGCGATCAGGTATCTTGCCAGCAAGGTATTCACTTCCGCCTGCTGTTTTTCCAGTAATTTCCCACGGGTCAGGAGGAGACGGGCAAACACATCGGAGTCGTAGTCGGCGATGACCTTTTCCGGCATAATCCCACGTTTCAGCTGGGCATTGATCACCACGCACTTTTTGTTGCGGGGAGACAAATGCAGCGCGAGGCCGAGCACCTTGCGGGCATTGTCCAGAGATTCCTGGTCGCCCGAACTTAACAAAATCTGATTCACCGCATAGGCAGCGAGATTGGTCGCGTATTCATCCCTTTCGTTATTCACCATCGAGAGATCGTCACCAAAAAGCCGCTTATTGATCCTGGGTTCTTTATAAAGCCCCTTTAGCTCCGACTGGGCACCTGCTGCGGGACCGGGGATGCCTGCAAGCAAAGCCACCATCAAGGCGAGTCGGAAAGTTCCTTTCGAGATGCGATTCATCCCTGCCATTGTCTCGTTTCCAGATCCATCACGCAAGCTGCATTTTTGTGGAAGTTTTTTCGTGTCCAGCTTTCGCTTTTCCGCTTGCATGCTGGCGTGAGCAATGAGGGATCGGCCAAAAGAATCATGCGTTTGGAAATGCGCACCCGGCTCGGTGGATTACCGCAGGCAGATATTGCCGCTGGTTCGGAAATGATTTGCCGTCACCTCTCTCGCGCTGGGTTCATGCTGGCATCCGTGCAAACGATCGCTGTGTATGCCTCCCACGGGCCCGAAGTATCGCTGGCCAGCCTCGCCTCGCTTCTCCCGGACAAACGGCTCGTCTATCCTCTGTGCCATGCACCGCGTCGCCTGTCGTTCCACCACGTCACACGCCTATCAGAACTGTCAGCGGGCACGCTGGGCATCCCTGAACCGAATGCCGGATTGCATCCTGAGGTTGCCCTCGCGGACATCGACCTGATATTGTGCCCCGGCCTGTGCTTCGGTTTGGATGGCTCGAGACTGGGCCATGGGGGGGGCTATTATGACCGTGCCCTTGAGCACTATTCCGGGGTGGTCTGCGGGGTTGCCCTGGAACAACAAATCAAACCCAGCGTGCCTCATGATGACCACGATATCCTGATGGACTGGTTGGTTACCGAAAACGGAATCAAGCTTCCGCACTCCAGACCTCGTTGAGAATCGACTGCTGGAGGGTGTCCATCGTCGCCCTCCCCTCACTTGTCGCATCTTCATGTCCAGCCAAGTGAAGCAGGCCATGAACGATGTAGAGCATCAGCTCCCGCTCGAAGCCATTATCAAATTCCGTCGCCTGCGCACGCGCCGTTTCCGCACTCACATGAATCTCGCCATGATCAAAGGTAATGACATCCGTTGCTCCCGGAATATCCATAAAACGCAGGTGCACGTCAGCAATCGTCTGATCATCGACGATGCTGACCTCGACCGTTTCCAGCTGTGACAAAGCAGAGTCGTATTCTTTGGCATAGCCGAGAGCCATGGTGACAGCCAGCTGGCCCGAGGTTTCCAATCGGCCCAACAAGGCAGGTGGTAATTTGATCACCCCTTGGTGGTTGAAAACAGAAAGCTCTGGAGGCTGTGACATCCTTGCCTGACGTTAGTAATGCACCCTGGAGAGCTGCTTCATGGGCTGCGTCGCCGTTGCCTGGCGAGTCGGGGGTTTTTGATTTTCCTGGCTCCCCTCTTTGGATTTCTTTTTGGCCGCCTCGTCATCCTTCGGATAATCGATGCGAGTATGCATCATACTCCGGAGTGTCGAGGCAAAGCTCTCGCAGGCTTTTTTAATATCCCCCATGGTCAGGTCACTACGGTCAAGCTGGCCGCTGGTCACCCTGGCCATGACGATATCATCCACCAGATTACGGATCTTCTGGGGGGTGGGTTTTTTCAGGCTTCTGGAGGCACTTTCCACAGCATCGGCCAGGCTGATAATACCGCTTTCACGGCTACTGGGGCACGGTCCCGGGTAACGGAAACTTTTGGTATCCACATCGGGAAGGTCTTCCTTGTTTTCAATTCCCTCCTCGACCTTCCTCTCGACTTCGAGCCGTTGCTCACGTGCCTTGTGATAGAAGTACTGGACCAGCGAGTCGCCGTGATGTTCGCGGATCACCTCGATGATTTTCGGGTTCAACTTATGTTTGATTGCCATGTCCACGCCATCCTTCACATGGGCGATGATCACGATGGCACTCATGGTGGGAGTCAGGGTATCATGCGGGTTTTGATCCCCCTGGTTTTCGATGAAATACTCCGGTTTGTTGAGTTTACCGATATCATGGAAATAGGAGCAGACACGGCACATCGAGGCATTGGCACCCACTTCCTCGGCTGCTGATTCGGCAAGCGTGGCTACCACCATACTATGGTGATATGTCCCTGGAGCCTCAAGCTGGAGCTGACGCAGCAGCTTGTGGTTCAGGTCGCTCATCTCCAGCCAGCTGATGTTCGTGGTGATGGCAAAGAGGCTTTCCAGGGCTGGCAGGAGACCGCTTACCACCATGCCGGTGAGAAGCCCACCGAGAAGGACGATGATGATTTTGGTTCCCTCAGCCGAAACCTTGTCGCCATCGGCCAGCAAGCCGAGGTCTATTTTATCAAAAACCAGTGCCAGCAGGAATGTTGTCAGGCCCACATAAAACCCGGCGCGTAGTAGATTGCCACGCCGCCTGACACGACGGGTCAGCGCCACCGCCATGATGCCTACAATCAGACTGATGGTCAGAAAGCCGAAAATTTCCTGCACCGGCAGCAGCAAACAACCGAACAAACTAACACTGAGTGCTGAAAACGCCCCGGCATGGCGTCCCGCCAACACGGAATTCACCATCGGAGCGAAGGCCAGCGGCGGTAGTAAAATACGGTAATCAACGGGCCAATGGTTGGCATCGACAAGATAACACGTAGCCCGCAACAAAGCCACATGCACCACGATACCACCAAAAATGAGGACTACCTGGCCATTGCCGATCTTTAAACTGTGTCGTGTATGATAAATGAGGACCACCCCGGCGGCCAGGATCATACAGATCAGGCTTCGGCGCATGCCGCTCCCATGGAACAATGTTTGATCCGAAACATAGAACGCTGCAATCAGACAGACCAGGGCGGCAAAGGCGGGGTAGATGAGCAGCTTCATCCACACACTGCGCTCCATGGAGTCCACCATGGCGTTTTCACTTGTGGTGGAGGTGCGGCGTTTCTTGCCGGATGACATCCCCCTTTTAGCAAGGCGCCATCGCTTGAAAGAATCAATAAATCCCATAAATTGTTAAATCGGATGAAAACAGATAGTAGAAAGAAGCTGCCGTGGTGTGGGTTGGCAAGACATCAAAAGGACGCTTCCGCGTCCCTTTGGACCCTGAGGCTATCCCAAATGACCCGCTTTGACAATCTTGTATTTCTGGCGGAAAACCATCGGTTTTACGTGGTTTCTGGCATTTTTTACCTTGTGGCGGCACCTTGCCTGCGATGGTTTTCTGCCACCCAATGCCTGGCTGGCCGGTGCTTGATCGAGGCCCGGCCGCTGTGAGTTACCCGTCAACCCTGTCCAGGCAAAGCCCCCGGTTCAGTCAGGAAAAACCATCGTCTTGGGCTCGGTCGAAACCGTCGCCGGGTCTTGGTCGGTCTGTGGGACAGCTGATGGGATGGCTAAAGGGGCGGCTCCTGTTGGCTGGGGGCGCTGCTGCCCCGGCACGTTCACCTCAGGCGCGGGCATCCAACTGGGGGCCTTGGGCGTGACATCTGCATACCAGGCCACCAAGGTCATACCTATCAGTCCGACAAAGCCACCGTAGCCGAGCGTCATCGCCGTTGCCATGGATGCAACGAGGGGGGTGAATATCAAAAGGCCGATCACCATCCAGCTTGGTTTCACCTCGTAGTGATGGACGACCAGCCGGATCCGCGATCTGGCCAGGGCCAAACCAAAAACCGTGTAACAGGCGAAATAGGAGAAGGCGTTGATATGGTATATCACCCCGCACCCATCGGTCACGGCGTGACTGCCAAACATCGGTGCCAACCACGACAACACCATCGAGCCAAAAAACAAGGCTATCATCGCAATTTTTCCGAGATTGGTTTTAAAGGCCGACGAGCCGATGGAGCCGGCGCAGATGATCCCCGAGGCGGTGACCACGGTCATCGCCATCACAAGATTGCGCCACGCATCGATACCGCCAATAAAGTAACGCACGATCAGATAAGGGAGCAGGGAGACAAAGGTCACCAGGCACAAACCCCACATCGCAAGGAACTTCCCCCTGACCACCCGCCAGCGCGTCAGTGGCGTCATCAACAACAGCTCGTGGTTTCCCTCCTCAAGCTCCTGCCCCATCAGCGCAAGCCCGCCCAACGGCATCACCACAATACAGATGAACCCCGCAACCAGCCAAAACGGTCCCGAGGTAAAAAACAAAGCCGGGTTCAGCATACCGGTCATATCCGAGAACCCCTCCACATCCCCCATGTTGAACTCCGCCAGCATCGCAAACACCGCCAGCACCTGAATCACGATAAACGGGATGATAAACATGCCGCGGCGCAATCCTTGCCGCAGCTCTTTCACCGTCATCGCTCCAAAACGGTCCGGCAGGTCATCTTTTTGATAGGTTAGTTCACTCACAGCTTAGGTGCACTCTAGGCTAACATGGTATTTTTCCAACCTCATTTTTAGCCACCACCCCATCCAGCGAATAATGGTTCGACCACCCCGTCATGGTTCACTCATGCGACCGGATCATTTTGGAAATATGGCAACCGGCACATGCGTATAACTAGCCGTGAAGACTTCCCTTCTACCCTCACTCCGGGTAATCTCGATGTTGGCCCTGATCGCTCCCTTCTCCCCGGCCTCGGCAACTTCCCCATTGCATGCCGCATATACGGAACGGGGTGCCCGCTATGTGGTATTTGCCGAAAGACGTTCGGTGGGCGACGGCCACTGGTATGCCAACCTTGGCTACTATGCACCATCGACCGAACGGAAGCTCTACGCGCCCAAAAGTCGGCTCTGCCTGCTCGACACCGAGTCGAAGACTCTCCGAGTATTGATAGACGACCCGGAGGGAACCCTGCGAGACCCCGTGGTGCATTATGAGGCGACCAAGATTCTTTTTTCCTATCGAAAAGGCACAAGCAACCACTTTCATTTGTACGAGATTGGGGTTGACGGGAAAAACCTCAGGCAACTGACCGGCGGCACGCATGATGATATCGAACCCACCTACCTCCCTGATGGCGGAGTGATGTTTGTCTCCACACGGGGCAAGCGATGGGTCAACTGCTGGCTAAGCCAGGTCGCCATTCTTTACCGCTGTGACGCTGACGGAAAAAACATCCGCCAGATCTCGGCCAATATCGAACACGATAACACCCCCTGGGTGCTACCGGACGGTCGCATTCTCTATCAGCGCTGGGAGTATGTGGATCGATCCCAGGTCCACTACCACCATCTCTGGACCACCAACCCGGACGGAACCAACCAGATGGTCTATTTTGGAAACCAGCATCCCGGCGGCCTGTTTATTGATGCCAAACCGATACCAGGGACGAGAGACGTGGTAATGATCAACTCACCAGGGCATGGCGCACGTGATCACCGGGGGCATGTGGCAATTGTTAGCGACCGCCAAGGGCCTGATGCCAAAAACCAACTGAAGAACATCAGCAAAAGCAACTCCTACGTCGACCCCTGGGCATTTTCCCCGGACTTGTTTATGGCGGCGACCTCCAACCGCATTGTCATCCTCGATAGTCAGGGCAACGAAGAGCTCCTCTACCAGGGCAAGGAACCCATTCATGAGCCACGTCCCGTCATCAAGCGCCAACGCGAGCGCATCATCCCCTCACGCTCAGACCCCGGTAAAAGCACTGGCGAACTCATCCTCACCGACGTTTACAATGGCCGGAATATGAAGGGGGTGACGCGTGGGGAGATCAAGAAACTCCTGATCATGGAATCATTGCCCAAGCCGATCAATTACACCGGTGGTATGGCACCGATGAGTCACAATGGCACATTCACCATGGAGCGGGTGTTAGGCACGGTTCCTGTGGAGGCCGACGGCTCAGCCAGGTTTGAAGTCCCTGCAAACCGTCCGCTCATCCTCGCTGCTCTCAACGCCAGCAATCAGGCGGTCAAAAGAATGCAGTCGTTTCTCAGTGTCATGCCAGGTGAGACCACCAGCTGCGTAGGCTGTCACGAGGACCGCTCCTTGGCGCCCCCCAATGTCAACTTCGGTAGCCTGTTAGCCATGAAACGCCCCCCTTCGGCCATCACTCCTGTTCCAGGGGTCCCGGGGATATTTGATTTCCCACGGGATATTCAGCCCATCCTGGACAAGCACTGTGTGCGTTGCCACAACCCGGACAAACGTGAGGGCGAGATTTTACTCACCTCGGACCGGGGTCCCCTTACGACACATAGTTTTCACCAACTCACGGTATTCGGGCAATTTTCAGACGGGCGCAACCGGCCTCAAAGCAATGCGGCACCTTACCAGAAATGGGATGCAGCCAGCCCGCTGATGACCAAGCTCAGCGGTGTGCACCACGGTGTCCGTGCATCTCCCCAGGAGGTCGAAATCGTCCGTCACTGGATCAATGCCGGCGCCTATTATCCGGGAACCTATGCAGCACTGGGGACCGGTATGATCGGCGGCTATGAAGAAAACCAGATCCAGCGCAACGACATGGTCTACCCGGAAGTCCACGCGATGGATCACGCTATCCAAAAACGATGCCTGGAGTGCCACAAAGACGAAAAAATGCCACTACCACGCACCGCATCCCATGAAACCCTGGTCCCGACCTGGGTGCCCCAGCGGAATGTGCGCTTCTCCCGACACATCCTTTATAACCTGACCCGACCTGACAAGTCTGTGCTGCTCATGGCTCCCTTGGCAAAACCTGCGGGCGGCTATGCCGAGGATAACAAAGATTACGTCCACCCGGTCATTTTCAAGGACAAGTCCGACCCCGGCTATCAAACAATCCTCAAGGGGATTGAAAAAACCAAATGGTTACTCGAGGAAATCGGCAGCTTTGAAATGCCAGGTTTCAAACCACGTGGTGCCTATGTCCGGGAAATGAAACGCTTTGGGATTTTACCTGCAAGTTTCGATGCCAATAAAGACCCCATCAATGTCTATGACACCGATCGACGCTATTTCCAATCCCTCTGGCACGTTCCAACAGGAAAACCTCCCGTAAAAACGCACAACAATCCGTTCCCATATCCGGGTATGGAAAAAGACAACGACCCCGCAAAATCACGGGCCCTCTGGAGAGAAGCTAAAGCGTCACGGTAGTTTTGAATGGACCGCCAAATACGCTAGGTTTTCATATCCTGATACTTCATACATCCCCCCCATTAAGAATTTTTGGTAAGGACTGTATAAAAAAGTGCAGTTGAAGCCCGATCTCATTCCCTTGTCACGCTACCTTGTTGATCACCATCCGAACACGCAATCCTTGATTCTTGGTAGTGCTTCGGAGGAGCTCATTCAAAAAAGTTCTTAAAGCCTGGCCGGACGTATCGCCTATCTTCATCTCCATGGCCTTGTCTTGACAGAGATGAGGCCAAACTTTGGGCGAGGATGGTTTCGTGGTGGATGACACCATTACCGTACTATCTATTTCACAACTTAATTACTATTTTCCCCTCTCAGGTAAATCCAGGTTAGTCCCACTGACAGAGAGAACGGATATAATCAGCCGAGCCATCCCGCAGCCATCCATCGAGCTGGGCCGGGTCCTTGAGTTGTTGGCCACGCAACCGCGGCACGACAAAATACCCGCAGTCAACATCGGACAGGGTCGACATGTCGCCCCAGATTTTTTCGAACTGTGTCACCGGATAAACATCCTCCTGTCCGTGCCCCCATCGTTTTTTAACCTCCTTGAGGGTCAAATACGTGGGGAGGCGCGATGCCAGACCGCGCACGGCCTCTGCGATCAGAGCCTCCCTGTTTTCAAGAATATCTTCTCGGGTCAGTCCGAGGACGCCGAGCAGCTTGTCAATATCGATCCATGTTGTCAGGGTGTTATAATAGGACAGGCCGAATTCGGTCTCCTCGCGGGGCATCGCCAGGCCCTCGACGAGGCGCGGCCGGCCATTGACCCTGGCCAGTCCCCCACCCCGGTCCTCGAGCCGGCGTGTGATCACTTCGAAGTCGAGCGTATTTCCCTGGTCAAGGTGCAAGCCCAACAACAAAGGATCGATATTGGCACCCAGGGTATCGATGTTATGAAGTAGCAAAGTTGTGAGCTGTGGCTGGCCCAGCAGCAGTTCACGGAGGGTTCCATTCAAAATAAGATTGGGTATCTCAAAGAAATGACCGACCGGGTGGAGGCATTGGAGCGGTAGGTTGTCGGTGTAGTCGGACGCTTCACCCGTTGACTTTGCCCAGTTGATCAAGGCCGCATGCAGGGAGTCGAGCATCTTCTGCTGCTGTTCATCGAGGCGTTGCTGGGGCATTTCCTCCCAGGCAAATCGCAGGTCCCGCTCGGTGGGAACCATGCGCAGGCCCACCGATCTTCCGGGGGAGAGCAACAGCTGGCCAGGGTAATGGTACATTTCAGCGGCGGATAGAAATTCAGCGGTCGGTGCATTGGTCAGGTAGGATGTCGTGATCACATGAGGGACCGGCGAACCGGAATACGCACCTGTTTTACGCGACTTCGCCAGGTGGGTTTCGATAAACGACCGGTATTTACCATCTAACGGAGCAAATGGATTCAGCGCCTTGCATGTTCCGGCCCCACCGGTCCAACGCGAGCCGGCACCGGCAGCCAAGGTGACCACGGCCACCTGTCCGTTTTTGAGTGCCTCGTTCCCGAGCGAGGTCAATTCGGCAACCCTCGGGAGAGGCTCACCGGTAATATCAGTCACGTCACCGGGTGAGACATCCGTAATCTGGGACGAGGCAGGGAGGCGATTCTGGGAAAGACCGATACGACCTGCGAGCAGGTCTTTGCGCACCTGGTTGTGCAGTTCACGATCAAAGCCATTCTCCCGCAGCAATTGACTTAACGATGCATCCGCCCCCTCACCTGCCTTGCCTTCCTTGGGAAAGAGTGTGTCGAACAACTGGACAATCGCATTGCCGAATTCAGGTTTATCACGTGATGCCGCCGCAAAGTGATCCAAATCCCCCCGCTGGGTGGATGTGAGCTTGGCAGGATCAAGCTGCAACATGTTAGGCACATTGAGCTGGTAAAACATCGGCGGCAGCAGCGAATCCCTGCCACATAACAGGTCGGCACAAGTGCCGTTCGGGTTGATCGAAAAATCGTAGACCACAGGGTCCATGGCAAAGGGCAGGGCGAACTGTAGGCGCTGTTTGGCCGCATCCATAAACTGCTGCATCTTTTCCTGTCCCTCCTGCTTGCGGTGTGGTGCAAAAATGAAACCCATACCACCACCCGACATGCCACCTAACATCCAGAATCCCCAGAAATCCCCGCCGAAGTAGTCACGGGCGTTTTCTATCAGGGTTTCGGTATACAGGTTGGTGGCCCAGGGAATGATGGTCTGCAAGGGACCGTAAAAATTGCGTGTTGTGGCATCACCGAGCGCTTTGATGTCACCACGCTTGAGAGCATCGATCAGCTCATCGAGCAACGCCAGCGCCTGCTTCCGCCCCACCCACTCAGCAGCCGAGCGTAACAGATACTTTTCAGTCACCATTTCGAGGATCGGGCCCACATTCTGCGCCATCCCGCCGTGGACGAGCACCAACGAATCCTGCAACGCTTGCCGGGAAGCCAACGGGATTTCATCGTCGTCAAAAACGTGGTGCACCGGCATCAACCGACCGCGGGACACACCATATTCAGGGTCCGTCTCAGCCGCCTGCTCACCGGTGATGAGTTTGATGCCGGGCCAGACGCCGCCGGAATCCTGCCAACCGCCGCCAGAGCCACCAATCCATTCACCAAGGATGGCACGCGCCAGAATCAGGCGACGCTCGTTTTCCTCCAGTGGGCCGGTGAGCGATTTGGTTTGCCCCGTCGCACGCATCAGCGCGCCGATGAGGGCTGCGAGCAAATTGGTCGAAACCGCCAGGCGGGAACCCTTCGGAATATCATTAACGGAGGAGACCAGTTCAAATCCCCTACCAGGACCAAAAACACGACCTAACAACTGGTCGAGCTTCATACCGGAACCTTCAATACCAGGAGGGACAATCCCCGCTGCTATCACGGCTGCTTTTAACAAACCCAGATAATCCTTGGCAAAGTCAAACACCTCCCCGAGCGCGTCGATTCTTACGCTGGCACGAAGGTCGACCGAAGTCAGTCGAATCACCGGCTCATCGATCACCCGTAAGTAGGCTTCCACCGGTGGCCTTGGCGTTTTGTCCCGACCATGCACGCCCAGATCCACCGAGACATTCAGCACGCGCGCCCCCTCGGGATAGTCCATCCCTAGGAAAAAAATATCTGACCACCCCGAGTGGGAGAGGTCCATCCGCACCGGCGTCCTCTCGCGCAGGATCGGCAGGGCACCATCGCTCGCGGGCTGCACGAGTTCGGGGCGAATACGGAGCGGATGGTCGGCAGGGTGGCCCATACGGAACATCCACTGGTTCCCCCTCACCGTGCGCACCGATTTCCTTACCTGGTTTGCCAGGGTCTGGAATGCCAGCTGGTGGTAGGCCGAGGCGAGCGCTGAGGCAAGCGCGTCGCCGGGTCCCTGTTTGCGCACCGCGCCAAGAAACAGGTCGATCGCCTCGCCAAAACGCCTCTGCAACAGGTGTTCATAACCTTTGAATGGAATGCTTCCCACCTGTTGGGCATCGAGTTTCCCAGGCAAATGAAACCGGTGGATCGCATAGAGAAAAAAGAGTGCCCTCACCCGGTCGTAGAGGTTCCCGGATTCCCTGCGAAAGGCATCGAGGCCTTCGCACTCGGCAAGCAGCCCGGCCAGCGATAGCTCCGCACAGACTGAAGCAAGTGCAACATCCCGCTCAGCAGGGTCGGTTGATACAATGATGGAAACAAGTTGTGATGCCATGATGACAGGAATGTGAAAACCTAGGATTTGGCGACAGATAACAGCTCGATCAGGGAAACCAGCATGTCGTCCCGGTGGGGACCGGCCAGCGCCAGCGCAATTTGAGCCCGTAACAAACCATGTCTTTCCCCCAGGTTGAACCGCGTCCCCTTCAGCTCGGCAGCCAGAAATTGTTCCGACCGGGCAATCTCTGCCAGTGCAGGTGTCAGCCCCAGCTTCTCGCCTTCTTGCAACCCGGCCACCTGACGATCCAGCAGATCAATAATCGAAGGCTTCAGCACTTGGATTCCAAAAAAACAGAGATACTTCCCATGCCGCAAACCCGGGATGATCAGCTCCTGTTCCGCCAGTGTCGGGGTAGGTTTTTCAATGATCGCATTCACTTCAAAGAGAGACGGCTGGGAAGGGTCCCGGCGGGCGCCTATAGTCCCGTAAAGATGCAGCTGGCTCTCATCCGTCACCTGGACGGCCGAGAAATACGCATCGTGCTCAGAGGCCTGCGCCAGTAGCTGTTTGACACAGGGTTCATCCGTATGGCTCATAAACAAATGGTCGCCCACAATCAAAACAAAGGCTTCACCATGCAAAAACTCACGGGCACACCAGACGGCGTGACCGTAGCCCCTGGGGGATTCCTGTTCAATGAATTGAATCGCTCCAGCATGCGCCCCGGCAGCAGCTCTGTAAGCGCCTACAGCTCCGGGAACGACTACAATGGCTACCGACTCGATCCCCGAGGCAAACAGTTCATCCAGGGAATTCTCGATCACTGATTTGGACTCACCGACCGCGTTGGTGATGGTTTGAAGTGGGAGATGTTGTTCTGCCGGATTGGCAGCGGTAATAAGGGCTTTACGAGGCTTCATGTGTTGGAAATGATGCCTGACACTAGGCAAAGATCGGATTATGCCAACTTCATTTTCACCTGCGTGAGTAATCGCTTCATCAACAGCGAGTGACCATTGACGATTGCCCCGATGCCTACGACATCTTCGACAGCCTACTGTTGCTCTGAAGATATTTCAGAGGCTACTGTGTCAAGCCCTCTTACGGATGTTCCACAGTTCGTGCCTCCATAAATTACGATGACAATGTGGAAACATTACTAATACTTGACACAAGTCACCCGATGACAATTTGAAAATCTAGTACGATGAGAATTCGGCCGTTAACAACCCACGAGGCGAATGTGGTGTATTTTACGCCGCAGTATTTGGCGAAACCCATGCCACTCATGCCACTGGTCTCAAATGTATCGAGTAGCTTCTCACGATGCTCGGAACTCACCCTGATCCGACCCATACAGTCTGTCTTGATAAGCTCTCCATCCACTTTGCAAAGTTCTGTCGTAGGTGTCATACCTACGACATATACGACACGACTTTGCTACGGCAAAGGCCTTTCAGATGGTGCTACGTTGAGCGCTTACTGATGAGAGGTGGAGGACGGGGCGCAGGCGGTGAGGAGGAACGACGCTCTGCCGGAGCTGCGTCCGGAGCCGCTGTGGAAGGGGCCCCCTCGGGGAAGGCAGCCACAATCAGGGAGAGACTTGCACTCGCAAAGCTCGCCCGTGGGCACCACCCCTCATTACGCCCGTTGTGCGATGTCAGCCAAGCACGACGCGTGACAGGCCGTCGGCGGGGTGCTGGGCGCGGCGGCAGTTGATCAGGATTCGCGACAGCGACTAGTCTTTGAGAGGGTAGCTTTTGCCACGCTAACAAGACAGACTAACAATAGTAAAATTCACGATTCACGAACTGCCCCCTCTCTGGCCCCCTCTCTGATCTTTTCTAGCTGGGTGTGGGTGTCTTTGGCAAGACTCTAGCTTGGAGTGTTTGCTGCCCGGCGGAGGCACTTTCAGACTCCTGTCCTGGAAAGTTGTGTTGTGGACGGTAGAGCATAAGACTATTTGCTTCTTGAATTCGTCCTAACGATTTACTCAAGCGGGGTTTTCACAAGTTGTCGCATCGAGTAGATTTGCTTTTTGGGCTGCTTCCACTCAATACCACACATCGGCCGGGCACCGCTCTTGCGTTTCTCTCCAAAGCGATCGCGTGCCTGTTTGAATATCTGATCGACAAATTCCCGGCTTCCCACGGTCATGCCATCGCTGAAATACCGCACCCTGCAGCGCATGGCTTCGCCAAAGCTGAGTTTACCACCCTTGGCTAACACCTTTTCCACGTTCTTACGCTTGAACCCTTTTCTAACGCGCTTGATCTTCTGGTTGTCAGGCACATCGCCAGCGTGAATATCTTCCGCAAATACCTCCTCGCCATCGGCAAAGAGCATCATGCGGTAGTGATCCGCCGCCCCCTTGTTCCAAAACTGCGGTTCGGGTGGTTTGTTTCCAATTTCCTCATGGGTCTCAAGTATCCGACAGATCCCGTCGCGCGCTTTTTTCCTGCCGGAGTTCGCTTTCGGCTGCATCGCCTCGCCGTATGAACACCACTTGTAATCCTCGGGATTCTTCACCATGCCCGCCCGGATCGGATTGAGATCGATATAAGCGGCCATCACCCGCGCAGCATAGCCATCCTCCACAAGCACACTCTTGAACCGCCCTTCCCACAAGGTTCCGCGCCGACCGTTCGCGCCATTATACCACTGCGTAAAACGTTGCTTGAGCCCCTTCATGAACTCGGACAGATCATGCATCCGACAGGTAAACTTCTCCTTGAGCTCTGCAGCAGCCTTATCCGCGCCGTCTGCACGAAACTTCTTCAGCATCTGCTCGATACCCCGATAATACACCGTCGAATACAAGGGCTTGAGACGAGCCAGAAAATCCTCATCCGTAATTTCCACAGCTTCTCCCTGGACCTTCGGGGGAACCTCCACCAACAGGTGAAAATGGTTGCTCATAATACAGTAGGCAAGCACCCGAACCCCACAAAACGCCTCGTATTCGCGCATCATACGGACAAACACGTCCTTTTGCTCGCGACCCAACACAAACTGCCGATCAACAACCCTGGACACGCAGTGATACAGGGAAGCCGTGACTTCAGCAGAGGGGGATAGGAAACGTGGCTGACGCATGACAAGGGCAGTAAAACATCAGGAAGAGGAGTAGTCAATGTGCTTCTTTATAAAAGGCCTGTCCCTTTATACGCATCCGCCACCGCTCCGCGCAACCATCCATCCCATCCCGGTCCGGCAAGCCATGCGGCCCTTGATGATTTTGAGATTTTCGCGGGGGACGGCCACTTTCATGCCGCCGCCTCCCATGACCAGCGTGATTACAAGGGAAGGAAAACAGCCGTAGGCCACCTCTACACACTGAACCTGCGAAACTTCACCTGTAATCACCTCGCCCTGAGCAACAAGAAAGAAAAACGGCGGACAAGGAAGACCGAGAAAAACCACGACATCACCCTGCTCAAGTCCCTCGACAGAGAGCTCCTGCGCCAAGGCGCGCCAAAGGGAAGGAAGGTCATCTACGTGTGGGATAAGGCCGGAATCGATTTCGCCCAGTGGTTCAAGTGGAAGCAAGCGGGCGGCATTTACTTCCTGAGCCTTGAAAAAGACAACATGCGCCCGGTGAGTCCGATGCCCCTTGGGTTTGACACCGCGGATCCGGTTAACGCCGGAGTAATCAGCGACGAACTCGCAGGATACGGCGGCGGAGTCATGCTGCGGCGCATCACCTACCGCTGCCCGCAGAGCGGACGCGACCTGGTATTGCTGACCAACCTGACAAGCTCAAGCTTCCCGCCGGGACTCATTGCCCAGCTCTACCGCATGCGCTGGGACATCGAGAAAATCTTCGATGTGTTCAAGAACAAGCTTGGCGAGATAAAGGCATGGGGGAGCACGGAGGCCGCGCGGGAGATGCAGGCTCTCTTCATCACCCTGAGCCACAACCTGCTGACACGCTTTGAGGAAACCATCAGGGAAGAAGAGGGAATCGAGAACACAACAAACCGCAAGCGGATGGACAAGCGTCTTGAGCAGGCGCAAAGTGAAGCCAGCCAGTTAGGAGGGGAGTTGCCAAGGCTATACAAAGACTGGCAGAGGCTTAAGCAGACGGGCGTGACCTTCATCCGCTGGGTAAGCGGTCGATGAAGAGCCCTCACTCAAATCTCCTCTGAGGTCGGAAGATGGTGTAAGTGTCATAGCTATGGAATCTATCACACTTATTGAAAACGACGTTCCCCTGATCCCGATCACCACAGACGAGCTAGGGCGTATGCGCCTCAGTCCGGAACACAAAGAAGCCCTGCTCGACGCCTTTGAACGCAGCTCGATGAGCGGACTGGGATTCGCCCGCAAGTATGGGCTGACCTACCCGACCTTCGCCTCTTGGGTTCGCAAACGCAAGGAGGCGAAGCAGGCCCGGCCTGCTCTTGACTCACTGGTGGAAATTACACCGGCCGCCTCACCCGCAGCAGGCCTGGTCGTTGAACTCGGTGGTGGAAACCGCATCCACCTTGCCGACGCCAGCCAGGTGCCGCTGGCCGCCGCCCTGATCAAAACCCTGACTCGCTAGAACAATGCTCACCTTCAACAGCGGCCTCAAAATCTACCTCGCCACCGAACCCTGCGACATGCGCAAGAGCTTCAACGGGCTCTCCGTCGTCGTGCAAAACAAACTCCGTGCCGATCCCCAAAGCGGAGCCGCCTTCCTCTTCACCAACAAACGCCGCAACCTCATCAAGATCCTCCATTGGGACGGAAGTGGCTTGTGGGTTCTCTCCAAGCGACTTGAAAAGGGACGCTACAGCTGGCCAAAACAAAGCCACAGCAAGCACGGGAAAATCAGCCTTGAAGCCACCGCCCTTGCCATGCTCACCGACGGCATCGACCTGCGCGACGGATGCAAACGCGCATGGTATGAAAAGCCGTAAAAAATCGCAAATGTTAGAAAGAAAGCATCACCTGGTGACGTTGTTAGTATGTGACCCGGACGGAGGAGGACAAAGACAGAATCATCGCCTCACAGCGTGAGCTGATAGAAAGCCAGCGCGAGCAAATCGCCCTGCTTGAAAAAAAGGTCGACCATCTCATCCGCATCATCTACGGCAGCAAAAGCGAAAAGCTCGACCCCGCCCAGCTTGAACTCCTTCTCGACCCCGACGCGGCAAAAAAGCCCTGCGCCGCCGACGGCGAAGAGGACGCACCGGCGGCTGACAACACCGAAGAACTCAAGAGCGAACTCAAGCCCGTCCGCGAGCGCAAGCCCCGCGAACCCCGGCTGCCCGCCAACCTCCCCACCGTTGAGGAAGTCATCATCCCCGATGAAGTCCGGGCCAACCCGGGGGATTACCGCCGCATAGGCCAGCGCACCAGCGAGCGGCTCGATGTCGAACCCGGCCGCTACACCCGCCGACTCATCATCCGGCCCACCTACGTCAAAAAGAACGAGGCCATACCCAGCATCCACACCGCGCCCCTGCCGCCCACCGTCCTCGAAGGCAGCATCCTCACCCCCTCGCTGCTGGCCCACATCGTCACCGGCAAATACTGCGACCACCTCCCGCTCTACCGGCAGGAGCAAATCATGTCGCGTCGCCACGGCATCAACATCCCCCGCAACACCATGAGCCACTGGATGGAAGTCGGCGCAGACCTCCTCCAGCCCCTCTGGAAACTCCTCGTCAGCGACCTCCGGAAAAGCAGCTACGTCAAGGCCGATGAAACCCCCATCGACTACCTCAGCCCCGGACACGGCAGTACAAGAAAAGGCTACCTCTGGCTCTACCAGAACCCCGCGCACAACACCATCGTCTACGACTGGCAGACAGGCCGTGACTCCAGCTGCCTCGCCGCCATCCTCGGCAACGCAGACGAAAAAGATACTTTCAGAGGCATCCTCCAAAGTGACGGCCACGGTGCCTACAACAAATGGTCCGGCGACAACGAAGGCATCACCCAGTCGGGGTGCTGGACACACGCCCGTCGCAAATTTTACGACAACCTGGAGGAAGACCCCGTGCTTGCGGCAAAGATCCTGCGCCTCATCCAGCAACTCTACCGGATCGAGGAAAAATACAAGGACTCGGCTCCCGAAGTCCGCAAATACCACCGACGACGGCAAAGCCGCCCGATCACTAAACGCCTCCACCACCTCACCACCAAAGTTAAAAACAAACACCTGCCCAAAAGCGGCCTGGGTGGGGCGGCGGCGTATGCACTGAACCAGTGGAGCAAACTCATCGTCTACCTTCACCATGGGGAGGTTCACATCGACAACAACTCCGTCGAACGCGGCGTGCGTCCCACAAAAATAGGCATCAAGAACTGGCTCTTCATCGGAGGCGAGGAAACCGGCTGGCGCAGTGCCGTGCTCTACACCATGGTTGAAAACTGCCGCATCCTCGGCAAAGACCCCTACGCGTATTTGAAATGGGTCTTTGAAAAACTCCTGACCACGACCAACAAGGACGACCTACACAAACTCCTCCCCGCCGCATGGGTGCGGACCGCAACTCAGGAAAACGCAGCCGCTGCTTGAACGCGGCTATTGGGAAAAATTAAAAGTGTGACACATATCACACTTTCATCGTGAATATCAAGCCTACTCAGAAGGCTCTTCACGGATCGCTTACTCCGCTGGTTAAGAAATCAAATTTTCAAACCGACTTCGTGGGTGCAGTCCTTGCACCTGTTAAGGCAAACCTACGCCATTTTTAAAGCATGATCTTCTAACACCGATCATATGATATATGTCCCTTTATATACCTTCGCTTAAGGAAGTGCCATTCATGCCTGCCCTCCTTAAAATTAGCCCTTTCAAAAATTAGTTGCTAGGCCTTTGCAATTTCAGGTAGTTATTTCATAAATCCATGAGTTCAATAGGGTATGGACGATAGCAAATATCTAGTCTTATCACACGTCTGTTCAGATACATGAACGAAACTCCTAGTTTCTCGTAAAATGCCTCGGATGCATTCTCTTTAATTTTTCTTAGCAGTTTGGGAGGTCCATATAAACTCTGCATTTTATCATAAGTCGTGAGCCCGTGAAATAATGCTCCATGTGGGTTTTGAATCAACTCTCCGCTTTTATCACTTATCATTAAGTCATTTCCATCAATTCTAGAAAAATCAAAATCGCCATCATTATGATAAATTCCTATTCTTATTACCTGATTGCCTTCATCGTGCTCTGATAGTCGAAAAACAACCACAATGCTTGTTTGCCCATGATATATCCAACGCCAGCTACCATCTAATTTTTGATTAGTGTATTCAACAATTTCATCGTTGCGACCAAGTTTTATTTTATCGGGGTACCCATATATATAGATCACTTCCTGCATATTAGCCCGGAGCTTAAGGCCCTTATAGCCAAAGATTTTGAAATGTCCTAGATCAAGATTTGACCTTTGATGCATTTTATGTTCCTCATATTTGCCATATTTTTTGGATATAAAGTGTCCTGTAGCACCTAAAAGGATCAGTGCTATAGGTACAAAAAACAAAGGTTTTTTGATAGCTTTCTTTATTTTCTCTTTATTTGCAATTTCACCTTTTTTTGATAGGATTATGGTTGCGATTAAAAGTGAAATTCCAATTACTACAGAAGATATTAATATGCTGAATGCTAGACTCATAACGAATGAATTAAGTTAACGTCAATATGGGGGAGCTGTATATGACGGACTGATGGTTGAATTGTCATGACGCTTACTGTACGCGGTGGGCAAATTGTTTGTAGCCACTCCTTGTTTGACGATTTGATTACAGGAGGCTGAAGTATGTCCAGATAAGGTTTGCGATCAGAGACCCACTGACTCCATTGGCTACCGCCGTTCCCTGTTGAGCCAGTTCCATCGTAATGTCGCCGACCCACTTTTTTACTGACCCGCCGACCTTGCCAGGAGGATCGCCCTCAGGTCGTGTTTCGTCATCTTCGGCCATGGCAGCATTAAGGCGCGTTATATGAGCGTCACCCACCCCAAGTTTCTTCAGCTGATTGAATAAGTCATTCTTCGTGGAGATTGTCACAACATTGCTATCGCCATGAATTACGACATGCCCGGACCCTGAGACATTTGATGTCGACACGGTTGCACCGGAATGAGCTGTGATGGACATTGACGGGCTTTGACCCTCGATAGGCAATCCATTCTCGGCACGGTAGGTGCTGCTGCTCTTAAACAAATTAATCAGCTTGGGCAGATTTCGTATTATCGTCATCTGTTCGTCCCATAGCTCGAGCGCAATCGTCACCTCCCAAGTTTTCGGTGCACCATGCTCTTCGCATCGCTTTGTCACATGTCGCTTATGAGCCGCATAAAGCTTCTCATACCTCGGAAGCTTGTTCATGAGGATAATTTCGAGCACATCGACGAATTCCGTGTAAGTGTGGCACGAGTCTGAACTCTCCAGTTTGCTCAGCCATTCTATCAGGTCGATTTCCATCTGTCGCCCATCTGAGTAGATCATATACGCAAACTCATCGTGATCACCGCCATAGTTGGTGTATTGATGGAAGTTGCCAGACTTCACGGATACCCAATATTTATCTTTTTTGTGCAGACTATCCGAGATCGCACGGACACGCTCAACTTCTAGTGGTATATTGCTCATAAGTTTATTGGTCGAACAGTATTATTCGTTGGCTCACCCTTACTGCAATGAATTTGATTTTTCACGGTGGGATTCTGGATCTCTGTCATGGAGTCATAAGGGAGTTGCCGGGAAAAAGAGAGGTGTTGAATTTAGAATTGGTGCATACAGCAGCTAATCCCCTTGCCTCACATCGGGTTTCCTCCTTCGCTCCCACCATCGCTAAAAAGCTACGGAGGACATGATGGCGGGCAGGAAAGCTATGGAGGACAGGTGATCGTCTAGATTTCTTTGTTCTGACGGACTTCGGGTTTGATTTCAATGGCGGGTTTCTTCTTTGTTGGCTTTTTTTGTGAGGTTTTTTCCATGCTTTCTACCCCGTCATCTCTATCAGCTATCAGATTGATGTCAACCTCAACAGGGACAGCGCGGAGGCCGGAGATGATTTTTTCTAGCTGGCTGATGGTGTCTTTGGCCAGGCTCTGGGGTTGGGCGTAGTGGGTTCCGGCGGCGGTGATGACGTCCCGGATGGACTCTAGGCCGTCGTTGAACTGGGTGAGCTGGGCTACGACTCGGGTGATGGGGTCGGTTTCGGAGGCTCCGCCTAGGAGTTTGTTTTTGTTGAAGTCCTTTTTGATCTGGGCCCAGCGGTCGGCCTCCTCTTCGGTGAGGATGTTTTCCATTTCCTTGAACTTGAGCAGGTTTGCCTCGGCTCCTGTTGTTAGGGTCTGGGACTCGTTTTCGTAGTGGTCGATGACCAGGGCGCGGACTTCGTCGTGGGTCATGAGGGGCAGCACTTTTTCGGCGATGCGGTTCATGTTCCGGTAGGAGCCCTGGAGCTTGAAGGCGGGCTCGGTGCGGTAGTTGTCCTCCTGGGCGGCGCTTTTGATATACTGGAGGTTTACGCGCAGGATGGTGTCGCGGACGGTGTAGAGGTGTTGAGTGGTTTTGACGAACTCCTCGATCTCGGCGGCGGTGTAGTTGCCTTCGAAGTCGATACCCTCCTGGCTGCCGGAGAGGGGTCAGGCCGTGGATTGTGGATTTTACAATTGTTAGATTGGAATGTTAACCTCCCAAATATCAACCTTCCCAACTCTAGAGTAAGCGGTCGGTGAAGAGTCCATAGGATGGGCTGGATGTTGAAGATGAAAGTGTGGTATGTGTCACACTTTCAATTTTTGCCGACGGTCGCTGTCAGTGTTAACGGCCGAATTCTCATCGTACTAGATTTTCAAATTGTCATCGGGTGACTTGTGTCAAGTTATAGCCATGTTTCCACATTGTCATCGTAATTTATGGAGGCCCGAACTGTGGAACATCCGGCCTGAGCGGTCGTAATTTTGTGACGGTCTGACACGATTGGGGAGAGTTTTGTAATGGCGCGGTGTTTGGTAGGATTTTTTGAGGCATGCCGAGCCGTTCCGGATGTTGTGTCCGGTTTTTTTGTTAGGACGTAGAAGGACGTGCCGGCAGTTTCCAGGCTAGGTTACATCCCTGTAGAGTCTGACCGATGGCTCCACCCAGAAGGTGGAAAGTTGCCGCTCCCCTGTAAGCCGGATTCTGTCCTCAGTGCTTTCGCGCTGATGGACGGTCATTTATCTTATCCCTTGCGGGAAACCTCCCTTGCGGGATGGTGCGACTAATACCCGGGGATCCTGATCGGGCGGGCTACCCTTCCCCTGTTATGTCTTGCGCCACGCGGGGTTTACCGTGCCTCCTCGGTTACCCTTGGAGCGGTGGGCTCTTACCCCACCTTTTCACCCTTACCCCCCGAAGCCTTGGCAAAGGGGGGCGGTTTGTTTTCTGCTGCACTTTCCGTCCGACAGGCTTGAACCGGTCGTCCCCTGTTGTTCACAAGGCGCGCTGCCCTTTGGCGTCCGGACTTTCCTCAACCCCGCCAATACAAGACCGGCAGGACTGCGACCGTCCGGGGAGCGGCGAGCGCAGGCTACGCCTGTAAACTCCAATTAGCAAATCCCAAATACCAACAAGAATACTTGTATTCGCAATTTGGAACTTGGAATTTGGAATTTGAAACTTAGAACTTCCGCACCATGTCTTACGTCCTTCCTACTTACGCCAACTTTCCGCTCACCGCTGTCCGGGGAGAGGGCGCGCGATTGTGGGACAGTGAGGGCAAATGTTATCTCGATTTCTGCGCTGGCATTGCCACGTGCAGCATCGGCCACTGCCACCCTGCACTGAGTAAGGCGATCAGTGAACAAGCATCGACGCTGATGCATTGCTCCAACCTCTACCAAATCCCCCAGCAGAAAGAGCTGGCGCGTACCTTGGTTGAAGATTTCACCAGGATTCCGGGCAAGGTGTTTTTTGGAAATTCAGGAGCCGAAGCCAATGACGGCATGATTAAAACCGCCCGGCGATTTGGTCATGCCAGACCTAACGCCAAAGGCAGCCCCCGCTACGAGGTGATCACGTTTAACAGCTCGTTTCACGGCAGGACGCTTGGATCCATGGCCGCCACGGCCCAAACAAAAATCCAGCAAGGGTTCGATCCGATGCTGCCAGGTTTCAAGTATGTGCCACTCAATGATCTTGAGGCGCTTAAATCGGCGATCACCGACATCACCGCAGGTATCATGCTGGAGCCCATCCAGGGCGAAGGTGGTGTCCATGAGGTTACGCCCGAGTTTTTACAAGGAGTGGCCGGACTTTGTCAGGAACATGATCTGCTGCTGATGCTGGATGAAATCCAGTGCGGACTGGGTCGGACGGGAACCCCGATGGGGTGGCAGGCTGTTTGCCCCGAGCTCAAACCAGACACCATCTCGTGGGCCAAGGGCTTGGGTGGCGGTTTTCCGATCGGTGCCTTTTATGTGAGTGACAGAGCCATCGATGCAAAGGGCACCGCGCTATCTGCACTGATGGATGCCGGCTCCCATGGCTCGACCTATGGCGGCAATCCCCTCGCCTGCTCGGCCGCTCTCGCCGTTCTAACTGAAATCAAATCATCCGGCCTTTGGATCAACGCCGGCCATCAGGAAAAACGGATCCGGCAGGCAGTCACAGCATGGAATCACCCGGCGATCGATACCATCCGGGGCAAGGGCCTTCTTCTCGGATTTGCCCTCAACAGGGAATCCATGGAGGTTCCCGATGAATCACCACCGGCCCCCCACCTCTGCAAGGCGCTGATGGCCAATGGGCTGCTGACCGTCCCCGCCGGGCCTGACACCTTGCGTTGGCTGCCACCACTCAATGTCACCGATGGCGAAGTCGACGAGGCATTGAAAATACTCAAAAACACCCTCGATTTACTGCTTAAAAACTGAATACTCCAAGTATTCGCCCATTTATCCACTCATTCATTAATTCATACCAGTGACCCACTTACTCTCCATCGAAGAGCTATCCAGAGACCGCATCTGGAAAATCATAGATAACGCCGTTTCGTTAAAAACCGAACGTAAAAAACACGGCGGCCACAAGGTCAAGCCGCTTACCGGCCAGACCTGGGCGATGATTTTCACCAAGGCATCCACCAGGACCCGTGTTTCCTTTGAAGTCGGCATTCGCGAACTTGGTGGCTCCGTCATGTTCCTTTCCTCCAACGACCTGCAACTGGGTCGGGGTGAGCCCATCAAGGATACGGCACGCGTGTTGGGCCGGATGGTCCACGGTGCGGTGATCCGGACCTTCGCGCAGAAGGATGTGGTGGATTTCGCCAATTTCTCCGGAATCCCGACGATCAATGCGCTAACCGACGATGCCCACCCGTGCCAGATCCTTGCCGACCTCCTCACCATCCGTGAACGCCTCGGAACCTGGGAGAACAAAAAAATCGCCTTTGTCGGTGACGGCTTCAACAACATGTCCAGGTCATGGATGTGGGCAGCCAGGCAGCTGAACTTTGAACTCGCCATTGCCGCGCCCCAGGGGTGTCTGCCGACTCCCCAATACGTCGAGAGACTGAACTCTGCCAACGTTACCCTGACCACCGATCCAATCGAAGCCGTCAAAGACGCCGATGTCATCAACACCGATGTCTGGCTCTCCATGGGTGAAGAAGGCCAGGTCGAAAAAGAAGCCTTGTTCGGCAACTACCAGGTGAATTCCGAACTCCTCAGGCACGCCCACTCATCCCATATCGTGCTCCACTGCCTGCCTGCTTATCGTGGCAAGGAAATCACCGATACCGTGCTCGAGGGTCACGCCGACGTCATTTTCCAACAAGCCGAAAACCGGCTCCACGTCCAGAAAGCCATCCTGGCCAAACTCGCTGCCTACGGCCAGACGTTCCGTGGCATGTTTTCCTAGCCGGGACATCCGGCCCCTGAAACCCGGATTCCAAGATGATGCACGGCCAACTTCTATTGCTCGGTGTTCCGGGAACCACCCTCACTCCCGAGGACGCCGCGCTCTACAAATCCATCCAACCAGGTGGCTTTGTTCTATTTGGGCGCAATGTCGAGTCCCCAGCTCAGCTTAGAAAACTAACCGACGACCTGCGCGGGCTTTGCGATATCACACCGATCATTTCCATCGACCAGGAAGGTGGTCGCGTTTCCCGCACCCGGGAAATAGGAACCGAACCCCCGTCGGCCCAGGAGCTCCGGGAAAAGGGCGACATGGGGCTGATTGCCCAACACGGCAAACTCACCGCGTTTTTACTCCGTTTGTTAGGATTCAACATGAATCTCTGTCCGGTGTTGGATATCTGCTACGATGATGGTGCCGACAATGCGATGCAGGGTCGCTGTTATGGCACGGATGCCCAGGAGGTCATCACCAACGCGGGAATCTTCAATCGCAACCTCCGCTACTGCAAGGTGCTCTCCAGCGGCAAGCATTTCCCCTCGTGTGGACTCGCAGACACCGACCCCCACCACGCCCTTCCCCATGTCGACAAAAGTGTGGCCGATATGCTTGCCAGCGACCTGCTACCCTACACCGCCCTGATGCCGGAGCTCGACTCGCTGATGAGCTGCCACGCGCACTTTTCTGCCGTAGACCCCGATTCCCCCGGGCTACCCGGCTCATTATCCCGGAATCTGCTGACGCACTTGCTGCGCAACCAGCTTGGCTACGAGGGCGTGATCATCACCGATGACCTCGATATGGGTGCCATCGTCAATACCTATGGCCGCGGACCGGATGTCAAACTCGCCATCGCCGCAGGCAACGACATGGCCATGATCTGTCATCAGGTGGACACTGCCGCTGTCGCCCTGGAACACCTCAAGCAACTGCCGAACCAGACGATAGATGACGCACTGCGCAGGATTGAGAAAATGAAGAAAAAACTTTCCGGTCCGTTGAAATTCACCCCGGAACTGTGGCACAGCATTGACGCCGACATCATGAAACTCCGCGTCGATGTGTTAGGCCCGGAGCGGGCGCACCGGAAAACCGATTATTCAGGTGAGAAACGCTCGCCGGTGGAGGGGTATTGACTAGGGCGACGCCCCCCGGGCTGCCTCGCCAATCATCACTCAAGTCGATATCCCCATTCCGATTATCAATCCCACGTTTTGCGGAAAATGTGCTAAAGAAAATGCACGCAGCCCATTGTTACCCTGAAATCGAAACCCTCCAAACTCAGTCGAATCGGTATCCTTCGTTTACCCATGCCGTGGCACAAACCACGGGTGCGGGAAGCCGACGCCGATGCCGTGATCCTGCTACACGGACTCTGGCGGAGCCTCTGGGCGATGGAGCCGATGGCGAAGTATCTCAACGACCACGGCTATCACACAATCAATGTCCCCTACCCGTCCTTCCGGAAACCGATGGAAGAACTCACCGGCATTATTCATGATGCCATGACCCTTCATGGTGGCGACCGGAGGATCCACTTTGTCACCCACTCGTTAGGCGGCGTCCTGGCGCGCAGGCTCTTACGTCTGCTGCCCCCCGGACAGGCGGGTCGGGTGGTCATGCTCGCCCCTCCCCACCAAGGCAGTGAAATCATCGATTGGGTAGCCCAGTTCAAACCCCTCGCGATGAGCCTCGGGCCGGCCGGCATGCAACTGGGCAGCGGCAAGATCGACGCCCCCGCCTTGCCTGAAGCCGTCGACTCAGCGGTGATCATGGGCACACAAAGCGCCATTCCGTTTTTCCGCAAACTTCTCGACCAGGAAAACGATGGCATCGTCTCCGTTGAGCGGGGAAAAATCGACGGCATGAAGGAGTTCCAGGTCCTGGATGCCGACCACACCTTTATCGCATCCGATCCCCGCGTGATGGAAATGACCCTGAAATTTCTTCGGGATGGCAAAACCGTTTGAGCCTGTACCGATAAATTTTTCTCTACCAGAGTATAATTCTGTTCATTCTGTAAATTCTGTCTAAAACACCCCCGCACATGAGTAAGGACAATAAGACAGACTTTATCCGTGAGATTATCGCCAAGGATCTGGCGAGCGGGAAACATGACACTGTCATCACCCGGTTCCCGCCGGAGCCGAATGGTTACCTGCATATTGGACACGCCAAAGCCATCTGCATCAGCTTCGGTATTGCGCAGGAAAATGCCGCCGTGGGCGCGCGCTGCCATCTTCGTTTTGACGACACCAACCCGGAAAAAGAGGAAAGCGAATATGTCGAAAGCATTAAAACCGACGTCCAGTGGCTTGGCTTCGACTGGGGTGATCACCTGTATTTCGCAAGCAACTACTTTGATTTTTTCTACGACTGCGCCAAGCACCTGATCAATGAGGGGCTGGCTTACGTCGATGAACAGTCGCCTGAAGAGATCAAAAGGAACCGAGGCGACGTCGTTACCCCCGGGACCCCCTCCCCGTTCCGTGACCGCCCCACCGGAGAAAGCCTGGATCTTTTTGCCCGCATGAAAGCCGGCGAGTTCAAAGACGGCTCGATGGTGCTACGTGCCAAGATCGACCTCACATCATCGAACATGAACATGCGCGATCCCGTGATTTACCGGATCGTGCACTCGACGCACCACAACACGGGAGACGACTGGTGTGTCTACCCGATGTATGACTTCGCCCACCCGCTGGAGGATGCACTGGAGCGTATCACGCACTCGCTTTGCAGCTTGGAGTTTGAAAACCACCGACCACTTTACGATTGGTTTATTGCACACTGTCCAGTACCGGCCGTGCCGCGCCAGATCGAGTTTTCCCGCCTGAACCTGAGCTACACGGTGATGAGTAAGCGCAAGCTCCTGCAGCTCGTCGAGGAAGGCCGCGTGAGTGGCTGGGATGACCCTCGCCTGCCTACCATCTCAGGTATGCGCCGTCGTGGTTACCCACCAGCTGCCATACGTAACTTCTGCCACCGTTGTGGTGTCACCAAGGTGAACAGCGTGACCGACATGGCCATTCTGGAATCCGAGATACGTGACGAGCTGAACCGCACCGCCGAACGCCGGATGGCCGTGCTTGACCCGCTCAAGGTCGTCATCACCAACTGGCCAAACGCCGACCACGTCGAGCTGGTCCAAGTACCTAACAACCCTGCCGACAAAACCTCCGGCATGCGCGAAGTGACACTCGGAAAGGAACTCTGGATCGAACGTGACGACTTTATGGAGGAGCCTCCTAACCAATTTTTCCGCCTCGGGCCTGGCCGGTCAGCCCGGCTTCGCGGTGGCTACATCATCACCTGCACGGGTTTTGAGAAAGACGATGCCGGCGAAGTGTCAGAGATCCACTGTGAGTTTATCCCAGATACCATTGGCAAGGATGCGCCTGAAGGCATCCAATGCCGCGCGGCGATCCACTGGGTCGATGCCGCGACTGCCGTCGATGCAGAAGTGCGACTCTATGACCGGCTGTTTTCGGAAGAAAACCCTGACGCAGCCGAAGGAGGGTTCCTCAGCTGCCTCAACGAAGACTCACTTACCGTGGTCCCCAATGCCAAGCTTGAGTCATCACTTGCTGAAGTCAAATCCGGGGTGACCTACCAGTTTGAACGCGTCGGCTACTTCTGCACGGATATTATCGATCACGTTGCGGGTGGGAACATCGTCTTCAACCGGACGGTGGCACTGAGGGACTCCTGGAAGTAGCAGCGTGACGGCGCTTTGCAACCCCCTCCTTTGTCATTCCGGAGTGTAGGCTAGGCGGTTGCAAACCGCCGCCAGTCACGCCTCATCCTGTCCGACGTTGATCAGGATCTCGCGGGGCTTGGCTCCTTCACCCGGGCCGATGATACCGCGTTGTTCGAGGATATCCATCATGCGGGCGGCACGGGTGTAGCCGAGCCTCAGCCGGCGCTGGAGAAGTGATGTACTGGCCTTCTTTTCCTGTCGGATCACCTCCAGACATTTCTGGACGATTTCCTCGTCGGCGTCAGAGACTTCCTCCTCTTCATCGGCACCACCACTTTCGATGTGTTCCTGCACGGAGCTTTCGAATTTTTGTTCCACCTGGTTTGAGCAGAACTTCACAAGGTCCTCGACTTCTTGATCGGAAATAAAGGCACCCTGCGCACGTTCCAATTTGGCGGAGCCGGGTGCGAGGTAGAGCATGTCCCCCTTGCCAACGAGCTTGTCGGCCCCCTTGGTATCGAGGATCACGCGGGAGTCGAGACCGCTGGAGACCTGGAAGGCAATACGGCTCGGGATGTTTGCCTTGATGATCCCTGTCACGACATCGGCGCGTGGTGTTTGGGTAGCGACAATCAGATGGATACCGGCGGCGCGGGCTTTCTGGGCGATGCGGGCGATGTTCATCTCCATGTCGGCTGGAGCGGTTTGCATCAGGTCGGCAAGCTCGTCGATGATCACCACGATGTAGGGAATGCGGTCGGGGATGGCTTCCTCTTCATCGTCGTCATCCGAGCCGTCCAAGGCCGGTGGCCCGAGTTCACCATCGGTGAGTGCCTTGGCAATGGACTCGATGTGCTCGGCGTCGTAGCTCTCCTCTTCTTCCTCTTCCTGGTTTTCCGATTCGGGATCGGGCTCTTCTTTTTTAGGCAGTTCCCTGCTGTTGAAACCATCGAAGTTACGCACACCACACTCGGCAAAAATGCGGTAGCGTCGTTCCATTTCGTTGACGACCCAGCGCAATGCCGCGATGACCTTGTTAGGATCGGTCACCACCGGCACGGCTAGGTGGGGCAGTGAATTATACATCTGCATTTCCACCACCTTGGGGTCGACCATGATAAAGCGCAGCTCGTTCGGGCTGAACTTGAACAGGATACTGGAAATGATCGAGTTGATACACACTGACTTACCGGAGCCGGTGGCACCCGCCACCAACAAGTGCGGCATGGCAGCGAGATCGCCGATGACCGTGTTGCCGTAGACATCTTTTCCGAGTGCGAGTGGAATTTTCTTCTTGGCACTCACGAAAGCCGGGTCCTGAAGAAGTTCGTGCAGTGGCACGGCGACTTTTTCATTGTTAGCGATCTCAATACCCACGGTGTCGGAGCCAGGCACGGGGGCCAGGATGTTGATACGTTCTGCTTTGGTGGCACGCGCAAGATCAGCTTCGAGCTGGGTGATCCGGCTGACACGAAGCCCCATACTTGGATAAACCTCGTAGCGGGTAATGGTTGGTCCACGGGTAATGTTTCCGGCCGTTACCTCCACCCCAAATGCCTTGAGGGTATCGATGATGGTTTTTTGGACAGCCACCAGTTCACTTTTATCGGCCTCGACATCGGGCTCCTCGTGCTCAGGGATATTGAGCAGATCAAAGCCGGGGAGTTCATAGTTTTCATACTCATCCGTGCTAAGCCCTGTGTGGTCGAGTTTCTTTTTGCCAAAAGGTTTGGCCCCCAGGTCCGCAGACCGTTTGCGGGCCCGCGAGGCATCAACGATCTGAGGTTCGGGAACTTCCCTGAGTGGAAGTTCCGCCTGAGGGCTGTTGTCCTCTTCCTGTTTGGAATGGGATGCCGTCTTGTTCCGGCCCGCAGCCGGGGAGGCCGATGGAGAAGCAGCAGCTTCTCCGCCTTTGCCAGTGGCAAACCGATTGTCACGCTTCATGCGAAGTTGCTCCAAGGCTGAAGCTTTTTCAGCGGCATCAAGCTTTCGCTGTTTGCGCCCCTGCCACCAGTAGAGGGCATGCCGGAACAATCCACGGGTAAACTCGATCGGGTGCAGTCCCGTCAGCAAAATCAGGCTGACCACATAGACACAGAGGAGAACAAGGATAGCACCAGGTTTGTTTAACAGCGCTTCGAGGAGCTTGGTACCGACACCATAACCTATCCACCCGCCTGGCCCCTTGACATGGAAGTCACTCACCCAGCCCTGAAAGAGCACGGTGGATTCCAGATCGTGAAACATCCAGCCTTGGACGGCCAGAAGAGCTGATGCACTGAAGAGGAACACCGCACATCCCAGCCATGTGCGCCAAGAAGCCCTGGCATCGAATAGTAACTTGGAAACACCCATCCACAGGAGGACCAAAGGTAACAAATGCGCGGCCACCCCCAGTATTTGAAAGCCCAAAAAACCCAGATAGACCCCTACCACGCCGATCCAGTTTTCCACCCCCTGCCTTTCGGCCTGCGTATTCATATCGGCGGGGGAATACGACACGAGTGCAAGAAATAGCAGCAGCCCCAGTGCACAGAGCAGAATCCCCAACACCTCGTTCGGCCAGGGTTTGCGATCCTTTGGGGAATTTCTCAGTTTGTTGCGGGGGGCTGCCATTGGAAAATCGTGCGACAACGTCGCGATGGGGTGAAATGACGGATATGACCTGGATACAATCACCCCGGACAGGCTCCGTCGTTCCGATTGTCAGAGCATCCCCTACCTAAAGGGCTCTGGCAAGAGAAATTCCACGATTTTGACAGTCAGGAAAGGTTAATCAATTTGGGGTTTGGGTTCCGTTGTTTTGAAGGTAGACAAGGGGATGCGATTATTATTGGTCTTCCTCAAAGAGCCTGTTGCCGGTGAAGTCAAAACCCGCCTGGCCGCTGATGTGGGGCATGATGATGCCACCAGATACTACAAGGCACTAGTCGAAGTGCTGCTTAGGCAGCTGCAGGGGCTCCATGATTGCCGGATCAGGTTTTGCTACACGCCTGACGATGCTGACGATGCGGTCCGTTTCTGGCTGCTGCCGGCCATGCGGGCTACTTCGTCCGCCACCGATGGACTCTACCTGGCACCTTCTTCGATGGCGGTAGACACCCTGACACAAGAAGTGGATTTCCGTCCCCAGGGGGCCGGCAACCTGGGTGAACGGCTCCATCGCGCTTTCGGAGAGGGCTTTGCCAATGGTTTCAGCGAAATATCGGTTATTGGATCCGATTGCCCTGAGTGTGGCGCACGCTGGATCAATGCGGCCTTTTCCCGTTTAGCCTCGGCATCAGGACGTGATGTCATCATCGGCCCGAGCAACGACGGCGGATACTACCTGCTGGCCCTCAAGGCTCCTGCCCCCGGACTTTTCAGAAACATCCCGTGGAGCAGTAAGGATGTTTTCGACGCAACATCAGACGCTGCCGTGGCATCCGGTCTCAGCCTTGAAACACTCCCCATGCTGTCTGACGTCGATGACCTCACCGACTGGAACCGCATCCTTGCCGGACCACTGGGGGCGGCATTGAAAAAAGCACTCGGTGAACCGCTCGACGAGACCTTGCCTGCTTGTCCACAGGGCTCAGATGGCCATTTTGAGCATTAATTCTGAATGAAACACCCGCTCTCTTACGTTTACTCCGGAGTCATCTTATGCAGCCCATTTTCATCATCACCATCCTTCTCTGCACCCTTGTCGTCTCCTGTTCTAAAAAGACCGACGTTGCGCAGCACAATTCAGATCCAAAACAAGCGCAGACATTGAGCCCCGAGAAGGCATCCTCTCTGTCATTGCCGGACCAGGTGACGTTCAATGCCCATATCCGCCCGATTTTTTCCGACAAATGTTTCTCCTGCCATGGCTTCGACCAGAAAAAGCGTGAGGCCGACCTCCGCCTTGATACCCCCGAAGGTGCCTACGCCAAGCTGAAGGAGTCTGATGGCAGGGCCATCGTGCCGGGCAAACCTGATCAGAGCGATGTCTGGAAACGTATTGTCACGAATGACCCCGAGACCCTTATGCCCCCTGAGGATTTTCATAAACCGATCACCCAGCACGAGCGCGGACTGATCAGACGCTGGATCGAACAAGGTGCCGAGTATGAAAAACATTGGGCATACCGTCCCATCAAAAACCCACCCGTCCCGGGGGATCTGAAACATCAGGACAAGGTCGCCAATGCCATCGATGCCTTTGTGATCAACCGTTTGGAAAAAGAGAATCTTTCCCCGTCGGACACCGCGGATAAACGCACCTTGTTGCGCCGTCTTGCACTTGACCTGACGGGCTTGCCCCCTACTCCTGAAGAACTCGCTGTATTCCTCGCCGACACCTCTCCCGATGCCTACGAAAAGCAGGTCGACCGCCTGTTAGCGTCACCCCACTACGGTGAGCGGATGGCGGTGACCTGGCTGGACGTGGCACGCTACGCCGACACCGTCGGTTTCCACGGCGATCAAAACCAGCACATATTCCCCTACCGCGATTACGTCATCGACGCGTTTAATCAAAACATGCCCTTCGATCAGTTCACCATCGAACAACTTGCTGGGGATCTGCTGGACAATCCCACTCCGGAGCAACGGATCGCGACCGGATTTATCCGCCTCTCTCAAATGACCCGTGAAGGTGGGGCGCAGCCTCTGGAATACCTCGCCAAGTATGCCAGTGACCGGGTCCGGGCGGTTGGCGCCGCATGGCTTGGCCAGACCACCGGATGCGCCGAGTGCCATGATCATAAATTCGACCCCATCACCGCCAAAGACTTCTATTCCCTGAGTGCCTTCTTCAAGGACGTCAAGCAGTGGGGGGTATACAGTCATTACCAATACACCCCCAACCGGGATTTGGTCGGGTTTAATAACGACTCCCCCTTCCCTCCCGAAATATTGGTCCAAAGCCCGTCACTCCTCCGGAGACTCCAGGCCCTCAGGGCGGAGGCGCATCGTACCAATGCTGCTCTCGCAAAAACAACACCCCAATGGGAGCAGGCGACGATTGATTACCTCACCCATCACCCGACAGGTTGGGCAACGGCGACACCCCTGGAAGCCAGCAGTAGCAAAAACACCAACTGCCAGATCAAAGCCGATGGCACGGTCATCTTCTCCGGCGCACCTCAAAAAGGCGATGTCATCACGCTGAAACTCAAACCCGATGCCGCACTATTCACAGCTATCCGGTTAGAGATCCTTCCAGACGCCAGCCATGGCGGAATGATCGGTCGATCCAAGGATGGCAACTTCGCCATGACCCGGCCTGAGTTTTATCTGATGGTCACGACACCGGACAAACCCGAACCAGTCAGTGTGCCCATTCCGGTAACATGGGCCCAGGCTGATCATTTCCAGGCCGAGCAATACCGCAGCGGCTACACTCCGGTCGGGTTCCCCAAAACCTGGCGACCAGGAAACCAGCGATGGAGTCTGCCCAATGATTTCCAAAAAAGAACACACACCGCCATTTTCATTCTCGAACTGCCAGTCGGCACCGCTCCAGATAATCACATCAAGGTAACGTTGAATAGCGCAGACGTGGGAGCCGTGCGTATTTCCACCACCCGCTTCGGCGAACCCGTGGCAGGACAGCCAGCCGTCACACCCGACCTCCTGCAAGCGCTCAAAACCCCAGCAGCCAAACGCAGCACCGCGCAGCACACGCTGATCAATGGCACCTGGGCCCTGGCGAATCTATCAGACAAAAACCTCGACCCCAGCTGGCCTGTCATCCAGAAATCAATTCGCGAATGCCGCAGCGGTATCGCCAAATCATTGATTGCCCTGACAATACCGGAAAAAGAAACACCCGTGACCCGCATCTTACCACGGGGCGATTGGCAGAATAACACAGGTGAAATCGTCGAGCCCGCCGTGCTTCATTTCCTCCCCCAGCCGGATGCCACCGGCAAACGAAAACTCACCCGACTGGATCTGGCAAAGTGGCTGGTGTCTGAAAAAAACCCGCTGACAGCACGCCATGTGATGAACCGCTATTGGAAACAATTCTTTGGCAACGGTATCTCCAACGTTCTCGACGACCTCGGCTCACAAGGTGAATGGCCGAGCCATCCTGAATTGCTCGACTGGCTGGCACATGAGTTCCGCACCAGTAACTGGGACACCAAACACATGATTAAGCTGATGGTGATGTCGAACACCTACCGCCAGCAATCGGGCAACCGCAAAGACCTCAAGGATATCGATCCCTACAATCGCCTGCTCGCAGGACAATCCCCGCGCCGCCTTGACGCCGAGTTTATCCGCGACAACGCCCTGTCCATTTCCGGTCTTATCCGGGCTGACTACGCAGGGGGGCCGAGTGTTTTCCCCTATCAACCAGCGGGCTACTACGCCCCCCTTCAGTTCCCTAACAGAAAATATGAAGTCAGTCAAAATGGAGACCAATACCGTCGGGGCATCTACATGCATTGGCAGCGGACCTTCCTCCATCCGATGCTCGCCAATTTCGATGCTCCATCCCGTGAAGAATGCACTGCCGACCGCTTACAGTCGAACAGCCCCCTACAAGCACTCACCCTGCTAAACGACCCGGCGGCAGTGGAAATGGCTAAGGCGTTCGCCATCCATACCGTCACCCGGAATGCAAGCCATGAGGCGCGCATCCAATCAGCGTGGCTAAGATGCCTGTCACGGCCACCGAGAACCGACGAGACAACGTCGATCCAAAGCTTTTACCAGCAACAACTTGAGCACTACCAAGGCTCACCGGAGGACACCCGGGCACTCCTGGCCCAGGCGGCCCCACCCAAGGACTGCTCCGCCGCTGAACTTGCGGCCTGGACCCAGGTCTGCCGGGTTCTCCTCAACCTGCACGAAACCATCACCCGTTACTAACATGTCTGATCCTTTGTTATCGCTGAACCGCCGATCATTTCTCAACAAGTCCTTTGCCGGCCTCGGCGGGATTGCTCTTTCCCAGATCATGGGCAGCCAATTCGCCCGCGCCGAACAATGGGGGGGCATCCTCTCCGGCGGCACCCACATTGCACCACGCGCCAAACGTGTCATCCACCTGTGTATGGCGGGCGGCCCTTCGCATGTGGATTCATTCGATCCAAAACCGGAACTCAACAAGCTTCACGGCAAGCCGTTCCCCACCTCATTCACCCAGGGACAACAACTCGCCCAGCTCCAGAACACGGTTCTGAAAGCGCGGGGTTCGTTTGTTCAATTTAAAAAATACGGCCAGGGCGGCACCGAGATATCGGATCTGTTTCCTCACATCGGCTCGGTTGCCGATGACATCTGCGTGATCCGGTCGATGCATACCGAACAAATCAACCACGACCCTGCCCAGGCGTTTTTCAACAGTGGCTCGATCGTAAAAGGACGCCCCTGCATGGGTTCATGGTTGCTTTACGGCCTCGGCTCCGAAACAAACGAACTCCCCGGATACGTCGTGCTGCTATCCCAAAGTGCAGGTGCCCAGCCCGTTTCCTCACGCCAATGGAGCGCCGGTTTCCTTCCCAGTAAGTTCCAGGGTGTGCAGTTCCAATCCAAGGGGAATGCCGTCCACTACGTCGGTAATCCCGATGGAGTCTGTCAATCCGCCCAACGGCAAATGATCGATGAGGTCAACCGGCTCAACGGCAGCCTGGCAGAACAGACTTATGATCCGGAAATCGCTACGCGTATCTCCCAATACGAAATGGCGTTCCGGATGCAGAGTTCTGTCCCCGAACTCACCGCCATCGACAACGAGCCCAAACACATTCTCGATATGTATGGTGTCAACAATGCAGGTGACGGCTCATTTGCATCTAACTGCTTACTCGCCAGGCGCATGCTCGAACGCGGTGTGCGCTTTGTACAGCTCTACCACCGCGGTTGGGACCACCACAGCAACATTGAGAAAGACATGCCCACAGCCGCCAGACTCACCGATCAAGCGTCCGCCGCCCTCCTCAAGGACTTGAAACAACGGGGTATGCTCGATGACACCTTGATTATTTGGGGCGGTGAATTCGGACGGACCCCGATGGGTCAAGGCTCTGGCAGGGACCATCACATCAATGCCTTTTCACTGTGGTTGGCAGGCGCGGGTATCCAGGGTGGCATCGTCCACGGCGCCACTGACGAGCTTGGATACAACGCTGTCGAAAAACGCACCTCGGTGCACGACTTGCACGCCACCATGCTCCATCTCTTTGGTATCGACTACAACCGGTTCTCCTACAAATTTCAAGGCCTCGATGCCCGACTAACAGGTGTGGAACACCCCTCGGTGATCAAGGATATCCTTAGCTAAGGCAACGGATTCCAGCCGCCTGTGAATAAGCGTTCACCCTACCCGCCACCTCGACCAGCAGGGAGCCGTCAGCGCCTATCCCTTTCACAAGCCCGACACGTCTATCCCCTCCTGCGGAAAACTCGATGGTTTTAGCGGTGAGGTAACAGACATCCCTGAGCCGGGCCAGCTGACGGTCAAAAGCGTCCGCACAGGACTCGATTTCCGTTAGAATGCCATCCAGAACCAGGGCAAACACCAGCTCACGTGATAACGGCTCCGCCACGACATCCCCCACGGCAATGGTGGCTATGTCAGATGCCGTTGCACCAGGCGATGCGATGACGTTAAGCCCAACCCCCACCACGACGTAATCCTCCCGTGCCTCGGCGAGAATACCCGCACATTTCCTGTCGCGAAGGTAAATATCATTCGGCCACTTGACCTTGCAATGAATCCCCCACTTGTCATTGATTGCCGTGACCACCCCTAAGCCCGTCGCCAGGGCGATCCGACACCAGCTGTTTTGAGAAAACCCTGGCCGCAGGATGATTGAAAACAACAGCCCGTCGCCAGGTCCGGAAACCCAGCTTGAGCCGCGCCTTCCGCGACCTGCCAGTTGGTGGTCGGCCAGCACCACGGTGCCATGTTCAGCCCCTTCCTCAGCGATGCGGCGAGCCTCGTCATTGGTGGAGCCGAGTTCGCCGTGGTATTGCAATTTCTGATACCATTCAGGCGATATGGCGGCGAACTGACGAAGATCAAACATCACACGGCCACAATGTTTACCTGCGGTTAAACCTCGACACCTCCCGCTGCGCTTCACGCATCTCAGTGCGTTTTTTTAAATCCTGGCGTTGATCAGAATGGCTCTTTCCCTTGCCAACCCCGATCTCGACCTTGACCCGGCCGCCTTTCCAATACATCCGCAGACAGGGAAGCGTACAGCCCTTCTGAGCTGTTATCTCATCTAGCTTGAGGATTTCCTTTTTGTGCAGCAACAGTCGGCGTGGCCGCGTCACCCCATGCTGAAACCACTCGCCGGCTGTCTGCCATGGCTGAATATGACATCCGTATAAAAAGGCCTGGCCATTCTCTATCCGCGCGTATGCATCGGAAATGTTGGACTTGCCGTCGCGGATCGACTTTACCTCCGTACCCTTCAGTTCAATACCACATTCATAGGTATCTGAAATATGATAGTCGCGGTGCGCTTTCCTATTGGTGGCAATGTCCGCACTCATACTTGCTCGACTTAAAAAACGAAAGGCCTCTCCCCCAACGTTTCAAATTTTCAAAAAGGATAATCAGTCCTTTTTAGGCTTGGCGATGACCACTTTGCCTTCGATGATTTCTGTTAGTGCGATATCAGCCGCCCCCATACTCGGCACGGTATCGATCAGCGGTGAACGCCCCTGGTTCAATTGAGCTACGCGCTGGGAAACAACGTTTACGAGGACCTGGGGGTCCTGGATGATCTCGGCGGCCTTGGCAACTAGCTTACTTTTCATGGATTTTGCGTGGTACCCAGAACTTGGCTTGGACTGATCAAACGGTATGATGTTCGAGTCGTCCATGGTCGTTTCCGGGAGGTGTGGGAAGGTGTGGTTGGGGTAAGGTTTCGTTCTGCCGTCGGTTTGCAAACAACAAGCAGCACTGCGGGGCAGAGTGAAAAGCATGTATCCCCTGAAAAATCAAGCTTAATATGCTTTATTTTGATTATTTATTGGCCATTCTGGCATAGGGACAGCTCCAGGATACCCGGCGGCAAAGTCTGCGATTTCCTGGGAAATGCCACCATTTTTCGCAAGACAATCACCCACAGACGGATCATGATTCCTCCGCCAGGAGATTCCTCCGGTCGTTTGCCCTTTCCTCCACCCCCCTCATTCCTTCCCAATGACACCCGTCTCCCCCCCCTCGTTGCAAGCATCCATCCACCTTGGAGCCAGCTCGATCTCACTGCTTGTCGTAGAAAACCATCCCAACTCAGCGGACTCCCCCGGGGATTTCCTCGAGCAGTCGGTTCCTCTGGCCCACGATATTTTCCAGCGCGGCAACATCAGACGCTCCACCATTGAGCGCTGTGTTAGAATTCTCAATGGCTACCGAGAGACTCTGCGCGAGCTGGGCGCCACCGAAGACACCCCGGTCCGCGCCGTCGCTACCAATGTCCTCGCCGAGGCCGAAAACCAGGACGCGTTTCTTAACCGGATCGAAATCGGCTGCGGCTTCCGTATCGAACCCCTCGATGAGGGCGAGATGACACGCCTTATTTACCTCAAGACCAGACGTCGCCTGCGCGATACACCGTCGATGAAAACGCGTACCACCCTCGTCCTCCACGTAGGGCCAGGCAACACCCGGGCCCTGCTGTTTAAAAATGGCCGGATATCCGACTACAGCAACTACCGCCTGGGTGTCTATCGCTCCGCCGAGGCAATTGCCATCAACGAGGACGGGCAGGAAAGCGGCGCGAGTATCACCAAACTCATCCGTGAGCATATCAGGAGCCAGATCAGCCAGATTCACCACGACTACAAGGAAGCCGGTGTTGAGGAGCTCGTGATGATTGGCTACGAGATCCAGCATCTTGCCCATGAGCTCGCCAAACCCGGAAAAACCAAAAGCACCTATCGCGCGCTTGCCGACACGTCCGCCTTGATCGCATCCATGTCCGAGGAGATGCGTGTGAAAAAATTCCAGCTCGACTACAACACCGCGCAAGCCGTTGTCCCGGCATTGGAAATCAATCTCGCCATAGCGGAGACGCTCCAGGTCGAGACTTTGCGCATCCCGGGAAGTGACTATGAACGGGGACTGCTTATCGATATCCCCACCTCATTCTCGCTCACCGAAGGTTTCCAACAGGAGGTGTTACGATCTGCCGAAAGCCTGGCCCGGAAATACCGTGTCCACCGGAATCACTCGGCTCAGGTCACCCAGATTTGCCAACAGCTCTTTGATGCCACCACGGATCTTCACCAGTTGGATGAACACGATGCGCTGCTGTTAAAATGCTCTGCCATTCTCCACGAGTGCGGCAATTTCATCAATGCCCGTTCTCACCAGAAACACTCATACTATATTATCACCAACAGCGAGATTTTTGGCCTCGGCCAGAAAGACCTGGATATCGTGGCTCTCGTTACCCGCTACCACAGACGCTCCGGCCCCAAACCCAATCACTCAGGCTACCGCAATCTATCATCCGACGACCGGATGCGCGTCTCCAAGCTCGCGGCCATCCTGCGTATCGCCGATGCGCTCGACCGCAGCCATACATCCCGCATCGGCGAGATCAGCGTCGAAATCAGCAAACAAAAGCTCAATCTCACCCTGCACGGCATTGCAGACGCATCCGTCGAACGGATGGCGATGCGCTCCAAATCCAATATGTTCCAAGATATCTACGGCCTCAGCGTCGCCCTCCACGAAGGTAACTGATTTTCCATTTATTTATTCATTCGTCCATTCCTCCAATCATCCATCTAACAATGTCCTTCATCAATCGCGAATTATCCTGGTTAGAGTTCAATCAACGAGTGCTCGACGAAGCTCTCCGCAAGGAACTCCCGCTCTTGGAACGCCTCAAGTTCCTTGCTATCACAGCATCCAACATGGACGAGTTTTTCCAAGTGCGCGTCGGCGGCCTTCACTTGATGTGCACTTCCGGCTCGAAAAAGCGTGATATCACCGGACTCATGCCCTCCCAGCAGCTCATGGCGATCCGCACACGTGCCAAAGTCATGATCAAGGATCAGTACACACTGCTCAACAGTGAGCTTCTACCGGCAATGGCCAGCCACGGGATGCTGCTCACCAACGGCAAGGTCATCACGCCGGTGCAACACGAAATTCTATCAGGCCGCTTTGAGGATTCCATTTTCCCATTGCTGACCCCCCTGGCATACGACCCCGCTGCCACACGTCCATCACTTCCCGCCATGCGCATCATCCTCTCCTGCGAGCTGGAAAATGAGGAGGATAAATCCAAACGCATCGTCTTTATCCCCGTGCCCGAAGGGATTTCACGCTTTGTGCATATTCCCGGCTCCGAATCATCGTCAAAATCTTCAAGCGAGCACCTGATCCCGGTCGAGGAAATCATCGCCATCTTCGCCGGCGAGCTCTTTCCCGACGAACGGCTCACCGCGACCATGCCGTTCCGTATCACCCGCAATGGTGACATCGCCGTGCAGGAGGAAGATGCGATCGACCTCGCTGGTGAAATGGAGGAAGTCCTCGCAGCACGCAAAACGAGCAACACCGTCAGGCTGGAGCACCCGACCAAAGCACCGGCTCGACTGAAACGCATCGTCCGCGAAGCCGTTGGGGCGGGTCCCCAGGAAACCTATGCCGCTGATGGCCCGCTGGCCCTCTCCGATTTCATGGGGCTCGCCTTCGCCTCCGGCTATGACCACCTCCGCGATGAACCGTGGGAACCCCAGCCATCGCCAGACTTCGAGCCAGGCGAGTCCATTTTCGATACCCTCGCCGAGCGTGATGTTTTACTCAATCACCCCTACGAGAGTTTCGAGCCGGTGCTGCGTTTTGTGGAGGAAGCCGCCAGCGATCCCTACACCATCGCCATCAAACAGGTCCTCTACCGCACGGCATCCGACTCCCGCATTATCGATGCCCTGATCAAAGCCGCGCATAATGGCAAACAAGTCACAGTTCTTATCGAACTCAAAGCCCGTTTCGATGAAGCCCGCAACCTGATGCGCGCCGATGAGCTGCAACGGGCCGGCGTCCAGATCGTCTACGGCGTCAAAGGCCTCAAGACCCATGCCAAGATCTGCCTGGTTATCCGCAACGAGGACGGCCAACTCAAACGCTACGTCCACCTCGGCACAGGCAACTATAACGAATCCACGGCCCGTCTCTACACAGACATCTCTTACCTCACAGCACGACCCGCCTATGGTGCGGACGCCTCGCTGTTTTTCAATGCGGTTACCGGTCGCTCCAAGCTCACCCGCTTCCGCAAATTAGTCCCTGCGCCAACGCACATGAAGCCAAGGTTGTTAGAACTGATCTCCGCTGAGGCCAAACGTGCAAAAAACGGCGAGCCCGCCTCCATCACAGCCAAAGTAAACTCATTGCAAGACGAGGATATCATCAGAGCCCTCTACCAAGCCTCCAAGGACGGAGTGAAAATCAGGCTCAATGTCCGTGGCATCTGCTGCCTGAAAACCGGCAAGCGCAAGGAGGCCCAAAACATCCGTGTGGTGTCGGTCATCGACCGCTTCCTTGAACACGCCCGCATCTTTTCCTTCCACCACGGCGGTGACCCGCTGCTTTTCATTGCGTCGGCCGACTGGATGACGCGCAATCTCGACAAGCGGGTCGAGCTGATGATCCCCATCGAGGAGAAGGCCTGCAGCAAACGCCTCCAGGAGATTCTCGAAGCGGCGTTCAAAGACAACAAAAACGGCTTTGAAATCCTCGACGACGGCACCTCACGCCGCATTGTCCGGGAAAAAGGCCAGAAACGTTTCCGTATGCAGGAACAACTCCAGCAGCAGGCGCGCAAGGCGGCCAAAGCCCGCGCCCACGAGCGCACCACGACCTTTGAGCCGCATACACCTACGGAATAATGGATCTTCCTGAAAAAAGTGATTGCAACATCCGCTGTTTTCAGCCAAACAACGCGCGTCTCCCAAGACAGGTGGCCCATTTCGTCCACCATGTGCAGGAATAGCTCAGTTGGTAGAGCATCTCGTTTACACCGAGGCGGTCGGGGGTTCAAGTCCCTCTTCCTGCACCATTTTTAATTAGGCTCAGATTATCTCCCTGTTGCACTGGGCGATGGGCTAGCAGGGACTCAAAGCGGGAGTGCGAAATCATCTCACTCATCCTAACTCAGATGGTGAGCTCCTCCCCTTCCGATTTTGCAACACACACCGCAGCGCAGGAGTCGCCAAAGACATTCACTGCGGTCCGACTCATATCCAATAGACGGTCGACTGATAAAAGCGCCACCACGGCCATCTCTGCGTTGGGAATATTGGAGCTCTTGAGAATCAACAGAATGGCGACCAGGCTGGCCGACGGGATACCGGCCACTCCGACACTGGTGAGCAGAGCGGTAATCACGACGATAAACTGCGCCCCCAAACCCAGCTCGATCCCCATGACCTGGGCGACAAAGATGACCGCCACACACTCGTAAAGAGCCGTGCCATCCATATTGACTGTAGCACCCAGTGGCAGTGTGAAACTTGATACCTTTTTAGAAACCCCCGAATTTTTCTGCACGCAGTACATCGTTTCAGGTAGGGTGGCCGATGATGATGCCGTGGAAAAAGCCGTCAGCATCGCCATCTGCATGGCACGGAAATGGGCCCATGGATTGACTCCCGCGATGTAGCGCAATACCAGCGGCATGATGATGAAGAGATGCATTGAAAGGGCTAACAGAACCGTGAAAAAATACTTTCCAAGGCTTATAAACAGCTCCGGGCCACTCTGAAACACGGTCGGTAAAAGCAATCCAAATACCCCAAGTGGAGCAAACAGCATAATCCACTGGGTCACCTTGATCATGACGTCATTGAGAGCCTTGATACCGCCGAGCAGTGGCCTCATGTTGTCGACCGGCAGTTGTGCCATCGCAATCGCAAAAAGGATGGCAAAGAAGATCAACCCTAACAACTGCCCATTGTCCGTGGCCGATTTTAAAATATTCGGGGGGATCATTTTCTTGAACAAGTCAGCGAAGTCACCGGGTTTTTTCTGGCTGGCCATGGCGACCTTCTCCTTCTCTTCCTGGGTGGCCCCCTCCGCCTTCTGTTGGAGTGCCGCGCGGATTTCAGGGTTGGCTTTTCCGTTTTCCAATCCTGGCTGGATCGTATTGACGAGCAGCAGGCCAACAAGCACCGCAGCGAGACTGGTCCCAAGGTAGAATCCAAGTGTTTTCATCCCGAGCCTACCAAACCCCTTCACCCCTCCCAGGCCGGCTATACCTGCAATAATCGAGCTGGCAACGAGGGGCACGATGACCATTTTCAACGCCTGGATAAACAGCTTGCCGACAAAGTCGCTGACAGCAATGGCATTGTGTATAAAGTAAAATGCCTGGGAATCCCCGGAGACCGAGCGGCAAATATTCCGGAAGACAATGGCTGTGCCAGTGGCCAGGACGAGAGCCAGGAGGATCTGCCAGTGTGGAGCGATTTTCTTCATGGCGGACATCGTAGGGACATCACGCCAAAAGGAAAACTTAGAATCGACCTTTTCTTCCCTCCCATGATCGTCACATGACCTGGGGAAAATGCGGGCAGGCCCCACGCTCCCTTCTAGGTTTTACGGGAGACCTCAAGCAGGAAGACGATTTGCTGGCGACCGGAATTCAATGCCCCCACATTATCCAGCGCCTCCTGGGGTTTGACATCTTTGGCCAGGGTGCGAGCGACCACGTCCTCAGCACTCATCCTGACTTGTTCGGATGCTATCGACTGCACCGATAGCTGGGCTGCCTGGATATCACTTCCTGCCAAGGCCCTGGCTAAAGAACTGTAGGTATTATCACGGCAACGAAGATCACTGATATTGTCCGCAACGTGCAGCGAGTGGGCTGACTCTTGTCGTTCGGCATAAGCAACCGCTATACCCGACTTGATGCGGTCGACCATGGTGGCTGACTGGATGTTGACCGTTTCCCTGTTAGCATCCTCCAGCATGGCGAGCGCCTGCCGCTTGTCACCCTGCTGCTGCCGAGTCCGGGCCATCGACACCAATGCCAGCGCTTTTTCATCGGGAAGGTTGATATCCTGCAAGGTATTGTATGCCGTTACGTGGTCGCCATCAGCCGCGGCGGCCTGGGCAATGGCCCGGTAGGCACGGTCACGCTCCCTATTTGAATCGATTCGAATGGCTACGTTACGCGCCCGCGCAGGACTCCCCTGGCCGGCGGTGACACTCGATACAGAAGATAACGCCCTCTCGCGAACCGAGTGGATCGGGATAGCGCTGGTCCTGACCAGCGAGCCACTCAAGTCGCCGGACCTGGCCTGCTCGATGGATAAGTTTTCGAGGGCGCACGAGCGTTCCTGTTCGTTGAGAATACGCGTGGTGACGTAGGCACTGGTAGAGAATTTGCCTAAGCGGGCCAACTCGGATGCCAGCTCACGCAGGGAGGTGTCAGCCAGCACCTGGTCGTTTACGTTCCGCAGTGTCAGCAAACTTCCTGAGACGTCACCTGATTTCGCGCGCAACCGGGCCAACGATGCCAGTGCCGCGTTTTTGATTTGATCATTCCGGATGAGCTGGACGGCCTGATTGGCAGCAGAAAAGTCATTCACCTCCCCTCGCTTCATGGCGATGCGGCGATAGGCCTCGTCTTTTTTACCGGCATCCGTGATCAAACCGACCGTTTGCAGTGCGGTGGCCACCCCCTCATAGGAAGCCTCGCTTTCGGCGATGGATACCAGCGCCACATCACGCTCGCTGGCGTTGACAATGCGTATTAGAAGACTACGAGCCAGAGCCACATTCCCGATGCGGGCAGACCAAGCGGCTACTTCAGCGACAGCACGTTCACGTTCACGCGTATTTTGGATGTTTTGCAGGGCCTGGATCGCATCGTCCGTCTGATGCTGTGCGAGCATCGCCTTGACCACATCCCTAACAGCCATCGATGAATCCAATGGGTCGTCCGGATCAGCCGCCATTTTTTCGGCCATGCGTAAAATCGCACGAGCATCCTCTTTTTCGCCTCTCCGATACTGTTCCATGGCGACGGCGATCAGGTTGCGCCATGGCTTGTCTGTATTCAGGGCCAAGGCTACGGCTTTATCGATGATCGTTGCACGAAGGATCGTTGTCGCATCAGCACCGCTCGGGTTCACTGATCGTTTCAGGGGGATATTGCCGGAGTTGGCTGGCCCAAGCGCCGGCTTGGCAGGATTTTGGTCTTTTGCTGATACTGCCGCCAACCTGGGTTTGGGGATCTTGTTGCCCTTCTGCCCAGAACCACCATGGGTATGACTGTTTTCACAACTTCCACTATCTAACCGTTCTGTCCCAGTGGAACCTTCAGCGCCATCCCTGGTTGGCAGGCTGAGTGACAATTTTTCACCTTGATCACTCAAGTCACTGCGTTGGGCGGACCTTGTGTCGCCATCTTCCGGCGTCACCTCCGTCGGGTTAAACAACGCAACAGCCCCCAAGTACATGGTCCATATTGAAACCATCACCATGCCGGCGGGCAGGAGTAAGTTTTTCCAATGAATTCTGATAGGGTGCATTGTCGTGTAAACAGCTACGACAGCCAGCCTGTGAGTTTTTCACATTTCCTAAATGATATTAAAATAGCATGCCAGACGCTCCATGCTTGCGCTCCTGGAGTTGCCACGCTACACCGCGCACGTGAACGAATCTTTGAACCACCCGGCCATGCGCACACGCTTTGCTCCATCTCCCACCGGTTACCTTCACGTCGGAGGTGCCCGGACGGCTCTCTTTAACTGGCTATTGGCCCGCAAACACGGCGGCTCGTTTATCCTCCGTGTGGAAGATACGGACGAGGCACGCAACACGGAAGAAGCACGCAAAGCGATTTTCGACGGCTTGTCATGGCTGGGCCTCGACTGGGACGAGGGCCCGCAGTCTGATGGCGGTTCTCTCGGTGATTATGGCCCGTATTACCAAAGCCAGCGCAATGCGTTCTACGACCAATGGTTTGAAAAACTTCGCGCTGATGACCGTGTGTATGAAGACGACGGCGCATGGCGGTTCCGTTTCGCCCGAAAACCGGTCACCATGCAGGATCTGATCTGTGGGGAAGTCACTATCGATTACCGTGATGACTCTAACACCCCGGACATGGTGGTGAAGCGTTCCGATGGCTCTTACGTGTTCCACTTCGTCAATGTTGTGGATGATCTGGAAATGAAGATCAGTCACGTTCTACGTGGCGAGGATCATTTGATGAACACCCCAAAGCACCTCCAACTCTTTGAAGCCTTCGGTGTGGAGCCCCCCCAGTATGGACACATTCCACTGATCCTGAACATGGATGGCTCCAAGATGAGCAAACGGGATACCGGAGCAGCGGTCGGAGAATACGCCAATGAGGGATACCTCCCCGAAGCCGTGTTCAATTTCCTGAGCCTGCTGGGATGGTCGCCCAAGGACGAGTCCGAGGTAATGCCCATGCATGAAATCATCGAGCGCTTTAGTCTGGATGGTGTTAACCGCTCACCCGCCAAGTTTGATGCTGAAAAGTGCGCCTGGATCAACCAGCAACATCTGATGCAACTAGCTGACGACGCGTTCGCCGCCATGGCGGCTCCCTATGTAGTGGCCGCTGGTTATAACCTGCCGCCGAACTACACTGCAATCGCCTCGTCTGTGCAGGAAAAGGTGAAGCGGCTCACCGAGGTGCCTGCGGCAATTGCTTTTCTCCTGCAGGATGCATTGGAATATGATCCAGAAAGCCTCACTAAAATACGCAACAACGTGGAGGCCAAAGGTTTGTTGGAAAAACTTGCGCAGGCATTCGAATGCGTCGATGACTGGAGTATGGCAAAAGAAACGATAGCCACCACCGCCAAGGAAAACGGCGCAAAGCCGGGCCAACTGATGTTCCCTACCCGTGTCGCGCTCAGTGGCCAGTCGGGAGGTCCCGATCTGGGGGCCATACTCGATATCCTGGGAAAGGATGAGAGCATCCGCAGAATCCAACATACCATCAGCCAACTCTAATCCCCCCGATGAAGGAAGTTTATCAGATCGAAGACCTGGCAAGCAGGGACATACTGGATGCCGGGACAGACAAGCCGGCCCGTCTGGCGGTCATCGGCTATCCCGTTCGTCACTCCGCATCACCCGCCATGCACCAGGCGGCCCTGGACGCGCAGGAGCGGAACCTTCGATACATCCGGCTGGAGCTTGCACCAGGCCGGGTTGCCGAGGCCGTGGCCCGCATGCAAGAGCTGGAATTCATCGGCTGCAACGTCACCGTGCCGCATAAATTCGAAGTGATCGATTGCTGTGATGAACTCAGTGATGACGCGCGGGCACTAGGTGCGGTGAACACCCTCATTTTTGGTGAACAGACACTGGGGCACAACACGGATGCGCCCGGACTTGTCCGGGCTATCCGCGCTGACTTTGGCATCGACCTTGCGGATCTCAAAGTGATGATCGTCGGGGTCGGCGGTGGGGCTGGTAGAGCCATCGCCATCCAGTGTGCCCGTATCGGCTGCGATCAACTCTGGCTGGTCAACAGGACATTGGCCAAGGCCGAGGCGCTAATGCGCGAACTCCAATCCTACGGTAAAAACCCAAAGCATCTTGCGGTTCCAGGTGAGAGGCTGACTGCCATGACACCGGATGATCCGGACCTGATAGAGGCCGCTGGACATGCCGACCTGATCATCAATGCCACTTCCCTTGGATTACGAGCCACCGATTCCATGCCCCTCCCTGCCGACTGTATCCAACCACATCACCTGGTCTACGACATGATCTATAACCCGGCGAACACCGCGATGATCAGCCATGCCAAGTCCATGGGCGCGCGTACGGCCAACGGTGCCTCCATGCTTTTACACCAGGGAGTGCTGGCTTACAATTGCTGGTTCACAGGCCCCTCGCCGCTGGAACAGATGAGAAAGGGACTACTCTCCACCCTCTGAGCCGCCTGAATGGTCGGCCTCCCCGATCAACTCCTCGCCATACCAGTGGTTTGCTAGAATTTCCACCAGTTCCAGTTGCGTCTCCTTACCTTCCTCCTTGTGAAGGCGCATACGCACCCTGACGCGGTGATACCCGAGCGGGTCCAGATCACCGATTGTAAACCCATAGGCGTCCTTTTCCAGGTTTTCTTCGGAATCAAGCATCTTCATCAGGGCTTTGCCTTCACGGCTATCGATAGCCACCCTGACACTATTGGAAGCAAGGCCGCTAAACTCGTTTTTCGTATACATTCCAGGTTTGTAGAAAACGACACTCATGTCCTGACGCGCCAAATCCTGGTCGGTATCCCGCACCCGCATGTAGAGCCGGAATACAGCCTCATCGCCATCGACGCCTGACGGGAAAAGCGACCAAACCTTTGCATCATACCTAACAAGGGATCGCCAATCGATTCTCCACTCTTTGTTTTCGTGGACAAAGATCGCTTCGAAGCGTTCGCCCAGACTGTTCTGACAGACTGTGCCAATCGCTCTGACGTTGGGAATATCGAGCAGCTCACCGCGTATGATCCTGATCTTGCTGCGCGTTGAGGAAAAGCTGGGGTTGTTCTGATAGTATCGGTTCATGACTCCAGAAAGTGTGATTCCCTGGTAGACATACTGGGCTTTACCCGCAGCTGATGAAGCATTCAAAAATGCGGTCATGGCTTTCTCGCACTCAGGTGCGGCGGCCTCGACCACCATTCTCTTTTTCTTGGCCTCGGCTTGAGCCATGATCCATTCGCGTTTTGCATCCACTTCCACCGTCGAGGTGATGTCATCCTCTTCCGGGTTCAGGTATTGCATCAGGAAAACGACGGCGATCATCACCGCGATCCACACACCGATCATGACCAGGATTTTTTTGCTTTTCTTTTCCCGGCGTTTCGTTCGCTTGACCCGGCCGCGGCGTTTGTTTTTCTCAGCCTCAAGTGTGGCCTCCAAGATGCTCTGCGAGTCTTGGTTCACACCGTGAAGCTCCCTGGCCGGCTGTGCCTTGGGGTCACCTGAGCGGATCACGGAGGCCAGTTCTTTATCGCGTTCTGTTCCAGCCAGAATTTTACCAGTGGGGGGGTTGCCACACACAGGGCAACGCTGATCTCTTACATCCTTGATGGCAGCCTCGAAAAGCGATCCACATTCAATGCAGTGGTAGTGTCCTTTTTCTAGTGTGGTCATTATGTGTTAGGGTGTTACCCACTCCGGGTGGATCAATTCCACCAATTCCAGCTGAGATGGCAAGGCATCTTTTTGGGCTCGCCTCACACGCAGCGTGACCCGGAGGTCTTTTTTAAGATCCACGACGAAGCGTCCATGGTCCAAAAGCCTTCTCAATTCAAGATCCAGCGGGGAATCCCGCTTGGTATAGGCCCACATCGACTGGACCCGGTCCGCAGAAATTATCATGAACGCGGAATGCAGCTTGTCGTTATACGGTCCTGCATAAAACTCATCGCGTCGGCGAACCATACAGCGCACGAGCATGGGCTCGGTATATAATTCCGCAGGCAAAACAGCTGCGGCTACGGGTTTGGGTTCGGGAGGCACGACAATATCCTCCTCGGCCGGGGGCGCGCTCAGTCCTGGTATTTTAAGAGTTTGGCTGATTTGCAGCAGATCGGTCGCCAACTGGTTCACCGTCATCAACTCCTTGACCGAGACTTGATATTTCCTGGCAATATGCTCGATGGTCTCCCCCTTGGCCACCACATGCAGCTTGGGTGTGGTGGCTTCTTTTTTCCTTATGTCCTGTAACCTCCTGGCCTCGATCGCCCTCGATCTCTGGCGCACAGCCGCAGCATAGTCGGCCTGCGCCAGACGGTGTTTCCTTTTGATTTCCTCGATACGCAACTGCTGTTCCTTGATATCAGAATGCATCTTTTTGAGACTCACATCACATTGGGCAACCGTTGCCTCCCAGTCAATTTTCAAACGGTCGCCGTCACGCGTAAAGTAAGCCCGGAAAGGCATGAAATCAGTGTCCTGACAGTCCAGGGTCAGGAAAGCGACGTCTTCCGTATGGGCTATATCATACGCCTGGGTGTCGATTTGCTCCAGCCTCGGGTTGATTTGACCGGCCTGCGAATCGGGCCTCTGTAGATAGCGTTCTGGAAAACGGACATACTTGCTGCGCGCTTCGTCGTCCTTGGCCGCCATAAAGGCACTGAGGACAGCTCTGGCATCGACGTTGATACGTCCGGCCCGCTGATGAAACCATTGCTCGGGACTTCCCTCGTGAGGGTCTGGCTCGGGGACATAGGCAGGGGGCTCGACCACGGTTTGGACTTCATCGCCATCAAACCAGCTCTCGAGCGCCAATCCACCCAGCAAAAGCACTGCCGCCCCCCCTCCGGCCAGAGCCACCCACCATCCCGGGGAAATACCACTTCCCCACTGCTCCTCCTGGATCTCCGCCTCGTCGGGTCTCTGCTCAAGTTTTTCAAACTTGGCCTGGTCCACCTTGATGCGCTCTTTCCCTGGGTTTACCGAGTTTTCGAGTCGTTGCACTTGTTCCCCGGCTTCCGTGGCTTCGTCGGTCTCCTCATCCACAGGGTCCCGGGAATCAACCCTGGCAACAGTCACACGGGGTTCCACAACGAGGGGCTGTGGTTTTTCCGCTTCACTACGAGCCTCCTCGACTCCGGAAATAATCAGCGACGCCTTGCCCTTGCTGATAATTTTCGACTCTTTTTCAGCGCCGGTGGCAGGCTCTTCCGCACCCGATGCCGTGCCGTCCGGTTCGTCCTCTTGACACGCCTGCCGGTCCGTGGCCCGCACATCCGCGGGGGCGCTACCGGCCTGCTGCCCGTGAATCGGCTTATCGTCAGGAGTCACCTCCCCTTTGTCCTCATGCTTGTCCATCTGTGAGTCACGAAAACAGCTCAATTTGAGCTATCTTGCAAGCTCGCCTTTCAAGCATTTACGGGTGCCGGTTGCTGCCGATCTCCAGTGGGGGGTGATGGTCTCTTGTCCGGACCGCCCTCGGGGCCCTTGCGCCAGGTTCTACCGGGCGGTTTGACCGGAGGATTTCCGTTGTCTTGATCAGATCGACCGCCCCTATGAGGGTTCAGTGGTTTACCATGAGGGGGCGCGGGGTGACGGGTTTGATGGGCGGACCTGATTTCCTTTGGCGACACCTCACCGTTTTTATCGATGTCGATGCGTTCAAAGAGTTTTTTGCGGCGCTCCTCAGGGAATTTTTCCATCCAGGGGATGTTTGAATACTCCTGGAAATCGAGTGAGCCGTTGGAGTTGGTGTCAAATTTGGAAAAGTCAAAATCGGGACGGGCCCGGTGCGCGGGAACAGCTTTCAACTCGATCCTCTCGATTTCACCGTTCTTATTGCGATCGAGGTGATCAAAGTATCTTTTCACCATGCCCCGGTCTTTTCCCTTGAATTCGGGAAACCTGGCAAACTCGGCAATGTCGAGAGTGCCATTGTGATTTGTATCCAATCGGGGAAATACCTTGGCCATTTTTTCAAACCAGCCATGATCGCGTGGCTGCAGCTCACGCATGTGTAGCTGCCCGTCCTTATCCCGGTCCAGATAGTCAAACAATCTGCGCCGCTTCGCCTCTTCAAGCGTCTTTAACCGGGTCATCTGGGAGAACTCCTGGAAGGACAACGAACCATCTTTGTTGGTATCGGCTTCCTTGAATGATTTGAATTTATCCCGAAGGCTGGTGCCGTCACGGGTCCCCTTGCCATGCTTGCGACTGTCCGCTTGTTCCCTACCAGGGCGGGCTCCATCTCCATGACGACCCGTACCTGCTCTGGCAGGCCCGTCTTGATCGGCATCGGCAAAGCCGGATGTGACACATGAAATAACTACCAGACAGATCCGGGTAATTGGGGTGATGGGTGATTTCATACAATGGGTGTTTAATGAGGGATAATCTAATGAATGTGCCAATGAATACGTGCTACAGCGTAGCGAGGAGGCTCCACTTGATCCAGCCAAATAACCACCACCTGCTGCTGTAGGCCCAGTCAGCCACAGCCCATTCCCTGAGCGGGAAAGCTGCGTTCGGTGGTAGCCTTTGGATCGATCAATGGATTGCCGCCCAATATCGTCGTCACCGCTTCAACCCCACGATACCGGGCGAGTTGTGACTGTAATGCATTTTTTTAGATTGTTTAAGGGCACGTTCATGGATAAATCCGCCCAGCGATGCATATCAGTGACATTATCAAGCCCAACGAACCTACGTTTTCCTTTGAATTTTTCCCTCCCAAAAGTGAGGATGCGGCCGATGCTCTTTACGAGACCATCAAGGGGCTGGCCGAGTACAAACCGTCGTTCGTCAGCGTCACCTACGGTGCTGGAGGATCCACGCGTGAACTCACCCACGACCTGGTCGTAAAAATCAAGGAAACAACCCCTATTCCACCGGTTCCACACCTTACCTGCGTCACACACGGCAAAGAGGAGATAACGGCCACGCTTGAGCGTTATGCCTCTGTAGGAATCGGTAATATCCTGGCACTGCGCGGCGACCCGCCGGGAAACGATCCCAGCTACGACCGGGCAAAGGACGCTTTTCAACATGCCGCCGACCTGGTGCGCCACATCCGACAGTTCAACGAGGCTGGAAAACACCCCGATCCCCGCGGATTCGGGATAGGTGTGGCCGCCTTTCCCGAGGGGCACCCTGACACCCCTAACCGGTTACTGGAAATGGATTACTTGAAAGCCAAGGTGGATGAGGGCGCCGACTACATCTGCACGCAACTTTTTTTCGACAACCACGATTTTCTCGATTTCCGTGACCGGTGCAGGCTGGCAGGAATCAATATCCCCATCATCGCCGGCATCATGCCCATCACCTCCACCAAGGGTCTGCATCGCATGGCCGAACTTGCCGCCGGCGCCCACTTCCCTGCCAGACTCATCAAGGCGCTTAATCGTGCAGGAAATGACCGGGAAGCCGTTCAGCGCGTGGGTATCCAACATGCAGCCGAACAGTGTGCCGGACTTCTTCACGATGACGTCGATGGCATCCACTTCTATACCCTGAACCAAAGTAGGGCCACGCGCGAGATTTACGCCTCGCTGGGACTGTGAGCTACGGGCCTGTTTGTCCCACTGGCTGAGACCTAACCGGCTTAGCGCCTGTTACGTCCCAATACATAGAGTCGTTCCGCCAATTCCAAGGTGAGTGTTTGCAACCTGCCTTGTAGAGGAACGTCCACCCAAATGCGTCCCGTGCTAGCATCCATGGGATACGCCTCTTTCAATCGGGGAGCCTTGTCAAAGGCGTCAGGCTTCAAGCCTACTTTAACAACACCGCCGAACCGGCGCACACGTTGCTCGGCCAGAATGGAGGTTTTTTTTACCTCTTCCGCAGAGCCCGGCTTTGCATTTGCGTTACCTTCCACCACCTCGCCCACACCCTTTGCGGCGTCGGCTACAGAGGTATTGGATTCTGAAGACTCGAGAAGCTCATCGTCCATTTTCCAGTTTTCCTCAATGACATCCTTGACTGACTGCACATCCTTGATGTGCAGGGCTTCGGCAATCTCTTTGTAGCTTGGAGGTCTCACTGTAAGATCACCTCCCAGATACAGCAAGTCGCTGGCTTGCAGATTCATCCCGGTGACCGTGAGCACGTTGCCACCTGTCCTGATATGACATCCACCTTCGGTGAATGAGACTTTCCGGTAACTGTTGTATAAATCAACCACGCTCAAAGCCGACAGTAACGGCAAGTTGTCGCGCAGGACCATCACATCACCATCGTCGAGCGACAGGTCAATATCCATGACGATTCCCTCCTGACTGTTTGTTGAGCCCGAAACCGTCCCTTTACCCGAGATCACCCCCTCAACCAGATCATGATAGCGCGTGGGTAACAAGGTTTTCACGGGCATGGATTTCAGAGTCACGATACCTGATGCCTGGGGTTGGCCTCCTGAGCCCATGTTCAGTTTAAAACTCAGGGTGCCGCCGCCACTGTGCAATTCGGCCTCCTTAAAATGCACCCCTGCCTTGTCACAGATGACAACCATTTTAACGATCTGCAAGTCGTTGATCCAATTCTGACTGAATGTCCCCCCCTTGAACTCCATGCGCCAGCCGGTACCTTCACGGGCCGCGCTCATGTGACTTCCTTTGATCGAACCCCGGTTGTTTTCCGAGTATCCCCAGCGGATATTCGCCTTATCCGCCTCAATCCATTCGTAGCTGAAGCTGCCATGATCATCAAAGAGGGAACTGTAGGAGGCCGCGGCACCAGCATTGTCACTGGCGCCTGCCTTGACAAACATATCCAGCACATCAACGCTAATACCACCACCATTCCATTGCCCAAAAAGACCGTCGGTCAACTCCATGTTGAGCCTCGCCTGACGGATCTTCAGGCTATGGAAAAAGGAACGCGCTGTCCCCTTCATCTCAATGGATGAGATGGAAGCAACATCCCTCTCCTTGCGAATAACCCCTAGCTCACAATCGGCTCCTTTCAGCGACTGCTCAATCGAGGTTTGGATCCTCTCTCTGAACCCATCGCTTTCGACCCGTTTAACCAGATAAATCCAAAAGATGAGTGCCGCGAAAACCACCAGCAGGGCAAGACGCAGAGCCACCCGCGCCATACGAGCCATGATCGTCTGGCCATCGGCTGCATGACGAAGCTGGAACCAGAGCCCCTGACGGGAAACCCATTCGTTCATCTGCTCGTTAAAGGCAGCACGTCTTTCTTCCCGGGCGTTCATATTCCATCAACGCCAGTATTTCCAGCAGAGCAGTTCACTCTAATCATGACGTATCGAGAATTAAACGATGCAAATCAGCAACCGCAACCACCGCCGCAGCAGCCACCACCGCCCTGGGCCTGTTCCATGTCTTCGGGCTGGGGCACGCGGCCCAGCTCCAGGGTCATGCCAATGTATTTGCCAATTGTTTTTTGCAGGGTTTGCAGGCTCTGCTGGGCCTCCATGAACTCACTGGCGACCTCGTTGGCCAGCAGCGCATCACGGGCTTCCTCAAAGTCCTTGATCTCCGTATCTGAAAGCTCAACACCAGCGTGTTGCTTCTGGTGCAGCTCCTCACCGCGCTCATGCACGGACTGATACTGGAGTTTGGCGGCATCATCCTCAAGGAATCGTTCCACCTGTCCCTGAAGGGCCACAAATTCAATATCCTGTGCAATTGCATCACACAGCTCTCTCGTCTTCAACATCACGTTGGAATCATTGGCAAGCATGCTCATGCACCCACTTATAGCCTGTACGCGGTTTTGGCAACCTCTGAGCGCGATATTTTAACGAAAATCGCGCCATCACTCCATATTGGCACTCCCATGCAAACAAATCCGGACATTTTCCAGACTCATTACCGTCCCATGTAATCTCCTTTACTCACCCACTGTTTCAACTAGCTTGGTGTTGGTTAATTCACCATAACAGACACATATTCTCCGCGCACCATGAACACATCACGTTTTCTCATCCCCTCGTTGTGGATCATCAGCCTCGCTACCGCCTTTGTGATAGGCGGCAAACTCAGCACCTCCTCAGACCGGGCAAGTTCCCCGTCTGATGATCCGGCTGACCGCCGCCCGTCGTTCCGCCAGTCCGGCTCAAACGCAAACGGCGTATCAACGACACGCAGGTCCGCCGCCAATCGAGGGCCAACGACAAACGCCGGCAGTGGCCGCGAGCTGAATATCACGGACATCGCCAGGACCGATGACCCGATCGCGCGCACCCATGACTTGTTACAACTCATCAGTCGGCTCGGTGCCGCCGACTTTGCGCAGGTGGTGGCCGATTTCCGCGAGCTCGGCATGACCCGTGAGCGCATGAGCGAGTACAGTATGCTGCTACACGCATGGGCGCAGGTCGATCCTCTGGGAGCACTCGAATATGCTGAAAATAACACGGGCAGCCCGTACGCACGCCAGACGATTCTGGCCAGTTGGGCAGCCAACGACCCTGAAGGTGCCCTGGCATGGGCAAAAAACCACCATCAGGGCGATGGCCCCAACCCTTGGCTGGTGGGGGTCATCCGAGGTGTCGTTGCAAAAGACCCCGCACGCGCAACGGCAATCATGCAGGAACTCCCCTACAGCCGTGAACGGGGCGAGGCCGTTGCCGCCATTATTCCCCACATTGTCCGACAGGGCATCGAACAGGCATCACTCTGGCTCGATACCATCACCGACGAGCGTCTGCGTTCCGCCAGCACCGCATTTCTAGCCTCCGCCCTGGCCAAGCAGGAACCGGCTAAAACCGCCGAATGGCTCACCACCCTGGCTGATTCGGAGGGGAAGGCCAGAGCTACCCGGGAGGTCGCCGAGCAATGGTCAGAGCAGGATCTCCGGGCCGCAGTGGCTTGGACGGACACCCTGACCGGTGAGAACCGGATGCAAGCGGCCCGCGAAGTCATCGGTGAATACGCCCGGGAAGACGCCGCGCGTGCTGCCAGCTGGCTTCAGTCGATCGCCAAAGAACCCGGCTACGAAAAAGTGCTCGAAAGTTACATCCGGAACGCCGCCCGGGAAAACCCGGAGATGTCCTTGGCACAGGTCCCTGAAATCAAAAACCCCGGTTCCCAGGAAAAATACTACGAGCGCATCCTCAGAAACTGGCGTGAACGCGATGCCCAGTCAGCTGAAGCATGGATGAACAACCACGAACTCCCGGAGAAAGTCAGGGAAAAAGTTCTCCGTGCACGTAAAGACGGTAGATAGTCGGGAGATGCCGTCTACGGCTTCTTTTTCGCATCATCCCCCGACTTCCTGGCGGGCTGCATCGCGGCATCCAGGTAGCTGATCACCGACTGTTCGTCCTCCTTGTTCAGTCCGACATTCCACGCCATTCCCGGAGCAACGGCATGCCATTGTTGCACACGCATGTGTTTGGGGATGACCAGTTCATGGCACTGGGCACAATGCTGCTGGAACAGCGAATATCCCTTACCCAGGGTATCGATGGGTTTTCCTGATTCCCGCGCCATTTTCGATGTAGGTAACGGCATCCCCGCATGATTCTTCCGGGGAGTGCACGCGCCGATCACCAGCGCTGAGACAACACAAGCACCTCCGATACATACCCCGAGTTGTTTATTCATGGCTAGGGCAACATAACAAATCCCCTACCCCGATCCAATCAGAATCTTACCCTTGCACCATGTTCTCGCAGCAATCAGGATGGCCTTGTGAAAAAGCCCCTCCTCATCTTACTCGGTGTCATGATCCTCGTTGTCAGTGGGCTTATCTGGTGGTTCAGCGATGCCGAGGTCATCAAACGCCGGACCGAGGCGCTGGCAGAATCCCTCACAGTGGCCAGCACCGATGGCAAAAGTGCCCGACTCTCCAAAACCCAGGATTTTTCCAGCCTTCTCGCGGATTCGGTCACTTGCACGGTGGATGTTGAGGACTACAAAGCCGAGTTCGGCCATGATGACCTTCAATCGGCTCATCACATGATGGTTCACAATTGCGGCTCGTCCACCGCCAAGGTCAGCCAGCTTCAACTCACCATGGTCAGCGATGACGAAGCATCCGTAACGGCCAGTCTTCTGTTAGCCTTGACAGAAAAAGACGGCACACCGCACGGCGAGGCCTGCAAGGCTGTGCTGGTCTGGAGAAAAGACGGGGCGGGCAAGTGGAGACTCGATTCCATGGTCATCCAAGGGGAGACCGACGGGTAAAATGACCTCTATCCCATACATCCAGTGGTTTCACGTGACTTCTTGACAAAGCATCCCTCCCCATTATGCTCCCCGCGCCTGCCCCTGCCGGTGGGTATTCCCTATTGATAACTATTTCATCTGAACCACCCCGTTCTCTATTCATCATTCCAAATTCATCATTCTAAAAATGGACACCATCCGCACATTCCAAACCGGCTCCGGCACCGAGGGCAAATTCCACTCACTTCCAGCACTCGAATCAATCGGCCTCGCTGAAAAAGGAAAAATCTCCCGTCTCCCGATCTCCATCCGCATCGTTCTCGAGTCCTTGTTACGCCATTGCGATGGTCGCAAAGTGTCCGAGCAGGATGTCAAAAACCTCGCCAACTGGAATGCCGCCTCCCCCGGGAATTACGAAGTCCCCTTCACCGTCGCCCGCGTTGTCCTTCAGGATTTCACCGGCGTCCCTCTCGTCGTCGATCTCGCCGCCATGCGCAATGCCGCCGCCGAAGCCGGAGCAGACGCCTCCGTGGTTGAACCTCTCGTGCCCGTGGACCTTGTTATCGACCACTCCGTGCAGGTCGACTTTGCAGGCTCGCAAAATGCCCTCGACCGCAACCTCCAGATCGAATTCATCCGCAACAAGGAACGCTACCAGTTTCTCAAGTGGGGCCAGCAGGCATTTGAAACATTCGGTGTCGTACCTCCCGGCATCGGCATCGTCCACCAGGTGAACCTCGAGTACCTCGCCAAAGGTGTGTTAGAGAAAAACGGCACTTACTACCCTGACACCCTCGTTGGCACCGATTCCCACACCACCATGATCAACGGCCTCGGTGTCGTCGGCTGGGGCGTTGGCGGCATCGAAGCCGAAGCAGGAATGTTAGGCCAGCCGGTCACCTTCCTCGTTCCCGAGGTCGTCGGTGTCCACCTCGACGGCGAGCTCGCCGAAGGAGTCACCGCCACCGACCTCACCCTGAGTATCACCCAGCTGCTGCGCAAACACGGTGTGGTTGGAAAATTTGTCGAGTTCTACGGCCCGGGAGCCAAGGCTCTCAGCCTGCCGGACCGCGCCACCGTGGCTAACATGGCTCCCGAATACGGTGCCACCATGGGATTCTTCCCCATCGACGAGGAAACCATCGCATACCTCAAGGGCACCGGCCGCGACGAAGCCACTTGCGCCACCGTTGAGAGCTACTTCAAAGCCCAGGAAATGTTCGGCATCCCCACCAAGGGCGATATCGACTACTCGGCTTCGCTTGAATTTGATCTCGCCAGCGTCGTACCCGCCGTTTCCGGCCCCAAACGCCCGCAGGACCGCATCGATGTCACCGACCTCGGCTCCAAGTTCAACGAGCTGTTCACCGCGTCCGTCGCCGATGGTGGGTATCAACGCCCTGCCGAAGCCCGCAACGTTGAAATCGATCTCGATCTCGCCGCTCCCGCCGGTTTTTCATCCACGGGCCAGAGCCTGCTCAACGAAGCCGGTAATACGGTCACCGATGAGGCGGTTGCCACACACAGCTCACTGAAGCACGGTTCAGTCCTCATTGCCGCCATCACCTCCTGCACCAATACCTCCAACCCAAGCGTCATGCTTGCCGCTGGTCTTGTCGCTAAAAAGGCCAACGCTCTCGGACTCACGGTCGCCCCTTATGTCAAAACCTCCCTCGGACCCGGCTCGCGCGTGGTCACCGACTATCTCAACGCCACCAACCTGCAGCAGGAACTCGACCAGTTAGGCTTCCAGACCGTCGGCTACGGCTGCACCACCTGTATCGGCAACTCCGGCCCACTTGCTCCGGAAATTGAAACCGCCATCAAGGAGGGCGACCTGATCACCGCTTCCGTTCTGTCGGGAAACAGGAACTTCGAAGCCCGTGTGCATGGCTCCGTCCGTGCCAGCTTCCTGATGTCACCACCGCTGGTGGTCGCCTACGCCATTGCCGGCCGTGTTGACCTCGATCTCGCCAACGACCCCATCGGCACCGACAAGGAGGGTAACACCGTTTACCTCAAGGACGTCTGGCCAACCACCGACGAGCTCAAGGAGGTCATCAATTCCGCCCTCGTCCCCGAGGTCTTCAACAAACTCTACAGCGACCTCGACAACGCCAACCAGAACTGGGTGGACATCGCCGCCCCCACCGGCCCGACCTACGCCTGGGAAGATGACTCCACCTACATCCAGAACCCACCGTTCTTTGATGGTTTCTCGCGCACCCCTGCGACGGAGGCCAAGGATGTGGTCAATGCCCGCGCCCTCGGTATCTTTGCCGACTCCGTCACCACCGACCACATTTCGCCCGCTGGTGCCATCGTCGAAACCAGCCCCGCAGGCCAGTATCTCATTGAGCACGGTGTGGAAAAAGCCAAGTTCAACTCCTTTGGCTCACGCCGTGGCAACGACCGCATCATGACCCGTGGAACCTTTGCCAACGTGCGTATCAAAAACCTCATGTGCGGCGGCACCGAGGGTGGTTACACCCAGTATTTCGGTCCATCCGATGTCCCGGCACCCGATAAAGACATTGCACCGGTCGATGGCGGCAAACCCGCCTTCATCTACGATGCCGCCCAGGCCTACAAAGCCGACGGCACCGACCTCATCGTCATCGGCGGCGAGGACTACGGTATGGGATCGTCCCGCGACTGGGCTGCCAAGGGGACCCGACTGTTAGGTGTCTCCGCGGTAATCACCAAATCCTTCGAACGCATCCACCGCTCCAACCTCATCGGTATGGGTGTGCTGCCGCTCAACTTCAAAAACAAGGCCGACTACGATAAAGTCGCCGGCCTCGCCAATGCCACCTTCTCCATCACCGGCCTCGCAGGTGAGCTCACCCCCATGCAGGATGCCACCCTCACGGTGACCCAGGAAGGGGGCGTGGGCGTCCCGCCCACAACATTCGATATCCCCCTCGTGGTCCGCATCGACACCCCGGCGGAAGTCGACTACTACCTCAGCGGCGGCATCCTCCCCTACGTACTCAATCAAATCCTGGACGCAGCCGAGGCATAACGAGGCGCGGCCTCCGCTCGCCCCGGCGATCCACTCATTCAACAAAGCGGCTTCTGGAAACGGGAGCCGCTTTTTTATCAAACAACTGGAAAAGCCGTCCTACTGTATCTCAAACCAGCCTTCCTCCTCCGCCACCATTCCCAGGTGGCAGGTGTTGTCGGTGAGTTGGTATTCCATGGGGGTTTGCTCGATCAGGTATGGTAGTCGCTTGGCAAGGGTGTGGCGTTTTTCCATGGTGGCGAGTTCACATTCCCAGATGGTGACGACATTCCAACCGAGTTGCTGGAGGTCCTCTTCATGGCGGATATCCCGGGCTTGGTTGTTGCCGATTTTCCCACGCCAGAATTCCGTGCGGGTCTTGGGTAAGCGGAACAACGGACAATGATCGTGGCCGTGCCAGAAACAGCCGTGGACAAAGACGACGGTGCCCCACTTGGGCAATACGATGTCGGGTTTGCCCGGGAGACGTTTGTTTTTCGGTCCGCCGACTGTGAACCGGTAGCCCAGCCGGTGCAGCATCGAGCGCACCGAGATCTCGGGCTTGGTGTCCTTGCCGCGGATTCGCGACATCACCCAGCTTCTCTTTTCTTTGGAAAAGGTATCGGTCACTTGGGGATTCTAAACTCCAAGTTTTAAATTCCAAATACCAAATCATCGTATCCAGCCCCAACCGCAAACCAAACGAACTACTCAAGGTGTCGGCAACCAAGGCACTCATCCTTTGCATTCACACACCCTGTCGGCAAGTTTCAAACTCGCCCTGCTTTCCCCGTTTTAGTTGACGTGGGGATGCTGCTTTCCTAGAATTTTCCTCTGTAGTAAAACCGACAACCCACAATAAATACCATGAGCGAAGAATGTAACAGCAATACCCCCGACTCAACACCTGGCCGTTTTGGCTGGAATGAGCTGAATGTGCCCGATGTTGAGGCTGCCAAGAAATTTTACGGCGAAGTCTTCGGATGGGAATCGGAAACCCAGCAGATGGCACCCGGGATGGAATACACGATGTTTAAACAAGGTGACCACATGATCGGTGGTCTCGTCAGCCCTCCGGGCGCTGAAAATGCCCCACCCTACTGGGCTGCCTACATCAACTCCAATGACATTGCCGCCGATGTGGCCAAGGCAAAAGCAGCGGGCGCCACCATCTTGTTAGAATACCTGGAGGTTCCCAACGCGGGAGCATTGGCATGTATCCAAGATCCGCAGGGAGCTGTGTTTTCACTGTGGAAGGCCTGTGAAAATGCTCAATGTGGTGTTTAATGCATTGTCTCAAGGTCCAGAAACGCCAATGGATGATCCTCCCCAGAACACTAGCCGGGTGGGTGCATAGTCATTCTGCTGTTATTCCCTCTGATTCCATTCCTTATTCCTTTCGCATGTTTCGCGTATTGAGCGGCTCTCCCAGGTTTCATCCCTCTGGTCCCCCTGCCCATGTCGCGTTCCCTCCGTGGCTTCTCAAACAATGAAAAACATCTTCATACTCACCGGTGCCGGGATCTCAGCGGAGTCGGGGCTAAAGACATTCCGCGATGCGGATGGACTATGGGAGGGGCATCGGGTCGAGGAAGTGGCGACCCCGGGCGCTTTTGCGGTCGATCCCGAGCTGGTGCACCAGTTTTACAATATGCGGAGGTCGCAGTTGCTTACGGTGGAGCCGAACCTTGCCCACCATGCCTTGGTCCGACTGAAACGCAGCTTTGAAGACCATCTGACATTAGTGACCCAGAATGTCGATGACCTTCACGAGCGGGCGGGTATGCGCGGTGTGATGCACATGCACGGGGAGCTTTTGAAAAAGCGCTGCGCCGATTGTGGCGTCGTTAGCGATTGTGTCTCGCGGCTCGGTATTCACTCGGTCTGTGAGGACTGCGGCCATCAGGGGACAATGCGCCCCCACATTGTCTGGTTTGGTGAGATGCCATTGCTGATGGACGAGATTCACGAAAAACTGGTGAAGGCTGACCTGTTTATATCGATCGGAACCTCGGGTGTCGTCTATCCGGCGGCAGGTTTTGCCGAGGAGGCCAAACGTCACGGTGCCCGCTTGATCGAAGCCAATCTGGTGGGCACCGATATTTCACCTGTTTTCGACACCCACCTTGAAGGCCCCGCCACGGAAACCGTGCCCGCGCTGGTGGAGAGATTGATCAAAGAGGCGTAAACCACGGCAGACACGGACGTTTCTTGGGTTGTGCATCCGTCGGTGGATGGCCAGCATGGGCAAGTCTGGTATTTACGCGTATTCCATTCCTGCCGTGGTTTAAACTTCACTATTCACCATTCACCCTTCACTATTCCCCCGTGTCTTACCGAATTTGCAAAATGATCGAGGTCGAAAACGGCCATCTGCTGTCCAAGCACCCCGACAAGTGCCGCTTTCCGCACGGGCATACCCGAAAAGTCGAGCTGGTTTTTGAAGCCGACACCTTGGATGAGCGGGAAATGGTGTTTGATTTCAAACTGATTGGTCGGATGATCGGGGATTTTCTCGAGACCTACGATCATGCCCTGTGTATGAATACGGACGATCCGAAGTTTGGTTTTTTCAAAGAGGCCTATGGGGATCGTATCATAGGTTTTGATGGTGAGGACCCCACAACCGAGGTGATGGCAAGGACGATTTACAATCACACCAAGGCATCGCTGGCTCGGTTTGTCGCCGATCCGGATACGGAATATCCAGTCAGGGCCGAGGTGAGGATCTCCAACATCCGCGTCTGGGAAACAACCTCATCGTGGGCTGAGTATTCGGAGTAGACTGGAACTGCGGATCTAACGTTAGGGATGAATTTTTCCTGGGTTGTGGGTTCATTTTTAACCGCGAAATATGCGAAAAGGCGCGAAGTTGATATGGCTTGGCTGGATAATTCATCCATTAACTATTCTAAATTCAAGTGTTGTCGAAGAGTCAGAAAAAAAATGCGACGGCGATCATCGCGGGCCAGACGTTTACGAGGATCGGTGACGTGCTGACCAATCCCAAAACGGTGCTCACCTGGTTGTTGTCGCAGTTGGGGACGACGGGATTTTTTATCGGGATGCTGGCACCAATCCGCGAGTCGGGGTCGATGCTGCCGCAGTTGTTTATCTCGGGATGGGTGAAACAGGCACGTAGCCGGAAGTGGATATTTGTCGGCGGAGCACTGGCCCAGGCGTTGTGTATTGCAGCGATGGGTGCATCGGCATTGTGGATGACCCCCAATCTGGCTGGTGGGGTTGTGATGTTTTCCCTGATAGCGTTTTCGCTCTCCCGGGCGTTCTGCTCGATCAGTTCGAAGGATGTGTTAGGAAGAACGATCCCAAAAGGATTCAGAGGCAGGGTCACAGGTGCATCGGCCACCATTTCAGGGATCATCTCTGCCATCGCGGCAGCAGGGCTTATCTTTCTCCGTGATTACGAAACCGCCACACTCCTGGCGTGGATCGTCCTCGCCTCCTCGACTCTCTGGGTGCTAGGCGCGGGGCTCTACGTCCTGGTTAGAGAGCCGATTCCAGAAACCGCTACGTCAGCACCCGATTCCGCGGTGCACGACCTGTGGAAACGCGTGGGAATGGTCGTGCGCGACCCCTTGTTCCGTCGGTTCATCATGGCCCGGACATTATTGTTAGGATCGGCACTCGCATCGCCTCTCATCGTGGTTCTGGCCCAGACAAAGGACGATAACCTGATGTCGTTAGGTGGTTTCGTTCTCGCTACCGCCGTCGCCACCTCGATGAGTTCGATCCTGTGGGGCAGACTCTCGGATAAGGCCAGCCATCTCACCATGGCGCTGGGAGGGATGGCCTGCGCTTTGACTGGATTTACCGCTATCTGCATGGCCGTCTGGATGCCGGCTACCGGAAAAACGCTTTGGCTCTGGCCGCTGACTTTCCTGCTTTTCAACCTCGGTTACAATGGTGTCCGCCTGGGCAGGAAAGTCTGGGTGGTGGATGCGGCGGAGGGAGACCAACGCACCGATTATGTCGCCACTTCCAATACGATCATTGCCGTGGCTATTCTGGTAATGGGCCTGCTGACCGCACCTTTGCAGTCGATTTCCCCCCTGCTGCCACTCGGGGTTTATTCCTTGCTGTGTGTGATAGGAGCTGGCTGCGCGACCACGATCAAACCGTGATCAACGGCTGGTGAGAACTTTTTAATGCTCCACCGGAACCCGGTGAAATTCTTCAGAAAAAGCCTCAGCCTCCGCTTGACTGATCACAATCAGATGCGCCACTGCGGATGCGTCCGCCCTTTTCCAAGAGCAGAAACAGAACCATGGCGATGAATGTTACCAGCGCATAAACCTGCCCGTCGTCCAGGGGTAACAGATCCGAGATGCGTATCTTGCCAAAATCGCCTATGCCCAGAATATTTGTTTTCATCCAAGGGTAACTCAGAGCGTAAGCGACACCGCCGGCAAGCATTCCTAACATGCCAACCAGTGCATGTAAGCTCCCCGTAGCAACAGCCGCAACACCGGTTCCCGGGCAGTATCCGTAAAGCGTCATACCGACGCCAAAGATCGCCGCTCCCAGCACAATCCCCAGAACGAGAGTGGGCTTGATGTGCCATCCTTCAGCGAGACCACTGGAAATCATCACAGACACACCGATCCCCCCCACCACCACAGCGGTGAACATGACTTTGAGAACGGTAAGATCCTTGAGACGGAAAAAATTGACAATCACATTATAATTCGTCACGCGGCCTTTATGCAGCAGCACTCCGAACAAGGCCCCCAACACGGCGGCTACGATAAGACCTGCCGTGGAGCTTGTTGAAATAGGTAAATTCATGGTAATTGGGTTTCTATGGGATTATTGTGTGTTTTTAAAAATCAGCCGGGCTGTGATGACACCCGAGACCACCATCACGGCAAAGAAAAGCCAGCCAGATGCAGCAAGCTGAAGTGATCCGCTGATCGCGTGTCCGCTGGTGCAGCCGCCAGCTAGACGGGCTCCAAATAAAATGATGAAGCCGCCGACAAAGGCCATGGCATAGCGCTTCGCCACCGAACCACCGAACCGAGCTTCCCAGACGGCTGGCACTTTTTCGATACGGAAACTCTTACTGGAAACCGCGCTTATAAACGCACCCACAGCCGTACAAATAAGGAACACGGTGCTGTATCCGAATTTAGGCAGTTTTTCCGACCAATACGCATTATCCCCCACGGTGTCCATCCCGACAAAAACCGCAGCCACCCAGCCGGAGAATTTCGATACCTCAGTCGACATCCCCATCGGTTTATTCACGAGAAGAAACGCCAGCCAACTCACGATGCCTATACCGGCACCGACGATATAGGGGTTCCATGACTCTCTGAGAAGCGGATTCCTTCCCAGCCCAGCATCCCCAGCCTCATGGCGCGGGCTTTCTGTCTTTTTATGTTGTTGCACAAGCCATGTATATTCGTTATTGGTTATATAGTCAAGTGAGAAAATACAATTATTGCAACGCGTGCAATTTTTGACTAGACTGGAAGAATGCCGAGGAAAAGTAGTCATCAACAATCCGGCTCCGCTGCCGCAGGGCCCATGGGCCGCAAGCTTATGGGGCGGACGGAGCTCGACCGGGTTTCGGAAATTTTCAAAGCGCTGTCAGAAACGACACGCTTACTGATCTTGAGAGAACTCAAGGACGGTACGATGAGCGTCGGCGAACTCGTTGCCAGGCTTGACACCTCGCAGGCCAACATTTCCAAGCAATTAAAAACCCTCCACGATGCGGGTCTGCTTGAGCGTAACAAATCAGGCAACACCGTGTATTACTCCATCAAAGAGCCGATGGTGCTGGATATGTGCAAATTGGTTTGTGACAAACTCAACCGGGATAGTTCGGCTGATGGCGGGATACATTTTGAGCTATGATCGCCGCTCTATAGTCCGGCACGGTTCCACTCTTCCCAACCCCCCTTGTAAATGGAAACAGAGTAACCGAGTTTGACGAGTTTTTTGGCAACTGCGTAGGCGTCCGGGCATTTTACGTTCTGGCAGTAGAGCACAATGATTTTCCTGGCGGCCACGGCGTCGTTCAAGTGCTTCTGGCGGTCACGGATGAGTTTGTCGTATTTCTTTAATGGCAGGTTGATCGCCCCGTTGATATGCCCTTTAAGGTAATAAAAGGCCGGCCTGCAATCGACGAGTAAAAGCCTGCCGGACTGATTCATCGAGAAGACCCGGTCGATATCGACACCGGTGATCTCACCGGTCTTGACTTTCCCTGCTGCATATCCAGAAACAGCCAGAACCATCGATACCCAGGCGGTTAGAGCCAAACAACTGATTCGGGGAATGAACATGAAGTGGAGTCTAGCCGGATTTAGAGATTCATTCCAATTTCTTATTTCAAAAAAAGCCCGAAGGAAATCACCTCCGGGCTTTGAGCATCTTTGAGAACGGATGTCTGTCAGCTTACGAGCTGACGCGCATCGGCATGATGACATAGAGAAATGAGCCATCGATGCGGACAACCCCCGGACTCATCCCATCGATGAGATCGAGGTAGACCGACTCTTCACCGAGATTCTTCAGTGGCGCCATCAGGAATTCAGGATTGAAGGCAATGGCAAATTCATCGCCATCGTAATCTGCGACAACGGGCTCCTTGGCCTCACCAATATCCTTGGAGTTCGCCTGGACATCGATATTGCCCTTGCTGAAGGTCAGCTTGACGGAGTTTGAGCTTTCGGAGGTCAACAGTGACACACGACGCACGGTGTTGAGGAACTCTTCACGGTTAATCGTGACGCGTTCCTTGCGTTCTCCCGGGATGACCTGCTTGTAGTTCGGGTAATTGCCTTCGATGAGTTTGCTGACTATAATACTGTCGCCGATTTCGAAACTGATCTGGTTGCCGCTGAGGCGAACCACGGCGTCACCTTCGCTGCCTAACATACGACCGAGCTCACTTACCGCTTTGGAGGGCACGATGATGTCCGTCTCATGGCTGGCTGGAAACTCGAGTTCGTTTTCGACCATCGCCAGACGACGTCCGTCGGTAGCGACAAAGGTCATTTTCCCCTCTTTGAAGGAAACATAAATACCGTTGAGCACATAGCGGGTCTCATCGGTGGAGATGGCGTAAGAGGTTTTCTTGATGGCATCATGCAGGATTCCCTGGGCAATCTTGAACTCAGTCGCATCCTCGAACTTCGGTAGGGGCGGGAACTCCTCCTGACCTAACCCGATGATTTTGAAGAAACTCGGCCCGCACTGGATACTGGCGTGATTCTTGGAATCAACGGACACCTGCACCTCGCTGGCAGGAAGCTCACGGATAATACTGACGAGGCGCTTTACAGGAAGTGTCGTGGACCCCTCTTTGTCGATCGTCGCGTCAACACTCCCGCTTACCCCTACATCAAGGTCCGTGGTGGTGAGCTTGAGCTTGCCGTCCACTGCCTCGATGAGAACATTGGAAAGAATAGGCAACGTGGCCCGTGTGCTGACAACGTGCTGAACCTGTTGAAGGGCATCGAGAAACGCTTCCTTACTAATAGAAAATTTCATTTTAAGGTGATGGGTGACTTGAGTATTCGTAATCGAGGGATGTGTGTGGGTCGAGATGCGGTCCTAGCCACTCTCTACTGCCGTTGACTTTGTCGTTTTTTTGCATCAAGGCAAGCTCTCTTTAACGAATCTTGAGCATTTTTCAACCAACTAATCAAGATCCTGCGTGAAAAAGAGCCTGCACCACCACATATAGTAGGCGGCAAGAAGGAGCAACGACAACATCCCTGCTCTATCCCCCCTATTTACGCTGGAGCATGGTCATCAGGATATCCACCGAGTCGCGCACTTGCGGTTCACTCTCGATACGATGCTTCACCTTCCGGCAGGCGTAGATCACCGTTCCATGGTCACGTCCGCCAAAGGCGTCACCAATTTCCACCAGGGAGCAGGGTGTCATTTTCCGACTCAAATACATGGCGATCTGGCGAGGGAAGGCAATATTGGAAGGGCGACGCCGACTGGTCATATCGGCGAGCCTGAGATCAAAGTGATCGGATACAACCTTCTGGATGGAGTCGATGTTCACACGCTTCTGGCCCTCTTCACGGAGAATGTCCTTGAGCAGGAACTCGGAACGCTCGACGGTGATCTGCTCCGTTCCCAATGATGCGTATGTCGCAATTCTAACAAGACCACCTTCGAGCCTGCGGACATTGCTCTGGATACGCTCGGCGAGCATCATCAGGATGTCATCGCTGAGTTTGACATCCCAGTCCTCCATCTTGCGTTGAAGAATGGCAAGCCGGGTTTCAATCCCCGGAGGCTGGAGTTCAACGGTAAGACCGCTTTCAAAGCGGGAAATGAGGCGCGGCTCGATGTTTTTGATTTCCGAGGCAGGCCGGTCTGAGGTGATCACCACCTGGCTTTGGAGATCAAGCAACTCGTTGAAGGTATGGAAAAACTCCTCCTGTGAGCGTTCCTTCCCGGCGAGGAATTGTATGTCATCGATGAGCAGAATGTCGGCACGGCGATACTTGCGGCGGAACCGCTCAAGCGAGCCCTTGCGGACGGTATCAATAAACTCGTTGATGAATTTCTCACAGGTCAGGTAAACGACTCGGGCCGACGGGTTCTCCTTCATGAGACGCTGGCCGATTGCCTGCATCAGGTGGGTCTTACCCAGTCCTGAACCACCGTGGATGAAAAGCGGGTTGTAAATGGCTGTCTTTGCCTGGGCAACAGCCATGCAGGCCGCATGGGCAAATTCATTGTTCTGGCCCACCACAAACCGGTCGAAACTGAATTGCGGATTGAGCCCGGCTGCCCTCAGCTTTTTGCGGACCTGTTCGCGGTCCGTCTCGGCGGATGACCGGGACACTCCTATTTCACCAGCGAAGGATGTTTGTGAGCCGTCGCTTCCTGCTACGGATGCATACCCGGATGCGTCCTCTTGCCCGTCCCAGGAAACAGGCTCGTTCTCCGACTCCACTTCTGTATCAACAGGCTCCGGTACTTCACTGACAACAACACGCATTTTACGCGGCAACGGCGATACCTGGGAAAGGGCCGATTGCACTTCGGGTAAGTAGTTCGTTTCGATCCACACCTGGTGCATGTCACTGGCCACTGCTAGAACGGCCTCGGTTTCGTTGACCTCCGTGAGAAATGCCGACTGGAACCAACGACTAAATGCATCACCGCTAACCAGTTTTTTCAACGTCCCTGAAACCTTTTCCCAAAGTTTGTTAAGATCCTCCTGCTCCCCTCCGCCCTCTTGGCGGGCTATTGGGGTATCGTTCACAGGCTGGACATCGAGGGATGCATTGATATTGCTCATTGAAGTTATTGAAAATTGATGGGTTGAAAATCGTCTTATGACGCTGGGGCCCAGATGCCAACCAGCTGGGATCAAATCAAAGTCCCTACAGGCCACATGATCAAAACATTTTAGCAGCTGTGAATTATTTCCCCAAAAAAGCCCCTATTCCACAATGGTTCCACAACAAATTTTTTAAAAATCTTGACCCGAAATTTAGTAAGCAGTGGTAAAATATTGCTCCGTAAATCCCCCTCATCAAATCCCGCTCCGTGACGCAATGCCCGCTGGCCGGAAAACGGCGGAACCCTCATAGTTCCTAGCTCTCAGGCGATGTCACCTTGGCCAGCGCACCGCCTAACAACCCGCATACCAGGGTCAGGCTGGCGTTCACCGGGAAGAACCACTCGGAGGCTAATTTGGGTCGGGAGGCGACAATGGACTTGGCAACATCCTCTAGCTGAAGGGCTGTAAAAATTTGAGGCAACTCAGGTCGGAACCATGAAACCAGGATAACCGACATCGCGGTGCCTATCAGCAATCCCATCGTGTTCACCCGGACCGGTAAAATAGCCGCTAACAGTACCCCGAGCAGCGGGCCGTATGTGTAGGCCACCATACCGAAGGCCAGACCAATCAAATCGGTGTCTTTATTGTGCGTATAGGCAGCCAGTAAACCAAGACCTGCCAGTGTCAAAATCCCCCCCCAAACACAGACGGCGATGCGTGATAAACGAACCATCGCCACACCATCCCCCTCGGTCTCCATTTTCCTCCGTCCATAGATGACCGACAGGCTGGTCTGGCTAAGCGCGGCGAGGATGGAGTCGAGGCTTGAAATCGCGGCTGCAAATGCACCGGCGAGTATCAGCCCGCTGACCCCGACCGGCACCTCCATGGTGATCCAGGTCGGGAAGACATAATTGGGCTCCTTGGCAAATCCGGCCGCCAGCTCCGCGGATGGCACGTGCACCTGGTACCAGGCAAACAATCCCGCTCCCACCGCCAGCATCAGGATCGTGATCAGAAGTGACACGCTGCTCCAGCACATCGCCTTACGGGCGTCCTTGATATTTCCGCAACAAAACATGCGCTGGGTATTGAGCTGGTCGACGCCAAAGGCGGTGAAGTTCTGGAACGGCATGGCTATCAGCGCCACCCACATCGTGTATTTCAGTTTGGGATCGGCAAAGGGGGTTGTAAAATCAAGCCAGCGCAGCTTGTTGACGTTCTCGCCGTCGACCACGATCTGGTTCAAACTGGCGATCTGCTCCCAGCCCAGGTGTCCCACCAGCAGGGTCAGTGCGAGTAACCCGCCAAAGATAAACAGGCAGAACTGCATCACATCCGTCCATATCACCGTTTGCATTCCCCCCATAAACGTCCAGAGGACAGCGACAGCACCAATGACAACGATACACAAACTCGCATCCATGCCGGTGACCACCTGGAGGATGATCGCGGTGACCAGAACACGCACACTCTGGCCAAGTATCGCACCTACCGAGAAAAGCCCCGTCACGAGTCGGCGCACACCCTCACCCAGTCGGTCTCCCATAAAGTCATAGGGGCTGTAGATTTCCTTTTCGTAATAAAGAGGCACCAACCAGTAGGCCACGGCGAAGCGGGCAATGATCGATCCCAGCCCCCATTGCAAATACGTCCAATCGCCGGACATCGCGTAGACACCTCCGGGGACACCGATGAAAGTGAGGGCGCTGATCTCGGTGGCGATCATCGAACCACTCACCGACCACCAGGGCAGTGTTTTACCACCGAGGAAGAAATCCTTGATATTTGCCTGCTTGCCGGAGAGCCGATGGCCGATCAGGGTGGTGATGATCATATAAGCCGCCACAACGGCCCAATCCCAATAGGTGAAATACTCGTGCACGTCCTTCATAGGCGCGGAGGCTATCAGGGTGACTGCACTCTTCAAACTCAAACTTCAACCCATGCCCTGCGCAGCCTTCTGGCGAAGCTGGGTGAAAACTTCAAACTATTTGCAAAAGAGTCTTGTCGTTTCCGCCCTGTCGATCATAACTCAATTCCAGATTAACGCAGCGTGGCCTCATCTGGAAAACATCTTACTCTCGGTATCATCCCAGCTCGCTGGGCTTCAACACGCTTCCCCGGCAAACCGCTTCATCCCATCGCTGGGAAACCGCTTGTCCAGCACGTCTGGGAACGTTGTCAGCAGTGTCACAACCTGGGTGCGGTGGTGATAGCCACCGATGACCAGCGGATTTACGACGCAGCCACCCAGTTTGGTGCCCATGCGGTGATGACCTCTGAAAATCACCCGACGGGTACGGATCGCATCGCCGAGGCCGCCGCCGCATTTCCTGAGTCCGCCTACCTGATTAATATCCAGGGCGACGAACCGCTGATCGATCCTGCGTTGATTGATCAACTCGCCACAGCTCTTCATCAGGACAGCGGTGTCTCCATGGCAACGGCCGCCAACCCGATCAGCGACGAAGAGCTCATCAACGATCCCAATGTGGTGAAGTGTGTTCTAGCACTCAACGGAGATGCCCTCTATTTCTCCCGCAGCCCGCTGCCGTACCGCCGGTCCCCATGCCCGCAACTCCAGCTCTACCGGCACAAGGGCATCTACGCCTACCGTCGTGATTTCCTGGAAAAATTCATCACCTGGCCCCCCTCCCCACTCGAACTCACGGAATCCCTCGAACAACTCCGTGCCCTCGAAAACGGTGCCCGTATCAAAGTCCTCATCACCAACGACGAATCCCCCGGCGTCGACACCATGGAACAAGCTCAACAAATCGAAGATTTGCTCCGATAATTTCACCATTCAACATTCCTAATTCACTATTCAAAATGCCCCAGCCTACCAAATATATCTTTGTCACCGGTGGTGTCGTCTCGTCACTCGGAAAAGGACTCGCAGCCGCCTCACTGGGCACCCTGCTTGAACACCGCGGGCTGTCCGTCATCCTGCAGAAATTCGACCCCTACCTCAATGTCGACCCCGGCACCATGTCGCCATTCCAACACGGCGAGGTCTATGTGCTCGACGACGGTGCAGAGACCGATCTCGACCTCGGCCACTACGAGCGCTTCACCAACTGCACCCTGACCCGCTTTAACAACCTGACCTCCGGACAGGTCTTTGAAAACGTGATCCGCAAAGAGCGAAAAGGAGAATATCTTGGTAAAACCGTCCAGTTCATCCCGCACTGCACCGATGAGATCAAGGCGCGTATCAATGACGTCGCGCTACGCTCTGATGCGGATGTCATCATCACCGAGATTGGCGGGACCGTGGGTGACATCGAAGGTCACTTGTTCCTGGAGGCACTCCGCCAGTTTTCCCTCGATGTCGGGCGCGACAACGTCTGTTTCATTCACGTCACCCTGTTGCCCAAAATCCGGGCAGCCGGTGAGATCAAAACCAAACCCACCCAGCAGTCCGTTGCCAAGCTCCGTGAAATCGGTATCCAGCCCGATATCATCGTATGCCGGACCGAGCATGACCTCGACGAAGACAACCGCTGCAAAATCGCCATGTTCTGTAACGTCGAGAGGAAAAACGTCGTGGCATTCCGAGATGTCGCCCACACCATCTATGAGTGCCCCATCGACTTGCGCCGGGACAAACTCGATCGCCTCGTCACCGATCGGCTAGGCCTGGAATCCAAGACACCCGATCTCCACGAGTGGCAGGATTTTGTCGATCATATCATCAACCCAACCCACGAAATCAAAATCGCTGTGGTTGGTAAATACATCGAACTTCAAGACGCTTACAAATCGATCTACGAATCCCTGACTCACGCTGGAGCGGCCCATGACACCCGTGTGGTGGTCGAGCGTGTGGAGGCGGAAGCCATTGAGAAAGACGGGGCCGCCGCCCACCTTGAAGGTATGGATGGCATCCTCATCCCAGGGGGCTTTGGCGACCGGGGCACCGAGGGAAAAATCCTCACCGCCAAATACGCCCGCGAAAACAACGTGCCCTACTTTGGCATCTGCCTCGGCATGCAGATCGCCACCATTGAATTTGCCCGCAATGCCTGCGGCTTGGAAAATGCCAACTCCACTGAATTCGACAAGGACACGCCCCACCCGGTGATCTCCCTGCAAGAGGAACAGCAAGGGATCAATGACATGGGCGCCACCATGCGTCTCGGAGCCAGCGACTCCAAAATCCTCCCCGGAACCAAAGCCGAAAAATTATACGGCACCGACACCATCAGTGAGCGCCATCGCCACCGCTATGAGTTCAACCCCGCCTACCGTAAGCAGATCGAAGCGGCCGGGCTCATCGTCAGCGCCGTCTCTGACCCCGAAGGCCTGGTGGAAATCGTCGAGATCGCCGACCATCCGTTTTTCATCGGTGCCCAGTTCCACCCCGAGTTCCAGTCGAAACCCAACCACCCACACCCGATTTTCGCCGGCTTCGTCGCCGCCGCGCTAGCTAGAAAATAACTCAAGTTTTAAACTCCACATACCAACACCATGACGATCGAAGAAAAAATCACCTCTCTCGGCTACACTCTCCCTGAAGCTCCCGCCCCGGCCGGCTCATACGTCAACTGCGTCAGGTCCGGCAACCTGCTCTTTCTCGCCGGAGGTATCCCACCCCTCGACGATGACACCTTCCTCGGTAAAGTGCCTACTGACACATCCGTCGAAACCGCCCAGGAAGCAGCCCGTGTGATCACTCTCAACCGCCTCGCCGTCGTGAAGGCTGAGATCGGCGATCTCGATAAAGTCACCCGCATCGTCAATGTGGGGGGCTTCGTCAATTCCGAGCCGGATTTCTATCAGCACCCCGCCGTCATCAACGGCTGCTCGGACCTGCTTGTTGAAATTTTCGGTGACAAGGGCGTCCACTCACGCACTGCCATGGGGGCCGCCGCCCTGCCGCTGAACGTCTCGGTGGAAATCAATATGGTTGTCGAAGTCGAGTGATTTATCTAGGATGGTGGAAATGATGTCCCCCCAAGCTCCAGCCGTCCTCCCGCCACAACCCAGACAGACCTCCGGTCTTGCTATTACCAGCCTGATTTGTGGTGTCGCCTCGTTCGTGCTCCTGGTAATCCCCGCCATTGTCGCCATCATCTGCGGGCATGTCGCCCGCTCCAGAATCAAAAAGTCCCATGGGGCATTGCAAGGCAAAGGTCTGGCACTCGCTGGTCTCATCTGCGGTTACGCCAGCCTTTTTCTAATCACAGCGACGATTACCACCATCGTCTACAACGTGAATGAATCCAAGCGGGTCAAGGCCGAGCAAGTTGCCGAGGAGATCAGGCGGGGAAAGGAAATCCATCAGTTGCTTCTGAAATATGAAGCCGACCATGGTCATTTCCCCCCCACCCTTCAAGAACTAGAGGACAAAGGCTATTGCCCCTCGATCAAAAGTCTGCAAACCATCCAGGGAAAAAACTGGACCTACTACCACAGCCAGAGCTCAAAATCTGATCCCAACATGTTAATACTCTGGGGTCATGACACCGATGTGATCATCTATGTGGACGGAACCACCGATAGAGCCCAAAGCTATTCCGCCCACATGACCGCCCTATCCCGGATGAGGCACAATGATTACGTGAACGAGTGAGAATACCCTCAACTCAGCAACCAGCCTATGCGGATAGCCAGGACAAGAAAGGTCAGGCAGAAAATGGCCTGGCTAATCCGCAGCCTCTTCTTGTCGTCATGGGACATCTGCACCAAGGCAACGAGCAGATTGTAGAAAAGAAAACCCAGCACCAGGAAAGTGGCTACTATCGAGCATAGAACCACGATACTTCCTCCTACGTTACCAAGACCGGCAATCAACGGCCAAACCAGGTAGGAGGATACCAGGTACTCATGCATTTCACGCGTCAGGGGTTTGACGCCGCAATCGTTGAGACTGGGGCGGCACTTTCTGGTTAATTTGAGAACGGGGTCCATTTCTGCGTTTTGGTTTGATGCTTCCAGTCTACCCAGATCGCGGCTACCGGCTGTTACAATACCATGCCCATTTTCCAACCGCCCACGCTACCGGGCGTAAAAACAATCATCACCTCTCAACTTGCATCTGCATGAATTCAAGGTAGATTATGAAGTTCCATCAGGATAAATTACCATGAAAGCCACTATAATGAATACCGTTACTGTCGGCATGACCATTGCCGCCCTTTCCGGCTTTGCTCTGCTGCCCGTATCCGCAGACGATGCCGCCGCCCCCGCCAAAGAGGCTCCCGACACTGTCGCAGCCAATACCACCACCCTCTACATTGTCCAGGTCACCGGCAAGGGCTGAGGCGTTGCCGGAAAAGCCAGTTTGGCGATCAAAACTCAAGAAGGAGTCAAAAAAATCCTCCTTTCCGGTCTTCGCGCTACTGTCCTGATGGAGGACGGCAGAGAGCTCGACAAGGAAAAGACCACCAAGGCTCTCGTAGCCCAAGGCCTTGGTCTTGCCTCCTTCGAGAAACAGGAATCCGCTGTTCCAGAGGCCGCCTACCTCCTCACCGTCACCGGCACCGGATGAGCCGACACCAACGAAAAGGCCCGTGTGGCCTTGGAAAAAATCGACGGCATCGCCGGTGCGTACGTTAATAGTGGTATCACCATCCACCTCGTCAAAGCCGGAGAGCTGGACAGGGAAACCATCGCCAAGACGCTTGCGCCATTCAAAATGACCATCCAGGAGGTCGAGCAGCTCGAGGGCAAACCATTCTAAGTCTTAAAAAACCACAACAGCGCGGTTGGCTCCCTATCAGGAGCCGACCGCTTTTTGTGCCACCAACAAAAATGGCGTGGTAGCCACGGCACCATCGCGTTGATAGAGTGAAACCCTGCAATCGAATCCAAGGCCGACTGCATGGGGGGGATCTGTGAAAAATGATTTCACGGCATCCGCCTCGTCATCCCCCCCCGCATGACCGGGATAGCACATGACCGTGAGAAGCCCCCCTTGTTTCAATTTCACCAACGCATCGCCTAACGCCTTGAGGGTTGAGTCGACCTGCGTTATTTGAGTCTTATCGCCCCCCGGGAGGTAACCAAGATTGAACATCACGGCAGAAAGCTCACCGGAAACATGTTTCGATAGCTCGGAATGACTTGCCAAATGAAGCTCATACACTGCATCATTGATACCCGACTCTGTTAGCCTTTGCCGACTAGAGTCAATCGCGGCACGCTGCACATCAAAGCCAATCACCTTCCCATACTCGCCTACACAGCGGGCAAGAAACAAGGCATCGTGCCCGTTTCCCAAGGTAGCATCGACAACCCTATCACCCGGTAACACGATCGCCGCAACACACGCGTGCGCCTTGGCGATCAAACTTCCTTCTATGGTGTAGACATCCACCATCAGGCCCAGTCGGGTGTTTCAAAACTCGCCAGTGAAAGATCCCCATCAAGATCACACTCACCGCATAGGTGCTGCGCAAAATGCTCTGCCACAGCCGGAGCCATCAAAGTGCCTTTTGATCCCAAACCGTTAAAAAATCCTACCTGCGGCATCGCAGGGTGAAATCCTATCAACGGGCGGCTGTTACGTATGATGGGACGAACTCCCGCCTCGTGCCCGATCACCTCCATCGGCACATCCCCCTCGTCCAGCCATGTCCTTAATTTTGTGATCACCTCGTTTTTTCCTGCTTCAGTCGGAATCGAATTCAAATGATTCCAATCGTAGTTCGCCCCGGCCTTCCACATGCCCCCTTCCCGCGGTGCCAGCCAACCGTTGCAATGGTAACGCTTCGTTTCATCAAGCCCACCAACCCACAGGCTGAGAACCTCTCCCTTGGCACTGCGATGGGGAATATGACTGAACCAACCGTTGTAGCCGTCGACACCCGACAGACCGTAGGCTCCCTGGCAAAGAATGATTTTCCCCGCAAAAACATCCTGCCATCTAACCATATCGTCTTCAAAGGCTACATCGTCCTCCGCAAACTCACCGTCCCTCCATGCGCCTGAATCAATGAGTTTATCTTTCACCACCTGAAGGAAAGCCAGGGTATCGAGCCAGGCACCCTGCGACATTTCAATCCCACCCAGCCCGAGTTTGAACGGCCCTTCGACTCGCGCCATCTCAAACGCCCACTGATCGTGATCACGGGCTTTTTCTTGCCACTTATCGCGCTCCTTTTCCGAGCTGAACAAACGGACCACGGGCGTTTTCCGATACAGCCGCCTGCCACTCACTTTTTCCAGGGCATGGTAATACGCCACCGCCTTGGGCAAGTATTCCTCCTGGCGCCACGCCGGGTTCATGCCCTTTCCTGTTAACGGGGTGACCAGCCCAGCCGCCACCCTCGTCGATGAACCCGCGTCCTGACGGTCCACCACCAAGACGGACTTTTCACGGTTGAGTAATTCCAGCGCTAATGTGCTCCCGGCAATCCCTTGGCCAATGATTAGAAAATCGACTTTCATCCAAACAATTCCATAACGTATTTATGCGAATATGGAAACACCAGATTTGACTCGAATTGTCCCCCTGCTATAAGTGCAGGTAACAACAAACATTCTAACAACATCATGCACATGTATTACATCGCCGAAACAGCCAAATCCTTTGAACAGGCGTCCGCCGACCTCGAGGTGTCCGTCAAAGATAACCAGTTCGGAGTTCTCCACATCCACGACCTCGGCGCGACCTTGCGCAGCAAAGGTATCGATTTTACCGAGGAATGCCGCGTCTTTGAAGTCTGCAACCCCGGACAAGCCGCCAAGGTATTGGCCACCGACATGCGACTCAATATGGCGCTGCCCTGCCGGATATCAGTCTACACGGAAAAAGGCAAAACCATGCTCGGACTGATCAAACCCGAACAGATGCTGGCTGCCCTGTCTGATGATCCCACCCTGATCCAAGTCGCCAAAGAGGTGGAGGCCCAGACCATCAAGATGATCGACGAGGCGAAGTGATATGGAAATATGGGGTGTGGACTTGTAGTCCGCGACTTCCTGTAGTGCGCCATGCTTTGGGTTGATCAGCGATTGGCAGCCGGAGACTGCAAGCCTCCACTCTATACAGCTCCACCTATTTAAAACCCGTCCACAGCCTCCCAGCCTTCACGCCCGCCCCAGATGCGTTGCCAGACCAGGGCAATGGCGGCCGGGTAGTTCACACCCAGGGGTCTCAACATCGGTGCCAGGGTCCGGCCTTCGCTGTCGCGGCTCATGTGCCACTGGAAAATAGGTTGCATGACCCCGTGGCGGGGGTCGCGGATTTCGGTGAACCGCATATCGACGATCACCAGGGTGCCATCATCGCCCTCGCGCGCTACCCAGTGCCCACGGGAAAACCACTTTAAGGCGTCCAGGGTCTCATCACCTTCGAAGCGGCTGGCCAGCTCGCGGTTTTTGGGGATATATTGATAAGTCGCATGCCCCACATCAAATGGCGACCAATAGGTCAGATAATACCCCTTTTCCGTCTCGATCAAACCACGCCACAGGATCGTGTTGAATGAACTGGGGGCAACGGCGACCAACTCAGCACCGGGGATTCTCCCGGCGAGTCCCCTTTGCATCTCCCGGCCGGCCCATTCTTTCATGGCAAAGCCGAAAGCGAGGTAGAGGCAGGATAACTCGATGGCCCAGGTCATGATACGTCTGCGTTTCAAGTAGTCCTTTACGTCCAGTCGGAGCGCTTTCACAATCCCAACCAGCAGTGGCAAGGTGAACAAGGGGTCGACGATAAAAAAAACATTCATCGCCAGCCGGTAGTTGGAAAAGGGGTCAAAAACCTGCGTCCCATAGGTGGTAAAACAATCGACCAACGAGTGGGTGCTCCATGCCCAGAATACCATCCATGCCATTTCCCTGGGCACGACTCCCCGCGCCTGGTAACGCCTGGCCAAGGGTTTCGCCAGCACCAGGCTCGCCAGGATCATCACGAGGATTGAATGCGATATCCCCCGGTGCCAGCGGATTCCCGCCGCTGCATCCAAAAATGGCAGCGCCACGATATCGAGGTCGGGAAGCGTCCCGAAAAAAGCCCCCCAGGCGGCACCGCGCCAGCCGAGTTTTTTTCCAAGGATCAGCTCACCGACCGCTGCGCCTACGACAGCTTGAGTCAGGGAGTCCACGGTTTGAAACCAATCGATCTAAGGTTAATCAATCACTTGAGCAGGTCGTCCACTTTCTGGGTTTTCGGGTCCCAGTAGGCAATGGCCGTGACCACCCCACGGGAATTCAGGGTGAGTATGGTTACTTTTCCATCCTGGGTTGGAAATGGATCGAGCAAGCCCTCGGCATCGGCGAGGATGATCCGATGGGCATACTTACGCATCTTCGGTAAGGCAAAAGTGCGGCCAATTCCGGGCATACCATGGATATTCGCCACATAAACCGCCTTTTTCCCCGGCAAATAGGCTGCTCCTTTTTCGTGCAGGACTTTGTTCGCTTTTTTCCCGGTCGACATATCAAAGGTCACCATCAGGTAGCGGGTTCCCTTGTTCAACGTGTATGCCTTGCCGTGTTGGTCAGCGGCTTTGAAGGGAGCTACGGTGTCCCCTTTCTGGTAGGTCTTCACCGCGACTTCCTGGGCCTGGGCGGTGAAGATGAAAAAGGGAAGAACCAGAAGCTTGATGAGGGTGTGTTTGTTCATTGGTGTTGTGGATGGATTTGCTAATTATGCGCTTGGTAGAGTAGATGTCAATGGGTGGATTATCTTGCCGCGGGTTGAATGAGATCGGGGTCGTCTTTTTTAAACGGTAGCCCGTCTTTCCTGATCCTATATCCTTCTTTTTCCGTCTCGGTATCGGCCTGATAAAGCACCACCGAGCCATCGGCACTCAATACAGGGATACCCGTCTTCCAGATGGCATCATCCCATACTTTGGTATCAGGGTTCCAACCTGGCACCAGCAAGGGTTGTGACGGCTCGGCATTGCCGTCGATCGTTCTGCCTTTGAAATAGGCCCAGCCATTTTCACCGGCTCGCAGCACTTCTTCCCGGGGAACCACCTTGTTATCGGGCAGGGAGCCGGAGCAGACCGAGGACTCCGCAATGTGGAAAATCTCCTCCGAATCCCTGCCCGCCGCGATGATCAGCTGGCCAAGGTATCCGTTCGATGAGCTCAAATCCAACGATTTTGCTTCAGGGTCATCAGCCATGGCTTCCGCTGACGGGAGCTCCAAATAATCTTTTTCAAACTCGACAAGCTGCTCGTGGATCAGGCGGGCATTGTTACAGTAACGAATGTAAGCCTCGGTCGGTTTCAGCTTCTGCTGGATAGCATACCAGGCCGCCCCGGCACCCAGAAGGGCGACAATCAGCATGCCTAACATTATTTTTTTCGGATTTAGTTTCATTGTGGTTTGGTGGTTATTTTGTTCTGAGAATCCTAACATAATCGACCAATGTTTTCACATCGGAGTCCGATAACAGCTCGTGTCCCGGCATGTCTGTTCCGGGGATGCCAAACTTGATCACACGGGCGAGCATGAGTCCGCCGTCATCGACAGAGGTAAAGGCAAACGGGCCATCAACCAGATTGGCTGGCGGCTTTGCCCACAGGCCTGCAAGCACTCCATCCCCCCTGCCCTGCCCGCCATGGCAAGACATACAGTGACTGCTGTAGAGTTCCTGTCCACGATCCGCCGACTTTGCGCGGGTGCTTGATGCCGGTGCCCAACGATGGATTGTTTGCTGCCGCTTGGCGAAATCATCTTCGTCGAAAGCAGCCAGAAACTCGACCAAGGCATCCCCGCGCTCATCTTCAAACAAGTGTGCATAGCTGGGCATGGTACTGTGAGGGCTGAGTGATTTGGGATCGATAAAGTGCTGTCGCATCCATCCTTTGGACCGACGTAGCCCCACTTGCAGTAAATCCGGCCCCTGGCGTCTGTTCCCGATGATCACCGGCGACTCCCTGGTGATCGTGCCGAGATCCCGGGCAGGCCCCCACAGGGTAACATCCCTTGTCTCCGGTCGCACATAACGCGAGTGACAATGGATGCAACCTTCACTGATATACACTTCACGTCCCAAGGAAATGGGATCGTTCTCGTTTGAGGGCCCTGATTTTTTACTCAATGACAACCATGCCACACACAAAATAGCGACCATACCACACACGATCACCTCTCGTTTGCGATCTTTGATAACACACCACACGGCGGGAAAAATCATCACGATACCTGCGACGACCACGAAGGCTTCAGGCACCTTATTCAAATCCTGGGCCATACCGATCCCCATGGCCGAGCCGAGCCAGCCGGCGACGGCAAACAACACAACCGCTCGCAGCGTGGCTCCTTGCTGCCCTAACCACACCGCCGGGTAAAGAATCAACGCCACCGAATACAACGACACCCCCGCAGGGTACAAATACCCGGCAATCGACCTGAGTCCATCCTCCGAGGCCATCAACCCGGCAACCCCCAGCAGGGCAAAGGCCGAGGCTAACACCAGGATGATCCGGCCACGTAATAACAACCAGCCGGAAAATACGGCGACCAACAAATGCACGATGGCATTCCTCCAGAGATAGGACTCACCCCAGGTGCCCAGCTTGATTTCCTGATTGTGCTGGATGATATAAAACGCCGCCGAATCCAGCCAGACAAGCATGGTAAAACAAACCACCCCGACCAGAAACAGCCGCATGCTCCTGGCCTTCCCCCTACCCGACTTGCCAGTGACCGGATGGATAGGAAGCAACCCCAACAAGAGCACAGCCGCAGCCGTTAGATAACACCGCGCAGATGGAGTGGCTTGAAAAATCCAGGGCAGATTGCTCAGCATGTAGGCCAGACCTGTTCCCAGACCTGCGCCGAGATAGACATGATCCATGAGTCGCCCTAGGTGGGCTGCCAACAAAACGGTCAACACGCCCAGCCCAAGGCCGATTCCCGCAGCAATCGCAATATGGACGACTGGATTGGATGGCGAAAGCACAGCCAACGGTGGCATCGCCGCACAAAACACCGCAGCCACCCTCATCATCGAAACCCATGAAAACATCTTCCGCAACGGCAGCACCAGAACGCTTCCAGCCATGCCGCCCAATGCCATCGCCCCCATCACCCCCTTCAATGAACCCGCTGCCAGCCCACGACTTTCCAGGATTTCTAAAAAGGAAAATTGCGCGAAGATGAGGAAGTAAAAATACACTCCCGTCACCCAGATAACGCCCTGTAAAAACCCTCTCATCGTTATTTTTCCGACAGGTCGAGCCAACTTTTCTTCAGTCCCGTGATTTGAATACCTGCGATCACCAGATCGGTGAGCAGCACCGTGAGCCATCGCATTTCCCAACCAACTCCAAAGATTTTCCAGGTTAGAAAACAGGCGACCGATAGTCGCACCAGCGCGGTCACCCGCCACTGCATTTTCCAACCCGCCGCATCCTCACGCTTGACCAGGAAATAGGACACGCCCACCGCCATGACAAAAATCCCGACAAAGGAAATCATGTCAGCAGGCTCGGGAATGTCTTTCATGCCCATCAAATGCAGCGTCCACACCGGGGCCAGCACCAGCAGAATACCCGTGCTCGCATCGCAGGCACCTACTGCCCATTGAAATAGTTTGAGTTTATTGTTCATGATTTGTTAGTTGTAAAAACCCCGACCACCAGCGGAAAGATGCCCATAACATCACCAGCCCGCACACCACCCTGAGGAGGTAAATCTTTATCATGCCCTCGCCCTGCATGATCACAAAGCCGGCATCATTTCCCTCGTTCCATCCGGAATACCACATCAGCACAACGTATCCCGCCACCGCCAACTGCCAGTAGGCAAATTCACGTTCCCTGCACAGCAGCCGACCGCACTTCTCCGGCAGCACCTGCCCCATTAACAGCATCAGGAAACTGGAGCAAAATCCAGCCATCGCCACATGAGAATGAGCCACCAGACCATTGGTGAATTTCAAATGGTCGAGCCAGCCTGGAAGAAAGCTCAGCCAACCTGTTAGGATCAGCAGCAGCAACCATGCCATCGTTGCGTGACTCCATTTTAATACCCCTGGCCGCCAATTCCAAAATTTGAAATACACCGGCATCAGCGGCATCCAGATAACCAGACTGCCAAGCCCGAGAATTTGCTCTAGCTCGCGGTGTGAGCTATTGCCCTGCTTCATCAGCATGACTAACAGAGTTTCCAGACCAAATGCCGACCAACAAAGTTTCGCCCATCGACTCAAGCCGTCGCGTTTTTCACAGCCACACATCATCGGCAGGATCAGCAGTAAAAACAGGATGGATAGCGTCGATCCCAGTAAACTCACACCCGTGGGGCCACCCGTATCGGGGTTTACAGGCGGGTAAATGTCAGGACCTGTTGCAAGATAAAGCGTCACCGGAATGGGCAACAGTCCCAGCAGACCCAGGAGCCTCATCCTGTTTCCTGGTTGATGCTTTCGCTGCCACCACGCGACCGCTAACAGCACCCATAGACCCGACATCACCGCCACAAAGAGGTAACATGACAGCCCTTTCCAATCGAGAAAGATCTTGCCGCTACTCACCCCGGACAACCATGCTCCGCAGCCCATTACCAGCGCCATCGACCACAGCCAGACGACGGAACGGGCATATGCACCGACCACTGTCTCATGCACCCGGTAGACGTACAACAACACCCCCATCAGCGGCAAGCTCACCCAGCCGTAGAGGTGGATATTGAGGTGCAGAGGCACCAACCTTCCGTAGGTCCACTCCCCCAGCAGTAATCCCGTTTCGGGAACCACTAACAAGACGGCAAGTAAAACACCGATCACATTGGCGAACAACATCCAGCCCAAGGCATGGGTGGATGCCGACAGCACCGCCGGGTGATCCGGTATTTCAGGTTTCGCACTCATCTTGCTATTCAACCGATACCACACCGTTGCTAACCGTGAGGACACGGTCGGCGCGCTGGGCGAGTTCTTTGTCGTGGGTCGCCATCACCAGCGTGCCGCCTTCGCTTTTCACCAGTTCGAGTAAAAGCGAGAATACCTGCTCACGGCTCTTTTCATCGAGGGCACCTGTCGGCTCGTCGGCGAGGATGATATCGGGGCGGTTCATCAGTGCCCGGCACAACGCCGCCCGTTGACGCTCGCCGCCGGAAAGATCCTGGATACGGTTGTTCACCCGGTGGCCAATGCCCGTGCGCGCGACGAGCTCATTGAACCGCTCTTTGGCAACAGCGGATTTGATACCGGCCGCGACACAAGGGATCATGCAGTTTTCGTAGAGTGTCAGGTCGGGGATCAGGTTGTGAAGTTGGAACACAAACCCGATCCGCTCACGCAGCATCCGGGTTCTCCGGGCTTCGGTGTCCAATGCCTTTCCCTCGACCAACACCACTCCGCTGTCGGCGAAATCAATGCCTGCGAGTATGTGGAGCAAGGTTGATTTGCCACCACCCGACGGGCCGCAGAGTGCGACGATCTCACCTTTTTGGATTGTCAGGCTGGCACCATGAAGCACCTGGATTTTTCCGTCCTCGTAGCTTTTGGTGACATCGCGCGCATCGATCAGAGTATTTTCCTTCTTCATCGTCTATTCAAATCTGAGTGCTTCGGCGGCTTTGATTTTCATACCGTAGGCGGCGGGGTAAAGCGCCCCCGCCATACCGGTCAGCATGGCGAGCACCACGACGGTCAACACCACCATCGGGTTGATGTTCGTGTCCACATAGCCCTGGAGAAACGGCAGCGACTTCAGCAGCAGCATCGCGGCCTTGCTGAGGACGATTCCCAGGATCACGCCGAGCAGTGACACCATCACCGACTCACCAAAAATCAACTGGGCAATCTGACCCCGGGAGAACCCGCAGACACGCAGGATGGCGATTTCGCGTATCCTTCCGTAAACCGACATGATCATGGTATTGGCCACACTCAGCCCACCTAACAAAAACGCACATCCCCCGACCACCCAGCCGGTGGTTTTGAGTATTTTAAACTGCGAGTAGCTCTGGCTGAATTCATCATTCTCCATCGCCACGAGTTCAGGGTGGTTTTTCTCGACATATTCACGGAAGGCCTCCGCACCGTCCTGATCACTGAGTTTGATCGTTGCCACCGAGACATTCCCCTCTTTGTGGAAATACGACTGGCAGAGTTTGAGCGGCATAAAGACCCCGCCATCCTCAAAGCCGTTTTCAGTTTTGATGATGCCTGCGACGGGAAACTTTTCGTTTCCAATGGCCACATCCTCGCCTACCACGGCATTGAGAAATTCGGCGGCACGAGAACCGATGACGATAGCATTACCATCCTCGGTAAAATCATCCGCCGATCCTGAAACCCACTCGGATGATTTCAGTCGCGCAGCATCCGTGCGGATGCCAAAACACGTGATCACCGGTTGCTCGGGACTGGAAACAATACCAAACAACGCCGGCTCGGCGCGCTCGACCATGGCGAGTCCATTCAGCTCGTCAACCACGTCGATTGGTACAGAGCTGAAAAAGAGATCCGATACGTTTTTCTCAAACACGATCATCTCACTGTCACTGCTCAGAATGCGTTCGAACATGTGGATCGCCCCTTGCAGGATCGTCACGACACATAACATCGTGGCGACGCCAAAGGCGATCCCCGTGGCGCCGATGGCAGTGCGCACACGATGTCGGCGGAGGTTGGTGCTGATCAGTCGTAATAAACTCATTGGGTACCGGTCATGGACAGTTCCTGCGCCTCATGCTGCCAGAAAGCAAGCTCATCCTCGAAGCGTTTCCGCATCGCGCTGAGAAAAACCCACTCCCTGCGCCCTGACACGAGGCGCTCGAGCACGGCGTCCCCCTTGGCGACGTAATGGAACATACGGTTCACTGCCTTGGAAACACCCTCGCAGACCGCGATGTTAGGGCGGCCTTTCCCGGCGTCCTGACGTACGGTTTTTCCGGTTGACTGCGATGAAGCACACACGTCCTTGAGGTCATCGGACACCTGATAGGCCAGCCCCCAGTAGGTGGCAAGCAGTTCGAGGTCACGCGATTCTCCGGCGCTCCCCAACATGGCTGGAAACGCCATCGCCATTTTCACCAGCGACACCGTTTTCCCGTAGGCCACCCGGATCACTTCCACGGAAGTCGCCTGAGGCGTCATGTGGACATCCCTACTTTGCCCACCTAGAATACCACACACGCCGAGGCAGCGATCAAGGTATTCGGCAGCCTTGAGCCGCGCTGCCTTGTCCTGGTCCTGCATGGCCGACCAGAGCAGCGTGTAGCCCCGGTTGACCAGGGCCAAGGCGGCTAGTATGGCAGAGTCCTCTGCATAGATGGCGTGGACGGTGGGAAACCCGCGACGTTCCATCGCATCATCCATACACGGCAGGTCATCAAACAAGAGTGACGCCGTGTGCAAGTACTCCACACCTGTGGCAAGTTGCAGCGCCGAATCCTCGTTGATACCGACGGTGAGGCAAGTCTGGTAGGCGAGCTGGGCACGCACCAAGGCACCCGGATGTCTCAGGCAGTAACGCAGCGCCTCAGACACGGGTGCGTCATCCTTGAAGGATTCGGGCAACGATTGGCGGAACGCCCGGTCGCATTTTTCGGCAACGGGGTTAAGCCCCGTTGCCTGATTGATGAGTTTCATTTGATGATGGGGTTGTTGATGGCCTTGTTTATTTTAACGTTCCCCTTAGCGTGAAACGCACCGTCACCAGTGGGTTCACCTTGAAGAGGCCGATCATCTTGATAATGGGCAGATCGTGTTTTCTCGTATCAATGACAGCCGTGCCGCGGATTGTCATCTTGTTTCCTTTGGCCAGGACCTTGGCTGGGAATTCGATCACCTGGGTCACCCCGTGAATCGTTATTTTCCCCTTTGCCCAAGTACGTCCATCGGTACGCTTGGTAAAACTATCCAGGGTAAAGTTGCCCTTCGATTTTTTTTCCAACCAGGAGATCATCTCGGTGTCACGCTTGTCTTTCCCGGTTTTCAGATTCAGGAAATCCCAGTCGAAGGTTACTTTGCTTGGCTTGTTGCTGGCCTTGTCGCCTTCGATGACAGCTGTGTAGCTGTCGAGTGTCCCAGTGAAACTGTCGCCCGTAGCCTTGACGTCGATCAGGACCGAGCTATTGGCTTTATCCACCTCGAAAGTGGTGGCATGGAGGCTGCCGATGACCCCGACAAGCGAGGCGGCGACGATGGGTAGATGTTGTAATTTCATGATTTGTATTGGTTATTGGTGGTTGTTTGTTTTTGTTTGATTCAATGGAGCGACTTGTAATGTCGCAGAAAATTCCGAGACTATCGAAAATAATGAGGCATAGAAGTGCCCGGGTAAAGATCCCGAATGGATGGCAGTTCCAAACGCCTGTTGCCAACACAAGATGTGCTGCACACAGGCTTCGCGCTGAGTTCAAGAGTCAGCGCGAAAAATCAATCATCAAAGCCGGTAAACACCCGTCCGGGCATTTTTCAACCAGTAGTTCGTCAACATGGCCGGAGGCGGTGCTCTGGCCGACAAACGCGTCAAATACAACATTAGCTCATGGCAGGAATCGTCCTGCTCGACTTTCGATACCTGTTGAGATGGCGAGCCCAACTCATACGCATCGCTCTCTTCGGCTGTTTTGCCAATTCCTTCTTCGCAATGACAAACCGGCAAGTCCCGGTCGCTGCCTTTTGACGGGCACTGCCATTCATTGATGCCGTTGTAATCAGGATTGCCTCCTCCAGGGGTCCCCACCTCGTGTTTGTGAGGAAATGCCATACCCAGTGGCTCAAAAAGCTGGCACGGACAGTTGGGCAGAGCCAAAAAGACCGCCATCCATGTCGCCAGGAATATTTTGATCGAGACTATCAATGTGAAGTTGTTACCTGGGCATTCTACATGATTTTGACGAGTTGTCAAAATATCGTAATCAAAATGGGTGGGGATTTATTCGGTCGCCGTAAAAGAGTTTCTCATACTCCTCGTAGAGGATCAAAGAGCTTGGATAGCTTTTCTACGTTGTCATTGGCATCCTACAGCCCACCTTAATCCATAGGCTGTTCATCTTTTAATGCCAGTATCAGCCCGCGGTTCGGGTCTTCAAATTGTGGATCGTGGCCTTTGGCGTAGTTAAAAAGCTCACGATGCATGTATTCGTAATACGCCTCCTTTTGCTGGTTGTTAAGCCGGTGCCAGATCGTCACATTAAACGCGCGGGTGACCTTCTGCATCATTTTCAGCGTCAACCTTCTCCCCTTGCGGGCCTTTTGCACCTGCTTGTGCGTCAGCTGCTCGGTGGAAACATCGACCATTGCATGGTTGGATATCCCCCACTCATCCATCATCCGGTCAAGTGGCTGGGGTCCTAAATCACGTTGTTCCATGTCGCTCATGCCGTGCTTCTATCTTAGTAATCAGAAATTGGAAACTGAAATTGGAGTTTGGATTTTGGATTTTGACACTTACAATACCGGCATGCCCAGTAAGAAAGACATTCTCGATCTCTATTTCATGGACGCGCGGCACAAGCTGATCGATATCGCAGCCTACCTCGACCGGCTCGACCGACACGAAGGAGACTCCGATTTCCGGGCTGACGGGTTTCAGCAGGCACTCAAGGCCATGCTGGCGCCGGGCGACGTCCCCCGCGCCCAGGCCGTGCTCGAGGCCCTCTCCGACCACAGCACCGAACCCATCCCCAGAGCCACCATCCAGGGGGCCTTTGGGGCGGTGGCCGGTGACCAGTAGTCGGTAGCCAGTTGGCAGAATCCAAATCACACAGCTATGGGGAAATTTGCATCATCCGCGAAAGACCTGGAGGTTTATCAGTTAGCCTACAGGCAGGCGATGGAGCTATTTCATCTGAGCAATTCGTTTCCTTCGGAAGAAAAATACTCCCTGACCAGCCAAATCCGAAGGTCATCACGGTCTGTGCAAGCAAACCTCCGTGAAGCGTGGGCCAAACGTCGTTACGAAGCACATTTCATAAGTAAACTCACTGACTGTGATGGAGAGAATCAAGAAACCGATACACACATGGATTTTGCCAGGGATTGCGGATATATTGACCCGGCAACTATCGTACGCCTTCAAGAAACCAACCAACAAATAGGCCGAATGCTTGGAAAAATGATTACCAACCCTCAACCGTGGATCATCGCGTAAGCGACCGCCTACCGCCTACCGCCTACTTACAACCTACTACTGAATCATGAAATACATCGAACCACACGCCCACATGGTGAGTCGGACCACCGACGACTACCAGGCCATGGCCATGGCTGGCTGCGAGGTCATCTGCGAACCCGCTTTTTGGGCAGGGTTTGACCGGACTTCGACCCAAGGGTTTTACGACTACTACCGCCAACTCACCGATTACGAGCCGAAGCGCGCCGCCAAGTTCGGCATCAAACACTACAGCTGGCTTTGTATCAATCCGAAGGAAGCCGAAGACGCTGGTTTCGCCCGCGAAGTCATGGCCATCATTCCCGAGTTTCTCGACCAGGACAACGTGCTGGGCATCGGGGAAATCGGTATGAACAAAAACACGGTCAACGAGCTGGCCATTTTCGAAGAACATGTCGCCCTCGCGCAGAAATACGACCTCTCCATCCTGATCCACACCCCACACCTCGAAGACAAACTCAAAGGCACCCGCTTAACCATTGATGCTTTGAAAAACGCCCATGTCGATCCGGGCCGGGTCATCATCGACCACGTTGAGGAACACACCGCCGGACTTGTCCTCGATGCCGGTTTCTGGGCCGGTATGACGCTCTATCCTGAATCAAAGTGCAGCCTGCCCCGCGCTGTCGATATTCTGGAGAATTTTGGCACAGAAAACATCTGGATGAACTCGGCGTGCGACTGGGGTGTTTCGGACCCGCTCGCCGTTGCCAAGTGTATGGTCGAGATGAAAAAACGCCGGCATTCCGAGGAACTCATCAGCAAGGTCGTGTATGACAATCCGGTGGAATTCCTCAGCCAGTCGAAGAACTTCAAAGTCTAACCATGGATCCTGACCAACTTGAACAACTCAAAACCACCCTCCGCCGGTTATCTGCGGCGGAACAGGACCATTTAGCCGGTTTTCTGCTGATGGAACGCCTCAAACGCAACAAGCTTGTGATGCCAGCGCTCCATCAACGCATCGATGACGCTGACCCTGAAAACTGGCCATCATGGGAGAAAACCCAAGAAGCTCTCAAGGATGACTAACACCCTGGTCTACATCCACTGTCTGGCAGCTGACCACCTCCAGCGGCTGGGTAATCGCGACGCTGTTATCCAGTTCATCCATGCTTTGGCTGCCAATCCGGAAACCGTAGGCGACTACCGACAAGCTGACCCGCGTGGACGCATGATTGAGGTGAAGCTGCTAGGCCGACAGGCTGTTCTCTTTTTCAACGACCCGTTTGCAGGTATCGTGAAAATTCTTGATATTCGCAACGTAGAGGCATTGTAAGTTTTACGTTCTAAACTCCAAATACCAGGTTTTGAAAATCGCTGACGCACATCTCGCCTACTGCACCAATATCCATCCTGCCGAAACCTGGGGGGAAACTTGGGAGGCACTCAAAAAACACACCTTATCTGTCCGGGATAAAGTCGCCCCCCCTGGCACCCCCTACGCTATCGGACTGAGGCTCTCAGCCGTCGCGGCCGGGGAGCTTCTCCAGGGTGACAACCTCGAGAATTTCCAGCAATGGCTCTCCGAGGAAAACTGCTACGTATTCACCATCAACGGTTTCCCCTATGGCTCGTTCCATGGCACCCGGGTGAAGGAGAAAGTCTATCAACCCGACTGGACAAGCAGCGAGCGACTCGAATATACGAACAATTTATTCATCATCATCGCCCAACTCTTACCAGAGGGAATCGAAGGTTCGGTTTCCACCCTCCCTGGATCATTTAAAGAATTCCATGCTGACGAAGCTGCCCTTTTCAAAAACCTGGAAGCCTGCGCAAAGTCGATTGAAGTATTATCGGGCTTATTCGAACGCGACCTCCACCTCGGGCTCGAGCCCGAGCCGCTGGGACACTTTGAAAACACCGAAGAAACGCTCGCTTTTTTTGAGCGGTTTCTCGATACCGTGGATGATCCCGAGCTGATCAAACGCCGCATCGGCATCAACTACGACACCTGTCACTTTGCGCTCGAATTCGATGACTGCCACAGATCGTTGGCCGCGCTGCGTGATGCGGGTCTACGCATTTCCAAAGTGCATCTATCATCTGCACTGGAATTCGACCCGACATCTGAGGAAGCTCTGGAAAAAATTCGGGACTTTGACGAGCCCACCTACCTCCACCAGGTCATCGTCCAAGGACACAACGGCAAACTCGCGCGTTTCAAAGACCTTCCTGAATACCTGGTAACCCGTTCCGACAAAGCCCCGACTCCTGACGCCCGAATCCTGTCAGCTGACGAAAAGGGTCGTATTCACTTCCACATCCCGCTCTACGCGCAACCCGAGCCACCACTGGCGTCCACCCAGGACCACGCCAGGGATGCGCTCGCCTACTTCCAGCAGCATCCCAATTTCTGCCGCCACTTTGAAATTGAGACCTACACCTGGGGCGTGCTGCCGGGTGCATTACAGATTCCGGTCGAGGACCAGATTGCCAGGGAATACGAATGGGTGCGAAGCAATATTTCGTTTTGACTCGACGGGGATACCCTCACATGTAAATGAGGGTTTAGTGAGCTATATAATACTTCGTATTTCTTTCCTGTTAGTGATCGCACTTGATGAAAAAGGCAGCTCAATCACAACCCACTCCGCGATCCTGTTGCCTGACCTCACACCCGTCGCCCTGAAAACGCTTCCAGCCAACGAACGAGAAATCAAAGAAACTGTCTGGTGGGAGAACCACATGAAAAATCGGGATGCCGAAGCACAGAAACTACATCAACAGATAGAGGGCCAAGACCGCACAGACAAGTAACTCAACTTTCCCGTTTACAGGAAATTCAAGACTCGATGTACGAGCAAATATACTGGCAAATCCCCTCACTGACTTCGATGGTAAAACCTGAATCAGCGGGAACATCAAAATGCTCGCCAGCATTGAACCCGTCACTTCCATCCAGGCCGTCGAGCGTGACGATACAGGCACCTTCCGTGATCTCCATACGCTCGGCCTTTTTCGTTCCGAAGTGGTAACTCCCCGGATAGATCAGACCAAAGGTCTTGGTGGTTCCATCCTCAAGGGTAATCCCATGGGAGACGACTTTGCCATCAAAGTAGACGTTCGCTTTTGCCTCGGCAGTAACATTGGTAAATTGCATAAGCGGAAGATCATCCCACTAGGCCCGGGAGGACAAGTGGGAATTCTGTCACCATCACATATTGATGAACCAACCCTGCCCCACCGCATCGCTCAGGGGGTGAGCCATGATCGGATGCGGTAGAATTTTTCCGTATCCGTGTTGATCGGCACCTGTGCAGTAACCGTTTGACCCGTGGCGATCATGTCGGAATAGCCTGCAAGTGTAGGCCAGGCACCGACCTGTGACATGTCGTCTGAAACCTCGATGGCATAATGCCGGGTCTTGCCGGAATACCCAGCTCCCGTTGCGCTGACAGCAGTAAAGGAAATATCCATGTTCCCTCCATTCTTGTTCACGCTGGCAACCAAGGGTGGATTTGAAACCACGGGAGAGGTGCCAAAGATGTATTCATCCTCGTTGGACACGCCATCTTTATCCGGATCAGCTGTCGGACCGGAAATATCGCTATCCGCCAGTTGTTGCGTGTTAAAATAGCTACTCCTCCACGTATCAAACGGATTGATCACAGTCACCGTCGCCGCGTTGGAGTTGGCTCCACCCGGGTTGGCTGTATTGCTTACTTTCACCCAATAGAGAGTGGTTGTCGTTAGCGCAGGCGTGGTGAAACTGCTACTATTCGTTCCCACCGGCGTGGTGGTGCTGCCGGACGCCCCCTGATACCATTGATAGGTAAATGGCGGTGTCCCGGATGCGGTGACGTTCAAGGTGGTCGTTTCCCCGCTGTTAATCGTGGTCGATGCGGGATGCTGCGAAATGGCAGCTCCCGGAGGTGCAGCCACCACGATCGTGAACGTCCCCAATGCAACTTTACTATCTGCTTCATCGGCTTTTTCCCAAGCCCGGATTTGTATATTTGAATAGGTCCCCGCCTGGGTAGGCGTCCCCGTGATCGATCCAAATGACTTGTTGACCACTCCCGGGGCAAGAGACAGCCCGGGTGGGAGTGTGCCGGTCACCGAGAAATGGTTGACCTTTTCACCTCCAATATTGATGGCTTGAAACACGAAGGTGAGAGCTTCACCCGTCGTCGCCGGAACGGTGTTGGAATTAGCCGATGGTGATACCTGCACAACTTCCGTCGCACCGGATACCGAATCAAAAACTCCCAGGCCAGCGACCGTGGCGATGGTCATTTTCACAGCATCCGCCGTGGCAACCGAACTGATCAGTTTTGCTTCGGGCAGCAGGAATTGGACATACGGCGATTTTTGAAGCAGCACAATCAGCGAGCTGGCTCGCTGGCCAATACGTCTGAGACGCGGATACTTTACTTGGTATGGATTCATAGTGGTCATTGTGTGTTGGATTGGAAAATGATTAGTTACAGCCACAGCCACCGCCACCGACTCCACCACCGCCAAAACTCCCCTCACGGGAGAAGTAGACATGCTCGGACATGGGTTTTTGCAAGGGATCTGTATCTTCGCTCATCAGAGGACTAGCCAGGTTTCCCCGCTCATAGGGTTTGACGCGAACGAGGTGTTGGGAGCAACTGCTGATACCGATCAACAGTGCTGAGCCTGTCAGGATTAGAAATGACTTGATCATGGTCTTGTAGTTGAATGTTAGAGTTGATGTGTGTTAGAAGCTGTCCGGGTTATTTACCGAGCAGGGCAATGATTTCCTTTTCGTAGAGAGCCTCGGTTTTTTTACCTTTGAAGCCTTTGTGGATATGGCGTATCACGCCTTTGCGATCGACCAGATAACTCGATGGCATCGTGGGCGGATTGAAGAAGGCCGCGGCTTTGTGGGAACTATCGTGCGCAAGCAGAAACGGTGCCTTGTTCTTAGCTGCAAAGGCTTTGTATTTTCTGACGTCCTCGTCCACGCCAATCGCAATGATGACCAGGCCCTTGGAGGCATACTTGTTGTGAAGTCGGGTGAAACATGGAAATGACGCCTTACACGGGGCGCACCATGATGCCCAGAAATCGACAAGAACCACTTTGCCTTTTGTCTTGGGAACTGATGACCCGGGAAGCAGTTGAGACAGGCTGGGTAGAGCCTGACCTACGGATGGCTCTTTGGCCATTGAATGCATCAGCAAGGAACAGGTGACGACGGTTGTTAGTAGTATGGTTTTCATCATATTGTATTTGTTGGTTTATTAGTTAGGTTGTTGGATTTGAATTATGCGGCTGTGACTTGTCGGCTCATGAAACCCGGGGTTTTTTCAGTCCCTCGGTCGTCCTGGATACAGGCTTCCACATCCGGTGCGCGGGTTGCAAAGGCGATGCCCTCTTGTCGGCCGAGCACAAAAACCGTGGTACTTAACACTCCGGCTTGAAGGCATGACGGCGCCAAAGCGGTGACTGAACACATACCGTTAGAAACCGGCCAGCCGGTGCGAGGGTCGAGAATGTGGCCATAACGGACTCCGTTGTGTTCAAATCCTCGTTCATAATCGCCTGACGATGATACGGCGTAGCCCGAGACTGCGAGTCCGCCGAGGTATTTATCCTTGTGTCGGCCATTCTGAATGCCCACATGCCAGAACGGATGAACGCCATTGCCACCGATCGCAAACAGATCCTGGCCAAGGTCGATCAGCGCGTCGGTGATTCCATTCTGATGGGCAATACGTGTCACGTGATCGACTGCGAATTCCTTGCCGAAGCCACCAAAATCGAGCCCCATGCCTTTTTCCGGAAGAAAAACAGCACCCGGTTTGCGTTGGACCTTCCCCCACCCTGTCAGCTTCAGCGCTGCATCCACCACTTGGGTGTCGGGAAGCCGGGTATGCACGGTTTTCCAGTCCCATACTTTCAACAGTGGCAGCATCGTGGGATCAAGGATACCCTTGGTCATGCCATACAGGTTATCGATCAAATCCAGGATATGCTCCATGTGGTGGTCGACCTTGACCCAGTCGATGCCCGCCGCCGCGTTGATCCGGGAAACCTCGGACCCGGGTCTGAACCTCGAATACTTTTTCTCAAACGTCTCAAGCCAACTCAGTGCCTCGGCGAGAAACTTCAGCGCCGCTTGCTCGTCGGGCTGGATGAAATTGATTTTACACGACGAGCCAAGCGCACGGAACGCAATGCCCCTGACACCACGTTCGTCGGGTTTGATGGATATGGATGTCGCTGGATTGCTCATGTTATACCCGCTGTTAAAATTTGGCATTCAATCCGAAGGTCCAGATATCGGCATCAATGTATGCTTGGTCGGGGGCTTGATCGGAACCCTGGCCAGTCATGCTGTAGTGTTCATAGGCCGCTGACATGGAGACATTCTCCGTGATCTGGTAACGAAGCCTGAGTCCCAGACTCAGGGCATTGAACGAAGACAAACGGTAATCCGATGAGTAATTCGGCCCCGATCCGTCTGGATACCTTGCCGGATCTGTGATGGGCACGTCATTGAGTGTATTGGCAAAGAAATCAGCCGCATTCTGCTGGTAGTACCGGATAAACGGGTTGAGCTCCCATGATTCACCGATGGCTTGCCGCCATTCCACCTCGGCTGTTTGTGAGAATACTCCATAATCATCGTTTGAGAGCCGCAGCATAACATCCAGACTGGCATCAGCCTTTTCAAAGAAGTGTTTCCCTTCTAACTGGAGAACCTGGCGGAATCTGCTGTCGGGGCGGTTTTCGGCATAGACATTCACCACCGGAATCGGAGGAATCCCGGGAAAAACAACAGTCTCATTACGCTGGATCACCTTATACGGGTCGTTGAGATATCCCTCGCTATAACCCAGTGTGAAATTAATCGATACCGTTGTGTTTTTATCAATGATCTGGGTCACACCTGCAAACAGATCATAATTTTTCTTATCCTGATCCGGCAAACCAAAGACCGCTACCTGATCGTCGACGTAGTTGACCCCATAGGTGAAGGTCGTGTTTTTCTGGTTCAACTCCCACTTGTCACTGAGCGCAAAACCATAGGACAGGTAATCATCCTCGCTACTGCGGGACAGCTCGAATTCGACCCGGTGGTCGCCAAACTGATGCGACAACGCTGCCATAATCCCCGTGCGCACATCCTCAAGTTCAGAGAGAAACGATTGGCCGCTGTCAGGAAGGACACCCGATGGTGATGCCCCGCTGATCGCGTCTCTCAAATATTGGAACCTGAATGACGTGTCGTTACTCAGATCAAACTGGGTGCGCAGATAATACGACTCAATCCGGATACGGTCCGCACGCTCCTGATAGATTTGGTAGCTCAGGTCGTAGCGGTGGCTGTCGATGGCAACACCCGCCCCCGCCTGGGTAGCGAGCGGAAGAACCGCTGGGGTATAGATGATATACTTTTTGTTCATAATGGATAAATGTATGTTGATGATTCTAAAACGGGGGTCGAAGTACATGTCGAGGCATGGCAATAATGCTGGGGACATCAAAAGACGGATGTCAGGGAAACGTGCTTACCGTGGGCAGTTCCAGGCAGCCTGCAATCAACACAGTGTGTGATCCACACAGGCCTATGGGCTGAGCTCAATGCGCAGCACTAAAAAAATGAATCAAAGCCGATAGACACCCGTCCGGGCATTCATCAACCAGTAGTTCGGAAACAACAGCGGAGGCGGCGCCCTGGCTGCAGGGCTTGCATGATATCCGACCGGGGTATGACCCGATTCACGGTTATCGATTGCCGTCGCGTAATGTGCAGGAACATCGATATCAATCCCGTTACATGTATCGGCCGTTTTCCCAATACCTTCTTCGCAGTGGCAGACAGGCAATTCCTGGTCACTGCCGTCCGACGGCTTCTTCCAGTCGGTGAGTCCATTGTAATCAGGATTTCCCCCACCCGGTGAACCGACCTCATGTTTATGGGGGTAGACCATTCCTAACGGTTCAAATAGCTGACACGGACAGCTTGGCAGAGCCAAATAGACTGCCATCCACGTTGCCAGGAATATTTTAATCGAGACTATCAAAGGGGTACCGTTAACACTTCGTAACTACATTTTTCTATTCGACGTGTCAAAGCATTTTTCTGGGAAAAGCCCGTAAAGTTTGAACAAGCCCATCTGATCGTAACACATTCGCAAGCCTTTGGGCAACCTTCCATTGACAAGACAAGACCACGCGCTAATTTCGCAGCGTTCTTCGATTGGAGAGTGAGGCGTGTCTGGTGGCCGCCGCGGTTTTCAAAACCGTTGAAAGGCTGTTATGGTCTTTGGTTGGTTCGATTCCTTCCCTCTCCGCTTTCCCTTGGTCACACCAGGCGGGCTAACTGATCTCAAGCTTGCCGATCTCCTTCATAATCTTATCGGAAATCAGCTGATAGTCATCGCGGCCTTTGGCTTTGAGTTCCTCGGGGGAAAATGTGATCGGGTCGCCGACGACGAGCGTGATCGGTCGGAATCTCATTTTGCTCGATCCACGGGGTAGCGCATCGCGGGCACCGAAGATACGGACAGGCTGCACGACGGCTTTACTTTTTGCCACGATCAAACCAGTGCCCGCCTCAGCGGGTTGAAGGTTCCCGTCGAGGGTGCGGGCTCCCTCGGGAAAGACAACAACCTGATTGCCCTGTCGCAACAGTTTGATAATGGTCTTGAGGCTGGTCATATCGGGTCGGTCCTGATCGACCGGAACCGCGTTCAGCCTCGGGTAAAGCCAGGCACCGAGTCCACGGAAGAGCGTTTTACGCGCCAGGTAATAGACCTCCTTGTCGTAGCCAATCCCGACCAAGGGAGGGTCGAGATAACTTTCATGGTTCGATGCAATCAGCACCGGCCCGTCGGTAACCAGCTTCTCTTTGCCTATAACACGGTAAGAAAAAAAGCAGACGAAGCACATCTTCCAGAGTGTGTAGCAGAACCAGTAGATTGTTTTCATATCAAAAAAATGGTTAATCTTGGAGTCCTTGGGCGCGGAGTGCCAGCAGAGCGGTCTCGACGACTTCATCAATATCCATCTCCGAGCTATCAATCACCGTGGCTCCGTCCGCCACCACCAGGGGCGAGGTCTTTCGTTTACTGTCCTCGGCATCACGTTGGCTCACCACATCGGCCAGACCTTCTGCTGACCGGCGTGCCAGGCGAACCTCCTCGGAGGCATCGATATAGAGTTTATAGGGGGTATCAGGAAAAACCACGGAGCCAATGTCGCGCCCTTCCATCACCAGACTGCCGAGCGTGAGATACTCGCGCTGTTTGGCGACCAGGAGTTCGCGCACCTCGGGGATGGCGGCCACTTTGGAAACGCGGGCGTTCACCGGGTCCTCCCTGAGTGCGTCACCGGGATCGATACCGTCGATCAGGATTGTCGATCCCCCGCCCTTGATTCCGCAGGTGACTTCGATGTGCTTGAGCATGGCGATCACAGCTCCGGAATCGGAAGCGTCCACCCCCTTTTCAATGGTGGCCCAGGCGATGGCGCGGTACATGGCGCCGGTGTTGATCATGATCAGGCCCAGACGCTCTGCCAGTCGGCGGGCGACGGTGCTCTTTCCTGATGCGGCGGGGCCGTCGATGGCGACAGCAAAGTGGTTGGATGTTTGGCTCTCTGACATGGAAAAATAATTACCTGGGGGATCTCCCGTTCTTGATCGAGGACAGATGCGTCGCAAAACCCGGGTAGGAAGTATCGATACACTTTGTATTGTTAACCACCGTTTCCCCGTGTGCGAAGAGACCGGCAATCGCAAAGGCCATCGCAATCCGGTGATCGCCAAAGCTATCCAGCTCGGCACCTTTCAGTGGTTTGCCTCCGGTGATCTCCATACCGTCCTCGAACTCCTCGACTTCAGCTCCCATGGCACGCAAGTTCTCACAAACCGTCGCGATGCGATCGCTTTCCTTCACACGCAGCTCCCTGGCATTACGGATCATGGTCTTCCCTTGCGCCAGCGCACCAGCCACTGCGAGGATGGGGATTTCATCGATCAAGTTGGGGATTTCCTCACTCTTGATCTCGGTGCCACGCAGTGGTTTACCGGTGATCTCGATGTTGCCATAGGGCTCGCCGTACTCTTCGGAGAGAACGACGTCCTTGATCTGGGCACCCATGCGGATCAAGACATTCAGAAGTGCGGTCCGGGTCGGGTTCAAACCTACATTCTTGATCAGTAAATGCGAGCCAGGCAGGGCGGCGGCAGCAACGATCCAGAAGGCTGCGGAAGAAATATCACCGGGCACCCGGAAATCGCCCGACTCCGGCATCTGTCCGCCGTAGACGGATATTTCATCGCCAGTGCGGATGGAGCGAATACGGAAATAGGCTAACATCCGCTCGGTATGGTCACGCGTCTCGGCTGGCTGGACAACGGTCGTTTTCCCCTCGGTAAACAGTCCGGCCAGCAGGATGGCACTTTTCACCTGGGCACTGGCCACGGGCATCCGGTAGCTGATGGGTTGGAGCGTGGCTCCCTTGATACGCAGCGGGGCACAGCCCGGGGTGTCGCCGCAGGCCTTGATCGACGCCCCCATTTCCTCAAGTGGCTTGATAATACGACCCATCGGGCGCGACTGGAGAGATGCGTCTCCGGTGAGAACCGACTCGAATGGCTGGGCCGCGAGCAAACCTGCCAGGAGTCGCATGCCGGTTCCCGAGTTTCCACAATCCACATTTCCTGACGGCGCACTGAGTTTCATCCGCCGGCCCTGGATCTTGATCGATGTAGGGCCGTAGCCGTCCTTGGTTTCCAGCACCTCATGGGTGGCACCCAGCTGGGCCATGGCATTCAGGGTATTGAGGCAGTCCTCGCTCGGTAAATAGTTGTCAATCCGACACACCCCATTGGACAAGCCCGCGAGAATGGCTGCCCTGTGAGAGATGCTTTTATCGCCGGGAACCTCGAACTCGGCCCATAGGTCTTTGATTGCTTTTACCTTCAGGGTAGTCATGTAGTTGGTATTTGAATTTGACGGGGTATTAGATGGTGTAAAAAGAGATTAAAGGGTATCCCGCAGCCGCTTTGCTTCCTCCAGCACACGGGTAAGCTCTTCATCGCTGGAATTCTCAAGCAAAGCAAGCATTTCACGCAAGTGTGTGATGGTCTCCTTGATTGGCTCTTTCAACGCCTCCCGGTTGCGGAGGAAAATCTCGGCCCACATCCCGGGATGACCGGATGCCACACGCGTGGTGTCCCGCATGCCATTGCCGGCAAAGATACCGTCTTCCGGGTGTTTGAGCCCGACCAGGGCACCGATCGATGCCAGCATGTGCGGCAGGTGACTGATTCTCGCCATCACCCGGTCATGTTCTTCTGACGAGGTGACGTAGCACTGGCACCCGATCGCCTCCCACAAGCCTTTGATGGTGCGTAGGTCCGCATCGGAATGGTTGAAGTCGTTGGTGACCACACACGCGGCACCGTCAAACAGGTCCGAACGGGCCGCAGCCACTCCGGCCTGCTCCGAACCCGCCATGGGGTGGCTGCCGATGTATTTCGCCCCGGCTTCCCTGACCACGTGTTCGAGGGCATCGCGGGGTGTCAGCTTGACACTACCCACATCGGTGATGATCACACCCTCCAACGAACATGAGGCAGACGCCGCCCCTAGGATTTCCAGCATGGCACCCACAGGTGAAGCCAGGATAATGATTTCCGCGCCCCTTACGGCAGCGGCCAGATCTGTGCTCGCGTCTGTTATACCCTGCGCCCTTGCCTCGGCCACCCCCTGCTCACGTCGACCCCACAGCGCCACCCGGACCCCGGGCAGACGTGCTTGTACTGCGAGGGCAATCGAGCCTCCCAGTAGTCCGCTTCCAAGAACAGCAATACGTTTCATGCGCCGCAATCACTGGCATGGGCCAGCCTAAATGCAAGAACCGACGCGCTGAAATTGCGGCATCGGTTCTCAAAAAAATATCGGGTAAACAAGTTACGCAAAACGCCTATCCCCATTTACGATATGTCTATTCATCATCTTGCCGTTACGGCACACGAAACTTGTGGGTAGGATCGGCATCCTCGGGGTCACGGCACAGCTTACCCGAGCCAATCCCCTTCACGTCCACAATGTTGTGGGTGTACGGATTGAAAACAAAACCAGGTTTACCGGGAACAGCCGATGCCGTTGGGTATTTGGGTTTTGCAGGGGTGACAGGCTTGTCCGGCAGATCATTCCGGCCCACATCGTTCTGCCTGTTCTCCTCCTGGCGTCTGAGACGTTCCCGGTTTTCATCAATCTGGCGCTGTTCCTCATCGGTCAGTGCCGGCTGCCCGTCATTCTGCTGCGGAGGCCCGACCGGCTGGGGCACAGGTGTGGGTGGATAGGGTGCACAAGCACCCACGAGGGCAATAGCCCCGAGGGGAAGGAGTATGCTCTTTGAAAAAATCATCGTGTGAAGTATTGGTTGTTTTCTTGTTTTATCGGGGGACAATCGGCGGGAAAACCAGCAGATGGCAGAGTTTCCACCCATTATTCTGTCAAGTCAAGCCCTAGCCGCAGGCAGAGCGCATATTTGCGTAAAATAATAACGGGGCAAGGTATGGTTACCTGCCAAAACCCAGGAAAGTGTCCATTGGACTTGCAATTCATGGGACAGTAATTCGGCTCTTGATTGTCACATGCATTTTCAGGACATTGCTGCCCCGACTGCTGACGCATCGCTTATCATGAGTCATCCCCTCTCCATCGAACACGACCTACACTCCGCTATGGCAGGTGGAGGACTCGGCGATGGCGCGTTCAACGCACTTGCCCTCAGGGTGTTCAAGCATCAGTTCGACAACAACACTGCCTACCAAAACCACTGCAAGGCTCTGGGGGTGGCCCCGGAAAACCTGACGCACTGGCACGAAATCCCTGCGGTCACCACCGATGCTTTTAAATTTGTGGAATGCCCGCTGGTCACTTTTCCCATCGGACAGACACAAAAAACCTTCCTCACGTCCGGCACCACGTCCGAACTCAAGGGCTGTCATCATTTTCCATCACTCGACCTGTATGATCGCTCCATCACCGCTTCCTGGCAGGAACTGGCGCTCCCCCGTCCTGAAAATTCCATCTTTCTTACTCCCGAACCCGGACATGCACCGCACTCGTCGCTTTCCCACATGATGGGTGTGTTATCCGATACCCATTCCAGGAAATCCATCTGGGCGGTCGATGCATCAGGGCGGCTGGATATGGAATCCATCACTGCCGCAGTGACTGGAAACCGGCCGGTTGCCCTGCTGGGGACAGCTCTCGCTTATCTGCATCTCTTCGAACAACTCACTCACCCCCTCACCTTGCCGCCGGGAAGCTGGGCGATGGAAACCGGTGGCTACAAGGGCACAATGCGCCAACTGGAAAAGGGGGACCTTTACCGGATGTTTACTAACAAGCTCGGCCTCGCTCCCGACTCGATCATCAACGAGTACTCGATGACCGAGCTGAGCAGTCAGTTCTATACACGCGGTCTTGCCCACCCACACACCGGCCCAAGCTGGACTCGTGTCAGGGTGATCAATCCATTCACCGAAACCGACGCCTTGGCAGGAGAACCCGGGCACCTGGTCATTTACGACCTTGCCAATCTTCATTCCGTGATGGCGATCCGCACCCAGGACCTGGCCAGTCGCTCCGGTGCTGACCTTGCCGACGGCAGGAATGCGTTTACTCTTCTCGGGCGCGACCCCTCTGCCCTCCCGAGAGGCTGCTCAAGGGCTGCCGACCACCAACTCAGACCATCATGACCACGGACGATAGAATCCAGCTTCTAGCAGACGCGTGCGCCCTACCCTGTGTGGAAAACCTGTTGGGTAAAGTGACCGCCTGTGATTTGTCAGCCTGGATTGCAGCCGAATTGGGAAAGGTATCGGCCCTTGATGCATTCCGCCCCCATGGGCCGTTGCACAGCAAAGCCATAGCTCCGGGAAACATCCTCCACATCGTCAGTGGCAACACCCCCCATGCTGCCATCCAAAGCATCATCCGCGGCTTGTTGTTAGGCTCACACAATATCATCAAGCTGCCATCCACCGGATTATCCGGGCTGACCGGTTGTATCGACCGGTTTCCTGTCGATCTCCAAACCCTGATCGAAACCCACGACTCACTAACAGACGAACTACTGGCAAAGTCAGACGCCATCATAGCAATCGGCTCGGATGCCAGCATCGAAGCGATCCATCAACGAACCCTGCCTCATCAGATCTTTATCCCCCATGGGCATAAAGTTTCCATGGGCATTGTTTACGGCGATTTCGAAAACGCAGCCCGGCTCGCAGCACGTGACGTCTCTCTCTACAACCAACAAGGCTGCCTCTCACTCCATGCTGTTTACGTCCATGGCGACAGCCTGGCATTCTCCGGCTTGCTCGCCGGGGAAATGGAAAAGTTCACCGTCGAAAACCCTCAGCATGGATTAAGCTTGTCAGAGGCTGGTGCGATTCGCAACCTCCGGGAAACCACGCGCTTCCGCGCCGCAAACGATCCGACAACCGGTCTCTACGAAAGTCAGCAAAGCCTCGACTGGACCGTCATCCACGAGCCATCGCCCGCCCTCACGCTCTCCTGTCTCAACCGCTGCGTCTACGTCAAACCACTACCGGAAAAAATCAACCCTGACACGCTGGGACCTGAGTCACGGCACCTCTCGACCATCGCCATCCATCCCTTCGGCCAGGACAGAGCCGCATCACTCACCCACCTCCCAGCCCATCGCATCTGCCCACTCGGCCAAAGCCAGCAACCCAGCCTCTTTTGGCACCACGACGGCTTCGCCCCCCTCGCCTCACTGGTCAAGTGGAAGGATCTCGGCTGACTTCGGATCATTCACTCTTCAAAATTCACTCTTCAAATTTCCAATGTTCGATCCTCCCATCACTACCACCGGCACGATCATCGATTCACCAAAGCCGAAAATCTACCACGTTTCCCTGCCTAACGGAAAAGTCGTCATCGGCCACATTCCCAAGGCCCTGGTCCACCTTCACGACCAATTGAAACCCGGCGACCATGTCCGCCTTGAACTGACTCCCTACGATTTCAGCAAGGGACGCATTGTGCTGGTCCTGCCGGAGTGATCGGGCCTCCTTGACTGCCTCCTTGACAATCTGTTAGTCCTTATCCCCTTTGCAAAGTCTCTGGTTCATGTCGAGGGCCGGATTTTCCTCGCTGCTTTCTCCCATGACCACCGCGGGAACCCCGGCCACGGTTTTGTGGGCCGGCACATCGTCCAACACCACACTGCCGGCTCCAATCTTGGCACACTCGCCGATCACTACCCGACCAAGGATCTTCGAGCCCGCGCCAATCAACACTCCGGATCGCACAATCGGGTGCCGGTCACCCGTAACCTTGCCGGTTCCCCCAAGGGTCACTTCGTGCAAAATGGAGACATTGTCCTCCACGATGGAAGTCTCACCGATCACCACACTGGTGGCATGGTCGAGCAGGATACCACACCCGATCCGGGCAGCAGGGTGGATATCCACGCCGAAAATCTCACTGACAATACTCTGGAAATAAAGCGCCAGCGGTTTGCGGTCGGCTCTCCACAGGCAGTGCGCTACCCGGTAGGCGGATATGGCGAGGAAGCCTTTGTAAAAGAGCAGAGGTTCGAGGGCCGACTGGCAGGCAGGGTCACGGTCGACGATCGCCGCCATATCCCGCGCCACACTGAGCATGACTTTTTCGTTTTCCGTCAGGATGCCACACATCAGCGGCTCCAGCTCGGAACGTTGCATATCCTCACGGGAGAGCCGCCGGGCCAAACGCGCGGCAAGACTAGCGGCAAGGCTTTCCCGGCTGATGACCACATCCTCCAGCATGCGCCGCAGATGGGATTCCTGGTCCGCCATTTCGATGGCGGCCGACCGGAGATTCGCCCAGATGTTATCGACATCCACACGCTCCAGCATATCACCATGACAGAGGTTGTTTTTGTTGGAGCTAGCGTTTGTTTGTTTTTTATGTTCCATTTTTCTTTGTGAGGATTTCCCAGAAACTTGAATACGCATGCCGGGCGATGGTTCAGCTCGCCCGGCACCATGATGGACAGACTCTTACACGACTTGACGACTTAGCGCAACGGGAAGCCGTGTCTGCAAATTTTTTAGTGCAAATCCTCAATGACCTTAAACGCGGGGACCTGATCATCAGCAAACGCGGCAAAACCGGCGGTTACCTCCTCGCCCGCGCCCCCGGCGAGATCAGCCTGCTCCAAGTCACTCAAGCTGTAGAGCCAGGAATCCTTATTCCCAACGTCTCCAACGATGGCGAGTCCGGTCGGTCCATCGGCCAGGCATGGGAACAAGTCCACCAGTCACTGGTCAAAGAGCTCGACTCCATCACCATGGATAATCTCTGCACCCAGTCGCCGATGTTTTACATATAAGTTTGCTAGTTTTCCGTATTCAGTATTCAGTTTTTGCATGCGGATTCTGCTGGCATTCATCATCCTGACCCCGTGGCAACTTGTTGCCCAGGAGCTGCTCAAGGCACCCAATGAAAAGGCCACCCCGGTCAACCAGCGGCGCGCCTACGGCAATGCCTGCGGCCCCGCGTCTCTGCTCAACGCTTTTCAATACGGGGACGAAAAATGGCAAAAGGCATTCCACGCCGTGCCGGGAAAAGACAGCCGGACCCGGCTCCGCTTTGTGGTAGGCACCTGGGGCAATAAGCCGTCCCTGCATGTCAAGAGCGTCAACCGCTGGAATCCCAAACAGGGCGTCAACTTGCTCGACCTCACCGACATGGCCAATGAGATGCGCGCGCCCTATTTCCTGCCGAAAATCAAACAGGAGGTGATCAGCCGGGGCTCGCGCGATGACCTCGGCAAGCTCCTCAAGCGAAGCCACGCGCGCCTCGCCGACTCCCTCAAAAAAGGCCTGCCCCCCATCATCAGCATCCGCCGTTATGCCTACCGATACAGCAAGGAAGTCGGGCAAAAATCCTGGTGGCCGATCCGCGCCCACTTCGTGGTCGTCACCGAGATCCCCAGAAAACTCCCACGCGGTGCCACTTCGTTTAAAATCAAATACATCGACCCCTACGGTGGCTTCACCCGCGAAGGCACCATCCACACCGACACCGGGAGTTTCAAACACAGCCCCTTCCTCGCCACCACCATGCCCAATACCCTGGTCGGAAAATCCTTGCTCAAACCCGGGGAGGAAACCATCCTCACCTTCTCGGCCATTATCGGTGTTTGGTAAGCACCACATCCATTGCCGTTATGAGCCAGCCGTCACCAGCCGAACAATTCATAGCGTCGACCCAGATCTATATCGCACACCCCAAAGACCCTTCCGACTATTTCTCCAAACTGAACGCCTTGCAGGACGAGCTGCAAACGATGTTCAAAAACCTGCTCAAACTCGCCAAACAAGGAGATCCCGAGACATGGTTCGCGATCGGGCACGGATACAGTGACGGCTGGGGAACGGAACGTGACCTCACCAAAGCAAGAATCTGGTTCCAACGCGCCGCCGATGCAGGCCACTCTGAAGCGATGTGCCGCCTGGCCTCAAAGCTCCGCTTCAACACCAATGAGGAAGATTCGTTAGATCTCTATCTCAAAGCCGCGGCTCTCGGCAATCCAAGTGCGATGTGTTTTCTAGGCTACCACTACAGAACCCATGCCCATGGAAAAAACGCCTCTCGCAATAACGCCCAAGCCATCGAGTGGTTCAAACAAGCCATCGATGCAGGATACCGGCAGGCCATGATCCATATCGCCAAGGTCTATATCGAATATGCGGAAACCCCGGAAAAAGCCATCCCCTGGCTCCTGAAGGCACACGACGAAGGTTACGACGCCAGTCACATTCTGTTAGCCGATTTATACAACAGCCCGGACGCTCCCTATTACAATCCCACCGAAGCCCTCAAATGGTATCAACGCGTCGCCAAGGAAGCCTGGGTCAGCACACCGCGCGCGATGCTTGAACTGGCGAAACTTTACCGCGCCGGATACGGACACGCGTCGGGAAACCATGACGCCAAACTCTGGATCCACCGCTTATGCACCACCGTCCCGGAAAAACACCACCTCCACAAACAAGCCACCAAGCTGCTGGACAAAATGAATGGTGAGGTTATTTAATCCCGCCCTACTTTGATGAAGCCGCAAAATCAACGGCCAGCCCACTGATCTTCAATGGTGCGCGCGAGAGGAATCGAACCTCCACGTCCTTGCGGACACATGAACCTGAATCATGCGCGTCTACCAATTCCGCCACGCGCGCACTGAAGACGGGCGGAATGAAGCAGCTTGTCCGGATAATTGCAACCACGTTTTTTCAAGTTTTTTCTAGAACACTCCCAGCTTGGACCCATCCGCGTCATGACGGCATCTTGTGCGTTTTTTCCTTTCCACGTCGGAAGATTCCTTTAGAAATTGCTCCAACCAGAAATGCCAACATCATTTTCCGACATTCATGGTGAACTCAACGGGCAAGCCGCCCGCATCTTCACACTCAGGAGCGCAAGCGGTTTGCAGGCGAAGATCAGTGAATTAGGGGCGCATCTCACAAGCGTCATCTGGACCAACGGGGACGGCTCTCAACAGGAACTGACCATCGGCCACGATTCCTTTGAGGGATGGGCAAACAACTCCGCGGCCTACCTGGGTGCTTCCGTGGGTCGCTTTGGCAACCGGATTGCGCATGGCGCATTCAGCATCGGCCATACCCGCTACCCCCTCGCCACCAACAACGACCCCGCCGGTATCCCCTGCCACCTCCACGGTGGCCCCGAAGGATTTCATACCAAAATCTGGCAAGGTGAACTGCTGACGGAGGAAAACCGGCACGGTGTCCGGCTCAAACTCACCTCCCCAGACGGCGAGGAGGGTTACCCCGGCAATCTCGATGTCACCGTCACCTACTGGCTCAGCGATGATAACGAGCTCGGCTGGCACGCCGAGGCCACCACGGACAAACCCACCCCGGTCAACCTCGTCAACCACACCTACTGGAACCTCAGCGGCCATCTTGACTCTCCCGTCACCGATCACCAGATCCAGATCCATGCCGACTATTTCCTGCCCACCAATGCGGGCATGATCCCGACCGGGGAAATCCGTTCCGTCACCGACACGCCCATGGACTTCACCCGTCCGCAGTTGATCGGAAAAGGAATCGACGCCGATTACGAGCCCATCAGACTCGCCGGAGGCTACGACCACTGCTGGGTGCTGCGCAGCTACCATGACGACAACAGCGAGTCCCACCCAGCAGCCGTCGTCCACCACCCGGGGTCGGGTCGGACACTGGAAGTCCTCACCAACCAGCCGGGCGTGCAGTTTTACACGGGCAACTTTCTCTCGGCTCCGTTCCATCACCGCTCCGGACTCTGTTTGGAAACCGAGGGCTTCCCCGACGCGCCAAACCATCCCCAATTCCCATCGGCCATTCTTCACCCCGGTGAAACCTACAAACACGACCTCATCTGGCGGTTTGCCTAGGTGGAATTTGACCTTCCCTACCCCCTCCTCCACACTCTAGTATCCAGTCGTCTGACACACTCTCGTTATCGCAGATATCAACAACCACACACACCATTATGAACACCGCATTGGAAGTCACCCTGTTTATTATCGCCGTCATCGGAGTCATCGGACTCGGGATCTGGAAATCCAAGGATGGAGAGGCCGATGGCAGCGAAAAAGGTGCCGCCAACTACTTTCTCGCCGGTCGCGGCCTGACCTGGTGGCTGGTCGGCTTCTCACTGATCGCGGCTAACATCTCCACTGAACAATTCGTCGGCATGTCCGGCTCCGCAGCGAACTGGCTCGGAATGTCGATCGCATCCTACGAGTGGATGGCCGCCGTCACGCTTGTATTCGTGGCATTCTGGTTCTTGCCGAAATTCCTCAAGGCCGGTCTCTACACCATCCCTGAATTCCTCCAATACCGCTTCGACGGTGTCGCCCGTCTTGCCATGGCCATCCCGGCCATTGTCACCCTGGTCTTTGTCACCACATCATCCGTGATATTTTCCGGAGCCAAGTTCGTTTCCGAATATTACAATGATGTTCCGGTCATCAACAACCTGACCGCCATGTGCTGGCTGATCGCCGCCTTTGCTGCCGTCTATGTCTTTGTTGGAGGTCTTAAGGCATGCGCCTGGACCGACCTCATCTGGGGCGCCGCCCTCATCCTTGGTGGTGCTCTCGTCATGTGGTTCGCCTTCCAAACGATCGCCGACAAACCGGCGGACGAACTCATCCTCACCAAGGTTGAAAACTCGGAAGCAACCGTGGCCGACCTCGAAGGTGCCTCGGCCTGGGAACGTATCAAGCTTCTCAACGACGGTGTCCGCGGCGAAGCCGAAGCCGTCAACGGCCCCAATGGCTCAGGTGGTAAGATGCACATGGTCCGCCCCAAGGAGGATACCGACATTCCATGGACGGCATTGCTCATCGGTCTTTGGATTCCCAACTTTTTCTACTGGGGTCTGAACCAGTATATCGTGCAGCGAACGCTCGGTTCAAAATCACTCGCAGAAGGCCAAAAGGGAATCGTTTTTGCAGCCATGCTGAAACTGATCATCCCCTTCATCGTCGTTATTCCAGGTATCCTCGCATTCAACCTGTTCTCGGGTGATCTCCATGAATCCGCCGCTGAGAAAAACATCAAGGCGCTGGAAGGAATCAAGGACAACCAAACCATCACGGTCGATCAGGCCTTCACCGACCGACAATCCGATCTGGTCGCTGGTATCATTGCCACCAACAGCAAGCTCGCGGGCATTTCTGCTGCGGAGGCAACGACCTTCATCGAAAACGAGCGTAAGGAAAAAGGCGTCACGGATGCTCCCGCTGTTACTGATGCCGACAGAATCAACTTCCTTTCCAACAAAGCCATTGAGAAAAATGCTGAACTCAGTGTGGGGGCCAATCTTGTGGGCTACGACTACGATGCGGCATTCCCCGTCCTGGTTAGAAACCTGATCAAACCCCACCCTCTCATTTCCTGGTTTGTTCTAGCCGCCCTCTGCGGCGCGGTGATCAGTTCACTGGCATCGATGTTGAACTCTGCATCCACTATTGCGACCATGGACTTATACGCCAAGTTTTCTGGTGAAACCGAATCCCACAAACTGGTCAAGGTGGGCCGGATTTTCGTGGTTATCTTTGTGCTGCTTGCAGCTCTCGTGGCGCCATCCCTCGATAACTTCGAAAGCATCTTCAAATACATCCAGGAGTTCCAAGGCTTCATCTCGCCGGGTCTGCTCGCTGTCTTTATCTTTGGTTTCTTCTCCCCACGCACCCCACGCTGGTTTGGTGTGGTCGGAATCGTAACCAACATCGTAGCCTACGGCGCATTCAAGCTGTTCCTTGGTGCCTGGATCGCCGGCAACGGTTGGTGGTATTCCAATGAGATTGCCTTCCTCGACCGGATGGCCATCTGCTTCTTCATCGTGCTTGTCATCGGTGTCATCATCACGATTGTGAAGCCAATGCCTACGCCTGTGGTTCTACCCGAGAACAAGGAAATCTGTCTCGAAGGTTCCAAAGGTGCCAAAATGGTCGGTATTGCCGTGTGTGTATTGACCATCGCCCTTTACTACGTCTTCTGGTAATCCCGGAAACCAGGGCCTCTGCTTCCATTCATGGCCCCAACGTTGCCGCGTTGGGGCCATTTTTCTACGCTTTACAGGAATCCTTTATCCCTCGCTTCACCTTCATCCCTACTGACCTATTTAAAACCCGATCCTATGAAACATCCTCATTTATTGATCCCTTTGATGCTGGTAACCACCTCGGCTATTTCTCCGGCAGCCCACGACTGGGAAAATCAGAATATCTTCCGCATTAACAAGGAAGCCCCCCACTGCGTCAAGATGCCCTTCCCCACCAAAGAAGGGGCCGTCTCCAAACTCCGCATGGAGTCCCCCTACTGCATGCTCCTCAATGGCGATTGGAAATTCCATTGGGTCAACCACCCCGACAAACGCGCTGTCGGTTTCTACAAACCCGGTTTTGATTCTTCTTCGTGGAAAACGATCCCAGTCCCATCAAACGTCGAACTCCAAGGATACGGCACCCCCATTTACGTCAACACCCGCTACCCGTTCCAAAAAAATCCACCCTTTGTCATGGGTGAGCCTCCCAAGCACTACACGAGCTACACTGAACGCAATCCGGTTTCATCATATCTGAAAACATTCACACTGCCTGCCGACTGGAAACAGCGTCAGACGAGCATCACCTTCAACGGTGTCGAATCCGCCTTCTACCTCTGGTGCAACGGCAAAAAAGTCGGCTACTCCCAGGACTCACGCACCCCTGCCGAGTTCAACCTGACCCCCTACCTGCAAGATGGTGCAAACACGATCGCCGTGGAAGTTTACCGCTATTCGGACGGCTCCTACCTCGAGTGCCAGGACTTCTGGCGGCTCTCGGGGATCTTCCGCGATGTCTATCTAACATCATCGCCGCAGACAGACTTGAAAGACTTCACCGTTGAAGCGACTCTCGACAAAAACGGCAAAGGTCATTTCAAGTTTTCCGTGCTGCCCGTTAGCCACGGAAACAAGGGGCACGTCAAAGTGACCTCCCAAATCATCTCAGCCGACGGCTTCGCCTTCACGGTTCCTGCCATTCTCAGCAAGCCCGGGGAAACGGCCACCATCGAAACCGGTGGACTGGATATCAAACCTTGGTCGGCCGAAGCCCCCAATCTATATTCGCTCATCATCGGTGTAGGTCCTGAAAAAGGAAAACCCACCCACTACTACCATCAGAAGATCGGGTTCAAAACATCCGAAGTCAAAAACGGCCAACTGCTGATCAACGGCAAAGCCATTCTCGTCAAGGGAGTCAACCGTCACGACCACGACACCGACACCGGCCACTACGTCTCCGAGGCATCCATGCGTAAAGACCTGGAGTTGATGAAACAACTCAACGTCAACACCGTTAGAACCTCCCACTACCCGAACGATCCCCGTTTCTACGAACTCTGTGATGAATACGGCATTTACGTCATCAGTGAAGCCAACATCGAGTCCCACGGCATGGGCTACGGCAAGGAGTCCCTCGCCAAAGACCCAAGCTGGGAAAAGGCACACCTCGACCGTATCATCAACATGGCCGAGTCGCTCAAGAACCACGCATCCATCATCATGTGGTCCATGGGTAACGAAGCCGGAGACGGGGTGAACTTTGTTACCTGCTCCAAATGGCTGCGCGAAAATGCCTCCGTCAAATACCCCGTGCACTACGAGCGTGCCGGACATGCCGCCCACGTCGATCTGTTCACTCCGATGTACGCCAATCATCAGGGGTGTATCAACTACGCCCGTAACGAAGAGAAAAAACCCCTCGCCCAACAGCGCCCGCTCATCCAGTGCGAGTATTCACACGCCATGGGGAACTCGTCCGGCGGACTCTGGGACTACTGGATGATTTTTGAAAAAGAACGCCTGCTCCAAGGCGGCTGCATCTGGGACTGGGTCGACCAGGGGCTGCGTAAAACCAAACCTGCCCCAGCCACACTCCATGATCTCTCGGCCAACAAGAACAGCATCCGCGTCAATGGCTCGTTAGATAAAACCAACGGCCTCACCTCTGGCTATGTGCTTGCCACGGGTGATGTCCTCAACAGCAAGGATACAATCACCATCGAGGCGGTCGTCAAACCCGCAGCTGGTAACAAGGGGAATAATCCGATCGTGACCAAAGGGGACCAGAGTTACGCCCTCAAAATCAACAACAAAGGCCAGTTGGAGTTTTTCATCTACCAACAAACATGGCAAAGCATCACCGCCGACCTACCATCCGACTGGGTTGGAAACTGGCACACCATCACAGCCCATTACGACTCGCATGAAATGCGCCTCTCTGTCGATAATGGAGCTATTGATGTCACCCGAAAACTAACAGGCAACATTGCCGCCAGCGACTACCCCGTCGGCATTGGTTACAATGCACAAGTCAGCAAGCGGTCATTCCACGGTGAAATCAAGTCGGTAAAAATCTCCGCAACGGAGTTTACCAAACCAGGCAGTGTGCAAACGCTCCTCCACCTCGACTTCACCCAATTTGAGCAATCCGGAAAACCTCTCGAGTTCTTCGCTTACGGCGGCGACTACGGAGACCAACCCAACGATGGCAACTTCTGCTGCAACGGCGTGATCGCCTCTGATCGTAAGCCCACTCCCCAGGCACCCGAGGTGTTCACCAGCTATCAGAATGTTAGACTGCTTAACTCCGAAGCCGAAAATGGCAAACTTACACTCACGCTCTGGAATACATCCACCTTTACCAACCTGGATGCCTACGATCTCTTCGCCATCACGCTTGTCGATGGCAAGGCGGATGCCGAGGTGCCGCTTGCCGCCGCCGATATCAAGCCGGGCCAAAAAGGAACCATTACTTTCCCGGTCAAAATACCAGTCGGCAAGGAGGTCCACGTCCGACTCGAATTCCGCCTTCGCGCGGACACCATCTGGGCAAAAAAAGGGCACCTTGTCGCCGATCTCGAAACCGCTCTCAGCAACCGCCCTGCCCCCGTTGTCTCATTCGGTGGTCCAGCGGTCCAGGCCGAAACCAGCCAGGGAATCACCACCCTCACCCAAGGTGATTTCAGCGTCAGCATCAATGACAGCAACGCCCAGGTCACCTCGATCAAAAAAGCAGGGCGCGAACTGCTTGCCGGCCCACTGCACCTCAATTTCTGGCGTCCTCCCGTCGATAACGACCGGGCTAACAACTACATTCAACGCTGCGGCATGTGGCGCAATGCGGGACAGAATGCCAAGGTCACAGCCAAGGGCAACATCAAGCAAAACAAGGCCCATTTGTTTTACGAACTCAGTATCCCCGCAGGAAAAACGGTTGGACAGATCAATTACCTCGTTTCCAACGGAGCGCTTCACGTCACGCTTGAGATCGATCCCAAAGGCAAACTGGGCAACATCCCGCGCATCGGCATGCAATGTCTGCTGCCAGCCGGCTATGAACATTTCACATGGCACGGCATGGGACCCCACGAGTGTTACATCGACCGCCAGGCCAGTGGTCGTGTTGGCATCTACGAGAAAAAGGTTGCCGATCTCGCCTTCCCCCACGTCGAGCCCCAGGAAACAGGCAACCGTATGGGTATCCGTCACATGAGCCTCCTCAACACCGACCATCAGGGGCTTGTGGTTACCGCACTCGGAAAATCACTCCTTCAAGGCGGTGCCTACCCCTGCCTGATGTCGGACTTCGAGGGTGTCCTGCACCCCTGCGACATCCCCAAACGCGATGTCATTACGGTCAATATCGACCATGTGCAAACAGGTCTCGGCGGTATTAACTCATGGGGCCAACAAGCCCTCCCCAAACACCAGTATAAAGCCACAGGCTCCTACAGCTACTCCTTCAAAATCGAAGCCAGGTAAATCAAAGTCCGGCAACCCACGATCAACAATGAAAACCCAATGCTCTCTTCTCGGAACCTTGATCACCAGTATGGTCATGACCACCCACGCAGCACCCGACTGGGAGAACGAGGCTGTTTTCCGTATCAACAAGGAAGCCCCCCACGCGGTAAAAATGCCCTTCCCCACGCAGGAAGGCGCCCTTTCCAAACTCCGGCTCGAGTCCCCCTTCTGCCAACTGCTCAACGGCACCTGGAAGTTTAATCTGGTCGGCCACCCTGACCAACGTCCCAAGGAGTTCTATCAACCCACCTTCGATGTCTCTGCGTGGACCGACATACCGGTGCCCTCCAACTGGCAACTCGAGGGACACGGCACTCCTGTCTACTCGAATGCTGAGTATCCGTTCAAAAAAAATCCACCCTTCGTCATGGGTGAACCAGAGGGCCACTTCCTCACTTTCCCCAAGGAAAACCGTAACCAGGTAGGCTCCTACCGCCGTGATTTCACGGTTTCTCCCGATTGGAAAGGTCGCCGCACGTTCATCGCCTTCGAAGGGGTTGAATCCGCATTCTACATCTGGGTCAACGGCCAGAAAGTCGGCTACTCCCAGGACTCGCGCACCACCGCGGAGTTCGATATCAGTCAATACCTGAAAGACGGCAGCAACACCCTCGCCGTTGAAGTCTATCAGCACAGCGATGGCTCCTATTTCGAAGACCAGGATTTCTGGCGCCTCGCCGGTATTTTCCGCGATGTCTACCTCTGGTCCGCCAACGCCACTGCCGACCTCCGCGACATAGAAATCAAAACCACCTTCGATCCTGCCACCGACAACGGGTCAATTCAACTCATCCCTACGTTTTTCGAAAACAATGGCGCAAAAACAGAGCTGACGTTGCTCGACCCTTCGGGGAAACCAATGGACATCCAAGAGGGGGACCCTTTTAAAGTCTCTCCATGGTCGGCTGAGTCCCCCACTCTCTATACCGCACTCATCACGGTCAAAGACGCCAAGGGCGCAGCTACTTCTTACTACGCTCACAAAGTTGGTTTTAAAAATTCCGTCATCAAAGACGGCCAGTTGCTCATCAACGGCAAGGCGGTGCTGATCAAGGGCGTCAACCGTCACGACCACCACCCGGTCACAGGCCACTACATCAAGGAGGACAGCATGCGCGAGGATATCATCCTGATGAAACGCCTGAACATGAACACCGTGCGCGCATCTCACTACCCGAACGATCCCCGCTTCCTGGAGCTTTGTGATGAGCTTGGTCTCTACGTCATCGATGAAGCCAACCTCGAAGCCCACGGTATGGGATGGGGTGCCCACGCCAAGGGTTCTCTCGCCCGCGTCCCGTCCTGGGAACCGGCACACCTCGACCGGATGAAAAACTTCGTCGAGCGCGACAAGAATTTTCCGTCGATCATTGCCTGGTCAATGGGCAATGAGTCTGGTGACGGCCCGGCTTTCCAGAAGTGCTACGCCTGGATCAAGCAGCGCGATCCGTCACGGCCCGTCGTCTACGAACAGCTCGGCCAACGCGCCCACACGGACATCTTTGTGCCCATGTATTCCACCGTGGAAAACTCCATCAAATACTGCCGCAAGGAGTCACAAAAACCGCTGAACCAACAACGCCCGCTTATCCAGTGTGAATACTCCCACGCCATGGGGAACTCCTCGGGAAACCTCACCGACTACTGGGACGACATCCGCAAGGAAAGACTTCTGCAAGGTGGCTGTATCTGGGACTGGGTGGACCAGGGCCTGCTCACCAAGAAACACAAAAGGGACATCTGTGGCCCCGGCACCCAGCTCATGGGTGTCCTTCACGCAATACAAGGCCTGCCCGCTGGAGGGGTCATTATCACTGACCGACCTGATCTCAGTCCGTCAGACAGCTTGACTCTTGAAGCCTACGTCCGTGGCAACAAAGCCGCACCCACCGGTTCTGAAAACAACAACCGCAACGAGTCCGACGGCTACCCGATCCTGACCAAGGGAGATACCTGCTACTCACTCAAGGTTGATAACAGCGGGCGGAATATCGAGTTTTTTGTCTACACCACCACTTGGAAAAGCATCAAAGCACCACTACCTAACAACTGGCAGTCCAGGTTCCAGCACATCGTTGGCAGCTACGATGGCAAGCAACTCAAACTCTACATCAATGGCAAACTCGCCAAAGCGAAACCAGCCACCGGCAAGGTCAGTGGCAATAACTTCGATCTCGGCATCGGCCTCAATGCCGAAAAACTTTCACGCCGATTCGACGGCTCGATCGCGGCTGTCCGCCTATTCAACCGCGCCCTCAACCCGGGCCAGCTTGATCAAGCCAAGGCCGTGGTCGATCTCGACTTCCGCAAACTTGCCAGGGAACCGAAAACCGAAACCTTCTGGGCTTACGGTGGCGACTTTGGTGACCAGCCTAACCAACGTTCATTCTGCCTCAATGGCCTCGTTCGCCCCGACCGCACATTCGGCCCGCAGTGCCCGGAAGTGCATTATGTTTATCAATCCATTCATGTCAAAGCCATCGACCTCACCGGCGACGGGCTTCAGTTCAAGCTCTCTAACGAATACAACTTCATCAACCTCAGCAACGTCAATGGTGAAGTGGTCATCACCAAAGATGGAAAACAAATCAGTCAATCCGCACTTCCCATACTCAAGGTTGAGGCAGGGCAAAGTGTCGATCTGCTCCTGCCCCGCCCCAAAGGGCTTGAAGCCGGCCATGACTACCACATTACCTTCAACTTCCATCTGAAAAATGACACCCCATGGGCCGCCGCTGGCCATCGCCTCGCCACCGACCAGTTCCTCATCCCCGGCCAGACATGGGCTGTCAAGCCTGCCCCCCAGGGTAAAATCACCCTGAAGAACAATCAGGTTTCCCACGGAAAATACCATCTCACCTTCAACGGGAAAAATGGCAGCCTGAACTCGCTCATGTTCGACGGCAAAGAACAACTCAGCTCCCCGCTTGAACTCAATTTCTGGCGCGTCCCGATCAACAACGACGAAGGGGCCAAGCTCCACCGCAAGTGGTCGCCATGGCGTAACCTGGCCGATAAAGCCAGGGTGACCGCTTCTCGGACCGACGGGAACAAGGTCATCTTCGAACTGTCTCTACCCGGTAACAGCAAGGCCACTCTAACATACACCATCCATGACAGCATCGACATCGACCTCCAGCTCAGTTTGAAAAAGGCGGAGTCCGCCGAGTTCCTGCCGCGTATCGGTATGAGCACCAGCATCCCTGCCACCCAGGACAGATGGACATGGTTCGGCCGGGGACCACATGAAAACTATATCGACCGCCAACGCTCCGCACACGTCGGCCTCTATTCGGGCAAAGTGAAAGACCTCTTCAACCTCTACCTCGATCCACAGGACGCCTCGAACCGCTGTGACATCCGCTGGTCGTCCTTTGTCGCAGAGAATGGCAACGGCCTCAAGATCGAAACACTCGGCAATCACCAGCTCGAGGTTTCGGCCTACCCATACTCGGAAAAAGACCTCGAGCTCGCACGCCATCCCATCGACCTGAGCCCGCAAAAAAATATCGCCATTCACATCGATTACGGCCAGACTGGCGTCGGTGGAACAACGTCGTGGGGGCAACTTCCCCTGGCCAAATACCGTCTCTTTTCACGAGGCAATTACCACTACGCATTCCGCCTCACGCCGATCGTACACTGAGGCTTCCCTCCACATCATTTCCTCCTAATCAATACCTGCTCACTCAACCTCATACCATGGATCTGACACACCTGACAAACGAAGCTAAATCCGGTCTCAAAAATACCTTCAACCAGGACGCCACCGTCATTGCCGCCGCCCCGGGGCGCGTCAATCTCATCGGTGAACACATCGACTACTGCGATGGTTTTGTGCTCCCCTTCGCACTGGCGCAGAACATCATCATCGCGGCTGCCCCCAATGGCACCTCCAAGGCCAGGCTGGCATCGTCTTTGGGCGGCGACATCGTGGAGGTCGATGTCTCTGCTGACATCCTTGAGGCCGAACCCAAATGGGCCAACTACCCACGTGGTGTCATGCAGTATTTCCGCGAGGAAAGCGGCTGCACGCTCATTGGCTTTGACGCATTCATCACATCCAACGTGCCGTCAGGGGGCGGGCTGTCATCATCCGCTGCCTTCGAGCTGGCCACCGCCACACTGCTCGAAGGACTGACCGGCGTGACCCTCGATACCAAAGCCAAGGCCCTTCTCTGCCAGAAAGCCGAACACAACTACGCCCACTGCCCATGTGGTATCATGGACCAGTTTGCCTCGGCATTTGGCAAGGAAGACCATCTCGTCCTCATCGACTGCCAGAATGGAGAACCTCATCTCGTCCCCTTTGAAAACCCGGACCTCACCGTGATTGTTGCGAACACTTGTGTGACGCACGAGCTCTCAGACGGCGGTTACGCCTCGCGCCGGAAGAATACCGAGGACGGTCTGAAAATCACCGGCAAGCCATCCTGGCGCGATGTTGTTCTTGATGACGTCGAAGCCGCGAAGGAAAAAATGGGCGATGTCATCTACCGCCGTTCACGTCACGTGGTCGGGGAAATCCAACGGGTCAAGGATGCCGTCATGGCTCTCGAGTCCAATGCCTTTGAAGCCCTCGGGGAATACATGTATGCCTCCCACGCCTCGCTGCGGGACGATTTCGAGGTCTCCTGCGAAGAACTCGACATCATGGTCGAGATCGCGCAATCCATCGGCAAAGACGGCGGGGTGATCGGCTCCCGTATGACCGGCGGCGGCTTCGGCGGCTCCACCGTCACTCTCTGCGATTCGTCACAGGCCGACACCATCGTCGCGGCCATGAACAAGCAATACACAGAGCGCACCGGCATTAAGCCCGAGATCTTCCTATCCCGGCCAAGCCAGGGCGCAAGGCTGCTGTTAGGAGAGTAGGACAGCTTTACAAGCTGTCGACAACCCAAGCACATATCCTGCCGACAGCTTGCAAAGCTGTCCTACCTTACCCCCTCAAACACCTTGTGGGAGAAGTATCTCTCCATCCGGTCAGGAAACACGGTAATGATCGTGGCATCTTCCGGTAAATCGACAGCCGCATCCATCGCGGCCGCGAGGTTAAGCCCGGATGACGGACCAACAGGAAATCCCATTTTCCAAAGCTGGTGGGTAAGCTCCATACAACGGCAGTCATCCACCGCTATTTCAACAAGATCAACGGCATCGGGTGTCTGACGCCAATCGGAAAACAGTTTCGAGCAGCCGTCGATCACACCGGGAACATCCTTCGAGAATCGTAACGAGCAGCATTCCACGTTGGAAACCATCGCTCCGTCAGCACACTGCGGAATCGCCGCCACGGGACGCGTCACACAGCCTGCGCTGGTAAAGCCCTGGTGCATACCCACCAGGGTCCCCCCCGTGCCAATACCCGAAACCACGGCATCGATATTCACATCGGGGAGCTGTGCCATGATTTCACGTGCAGTAAATAGCTGGTGGGCCTCGGCATTATCCTCGTTTTCAAACTGCCTGGCAGCAAACGCCCCCTCTGCCTCACAATAATCGGCCGCCGCCCTGATCACCTCGGGCATACCACCGCCCACCTTTCTCACTTCGGCACCATAGGCCTGGATCATCAGTGAGCGCTCATTGGTGGCGGTATCCGGGATGAATGCCAGAAACCTGAGCCCCATCTGCGCACAGGTCAACGCAAGGGCAATCGAGGTCGACCCCGACGAGGCCTCCACCACCAGGTCTCCCGGCCCCACTTTGCCTTGCCTCCAGGCCTTTTCCAAAATGTGGCGGGCAATACGGTCCTTGGTCGACCCCGATGGGTTCAAGTACTCCAGTTTACACCAGATTTCAGGTGCCCCTCCCATGAGGCAAACAGGGACAAGTGGTGTCGGTGGGATGCGGTGAAGGTAACGATGACGAGGCAGCTTTTTCATGGAGCCAAAATGGAGCAAGCAGTATGATTGAAAAGCTCAAAACACCCCCTTTGTGAAATTTGATATTTGGAGTTTGGTATTTGGAGATTGGAGTTTAAAAAAGGCCCATGCCCGCCGACTACCATACACACACCCCGCTCTGCCGACACGCGACAGGTGAACCCGGTGAGTATGTCCAGGCCGCCATCACGGCAGGCTTGTCGGAATTTGGCATCTCCTGCCACGCCCCGGCCCTGCCTGAACCCTTCGACGACTGGAGAATGCTGCATGGACAACTGCCTGAGTATCTCCAGTGGATCGACCGGGCTAAATCCGAGGCCGGGGAAAATATCCCCATCCGCGCCGGGCTGGAATGCGACTGGTTACCGGGCTGCGAAGCGTGGATTGAAACGCTGAAGGGTGAATACAACTGGGATTATCTGATAGGTTCCGTCCACTACTTATCCGGCTGGGACTTTGACAACCCCGCCTGGCTTGAAAAATGGGCAAGGACCGACGTGGATGACGCCTGGGACCGATACTGGAAAACTTACGCCAACATGGCAGAGAGCGGTCTTTTTGATATCCTCGGCCACCCGGATCTCATTAAAAAATTCGGCTACAAACCCCAAGGCGACCTGAGTGGTTACTACGAACCAGCGGTCGATGCCATTGCTGCCTCAGGCTGCGCCATCGAACTCAATACCGCGGGCTGGCACAAACCCTGCGAAGAAGCCTATCCGGAAATAGGTTTTCTCGACCTCGCCTACTCCGCTGGCATTCCCCTGGTCATCTCATCGGATGCCCACCACCCCAGCGAGGTGGCCCGGGATTTCGACAAGGCGGTCACGCTTGCCCGACAGGCCGGCTACACGGAGACCTTGCTGTTCGACCAGTATCAACGCCGCTTCGAGCCGCTGTAGGGAGGGCGGACACTCCTGTCCGCTTCACCAAGGCATAAGCCGGTGGACAAGAGTGTCCACCCTCCTTATCCCTGTAGTTGAGTCACCTTCTTCCGTCGCCACAAGGCAAAGCCAATGAATGCGAGGCCGGCCACAATCATAAAGGTCGAGTAGAACTGTCCCTTGGTCAGAGCGCCGATCATCGCCGAGTCCGGTTCACGATACCCTTCGACAATGATTCGGAAAATGGCATAGAGCAGGAAAAACACACCCGTCAAAACCCCGTGGGCCATTTTCGGAAAACGGACACGCAGTAAAAACAACACCGCAAAGAGAACCAGCCCCTCTAACAATGCCTCGTATAACTGCGATGGATGTCTCGCCTTGAGATGAGTCCCCAGCGTTTCAAGCAATTGAGGATTCTCACGTGCCTGCGCCACCAGGTAATCATAGCTTTGACCGGAAATCGATGGATCGACCACCTCACAATCAATAAACGCCTGGTTCAATCGGGCCGGGTCGTCTTTCCAATCCTCGTGCAGTGACGCCGGGAATTTCATCGCCCAGTCAACCCCTGTCGCAACCCGGCCATACAGTTCGCCATTGATGAAGTTGGCGATCCTAACAAGCCCAAGACCAATCGGGGCGACCACACAAAGTCCATCGCCGACACCGGTCCACGAGACCTTGTGTTTCCTTGCATAAACCAGGGTGAATATCATCAAGCCAAGAATCCCGCCGTGACTGGCCATGCCACCATCCCAGACACGGAACACCATCAAAGGATCCGCTAACAGTTGATTCCAGCCGTTGAAATCATCTTTGGGGATTTGATAAAACAGAATATACCCCAGGCGCCCGCCCATAAAGACACCAAAAAACGCAGCGTAGGCAATAAAGTCGGCCACCTTGCCTTCTGGCAAAACCCAAAGCTTTCTCTTCGCCTGCCAACGTAGGAGGTAATAGCCAAACACAAAGGCCAGGAGGTAGCCCAAGCCATACCACCGCAGCTTGACCGGACCTACCAGATCAAAGATGACCGGGTCCATGTTGTGAATATATGTCGCTAACACGCCGCTAACTCACACCAATATCATCTGCGATGCAAGAGCGTAGAACAAAGAAGCCAATCATTACCCGGGATCGCTCAGTCGAGCTTCACCCAGAGAACCCCACCCGCGTAGTCGAAGTGGGCTTTTTTCGCCTTGAAAAAATCCCCTCCGATGATGCCGTCCATCTTGGAGGCATAATTCTGCGGCATGTGGTTGAGGTCCATGATGTAGAAGGTCTGCTCTCCGCCCTTGGCACCACCCATTTCAAACTCCTTGGCATTGACCTGCCCCTTGATCTGGGCACCGCCACCCACACCACCCGCTTGCACGTTGGCGGGCTTGATCTCCAAATCAAACTTGGCAGCAGATGATTCCTTCATGATGGTTGCCATCGCACCGGTATCGAGCAAGAACCGGCCTTTTTTGCCATCGATTTTCACATCGATAAACAAGTGGTTCATTTCCTCGTCAAACCCGACCTTGGTATACCCCTTCGCCTTCATCACATCCTCCAGGTCAATATCCGCCAGCTCCTTGGCACGCGCCGCGCCATCAACCCAGGCTTTGACAAACTCCTGGTCCTTTTCCGACAGCGTGGCTATCGCCACCGTGTAAACCTTCCCACCCTTGGTCGCCGGCGTCCTGAGCTTCACATGGGAATCGGTCTTGGAGACGATCTCAGCTTCCAACGGTTTACCTTCCTTGTTGGTGAATACCCGCATCTCAGCCGCACCAAAAGTAATGGCACACAGTGAGACCCATAAGATGCCCATGCTCGTTTTCATGCCCACTGAGCGATCCGTCGCCAGCGTTTTGTCTGTAAAAACACCCCCGCAGCCTCCCCGTGGCCTTATAGGTAGGTCGTCAGCGCATCCACCTCGTTCTGATCCAGTGCCTGCACCAGTGCGACCGATAAATCGACCATCGCTATGTAATCCTGCACATCAATCATCGAGTTGTGTGTGTGAATATAACGTGACGGGGTTGCCAAGACGACCGCTGGCACACCCGTTCCGGAAAGCTGGAAGGCCCGGGCATCGGTGCCGCCACTGTTACGGACGGTCAGCTGGTACGGAATATCGTTTGCCTCAGCCACTTTCACGACAAGATCCACCAAGGCCGGATTCATGATCGCGGTCGGGTCTTGAAGCCTCACCTGCACGCCATTGCCAATGGCTCCCTGGGAAGCGGACCGACTAAACCCCGGGGTATCATCAGCCGGCGCCCCCTCCAGGACGATCGCCACATCCGGCTGCGCATGAATAGCCGCCGTCATCGCCCCCCTGACCCCCACTTCCTCCTGCACGGTCCCACAGGCGATCAATGTATTCGGATGCCCGGACTCGGAAAGCAATTGCGCCGCCTGGATCGCGCAGGCCATACCGACGCGGTTGTCGAAGGCCTTGGCCATCAGCAAGCCCGGAGTCGCCATCCTGGTGAACTCGGTCACAGGGACGATAGGATCGCCAATGCGAATTCCCATGTTACCCTCCAGGTCGGAACGACTGCTCGCGCCCACATCAATAAACATCTTATCGACCGGAAGCAGTTGGGTTTTCTGTGATTCAGAAAGGAAATGGGGCGGTGTCGATGAGACGACGCCTAGGATTTTCCTCCCATCCCATGTCCTCACCGCGACTCTCTGGGCGAGCATGGTGTGTGGCCACCAGCCCCCAAGGGTTACAAACTGGATAAATCCTTCGGGGGTAATGTTTTGCACCCTGAAGGCCACTTCATCCATGTGCCCCGTCAGTAACACGCGGGGACCTTTTCCCGCCTCACAGAATACCGAACCATTGCCGTCCGTACTTAATTCACCAACACCCTCAAGTTCATCAGCAAAAATCGCTCTGATTTCATCTTCGAAACCCGGGGCACCATGGGCATTGGTCAGTTCCTGTAACAATGACATCGCTTTGTCTCTCATGCGCGCGAAATTAGCATTACCCGGACAAACTTCAATCTTGATTCTTGGCTCATGTTTCTTATGTCTCCTTCCATGGCTCAAGTCACCGACCTCCACATCTCCAGCAACATCCCGCTCCCCGCGCCCGCGCTTCTTCTCTCCGAAGTCGAACGGTCACCCGAGCAGGCGGAATTCATGGCTGATTCCCGTCAGCATATCCGAAATATCCTCAACGGCGAGGACCACCGCCTGCTGCTGGTTTGTGGCCCGTGCTCGATCCACGATACCAAGGCCGGCATCGAGTATGCCCGGAAACTAGCCAAACTGGCCGAGGAGGTCAAACACCAGATCTACATGGTGATGCGGGTCTATTTTGAAAAACCACGCACTACCGTCGGCTGGAAAGGTATGATCATGGACCCGCGTCTGGATGGATCCGATAATATCCCGGAGGGGCTTCGCAAGGCTCGGCTTTTCCTCCGCGAGGTGCTGGATATCGGGCTGCCCACTGCCACCGAACTCCTTGATCCAATCACCCCTCAGTATATTGCCGACCTGATAAGCTGGTCGGCCATCGGTGCCCGTACCACGGAAAGCCAGACCCACCGCCAGATGGCATCAGGGCTATCCATGCCCCTCGGTTTTAAAAACACAACCACCGGTGACCTCCTTGCCGCAGTCAATGCCATCAAGGCGGCTACCCAACCACAAACGTTCCTCGGCGTCAGCGAACAAGGTGTCGCATCAGCGGTGACTACTTCCGGTAACCCCGACTGCCACATCATTTTACGCGGTGGCGACCACGGACCTAACTACGGCGCCGATGACGTAGCTGTCACTACCAGCTTGCTGGAAAAACATGGGCTGCAACCATCCGTCATGATCGACGCATCCCATGCCAACTGTGGTAAAAAACATGAAAAAATGCCTGCGGTCTTTAGCGAGATTGTCCGCCAGCGCGCAGCAGGCAGTGACCATGTGATTGGCGCCATGCTCGAGAGTAACCTGGTGGCAGGAAACCAAAAGTTTCCACAGCCCATCGAAGACCTCACATACGGCCAATCCATTACCGATCAATGCATCGGTTGGGAAACCACCGAGACCATTGTCCTGAAAGCCGCAAGGGACCTCAAAGCCGCTGGTGTCGCCGGCTAAGGTGGCGGCGACTTCCTGTCGCCCCGCCCACAACGAACAACCCAAACAGCATTTCGTGTATTAGGTGTATTGCGCGGTTTCCGTTTCCAAATGATCTCCGAGCAAACCTTCGCCGCCATTGACTTCGAGTCAGCAGGCGCGGAACGTGGAAAAACAGACGTTCCCGTGCAAATTGGCATGGCCACCTGGTCGATCGATAACGGCCACGCCGATCACTTCCTCTCCTTCATCCGTACCGACCAGCCTATTACCTGGTCGGCTCAAAAAGTCCACGGCATCACCAGCGACGATCTCGCCGATGCCCCGCCATTCATGACACTATGGCCCCGGATCAAAGCCGTCATGTCGGACCGCATCGCAGTAGCACATGGTCATGGCACGGAAAAACGCTACCTCCGTGCCTTTCCGGCCCACGGGTTCGGCCCATGGGTCGATACCCTGCTCCTCTCCCGCGCCGCGTGGCCCGGACTTGAGTCACATGCCCTGGGCGACGTTTGCCAACACTTCAACCTGGAGAACAAGGTCAACACACTCGTCCCTAACAAAACCTGGCACGATGCCCTCTACGATGCCACCGCATCACTCATTCTGCTAGAACGACTGATTGATGAGTTCAACCTGGCAGAATCGTCCGTTGACCTGCTACTCCACCCCGACACCACCCAGTGGCACCGGCTGCGCCGATGATTCACCATTCACCATTCACCATTCACCATTCACCATTCAATCACTCCCCCTGCCACTCACCGTATTGGCGGAACTTGGCATAACGTTGGTCGAGGAGATCCTCCATACTGAGCTGCTGCAGTGCCTGGATCTGGTTAAGCACCGCGGTGCGCAGGTTTTCAGCCGCCTGCTGGTGGTCGTGGTGGGCACCGCCCTTGGGTTCCGGGATGACCTCGTCGATCAGGTGAAGTTCCCCGAGATCCGGAGCCGCGATTTTCATCGCCTCGGCAGCCTCGGGAGCATGCTTGCGGTGTTTCCAAAGAATCGCCGCACATCCTTCTGGACTGATCACGGAATAATAGGCGTTCTCCATCATGAGGACCCGGTCGGTAACGCCGATACCCAGGGCACCACCCGAGCCACCCTCACCTAACACAACGGCTACGGTTGGAGTTTTCAGGAGCATCATCTCGCGGAGGTTGAAGCCAATCGCCTCGGCAATGTTGCGCTCCTCGGCACCAATGCCGGGAAACGCACCCGGGGTATCAATGAGGGAAACAACCGGAAGCTTGAATTTTTCAGCCAGCTTCATCAGCCGGAGCGATTTCCGATACCCCTCGGGGTGAGCACTGCCAAAGTTGCGCAGCAGGTTCTCTTTGGTATCACGGCCTTTCTGATGGCCAATGACTACAACACGCTGGCCACCGAGAGTGGCAAAGCCACCGGGCATGGCATGATCGTCCCCAATGTGACGGTCTCCGTGGAGCTCACAAAAGTCATCAAATACATGGGCAATATAATCGAGCATGAACGGGCGGTTGGTGTGGCGGGCGATCTGGACACGCTGCCATGGAGAGAGGTCATCGTAAATACGGTTTCTCGTATTCTTCAACTTTCCTTCCATGGCGATAATCTCGTCAGACATATCAATGTCCTGGGTCTGCGCCTTATGTTTAAGCTTTTCGAGTTCATGTTCAAGCTCGGCGATGGGTTTCTCGAAATCAAGAGGTTTCATATAGCTGTAGAGAGTAGTCGGTTGCGTTGATTTAATTCCGTATTTCCACGTCGTTTCCAGGTCGAAGAATAAGCGGGATTTCTTCCATGTCAGCAGGAGAAAGAAAGAAGCCATTCCCGAAGTCGCCCTTATCATCCTTGGAAATCGCCCTTATGGCGAGGGATTTATCCGACAACTCAACGACCTTGCTCGAAGCGAGGTATTCTTCGGAATGCACCGGGTGAAACTTTCCACGATACCAGCCACGTATCTGACCGATCTTTAGCCGGGTGACCGCTCCTTTTCCTTTGTAGGCAACGCCTAACAGCGGGTATTCCTTAATAAACTCACCTTCGTTCCAGAGTGTGCATGTTTTCCGCCGGACATCGATCACAAGCCTCATTTCCAAGGGCATCACCGTCAGCTTGTCACCAGGGTGCAGGCTCCGGGGGTCGGCCCGCATCAGCTTACTCAGATGCACCAAGCTATCCATGGTTGTTTGGTTCTCATTCACAATCCTGGTGAATGTATCCCCACTTTTGACGGTGATCACTTTTTTCCCCTCCTTCCATTCAGGGTCCAGCAAGCGGTCGATGTTGATCTCACCAAGAATCCTGCGTGCCTCGGGAGCGCACTTGGCGGATGGGTAAAAACTAACAATATACTTCAGCTTCTCCTCGGCCTCGACCATGGATTCCATCGCGAGAAGTTCTTTGACCCGTTGAAACGCTTTTTCACCCGGTTCGTTGTCGGATCGAATCCCCTGCTCTGCTTTCTGTTTGAGTTCGAGCTCCACCTTGCGTTGCCGCTCCATCATCGTTCCCGGCATATCTTTGACGGTGCCGGTGTATTCCTGCATCAGATAGGCCGTTCCACCCATAGCCCCCAGCACAAGAAGTGCTGCAATGGCTTTGATGATGAGCATGATTCGCATACCGCTATAATAACCAAAATTGTGACTCAGACCATCGAAAAGACATGCCGGTGACGACTTATTCAGATGCTGTCCGGCCCTCCCTCAAAGCAGGCCCTTTCTTTTAAAATCAAATGCGTTGATATCGGATGATTTTCCAATCATATCGATGGCAAACTTCAACAGGCAGATCTCCCAGGCGTCATCAACCCCTTCCATCACGGCGAGCATCGGGTCACCCGTTTTCCTGACCTCGCTGAGAACCCGGTCGCGGACGGCATCCAGATTGTCGTGCAGCAATTCCTCGCTGACGTTGGTGCGCTTGAAGACAAAGCCGTATTGAAAAAAGACCGGCTCCAGTTTGTTTTCCTTCAACCAGTCGAGAAACTCACCCGCTTTTTCCTGGAATCCATCGAGTTCGACACCGCGCATCACATCCGGACGGATGATCTGCGGTTTCTGGGCTTCCATTTCCCCCTGGCGCACACGGACCTGGCCGACCGAATCCATTGGTTCACTCAGCATGGTGAACTTGAAGCGGGTAGAGCCAAAGGTATCGATCCTGCGGTCCGGCTCGTGTAATAACCGAGCTTTTTCCATGGCGTATTGAATGCTATCCGGGGAATGTTCCATTGGAGGTGGATACGTTGAAAAGTTGATAAAACAGCGTATGTTCAGCTAACCGGTCAATACGAAGGGCAGACCCATAACGAGTCTGCCCTGTTTTAAAAAATTAGAACAGTTACCTGTTATACCTAGGAAGCGCTGTTGACATAGGCGACCACGTCACCGACGCTCTGCAGTTTCTCTGCGTCTTCGTCAGGCACTTCGATGCCGAACTCTTCTTCAAAAGCCATGACAAGCTCGACGGTATCGAGGGAGTCGGCTCCAAGGTCTTCAATGAACTTGGCTTCTGGCTTCACTTGGTCGGCGCTAACGCCGAGTTGCTCGACGATGATATCTTTTACTTTGGATTCGATGTCAGACATTGCTGCTTGGTTTTATGGGTTGGTTGGAAGTGGTTTAGCCCCGCATCGCCCGATTGGCAACACAGAAAATCGGGTTTTATCACTAAACGTTAATTATTTCCCGTCGCTCTCTTCAGAAGCAGCTTCCTGTTCGTCAACATATTCGATGACCTCACCTTTGAAGCGCTCCATGACGTAGCTGAATAATTTCTCCGCAGGGGCACCGTCCTCTTCTTTAAACTGGCCGTAGACCATACCATCGATCTTCGCCTTTTTCTCTTCGCCGCCGTCGTTGTAATAAACGAGTGCGAGCCCTTTGGTATCCCATTTGCGTTTATCAATACGCACCATGTCGCTGTAGGCAATCCGCTTTCCATCCTGGGTGTAGAGAGCTTCATCGTCGGCTTTGATGCTGCGGCTCATGGTGCGGAACAGGAAAAACAGGGTGATGGCAATCAATACCCCGGCCACGCCGGCAGCAATGAACTGCTCACGGATTTTATGCGCCTCCATCGGGTGCTCAGCGGGTTCGATATCCCACTTGTTAGCCCCGGCGTACTCCTTCCAAAGATCCGATGCTCCATTCTGCCCCCCTTTTTCCGACATCAGGGCGTAACCATTGACCAGGGAGTCTGGCCACGGCATTGCCAGATCGGCATCCTTCGGCATGATCGCTTCGGCATTTTCTGGAAATTGACATGTCTGGGCCGACGCATGGGCCTGCCATTTTTCCTCTGAAAACCCAGTCTCGTCATGCATCTGCTGGAATTCAATCCCCGCCTTTTTAAAGTTCTCATGAACAAAGAACTGAAGGTTTTTATCACGATACCCCCAGATACCGTCCTGGAGAAACAGGATGGCAAACACACTGAACATCACAAGCATCGCTATGGCACGCCACAGGAACCACTTGGTGGGTTTGCAAACAGGTGGACTGGACGGGCTCTGGGCTGGTTTCGTAACTGAAGGATCGCTCATGGCATTGATAGACACAGAACTTGCCTAGAAAAATGCATGGCTAGAAGCAAAAAAACACCGCAATATGATCTCGCCATATAAATCCAAACAAGGGAAACTCGCCCCAGCCCCTGTCAATCCTTCATTACCCACTCACTTCCCCACCGCTTTACTTCTTCATGACCCGCACTGACATCCGCCGGCTCACCTCCCTCGCATCCTGCGCCGGATGAGCCTCCAAACTTGATCCCAAGTCGCTCACGCAGGTTCTGCATGGGCTGCCTCAATACCAGGACAACCGCTTACTCGTTGGCTCGGCCACCGCTGACGATGCCGGTGTGTTTAAAATCGACGACGAGCGCGCCCTCGTCCAGACGACTGATTTTTTCACTCCCATCGTCGATGACCCCGAGCTCTACGGGCGTATTGCTGCGGCCAATTCGCTCTCCGATGTGTACGCCATGGGAGGCCGACCGATCACCGCCCTGGCCATCGCGGGGATGCCGACCGAGCACGTTGACCACGAAACCATCCGGGCCATTTTCAAAGGGGGGGCGGAAATGTGTGTCGAAGCCGAATGCTGCCTGCTTGGTGGACATACCATCAAAAACCCTGAACCGATCTACGGCTTGGCGGTCACCGGACTCGTGCACCCCGAACGCTATCTCGCCAATACCCACGCCCGTCCGGGAGAATTCCTGGTACTGACCAAACCACTTGGCAGCGGTATTGTGTCGACCGGTATCAAACGGGGGATCTGCAGCGAGGAACTTGCCGAAACCGCCAGCCAGCTGATGGCCACACTCAACAAACCGGGTAGCACACTCGCCGAGCGCGGCCTGGTCCGCTGCTGTACCGATATTACCGGCTTTGGCCTCGGTGGCCACTTGATCGAACTCTGTAACGGCAGCAACGTCTCCGCGGAACTCGATGCCTCTGCCTTGCCGCTGATGTCCCCTGAGGTTCTCGATCTGATTGCAGCCGGTTGCGTGCCTGGTGGCAGTCACAAGAACCTTGCCCATACTGAGCCATACACGACCTTTGCGGAAAACGTCACCGATGCCCGGAAGCTGATCTTTGCCGACGCGCAAACCTCCGGCGGCCTGCTGCTCAGCGTTCCCGGGGAAAACCTCAACGCCGTGATGGAGACGCTTGAGGAAACCCTGGCACCTTGCGCCGTTGTGATAGGAAAAACGATACCGCGCGACCACAGTGCCATTTACGTCACCGCCTCATAACCACCACGATGAAAAAACACCTCAACATCGATCTCAACACCCTGCCTGAGGAAGGTAAAACCTTTTCCGGGGAGCTTGATGGCTCGATCCTGACCACCCGGCATGGCAGCGCAGGGGAAATCAAAGCCGTCAGCCCGCTGGTTTACGACCTCTACCTCCAGAAATTCGACAACGAACTGCTGGTCCGGGGAAACCTCTCAGCAACCTTTGAATTCAACTGCGACCGTTGCCTGTCGCCTTTTGACATGACCATCGAAGCCGTTGAATGCAGCCTGTGCATCGAGGTCGGCTCGTCACAAATCGATCTCGCCGATGCCCTCAGGGAGGAAATCGTCATCCTCTTCCCTGACTACCCCCATTGCGAAGACGGCGATGAACCCAATACATGTAATTTAGATTCTCGCTATTTAGCGATGGACAAACCCCTGGATGATGATGTAAAGACCCGTCCCCGCGACGAGGCACCCACCCCATGGGATGCTCTCGACGCAATCAAGGATGATCCATCCGAAGGCTCCGAATAGACACTGAATCGCCCCTCAAGACTTTTCAAGCAACCTAATATCAACAACTTAACCAACTACTACCATGGCTGTACCTAAGCGCAGAACATCCAAGATGAAGCAAAAGATGCGTCGCGGCGCGAACCGCTGGCGCACCCCCAAGCTCAAGACCTGTCCCGAGTGTGAAAGCCGCGTGCCTTCCCACATCGCATGCCCACACTGTGGAACCTACCGTGAGCGTCAGGTTCTCGAGGTGGACGCCATCTAAGGCATCGCTTCATCCGAAGGATTGAATTTACGAAGCGGGATGCCTTGGCATTCCGCTTGTTTCATGTCTGCCTGTCACCTCTGCCTACGCCCTGTGTCAGCAGTCCCCTCTTTTACAACACACTATGAAAATCGCACTTGATGCCATGGGCGGCGACCGTGCCCCTACAGTCAACATTGTGGGAGCACGCAATGCCCTGAAGCTTTATCCGGATATCAAACGCATCTTCCTCGTCGGTGACGCAGCTGTGCTCGAGCAGGAAGTCAAGGAGCACAAGCTCACCGATCCCCGTGCAGTAATTGTCCATGCACCCGATGTGGTGGCCATGCACGAGTCCGGCGCCAAGGCTCTGCGCAGGAAAAAAAACTCATCCATCGCGGTAGCCACAGATCTGGTGAAATCCGGTGATGCCGACGCCGTGGTCAGTGCGGGGAATACGGGGGCTGCGGTCGCTTCAGCGACCGTCAAGTTACGCACTTTGAAAGGGGTCGAACGGGCAGGTATCGCCTCGGCCATCCCGAACGAATACGGAATCTGCCAGCTTCTAGACGCCGGAGCCAACCCGGAGGCCAAACCGCAGCACCTCGTCACCTACGCAGTGATGGGCGCCGTATATGCCAACCGCGTCCTTGGCGTCAATCGCCCCAAGGTCGGCCTGATGTCCAATGGCGAAGAGGATGAAAAAGGGACTACCTTCACCAAAGAAACATTTGCCCTGCTCAAACACCTCGAATCGACTGGTCGGGCCCCCTTTGACTTCCTCGGCAACGTGGAGGGCCATGACTTGTTTGAAAGCGAGATCGACGTTGTGCTCTGTGACGGATTCACCGGAAACATCATCCTCAAAGCGTGTGAAGCCACGGCCAAAGCCATGTCCAAATGGTTGAAAATCGAATTCAAACGCAGTCCGTTCCGTATCATGGGTGCAGCGATTGCCAGAGGGGCATTCAAAGCGGTTAAAAAGAAGAGCAGCTACGAATACGTGGGCGGCTCTCCGCTTCTCGGTGTCAACGGTGTTTGTATCATCGCCCATGGAGGCTCATCAGCCCTGGCGATCCAGAACGCGATCCGCGTGGCACGCGAAACAGTCAGCCTCGAGGTGAACCCACACATTGAAGACATGCTGCTTGAGGTCAATCGCCCTTCGGCGTCCAATGCCTGATTCGTCTCCTGTTTATGCTGTTCATCCTCGTATTCTTATCTAGATTGCCTCCAACAAAATACCTTTGAACTCAATGAACGAATCCAAATCCGTCATCCCTGTCACCATCGCCGGCACCGGCAGTTACGTCCCAGAGAAAGTCCTGACCAATGCCGACCTTAGCAAAATGGTCGACACCAGCGACGAGTGGATCACCACCCGGACCGGCATCAAGGAACGCCGCATTGCCGCGGATGACGAGTTCACCTCCGACCTGGGAACCAAGGCGGCCGAGCGGGCCCTTCAACAAGCCGGCATTGCCGCCGAAGACGTTGAGCTCATCATCGTGGCCACCATTACACCAGACACGCCCACCCCGGCGACGGCGTGTTACGTGCAGACCAAACTCGGTGCCCATTCGGCGGTTGCCTTTGATATCTCGGCTGCCTGCTCCGGCTTCCTCTATGCCATGAAACTGGCCAAACGGCTCATCTCAGACGGCGCTTATAAAAACGCGGTCATTATTGGAGCTGAAAAACTTTCCTCGGTCACCAACTGGGAAGACCGTAATACCTGTGTCCTTTTTGGCGACGGAGCGGGTGCCGCCGTCCTGCGTAGATCCGAGGAAGCAGAAGGCCACATCCTTGCCACCGAAATGGGCACGGATGGCCGTCACGCCAAGCTGTTGGAAATCAAGGGCGGTGGATCGGCCTGCCCGATCACAGCGGCCAACGCCGATGAACATCTCCACACCCTTACCATGCAAGGGCGCGAGGTATTCAAGCTGGCCGTCAACGCCATGCGCACGGCTGCGGAAACCGTGATCGAACGTGCCGGACTCACCCCGGATGACATCAAGCTAGTCATACCACACCAGGCCAATCTCCGCATTATTGACGCCATTGCCGATCGCTTGGCCGTCCCTAACGAAAAGGTATTTGTCAACCTGCACAAATATGGCAACACCTCCGCCGCCGCGGTTGCGATCGCCCTGGATGAGGCACACCGTGAAGGTCGTTTTGAGCGGGGCGATCATATCATCCTCGTTGCCTTCGGCGCAGGTTTGACCTGGGCGGCCACTGCCATTAAATGGTGATTTTTTTCAGGAGGCTGACAACATGCAGAAGGCAGGATACAGGTGACAGCAACCGGGCATCAGGCCTGAGCCGCCCGTTACCCCCGACCCCCGACCCCTGAAAAAATGCGTCAGTTCATTCTAACCATTGGAACGATCGTGGTGGTCCTGGCTTCTTGTTGGGAAATTTTCCAAGGGATTTCCCTGATTATTCGCAGCGAGCTTGAAGACTCGCTCTTCCACCTTTTCATTGTCACCCCCATCCTGCTCTCGCTGGCCGCGACCTTTGATTACGTCAACAGTCAACTCCATGCCGACTACCGTAAATTCAGACGGTCCATGGCCCGCAAAAAAGGTGCGCAAAGCGATATCCTCCACCCTGACTCAAAAGAAGTCGAGGGCACGCCGTGGGAAGACGACTCCTCGCATACGCAGTGACCAGTCGCCTCCGGGGAGATTGGTTATAAAAATTTTCTAACCGACCTGCCCGGTGCCTCAACAGCATCACCTAGTTCGGCATTGCGGTGAATCCAGACACTCTGGACCAGCCCTAACAAAAACATCACCATCAGCACAAAGGTTCCGGAGTAACTCACCAAGGGGAGAGGAATACCGGTAATAGGCGTCATCAGCACACACATGCCGATGTTTTCGAAAATGTGGGCAAACAGAAGCGCCACGACGGCCGCGGCAATGATCCGGCCCGAACTATCCCGGCTGTAGAAGGCAATAAACAGACACTGGATCAGCAGCATCGCGTATCCGGTCAGCAACATCAGGCTGCCACGGAATCCCTGCTCTTCACCGATCACGGCGAAAATAAAGTCGTTATGCGCGGTTTTCCATGGGATGTATTTTTTATCGTGCAGTGAGCCCCGCTCACTGGAAGCATTCGAGCCTATGCCTTTCCAACCGGCCTTGCCGATAGCGGTCGATACCCAATATGGAGCATAGGCATCGCCATTGATATCCACCTCCCTGCCATCAAGCATGGCGAGATAGAGTTCGATACGCCCCGCGCCACGTTCGGAGGCCTTGGGTAAAACAACAAAGTATGCCAGGGCAACACAGCCAAAGCCGACGATCATCATCAGCAGCAGATAACGATAAGGTATTCCACTGGCAAACATGATCACGACGGTGACGGGTAACCAAACCATCGCCGACCCCATATCCCCCATGGCTACCACGATTAGAAACGGAACCCCCGATAACACAGCAATGATCCCGACCCTCACAAAGGGCAGCTTGAAAAAGGCGTGCCAGCGCGGCAAATCCTGAAGTAATGACCCCATCAGAACGATCCCCCCCGCAATACCCAACTGGGTTGGTTGAAAGGAAAGCGCTCCGATATTAATCTGGTGGACTTCCGTCCCCTTGAACATCGCCACCACCATCAGAGCCAGGCCCGCAAGGTACATCGGTATGCCAAGCCACCTGATCCAGCGGTAGTCAATCAGTGCCGTGATAAAAAAAACGGCGCAACCTCCGATGATCCACAGTTTCTGTCGACTGGCATAGTAGCCCCCGCCGTTAGGCAGGTGCCTGGCGGCACTCTCGATGGCATAGACGCCAAAGATAGCCAGCGCCAGCATGGTTAATACCAGCAGCCAGTTCATTCCCAGTATTTTCCGCAGTAGTGGAGTCATCTTCTTTTAGGAAATCCCTGCGAGTCTCTACGGATGGGCTTTACCAGGTGGCATTGTGCTGTCGGTGATGCAGAGGTGACATTGGTGGCTAGTGGCCATCGGCACCAGGCGCAAATTTATTCAACTCCTTGAGCATGTTCGCCGTGATGTCCTTGGCGTCCTTTAGGTAGATAAAGAATGATACCTGGTTGGTGTTTTTGCCCGATTTATCAAAGACATAATCATACCCCAGCTCCTTGGCGTGGTCGATGACCTTCTGTCGAATCTCCTGCATAATCCCCTGCATGCTGGCGGCCTTGAGTTGGGCCACCTTGCTCTTTTCCTGGTCTGAATAGCGCTTCACCTCTGCACTCATCATCTTGAGTTCCTGCGCCAGTAATTTCCCCTCGCTCTCCTTGTTGCTTTTTTCCTCATCAGTGAGCTTACCGCTATTGATCTGCTCGGCCAGACCATTGAGCATCTGGCGCATCCGGTTCATTGCCTCTCCACGTTCATTGATCCCCTTCTGAATACGTGCATATTCGGTATTGAAGCGTTTCTGGGAGGCGATGGTCCGGTGGTATTCCTTGAAAAGCTTCTGCATGTCCACAGTGGCCATTTTGGGGAGCTCGGCAGACACCACTGCAGCCATTCCGGCCATCATCATCAGGCTTGTATAAAATATTTTCAGCTTTCTCATATCCATATTACGTTCCAGGCGCACCAAGGTGCATGTTTTCCCTGGTTGCGTCAATAGCATCTCCCCCAAGCCAGCAAAAAAGGCAAAAAGATACCCTCTCCCGGTGCTCAGGAGAGGGTATGCAATGATGATGTCCGGAAGGATGACAAAGGTCGTCGCCCTTGGATCAAGGAGCAGCTGGCTCCGGGGTAGCAGGTTCGGCTGGAGCGTCTGGTGCAGCCGGTGCTTCAGGTGCCTTGGGAGCATCCTTGTTGAGTTCGGTCAGCAATGCCGCCGTAATGTCGGTAGCGTCCTTGGTGTAGAGCAGGAACGGCACCTGGTTGGCACTGAGGCCGGACTTATCGAGCACAAAGTCGAAGTCCTCACCCTTGGAGTGGTCAACGATACGTTTGCGGATCTCCTCGAGAATCCCCTGCATGCTGGCCTGCTTCTTGAGCTCGAGCGCACGGGTGCGGCGACCGAGGAACTCGCGGCGTTCGCGGTCCATGGCCTTGGCTTCATCCAGCTTGAGCTGGAATTCACGGGACTTCTCACGCTTGACGTTGTCGGCAAGTGTCGGGTCCTCGATTTTTTTCTTCAACGCCTGGAGTTGCTCCTCGAGGGTGCGGATGCCGGCGAGGCGCTCGTTGTTCTCCTTCTGGATGCGGGCAAACTCCTCACTGAACTTCTGTTGTTCCTCGGTGGTGCGATGGTATTCCTTGAACAGCTGCTGCATGTCGACCGTGGCGATTTTCAGACGCTGGGCAGAAGCCGAGCCCATGCCAAACGCAGCAACGGCGCAGAATATGGCGGAAAGTTTAAGGTAATTTTTCATGATGGATTATGATGGTAATTCGGATGATGTTGGGGCGTATAGATGGGTGTAGCAACGCGGTGAGAAAACAATCCGGATCGTTCTCCGCACCGCTTGACTCACGTCACACCCCCAAGCTGCACAGAATCTCACACTGCGTCAACATCTATCCCTAGCCAAATCATCGTAAATTGCCTGATCTGAATATGAATATCGTCACCCACCCTGCTGATCTACCGAAAAGCCTGCAGCTATCCGCCATCTCCCGCCCCCGGGTTCTGGTTCCGACCATGGGAGCGCTCCACGAGGGCCATTTGAAGCTCGTTCACCGGGCACGCGAACTCGCAGGCCCGGAGGGCTTCGTAGTCCTGACTCTTTTTGTCAACCCCACCCAGTTTGACAAGGTGGAGGATCTGGAAAAATACCCACGCACGCTGGAAAAAGACCTGGAGCTCTGTCGGCTGCACGGTGTGGACCTCGTTTTTTCCCCGGAGCCCGATTCCATGTATCATGCGGATCACTCAGTCAGCGTGATGGAAGCCTCCCTTACCAGACAGCTCTGTGGCGCAACCCGCCCAGGCCACTTCGACGGAGTCTGTACGGTGGTGCTCAAGCTGTTCAATCTCATCCAGCCGGACGCGGCTGTTTTTGGCAAAAAAGACTACCAGCAACTCGCCGTCATCCGGCGTATGGTCAGGGACCTCAATGTGCCTGTACATATCGAGGGGGTCGATACGGTGCGAGAGGCCAGCGGACTGGCACTTTCCTCAAGAAACACCCGACTAACAGCAAGCCAACACGCCGACGCCCCCCGCATCCGGCGCGCTCTCCTGTCTGCGCAGCAAGCTTATCTCGACGGGGCGCGCTCGGCTGAAGTGCTGTTAGGGATTGCCCGACAGGAAATCGAGTCGTCGCCCAAACGAGCCAGAATCGATTACCTGGAGCTGCTTGATGCCGGGACCCTGCAAGAGATCGACTCCGTAGACTCCCCTGCGGTGATGGCGACGGCTGTGTTTTACGGATCCGTCCGACTCATCGACAATATCGAGCTGGGTTAGTCTGGAGAAAAAATCTGGCGAAAAATATGCCCTGCCGCCAGTGTTGACGACAGGGCATTTTCGTTAGAAATACAAACCTTTAACGCCGTTAGAAGCGCTTGCGGCGAAGCAACCATGCCGAGGCTCCCAGTCCGAGCAATGCCAACGAGCTGGGCTCGGGCACAGTGTGGAACACCAGGTTGTCGATGGCACCACTTTCAATGTTGAAATCGATGGATTGGATGTTTTTCAAACCCAACTGGGAGGCTGAAATATTCGAGATGTGGTTTCCATAGTGGTTGGCAAAATCGACGTTGGTGCCATTGGCAATCAGGTCGGACGGCTTCCAGGTTACCGAAAGTCCATTCATGTCCTTGAAGACCACCGTTACATCAGATTTCGATGTCTCGGGCGTGTCGTAGAGGCTGAAGCCCACGGCGCTGACCTGGCTATTCCCGAAGATGACACCGATCCTGCCTCCGGCTGCCTCATCATCGGGGCTGTCGATCAGGCCATTGTTGTTCCGGTCAACCAGGTTTTCAGCGATGATCAGCGCATTGCCGAGGTTTCTGACCCCCTTCAAATTGCCGCCGAGGAACGGGTTTTCCAAGTCCGGGTCGGCCGTGCCGCTTTGGTTGGTATCAAAGATGATCAATTGGTCGTGACGGCCCTTTGAGTCGACTGTGAACGTGACACCTCCACCAAGACCGGAATATTCGCTGCCACTGAAAAGGCTTCCGTGCTGGAGGTTTTGTGATGCTTCGTCAAATGTGATGACGTGCGTGCTTTGCGCAACTGCCGGTCCGGCTACAGCCGTCAGCAGGGCAAGTGCGCTGATATATCTCGATAATACGTGTGTTGTTTTCATGTTGGGGAGGGTGGGTTTGTGCGACCTGCGTGAGGCGCAATTCAAATTTTCTCCCCTGATTCCTCGGTTTGCCGACTATTTTATTAAACGGATTTCATGGTATTCATTGGTTCTAATTACTCATGGTTTGGTGATTTCCAATGGTCTTCAAATTATCAAAATATATAAACTAATAGTGTGATCATGGCACTTCACCCTCGATTGGATGGCGTTGAAACGAAGACTCATCCGGTCAGCAACCTAAAAAAATCAAGCTACCTTGATAATTTACGACAAGCATTTTGCCTTCACCCAGACATGCCAAATTCGCCTCAAAAAAATCGATGAATCCACCTCCATGCGTTTAACACATGTTAAACAACTAACAGATAACGCAATCAGAGCCGTGACAACTGATCCCAGAACATTTCAGTCTGGCGGGCATCGGGCAGCACTTCTACCAGAGTGGTTTTCTCGCCCGGTTCAAAATCGAAACCTTCCAAACCATCGACCCGGACATAATCCATTCCCCACATCGCGGCCCAATGTTCGAAGTTGTGGCGGTGCTGATTGGTGACCAGACCAGCAGCATCGCCGCCTAGGAGCTGCACCGCAGGTAATCGGTCAAAAATCCTGCCTCCCCCATTGTTCATGACCACCAGCATCCTGCCACGGCACTCCACCTGATCGAGTAATGCAGGAGCCGCGAAGTCATACATAGCTGTTAGGTCGCCTATGACTGCCCAGGCGTCCTCGTGGTCGGCCGTGGCACCGAGCCATGTGGCAATCTGGCCATCGATACCATTGGCGCCACGATTTGCCCTCACCAATTCATAGGGCACCTCCCTCTGGGCAAAATCATTCCACTCACGGATCGGCAGGCTATTCCCGAGATAGAGACTACTCCCCATGGTCGCCATCACCGACAGTGTTCTCACCATCCCCGGTTCACTTTCGGGCAGGGATTCTAACAACTCCGCGATTCGACCGCGCTTTCGTTTCGACAGTTTGAGATAGTCCATGGCGTCCCCGATGTTGACCACTTCACCAAAAGCGCGCATGCAGCGGGATATTTCCCCGGTGATCACAGTGCTCTTACGGGCCAGGCCGGCATAACCGGTCCGACTGATCGAGACGACATTGACCATGGATAGATTTTCAAGATCCCTCCAGAACCGGCCCACCGGCACCTCGCCGATGCGGAGAATGTGGGCGGGCGGGTTCTCTTTGAGAATCCGGTCTCCATCAACCAGGGCAAGATTACCCAAGGTCTCACGCAGACCACTGGTGCTATCGACCAAGACAGGCGCGCCCAGATCGCGTAGGAAATGCCAGACTTCCTGGCGGTCCTCGGGTTCGAGACCTCCGAGCATGACCACCAATCCGCGCCAAGCCTCCTTGATGCAGTCCAACGCGGGCAGCAAATCAATATTGCCGCGTACCTCGTTGCTCTCACCGAGCCGGATTTTTGACAACCTTTCGGAGCCATCACGGATGCCCAGTTCATTTTCCTCAAGGCAGAGATTGATATGCCATGGAGCCATACCACTCCATCCGCCCAATACCGTCAAATCGTCTTGCCATTCCAGGTCCTCGGCCCCTTCGACGTAGCCAGCAAACAGCCCCGCCTGATCGATCGCCTGGGGAGCGCCGCTGCCACGGAACCTGACGGGACGGTCGGCGGAGATCACCACGAGGGGGCGCCTTTGGTAATGAGCCTCGATCACGGCAGGCAACAACTCCGCCACGGCTGTGCCGGATGTCGTGACCACCGCGCACGGGCCACCACTTTGCATACTGCGGCCAAGGGCAAAAAAACCAGCGGCCCTTTCCTCGAAATGTGAAAACACACGGATCTCCCCAGCTTCGCCACTTTGTGCATAGTCGGCGAGAGCGACAACAAGTCCGAGATTTCTCGCCCCTGCACAAACCACAAACTCCTGGATACCTGCTGCAATGCAGGCACCCACGATATCACTGACCCATCCTTTGCTAGACACGGGCGAGAGAGTGCAGAGTCAACAGCTAAGAAGCAAGATGAGAAAACAGGAATAATGATTAGGTAAGTATGTCTGAACACCCACCTACTCACGTAAACAAAAAAAGGCCCCGGGAGCTTGGAGGCACCCCGGGGCATTCATTTCAGATCCTTACACGCTGATGTTTGGATATTTCTGACAACTTGCAACTGTTGTGTTCACTTAGTGTGATAGAACACCGAATCATACGGTGTTCAGGGTAATAGACCCCTCACAACAGTATCCGTTCAAAGAATATTAAGATTTATTGTCTTTTTGTTTTCAGAGATAGTCGCAGCTCTCCGAAAGCCGCCTTTTTCCTGGCAATTTCAAGCATTTCGAAAGGTTTCACGTTCAGTGGAATTTTTATCATCCGGTACCTCATCCGCATCCGTTTGGTTTGCGGTATCGTGATTCGGCCCCTGCCAAATTGGCCATGCGTTTTAGCGACGGCGACGCAGCAGCACCAGTGAGCCCATCGCCATGAGCAGTGACGTGGATGGCTCGGGAACAGGCGTATTACCCAATCCCTCAATATTCAGAGACATCACAGACTGGTTGTTCATCAAGTCATTGGGATCCAACCAAAAGATCACCTCATTATCGGGCTTATGATTCGCCCCGCCCCAGTTGTCATTCTTGGCGGCGGCAAACCAGGTGTTGGCCAGGGCAATCATATCGTTTGCACGCTGGTTGTAGGTCGAATTGCCAGTATTGTTGCGCAAGTAGTAGTTTCCCTGTCCGAGTGAGAGATTGAGATTGGTATCTGTCAATACCTCCCATATCGCCGCTTGCATCGTAGCGGAGCCGAGATTGCCGCCGGTGAGCATTTGATCGAAATTCTGCTCCAGAAGGTAGGCAGCCCGCTTGAGACCACCCGGCGTATAACCTACAATCCCTTCGTCTGTAAAGCGTTGCTCGGCGGCTGCCAGTGTGTAGGGGCGATAGGACTGGATAGAAGTGGTTTCAGGTCCAAGAAAAGTAGTTTCGGAATCAATGCAAAAGGCATGCAAGCCCAGCTTGTTGGCGTAGGTGTCGCCTGAATCACCACGGAATGCCCCCCTGGGCGTCCCGGATATCGACGAATAACTGGATTGATCAGCAAAAATCAAACCGACTTCGCCCACGTAGTCCTGGTAGTTGGAGGTGCCGTAGTGGTCTGCAACCGTCCAACCGTCCAGAGCGGCATCGGCAGATGATTCGGTGCCATTGACGGAATGGAAGTCATACACAGCCTGGCCATATAGCGGAACCGTGGCTAAAACAGAGATGATGATAAGAATTGCAGTTTTCATGGGATTCTGTAAGGGGTTGTGTTTCGGGGTAATTGGGAAGCCTTTGTATTTAATTATTTAAATATTTCGGCGAACGGTGGATGAATACACAAAAAATCATATACAGTCAACATTTTTTTAAATTAAATGTATTTAAGCATTAATCTTTTAATATATATTCGACATTCATGACAATTCCCACAACTTGGCACAAAGTTGCCAAATCGCCTGAAAACAACAAAAGTCATTCATCACCAGCGGTGTTACAAGGTCACCACTAAATGCATCACAGCGAAAAACCGGCGGAAAGGAACCCGCCGGAACATAAAGGTGATTTTTTGTAATTTCCTGAACCCCAGATACAACACCCTGCCAAACAGGCATTAGGGCAGGGAAATTCTGCCGAATAGCGGCCGGTGATCGGACGCTGCGGCTTCGGGCAAGACCCGGCAACTCGCCTTGGACGCGTCGAGGCCAAGTGTGAGTATGTAATCGATCTCATCGCGCGGTTTGTTTGCCGGACAGGTCAAGCGCTCCTCTTTCTTGGGCACAATGCTCCAGGTCCGGGCGAGGTATTGCATCGTCTGGGACTCTGGCCGGGCGTTGAAATCACCGAGCAACAGCACGGGATGCTTGCGTTTTGCAAGATGGGTTTCCAGTGACTTTGCCTGTAAAAGGCGGACCGCCTCCGTGGTCCAGTCAAAATGCACACTGCAAAACGATAGCCTCTTCCGGCCGACCATCACCTGCACCTCAAGCGCGATGCGGGGCTCCCCTTTTCCCGGGAGGCGATGGACCACCACATCGTCGATGGGATGTTTCGACAGCACGGCATTGCCATACGCGCCTCCGTGGAGGTCGATGCATTTGCGGAAAATGTGTTTCATGCCCAACAGCCTGGCGAGTGCCTCCGCCTGGTCCACCTTGCCACTGCGTGGGACCGATTGATCGACCTCCTGCAGTGCCACCAGGTCAGGCTTCTCTTTTTTGATGATCCCGGCGATGCGTTGAAGGTCCAGTTTCCCATCCATACCCACACCATGGTGGATATTGTAGGACATGACACGCAGCTCGCCGGCGGTGGCAAGGCCGGTTAGAAAAAGAAGATACAGCAGGGCTCTCATGGCCCTATGCTACGGGACCAGCCGCAAATGTCTTGCGAATTATCTCTTCCCCCGTTAAATCCAGCGCGCACTACCAAGATTATGGCAGGATTTTTCAAAAAGCTTTTCAACAAGGTCGCCAATCGCGCGGAAATCGATTGGGACGAACTCGAGGCCGATCTCATCGGTGCCGACCTCGGCGCCCGCACCACGATGGCAATCGTCGACGACCTCCAGGCGCTGGGCCGGAAGATTTCCGCTGAGGATGTGGTCGATGTTTGCAAACAACATATCGTCGGCATCCTCAAGGAGGACGTGGCGGGGCTGACACCTGGCATCGATGGAAAACCGCAGGTCATTCTGGTGGTCGGCGTCAATGGCACGGGAAAAACCACCTCATCGGCGAAACTGGCCCATCTCCTCAAAAGCCAGGGTCACTCGGTGATGTTGGCGGCCGCCGATACCTTCCGTGCCGCCGCGGTCGAACAACTCGGTGTCTGGGGCGAGCGGCTCGGTATCCCCGTCGTCAAGGGCGCCCCCAACGCCGATCCGGCATCCGTTTGTTACACCGCCCATCAAAAGGCCCTGACGGACGGCACTGAGTTTTTAATCTGCGACACCGCAGGGCGGATTCACACCCGCCATAATCTGATGGAGGAGCTGGGCAAGATCGAGCGGACCATTGGCAAACAGGACGGAAATGCCCCGCATTTGAAATTATTGGTCGTGGACGCCACCACTGGCGGCAACGCCCTTGCACAGGCAAAGGAATTCAACAAAGCGATCGAACTCGACGGCTTGATCGTCACCAAGATGGACGGCTCGGGCAAAGGTGGGGTTGCCGTTGTCATCCAACAGGAACTCGATATCCCTACACGCTTCATTGGACTCGGTGAGGAGCCCGACCAGTTCCAGGTGTTCAACAAACAGGAGTTTGTCGACGGCATATTCTAGTGAGGGGAGCGCGGGCGTCCCGGCCGCATTCTCTATCGAAAAAGAGCGGGCGGGACGCCCACGCTCCCTTCTACGCACTACTCAGGTAGCGGGAAGTCCCGGTTGAAGGCGTAGACCTTGTCACGGATCTCGGCGAGTTTGGCGTCGTTGTCGTGGTTCGAAAGCGCTTCGTGGATGAAATCGGCCACCTTCTCCACATCGGCCACCTTCATGCCACGGGTGGTAACCGCCGGTGTGCCGATCCTGATTCCACTGGGCTTGAACGGACCTGCCGTATCGAAGGGGATTGAGTTTTTGTTCACCGTGATACCACACTCGTCGAGCGCGTGCTGGGCGATCGAGCCATCGATTCCCGCAGGACGCAGGTCCACCAGCATGAGATGGTTGTCGGTTCCTCCGGAGACGATCCGGTAGCCGTGCCCGGCGAGACGTGCGGCCATGGCCTTGGCATTATCGACCACTTGTTGTGAGTAGGCTTTGAAATTGGTGTTCAGGATCTCGCCAAAGCATGCCGCCTTGGCAGCAATGACGTGCATCAGCGGACCGCCCTGAATTCCCGGGAAAACGGTGCTGTCGATTTTCTTGGCATGCTCTTCCTTGCACAGAATGATACCACCACGCGGGCCACGAAGTGACTTATGGGTCGTGGTCGTCACAAAGTCTGCGTGTGGCACCGGGTTAGGGTGGACACCTGCCGCGACAAGGCCGGCGATGTGTGCCATATCGACAAAGAGGTAGGCACCCACTTTCCTGGCAATCCTGCCCATACGTTCAAAATCAATCGTGCGGGGGTAAGCGCTGGCACCCGTGGTGATCAGCTTGGGTTTTACCTCCTCAGCCACTTTTTCGAGGGCGTCGTAATCGATACGCTCGTCCTCTTCACTGACACCGTAGTGAGTGACCTGGTAGAATTTCCCGGAGAAGTTCGCCTTGTGACCATGGGTCAGATGCCCGCCGTGGGCGAGGTCCATGGTAAGGATTTTGTCGCCCGGCTTGAGTACGGCGAAATAAACGGCGGTGTTCGCCTGCGAGCCCGAATGCGGCTGCACATTGGCGTGATCGGCTCCGAAGATTTCCTTGGCCCGGTCGATGGCAAGCTGCTCGGCCACGTCCACAAATTCACAACCACCATACCAGCGGCGACCGGGGTATCCCTCGGCGTATTTGTTTGTCAGCACACTTCCCTGCGCTTCCATCACGGCACCGCTGGTGAAGTTTTCAGAAGCAATCAGCTCGATATTCAAGTTCTGGCGATTCTTCTCGGCCTCAATCACGTTGTAAAGCTCGGGGTCGGTGACCGCGAGACGACTTCCCGATGCCTTGTCGATACGGGCCTGGTGCCGACCTCCTTCAAAGCCGGTCTTGATAAAAGCATCGACCATGGCAAGGGCCACATCTATTTCCAAAAGCCCTGCTCCGAGGCAAAGCACATTGGCATCATTGTGCTGACGGGTCGTGACCGTCTCGTCCACACTGCGGACGTTGGCGCCCCGGATACCGTGGTACCGGTTCACCGCCATACACATGCCGACCCCTGATTTACAGATCAGGATACCGCGGTCATAGCCGTGGTTGACAACCCCGCGGGCTACCTGGTTTGAAAAATCCGGATAATCCACCGAGGCTTCGCTATTCGTCCCGAAATCCTTAACCGTGTGACCTGCCGACTGCAAGTGAGTTACTATGGCGTGCTTGAGGTCAACCCCTCCGTGATCTGCTCCAATGGCGATATTCATTTTTTTGAAGTATTCAGTGTTTAGTGTTCAGTATCCAGTATGCGAAATCTTGTTAGGCGAGCTTGTTGACCGCCTGGACGACGGCATCGGCGGTCATGCCGAGCTCTTTCATGACGGTGCCACCCGGTGCGGAGATACCGAAACGGTCGATACCCAGTACCTCACCCTGGTTGCCGACGTAGTACCACCAGAGACCGGACACACCGGCTTCGATGGCGACGCGGCGCTGGCATGCGTTGGGCAGCACGCTGTTCTTGTATTCACAGCTTTGACGATTGAATCGTTCCATACATGGCATGGAAACCACGCGCACCCCGTCGCCGAGTTGTTCCGCGGCCTTCATGCAGTGCTCCACCTCGGAGCCGCTGGCCATGAGGATGGTCTCCAGTTCACCCACTTCCTTTTTCAGGATGTAGCCACCGTAGTAGGCACCTTCACGGCGGGTCCTGGCAGCAACATCACTGTAGTTGGGCACGGTCTGGCGGGTCAGGAAAAGCGCGCTCGGGCCATCGGTGCGGTGCATCGACGCCGCCCAGGCACCGGCGGTTTCCTCGGGGTCGGCAGGACGGAATACGTCGAGGCCAGGGATCACACGAAGACCACTCACGGTTTCCACCGGCTGGTGAGTGGGGCCGTCTTCACCCACACCCACGGAGTCGTGGGTCAGAATGTAGGTGACGGGAAGTTTGGCCAGAGCCGCAATCCGGATCGAGGGACGTACATAGTCGGCAAAAACCGCGAAGGTCGCACAGGAGGGACGGAACAGGCCATCGTAGGCGATCCCGTTGGATATGGCACCCATGGCATGCTCGCGGATACCATACCAGATGTTACGCCCGGCATAGTTTTCGGCGCCAAAATCCCCGGCGTCCTTGATGTAGTTCTTGGTCGAGCCATAGAGATCGGCTGATCCGGTGACCAGTGACGGCATGGCCTTGGCGACGGCCTGGATCACATCGCCGCCCGCAGCGCGTGTGGCGTTGCTGTAGTCGGAGGCAAACTCAGGGATCTGGTCGAGCAAATCACTCGGCACCGCCTTGGCCACACCCGAGGTGAGCTCGGCGGCGAGTCCAGGGTTGGCCGCAGCCCACGCCTCATAAGTCCTGTTCCACTTTTCAAAGGCTGATATAGCCACTTGTTTCCGCTCGGCGAAGTATGTCCTGGTGGCCTCTGAAACATAGAATGAACCATCGGGCAGCCCCATGCCTGCGCGTGCGGATTCAGCGAAATTAGCACCACTTTCCCCGTGCCCCTTGGCGCTTCCCTCGACTTCGGGAATCCCCTTGCCAATAACCGTTTTGGCGATAATCACCTTGGGTTTGCCGTTGTCGTTGGATTTGGCATTTTGGAGTGCCGCCGAAACCGCACCCAGATCGTGGCCGTCGATCGTGACGGCATCCCATTGCTGGGAAGCGAAATATTGCTCGGTGTCCTCACCCTGGGTGACATCGGCCATGGCATCGAGGGTGACGTCGTTGCTATCGTAAATGAGAATCAGGTTATCGAGCTGGTTGTGCCCGGCGAAGGCGATGGCCTCCTTGGCGACCCCCTCCTGCAAACAGCCGTCACCGGCCAGAACCACCACGTGGTTATCAAAGACCCTGTGATCCGCGGTATTATACTTCGCGGCAGCGTGTTTACCACTGAGCGCGTAGCCCACGGCATTGCCGATCCCCTGGCCCAGCGGCCCGGTCGTGGCCTCGACCCCCGGTGTTTCATCAAATTCAGGATGACCCGGCGTGATGCTGTGCAGTTTCCGGAAATCCTTCACATCCTGCAGCGAAACGGCGTATCCGGAAATATGGAGCCAGCTGTAAAGAAACATCGATCCATGGCCAGCCGAGAGCACAAAACGGTCGCGGTTCAGCCATTTGGGTGCGTCCGGATTGAAACGCAGTCCGTTTTCACTGTCGCCAAACAGAACGGCACCAATCTCAGCACAGCCGAGAGGCAACCCCAGGTGGCCTGAAGAACAGGCGTGAACAGCATCAATGGCAAGGCCGCGGGCCTCATTAGCGGTTTGGGCAAGAATTTCCTGATTCATTTCGCGCGGAGAATCCATGGTAGGCCCCGATTCGGCAAGCCTGAAACTCGCCAAAAAAAGGCAAATCCTCACGCGGCGTATTTTTTTGCATTTTTTTTGTTATTATTTGCCTGAATGGAGGCTCACAAGGAGTCGCCAAACCACCCACCCCGCCAAGTTTCGCCCACGCAGGCCAAGAATTATCGACAAATACAAAATTTCGCGTTGATTCTTCCAGTTTTGAAGCTAAACAAGCCGCCCGCCGTCCAGAGACGGCCCACCTGACGATCTTTCACCGTCTTTCATCGATATGTCCCAGAAACTCAAAATAGCCCTGCCCAAAGGCTCGCTCCAGGATCCTACGATCAAGCTGCTGGAACAGGCTGGCTATAATGTCTACACGTCATCCCGTGGCCTGCGCCCCGACTCCGATGACGCGGAGCTGGACATCTACCTGATCCGGGCCCAGGAAATCGGTCGCTACCTCGCCTCCGGATTCATCGACTGCGGTATCACCGGACTCGACTGGGCATCGGCCCACGCCGAGGCACTCGTCGACCTCGCCGAGCTTCCCTACTCCCGCGCCACCGTCCGCCCCACCAAGTGGGTGCTGGTCGTGCCCGAGGACTCCCCCATCCGCTCGGTGAAGGACCTCGAAGGCAAACGCATCGCGACCGAAGGGGTGGAAATCACCCAGAACTACCTTAAAAAACACAACGTCAACGCCCATGTCGAGTATTCCTGGGGTGCCACTGAGGTCAAAGTACCTGATCTCGTCGACGCCATCGTCGATGTCACCGAAACCGGCAACTCGCTCCGCGCCAACAAGCTCCGCATCGTCGATACCCTGCTGACCTCCTTCCCCCACTTCTACGGCTCGAAAGAGGCCTATGCAGACGACTGGAAAAAGGAGAAAATGGGCCGTATGGTGCTCATGCTCAAGGCCGCCATCGCGGCACGGGGCAAGGTCGGCCTGAAAATGAACCTGCCGGAAAAATCCTTGTCCGCCGTCCTCGATACACTACCTTCCCTACGTCGCCCAACCGTTTCCCACCTTTCCGAGGAGGGCTGGGTTGCCGTCGAAACCATCATCGAGGATGCCGTGGCCCGCAACCTGATCCCCGATCTGAAGGAACTCGGAGCCGAGGGCATCATCGAATACCCCTTGTCGAAAATTGTTCTGTAGAACAATTTTCAAACTCCAAGTTTTAAATACCAAATACCCACTTTCTCCGCTACTCTCCAGCAATCCGCTGACAACCAAACCTAGAAAAACCAAATACTATGGGATGTCTTAAAAAACGTCGTAAGACGAAAATCAGTAAGCACAAGCGCAAGAAGCGCATGAAGGCAAATCGCCACAAGAAGCGCCTTCGTTATAAGTCATAATTGGCTTAGGACGTGTATTACTCCACAATCTGGAAAAGGGACTCCGCCTCGCGTGGTGTCTCTTTTTCCGTGTACCAAGTTTTCATCCCAATCCATTCCTGGTATTGCCGCAATCACCGAACTCCACCCCTCCCCGGGTTCCAAGCTTGAAATTGAACAAGCTCTATAAGCAGACCATCCACCCTCAGCCCCCGGAAAATCGCGTTCAAAACAAAACGCTGAGAAACCAACAAGCGGTGGTCATTTTGCAATGGAAAACCCTGACGCATCCATTTTCTGCTAGACAGTGATATAGGGATTGAGCAACCTGCCATCGTATTATTAACTTCTAGTTCTACTAAAAAATACCATTATATGCATAAAGAGCTAACATGGCGGAAAGCCATCGACAAAGTGCTGGCTTCCTCCCACCAACCCATGCACTACAAAGAGATCGCAGAGAAGATCATTTCTGATGGATTGCGAACAAGTTTGGGCGCTACACCCGCAGCTACGGTAAATGCACAAATTGCAGTTTCGATCAAGAAGCATGGAGATAGTTCTCCATATATGAGAGTCGGAAAAGGCATTTTTACATTGGCAAAGAAGACTTCCTCGATTCCCTCAAGCAAGCAGATCAAAGAGCCATCCACAGATACTGCTGATGAAGAAGAGCAGTATGCTATCGTTTCTTCATTCGGCATGTTTTGGCGTAGAGAATCGGTAGAGTGGATTGGGTCACCTAATCTACTGGGCATGCAGCAGATTGGGGCTACACCTGTCGACTTTTCAAAGCAACTCGGCATATATCTACTCTACGATGGCAGAGAGGTTATCTACGTAGGGCGTTCCACAGATCGTCCGCTGGGTCGTAGGCTTTACGAACACACAATCGATAGGATGTCGACTCGGTGGGATCGATTTTCATGGTTTGGATTGCTCCCTGTTTCCGAATCAGGATCACTTGGAAAGCTACCACCGGCGTATGATGCCACAAAGATGATTCCAGCTTTAGAGGCTATCCTTATCGAAGCACTTGAACCACGGCAAAACCGCAAGCGCGGAGACGATCTTGCCGCAGTTGAATACTTGCAGAAGATTGATCCAGAGATTGAGAAGAAGAGAGTCAAGGCAACGCTAGATGCCGCTCTCAACAAACTCTAAGCAGAAAGACGCAGCAGCCCCCCCTACCCGCCGCGCAGTCAATTTTTACTCTTACTACAACCTTTAACCCCGTGTCGAAGGCACGGCGCCGATAGAAGATTGGCAGGCCTTCGAGATTCTGCTAAAAAACCCAAGACCATGATGAAAACGATCGTATCTCACATATCGGCTGCCCTCATTCTCGCAATTTGTTCTTCGGTATTCGCGGCTGAGAACTTTCTCGCGGAGGTCGAGGCAGGTCTCTACAAGGATCCCAAGGGGGGGATTCCCTCGAAGCTGGATAAAGAGAAAATCATCTTCTTTTATTTCTCAAGCAGCACTTGTGGTCCTTGTCGAAGAGTGACACCGCTGCTTCTGAATCTAATTGATCGCCATCAAGATGTTGCTCAGCTCGTGCATGTGAACTCGGACCAGAAACAGGAGGCGATGATCAGGTATTGGAAAAAAAGCAAATTCAACTGCCCCTTGATTTCGGGCGACGGTGATTTGCCGGACAAGTTGATGCAACGGGCGGGTATCGATTCGGGAGTTCCTAAAGTGGTCGCTTTTCTACCAGACGGCACGCTTCTTTCAAACAGAGGGCGCGAACTAGTCGGAACGTTTGTCGGGATCGAGGCATTTGCCCCGAAAAGGAACGAGAAATGGAAAGCTCTTGTCGAGGAATCTCAAAACAGAATAAAGGATAGATTCGAGAATCAGATAAAGTCTATTCGGGAGAAAACCGGGCACGACCTCTACCTGAACTATTACTCCAAGGTGTATTGGATGGAAACCGATCCGGCTTTTTGCATAGCTGCAAGGAAGGAGTTTATCGCGAAATTCACGGCACTCAAAGCCAAGGATAAACTTGAGGTAATGAACGGCCTAACCAAAATTTACGATGCTACAATAACCCCGGAGGGTTCTTATGCGCACCCCTACTGGGATATGCCGGAGCTCTTCTTTGCGATGGGAAAGAACGATCAATCAAAACCTGTTACGATACTTTGGGAGCAGGCACCCAAGTCCATCCGTGATGTCAACGACTGGCCCCTGGCAGCTTACCTGTTAGGCCACCTTTCGGCAAACCCGCACGCCGACAAAAGTGTCGCTAAGAGATGGCGAGCCGAAGCTGACGGAACAGCCAACCATGCATTCGAAGCACTGTTTGCCGCCGCTCTCAGCCCCTCCCAAAAAGCAACAGAACAGCAAGGCGCGGCTAAGCAACCCGCTCCCCCTGGGGAATCGAAATAACTCACCTTCATCAAACCTTTGAGCCTGCTGCCAGGCGGCGCTTCCAGCAGCGGGTGCCAGCGCTTGGACTTTAGGCAATAAATATCTGTGGCGAAAGCAGACAGGGCGAACAGAAGTATAATTATTGACAGGCCCTCGTGGTTTTTCGAGCATATTGAGTCTGATTCTTTGCAGGGGCGAATGTTTCAATTGAGGGAGACCACCTGGATAATATATCCACCACTTGACGAGTGACAAACCTACGGTAAAACCGGAGCCCAGAGCCGGGAGGACCTACTCAAAAAATTGATCATCATGGAACAACGAGAAGTATTTGGATACGCAATCCTGACGGCGCTGGTCAATGTTATCTTGATGATCGTCAAGATCGTGACGGGCATTGTTGGCAATTCGTATGCCCTCATTGCTGACGGCATTGAGTCAGCCTCGGATATCCTTGTTTCACTGATCACTTGGATTGGTGTCGGTTTATCTCTTCGACCAGCTGACGCAAACCATCCGTTTGGGCACGGCAGGATTGAGTCACTTGCAGGAATGTTCTCGGGCTTGGCGCTTTTAGGTGCCGCCGTCCTCATTGCATTCAACAGTATTCGAGAGATTCTGACGCCCCATCACAGCCCGGAATGGTATACGTTACCCGTTTTGATAGCTGTCGTCGTCAGCAAGGAAATCCTTGCCCGTCGCATCTCAAACCTATCGGAGCTGTCCGATAGTCGGGCTCTCGAAGGTGATGCGATGCATCACCGCTCTGATGCTATCACCTCGGCAGCAGCGGGAACCGGTATTGCTATCGCTCTGATTGGGGGGCCACGATATGCTGCCGCAGATGATTGGGCTGCCCTAATAGCATGCTCGATGATCATTTTTAACGGAGGACGCATTTTCGCACGATCATTTCACGAGAATGTTGACGGTCGCATTGATTCCCGCATTGAAGAAGATATTCGAAGTTATGCCACACATATTGAGGGAATCCGTGGAATTGAAAAATGCCGAGTCCGCAAAAGCGGGACATTCTATTTCACTGAAGTGCATGTTCTGGTTGACCCAGATTGCACGGTAACTGTCGGCCATGAGATTGCCCATCAATTCAAAGAGTATGTGACAAAACAGCTGCCAAACCTAAAGGATGTTGTCATCCACATAGAACCATACCACCTGGAAGCCGCACAAGGTGATGCAGGCAAAGTCGCTTCGCGCGTTTGTGATCCCTAGCGTTTAGCAGCCATCTAAAAATGCATCCGGCCAATGTCACCGCGTTTCTGGGCGCCGTCGAAGCTGACTTTTTCTAACTCGGCGTAGGCTGCGTCGACGGCTGTTAGTCGGTCTTCGCCACCGGCAACAACCGCTAACACACGACCACCGTTGGTTTCCCAGTCGCCATCGGCATTACGTCTGGTGCCAGCGTGATAGACGCGGGCGTTTTGCACGTTTTCGAGACCGGAGATCACATCACCACAACGGGAGCTGGCAGGATATCCGGCGCTGGCGAGGATGAGGCAGACACTCCAGCCTTCGTCGAAGCTGAGGAGCTCCGGTTTCATCTCCCCTTTGGCCGCCGCGAGGCAGAAGCTTGCGATGTCACCCTTGACCAGAGGCATCACCGCCTGACACTCGGGGTCGCCGAAGCGGCAGTTGTATTCGATGATCTTCGGCCCGTCAGCAGTCATCATCAGACCAAAGTAAAGATAGCCCCGGTATGGCAGTCCGTCTTTGACGAGGCCGTCAACGGTCGGTTTGACAATCGTTTTTTCAATCAGTGCCAGCGTGTCGGCGTCGATAAGCTGTCGGCTCGCCACGGCTCCCATGCCTCCGGTGTTAGGGCCTTCGTCGTTTTCCCCGATCCGCTTGTAATCGCGGGCTGGGGTGAAAATCAAGTACTTGTCATCGCAGACGGCGGCGAAGATGGAGACTTCCGGGCCGACCAGGCATTCCTCTACCAACAACCGGCCTTCGCCGAACTTTCGCTCGACCAGGACTTCATTCAAAAACTCCTCGGCACTCGCCTCATCGGCGCAAACAGCAACCCCCTTTCCTGCCGCCAGTCCGTCGAATTTTAGAACGGTTGGGTAAACCCCATTGATCGCAGCACGGGCTTCATCAATGTCGGCGCAGCCGGTGGCTTTCCCAGTCGGAATGTCATGGCGCAGCATGAACTGCTTGGCAAACTCCTTGCTCGCCTCGAGTTGGGCCGACTGCTTGTGCGGCCCCCAGCATGGGATACCTGCCTTTTCACAGAGATTGGCAAGCCCCTCGTCCTTGACCAGGTAGCTTTCCTCACCGGCAATGCAGAGCTCGATGTCGTTGGCACCCATCCAGTCGATCAGACTGCGCAGTCCGTCGACATCCACGCTTTTTGCGAGCGGCTCGATGGCGTCGCTTCCGGGGAAACAATAGAGGTCGGTCTCGACCGGAGATTCATTCAAAGCGGTGATCAGGGCGTGTTCACGCCCCCCTTTTCCAACAACGAGAATTTTCATCGCGGTCAATGAAGCGAACCGCACCAGACTAGGCAAGGTTTTCTCACCTCGAAAGGCGTATTTATGACCGCGAAGGGAGAGAAAGTCACCAAGCCAACTCAAACCTTCGAAACCACGAAAGGGACTGAATAGAGGAAATGCATATCAACTACGTACGAGGTTGGCGTCACCCGTATCATCATGACCCTTCTGTGCATGCTGTGCTTTCCACGGTTTTTGAGGTATTTGCCCCCATAAAACCAGGATTTCACAGGGTTGCACCATTTTTTTTACAGAATCTTTGAACATCAGGGTGGCCGAGATGTCTATTTCTCTGAAGAAAGGCGCGAGTTGTGTCGAACCTTTCCGACAAGTAAATGCAGTTGTCAGCTTCACGTGATGTTGTCAGCGTCACACGATCCTTTACCTGCCTACTGGTAAATCCATTTTACAGTATAAGGTAAACACTGGGGTTCCCCTCCAAAATGGCCCCCAAACCTACAGGAAGTTGATTATAAGAGCCCCAGGAGTCCTCCAACTCCCGGGGCTCTTTCTTTACTGATCGCCCCTCCGTTTGTCCCCTCCGTTTGTCCCTTCTGCTTGCTGTCTCGCCCGGATGGACACAGAATACCGGGGATTCGCCGCAAGACCGTCCAATTTCCCGACGTGTACCACGGATTCCCCCACCCCATCCACATTGCCTCCATGACCATCACACCGCCCATCTCCACGGCTGGCTCCGCATGGGTAATGGTTGCCACATCCCTCGCCGCCCCGCTGGTTTACAAAGCCGACAAGCCCACCGCGAAGGGCAAGAGGGCAAGCACCTCGAGCTGATCGGCAATGGCCACGAATATCCCGATAAACCCCTTAACCAACCTTGATTTTCGCCCTTCAGTGATTTTTTTCTGAAAAAGTTCGAACGTTTTATGAACAAGGGGGTCTATGGTAACTGTGGAGCGTAATGCGCCACTTTCATGTAAGGGTGAAATTCATAGTTTCTACTTCTCATGGCTGAAATTCGTAACTTCAGCGATGAAAGAAGATCCATATTAGACCCCGGGGAGAATCCTGTCTCTTCCCGGGGTCGTTTTTTTTCGGGGGACGTGATTTGCACCAAGCCGCTGATTTGTAACCGCGAAATACGCTGGATACGCGAAAGTTGCCCGCGCACGGCATGCTTTGAATCATCCCCCAAAGCCGTTTTCGCGTATTTCGTGTATTTGGCGGTTCAGGAAAAAACTTACCCCCACCTCCCTAAATTCCAGCCTTTAGTATTGCTACATGGGGATTCTCTCACTAAGTTCCCGCGCCTGTCCGCATCTATGGACACCCAACATAACTGATTTTTTCTGCAATGATTGAAAACATGCGCAAATACACCGGCCTGATGGTCGTCGTCTTCATCCTGCTCGGAGCAGGATTCCTGTTCACCATGAACGATATTGGCACCAGCAGCGGCGGTGGTATGGGCAGTGGCCCGACTTACCTCGAAGCCGCCGGCCGGTCACTTGACCAGCAGGAGTATCGCCGGATGGGCGACAGCACCCTCCAACTCGCCTCGGAAGCCGGACTGCACACCTACGTCAACTTCCTGATGGTGCCCGACGCCCGCCAGCTCCAGCAAGCGATGCAACTGATGCGCTACGGCTACCCGAATTACTACATCACCATGGGGCGCAACCTCACCAGCCAGGACTTCAACCGTTTTATTGCCAACCGGATCATCATCCAGAAAGCCATCGAAGACATGGGGATCTATGCCAGTGACGAGGAAGTCAGCGAGACCATCAAGACCTCCCAGCGCTTTGCTCCCGATGGGAAATTCAACGAGGCTGACTACGCCACCTTTGTCGACAAGCGCCTTGGCAAACTCGGTATGACCGAAAAAGACCTGCGCGAAGTTGTCCGCGAGAACCTCTGCCTGAACAAACTCATCGAAATCATCGGTGGTGGCCTGCTCGCACCGCGTAATGCCGTGCGCGACCAGCTTGAAGCCCAGCTGCAAACCATCACCCTGGCCCGCATCGTTTTCAACCGCGACGACTTTGTCGAAAAAGAAGACCCCACGGAGGAGGAAATCAAAGCCTACTGGGAAACCCATCAGGACGCCTACAAGACCGAGGAACAACGCCGTATCAACTACTTCCTGATCGATCTGCCGGCAGCGGAGAAGGAGGAGCTGCCCGCCCCCATCCCCCCCCTCGCCGCCGATGCCACCGAAGAGCAGAAAAAAGCCCACGCCGAAGCCGACAAGGCACGCACGGAGGCTATCGCCAAAGCCAAGGCGGAAAAAGACGAGGCCAACGCCAAGGCTGGCAAGGAACTCAGGAAACAAATCAACGATATCTCCCAGAAGGTCTACGATCGTATGGAGGACAAGCTGCCACTCAACTTCGAGGAAATCCTCGCTGAGAGCAACCATACCCTGGTCAAAACCGGGCTCTTCACCCAAGCCAACATGCCCAAGGAAATTGCCGACCTCACCCTGCGCGGCAATGTCAACCAAGGCAGGTCGCTGGCCGAGGAAATCTTCGGAACCGCGAATTCGAAAGACCCCTACGACCTCATCTCCGACCCACTCCCCGTGGGTGAGCACGGCTGGATCATCTACACGCTCGAAGAAGTGGTTGTCCCCGAGCTTCTCGATTACGCAGCGGCACGCAACAAGGCACGCGCCCAGCTCATCGCCGAGAACGGCTCCAAGAAAGTCAAGGAAGCGGCCAAGGCTGCCAGGGACGCCATCGTCGAGCTGATGAAGTCCGGTAAGAGCTTTGATGCCGCTGCCAAGGAAAAGGGCCTCGTACCGGTCCAGGTAGGCCCCTTCTCCCTGAGTGGCGTCGCCCCCAAGGACGAGCCCAGCTTCCGTTTGCTTCATCAAAAAGCCAGCGGCCTCAACCCGGGTGAGGTCTCCGAGACCATCGACGAAAACGACCGCTCCCTGTTCTTCTACGTCGACAAACGTGAAATCGAGGACACCGAGGAAAGCAAGCGACGGATCGATTTCTCCATCGAGAACAACAAAAACGAACTTATGATCCTCACCTTCCTGAACTGGATCAATCACCAGTATCAGTCAGCCGAGGTCAAAGGCCTCGCCACCCAGGAGCAATAACGTCAAAGAGGGTTGCCCACCCCTGCCCACCCCTGCCCACCCCGACACCTGACCCCCGACACCTGCCCTCCGTCCCCCGACATGTTCTATCTAACAACAGCCATCGACTACACCAATGGCGCGCCCCACATTGGTCACGCCTATGAAAAAGTACTCGCTGATGTCATCGCACGCTACCGTCGCTTACGTGGTGATGAAGTTTATTATCTGACCGGTGTTGACCAGCACGGTCAGAAGGTCCAGCAGACCGCTGAAAAAGACGGTGTCAACCCCGCCACCTACGTCAAGCGTATCACCAAGGGATTCACCCATGCCTGGGAAAAGCTGGGCCTCGGCTACGATGGCTGGGCGGAAACCACCAACCCTGAACACAAGGCCTGCGTGCAGGGTATTCTGCAAAAGCTCTACGACGAGGGCCAGATCTACAAGCAGCGCTACACCGGCTATTACTCGATCCGGCAAGAACAGTTTCTCACCGACAAGGAACGCAACGAAAACGGCGAATTCGGCGATGAGTGGGGCGAAGTCGAGGAGCGTGACGAGGAAAACTACTACTTCAAACTCAGCGAGCATGTGGCCTGGCTGAGGCAGCATGTGGAATCGCACGATGACTTTGTCATCCCCCACTTCCGCAAGGCGGATGTGCTGAATGCCATCGATCGGACCGAAGGCACCGACCTCTGCATATCCCGTCCCAAAGAACGTTTGCGCTGGGGTATCGAGCTACCATTCGACTCCGACTTTGTCACCTTCGTCTGGTTTGACGCCCTGATCAACTACATCTCGTTCGCAGGTTACAACAAAGCGGAAGGAAGTGAACTTCCCGATTTTGATCAACTCTGGCCTGCCCGGATTCATATCATCGGCAAAGACATCCTGGTGCCCTCGCACTCGATTTACTGGACCTGCATGCTGCACGCCATCGGCTTTACCGATGAGCAGATCCCGTCGCTGCTCTGCCATGGCTGGTGGAACATCAAAAAACAGTCTGAAGGTGGCGGCTCGGAAAAAATGTCCAAGTCCCTCGGCAATGTCGTCGACCCCGTGGCATTGGTGGAAACGTTCGGCCAGGACGCCGTGCGATACTATCTCGTCCGCGATATCCACACCGGCCGTGATTCCGATTACGACATCGATCGCCTCGTGATGCTCTTCAATACCGAGCTGGCTAACAATTTAGGAAACCTCTGCAACCGCGCGCTCAACATGACCAAGCGTTACAGCGATGGCGTCACCGTGGCCTCGGATTACGATGATGAAACCAGCCAGCAGTTGCGCGCATCCCTCGATACCTGTCTGGAGAAATACCGCGCCAGCATGGACAAGTATGAAATTTCCCATGCGCTTGAGGCCGTCATCGAATTCATTACCGGCACCAACGTTTACGCCGAACAGCACAAACCATGGGAAATCGCCAAGGATGAAACCAAAACGGACGAATTAAACGCGGTTCTCACCCACATGGTAGAGGCCGTTGCGCTCGCCAGCGTGCTGCTCAAACCGATCATCCCCGCCGCCTGCGAACGGATCCAGGACCAACTCAAAGCCGAACACCTCGGCGGGATCACCCTGGACGACCTTAAGTGGGGCATCCTCCCCATCGGCCAGGAAGTCGCCAAGCCAAAACCTGTGTTCCCACGAATTCAGCTGGAGGAGTGATCCGATTTGGAGTGCGGACGGCTTGCCTCCGCTTTCTCCTGGGTCGGCTTGCCGACTTTTCTTTCAGCGCAGCTGCACTTCATCTTCATTTCCAGCACAGCGTGTTATCCAGTCCTATGGAACCCCACCACAGGAAGCAAGCTTCCCAGCCGCAAAGCGGAGGCAAGCCATCCGCACTCCAAACCAACACCTGAAGCATCATCTAACAAGTCCATATTTACGCAGGTCGTCCCTCGTAATGCAGAATATCCTCTTGGGGTCATCCTTTCTTACGATAAGGAGATCGGTATGATAGTGACACGTATGCATCTTGGCGAAAAGCTGAAGCACCGTAGGCGCGGTCATCCGTGCCGACCCCACCGAACGACCGGTTTTGATATCTCTGGAGAAAACCCGACTGCTTGGGTAGGACGCAAATTTGAGAGCCGATTGGAAACCGCCATTGTCAGTAAAAGTGACCCCGGGAAAAGGCTGCATGACAGATCAGACGCATTTGTCCACTTCCGGCTGAGCCGTTTAAGTAAGAGCACAGCCCATTAACCTACCCACCTTCAAACATACCTTACCGCAAGGGCCGCTTCTAACTCGGCAACCACCATCTCCACGGTCACTTCATTCTGACACCGATGGTCCAGTGGACATTTCTCCAGGTAACAAGGGCTACATGCCACGTGCTCACGGATCACCCTGCTCTGTCGACCCAAGGGCCGTTTCCATTCGGGTTCATTAGGTCCGAAAATAACGGCGGCCGGCAATCCAAGATGGGCCGCGATGTGTGCAACTTCTCCATCGCAGGCTAACAGCGCACTGGAATAGGGTAACGACTGGATAAGCTTCGCCCGGTCCCATACCTTGGAAAAATTCTTGGCCCTCCCTTCCAGCAGCAGCTCCAGCTTGTCACAGATATCCGTTTTTCTTTTTCCCACGTTCTCACCGACAATCGCCCAGTCGATATCAGGGTATCTGGCCTCCATCAGATCCACTACCTCTTTGTAACGCTCGACCGGCCACTCAGAGGCGGGTCCATAACTTGAGCCGGGGGAGATCACAATCTGCAGCCGGGGTGGTGGTGGCTGGAGTGGTGGCGCTTGGAAATTGGCACGCACATAGGCATCCCCGCCAAGCTTCCCCACAAAGTTCAAGTAATGCCGGACACGGTGTTCAATCGGGCCAGGCGACTGCACCACCTCCACTACATCAGTTAGATATTTTTTCAATCCAGCTGCCGGATAGCCGAGCCGCTGCAGGATTTCAGCCCGGGCAAATGCCTTGGCCGCCTCTCCCGCCTCCCAGGCAATGGCTGATTCATATGTGAATTCCTGATCACGCAGGCTGCTCGCAATCTGTCGGGCCGATGCCTTGTCGGGGTAAGTAATCACCTCATTCAGCTCGGGCATCACCTCCCATAGACCCGCCTGGGATTCAGGGCACAGCACCGCGATGGTTGCCTGAGGTCGAAACAAGCGCAGTGCCCGCACCGCCGGCACGGAAAAACAGGCTTCGGTAAAATTGCCCGGAGACGCCACACACAGATAGCCACCTTTAAGATGTAAAGGCGGTTTGTCGGGACAGGGCACGGCATCCGGGAGCTTGGACATGGCGCAGACTAACCAGCATCACTCGATCCTGTCAATGGCTCCATACATGTCAGCGTGAGCGGATCTCTTGATCTGTGGCCATCAGTGCCATCTGTGTAAAAGGCGATCTAACACAGATAACACGGGCCCTCACAGATGCGCACAGATTAAAAACCACCCTAGGATGCCGGTGGCCCAGGCAGGATTGCAGGATTGTTAAGATTTACAGGATTCCCAACACGAACCCGATCCAGGAAAACCCTGTCTAAAAACAGCGCAACGCCCCGCCCCCCCGAAAACTTCACCCCTTGGTGTTTTCCCGCTTTCAATCAGGAAAAATAGCAGTAATTTCGCCGCATGGTCAAAACGTCAATCCGATTTTCTCTGGGTATGCTCGCTCTGTTAACCCCCATGCAGATGGTCATGGCCCAGCAGACCCCATCGAATCCACTGGCTCCCCTTCCCGCCCAGCCTGCACCCCCTACTCCCCAGGTGCAGAGTATCTACGGCTCGATTGTCCGCATCGAAGCCGCGACACAGGTCCCCGACTACCGCGAGCCATGGAAGGCGGGTCGGTTCAGCGGCGGTATCGGCACCGGTTTCCTGATCGGACCCAACCTCTTTCTCACCAATGCCCACGTGGTCTCCAACGCACGCCGATTGCTGATCACCATGCACGGCTCGGCCCAAAAGCATCCTGCTAGAATCGTCCACATCGCCCACGACTGCGATCTCGCCTTACTTGAAGTCCAGGACTTCACGCCATTCAAAGGGCTGGCGTATTTGCAAATCGGGGACGTACCCAAACTCGAAAGCCAGGTGCGCGTCATCGGCTATCCGGTCGGCGGCAATCGTATTTCCGTGACCCGGGGGGTGGTTTCCAGGATCGATTTCAGTGCCTACAGCCACACCCGCTCGGACCAGCATCTCGTCGTCCAGATCGATGCCGCGATCAACCCCGGCAACTCGGGTGGCCCGGTACTACAGGACGGCAAGGTCGTAGGCGTGGCATTCCAAGGACTGCGCTCAGCCGACAACACGGGTTACATGATCCCGACACCTGTTGTCCGGAGGTTCCTCAAGGATATCGAAGATGGCCGGTATGACAAATACGTTGATATTGGTATCGCGGAGTTCCCTTTGTTCAATCCCGCCATGCGGAAAAAATTCGGTCTCGGCCCGAGTTCTCCCGGAGTGCTGGTGGCTGCGGTTACTCCCGACGGCCCCTGCGATGGCGTGTTAGAAAACAACGACATCCTCACCGCCATCAACGGCAACCCCGTCGATGCGGCCGGCAATATCCTCATCGATGATGAAAAGGTGAACATGAACGAGATCGTTGAACGCAAGTTCTCCGGCGACACCATCCAGCTGAGCATTCTGCGCAGCGGCAAAACCATGTCGCTGGACTGCACACTGAAACCCTTCCCTCCCAGCCAGATGTACTCGGTCCAGTATGGTGTCACACCACGCTACACGACTTTTGCCGGCCTTGTTTTCCAGCCCCTCGACCGCAACCTCTATGCAGCGCATAGTTTCACCAACACGCGTGTCCGCCGGCTCTTCGCCCACTACATCGATGAAGCGATCTTCAAAGAGCGTGAGGACATCGTCATCCTGACCAGCGTGCTGACAGATCCGGTCAATACCCACGTCAGCGGTCATGCGGGCACCGCCATCGAGTCCATCAACGGGGTGAAAATCACATCGCTGCAGCAAGTCCATGATTTACTGCATCCCAAGGAAACCCCCGGGTTTTTCATCATCAAATGCGAGGGTCTTGAGCGACCCATTGTCATTCCCGGCAACAAAGCCGCAGAATCCAGTCAACGCACCGAGACCAACTACGGCATCACCGCCCCCGCCTACCTCGGAAATTAATCATCCAGCCAAGTCTCCAGCCTTTTGCATTTCTAACATCATGAAATTTTCCACTACCATCATCACTGCCGCCCTTGTTATTCCACTCGCCTTTTCAAGCTGCTGCGAAAACAAAAAAGCGGCCACCACAGAAAATTCGCCTGGGGAATCCGCCACCCAGCCGGACCCGGCGGCCAACTCCCTCGTGCGAATCAATTCCACCATCCAAATGTGGAGCCCGGCCCAACCATGGGATAAATCCTCACCCACCAACCGACGCGGCCTCGGTGCGGTGCTTGAGAACAACCGCGTGCTGACCACGGCGGAGATGGCAACCAATGTGACTTATATTGAGTTGGAGAATGCCGACAGCACACACCGTCTTCCCGCCAAGGTGGTGGCCGTCGACTATGAAGCCAACCTGGCCCTGCTTGAGCCCGACAACGGAGATACCGAGGATTTTTTCAAGGATCTCACCCCCATTCAACTTGGCTCCGCTGCCAGGATTGGAAACCAGGTCGATGTCTGGCAGCTTGAGGACAACGGTATGCCCCTGGTGACCAAAGCTACCATCCAAAGTGTGGATATCGTTTCCAGTTTTGCCGACGGCCATTATTTTATCACGTATCAAGCCAAAGGCTCCATGCAAAGTGCCGCCAGTAGCTTTACCCTTCCTGTCATCCATCATGGAAAACTGTTAGGATTGCTCAGCAGCTACAACTCCAAGGACCAGATCATCGACATCATCGCCCCGGAAATCATCCAGGCCTTTCTCAACGACACTGCCGATGGCAACTACGTGGGCTTTCCCTCTCTTGGTATTGGCATCACCAGCACGGTCGATCCTAACTTCCGCGCCTGGCTGAAGCTGCCCGATGATGTCGGGGGACTCTATGTCACCCGCGTCCGTGAAAACAGCGCCGCCGCCAAAGCCGGAATCGAAAAAGGTGATGTGGTGATCGATATCGACGGTAAAGACATTGGCCCGAGAGGTTATTACACCGATGAACAATACGGCCGGCTTTTCTGGAGCCACCTTGTCCGTGGCAGCCATCAGGTCGGGGAGGAGATCCACCTTACCATCTTGCGTAATGGCGAAAAACAGAAGATCACCTCGAAACTTGAGCGCCCGGGCAAACGGCTGATCGCGTCGCATACCTACGACCAGGCACCCCGCTACCTCGTCAAAGGTGGATTCATTTTCCAAGAGCTCACAGGAACCTACCTGAAGGCATTTGGAAACGATTGGGAGACCAAGGCCCCGCTTAACCTGTTAGACGTTCTGGCGTCACCCGAGGATTACGAGGAAGGGCGGAATCGCATCGTCTTCCTCAGTGCCACCATCCCGACACCCGCCACCACCGGCTATGAAAGCTTGCGCAGCCTGATCATCAACAAAGTCAACGGCGATACCATCGCCGACATCCCGACACTGCTCAAAGCCTTCCAAAAACCCGGCCCCGACGGGCTGCACACGATTGAGTTCACCGACGGTCCGCCGAAGACCATTTACCTCGACGCCGCCACCTCTGACCTTGTCGACGCCGAGCTCCTCAAGCGGGGCATCCCCGCGCTATCGAGGGAGTAATTCAAAGCCTCGCAGCCCAAAGCCGAGCACCTTACGGTCGCAGGTGTGGCAAACAACCCCGCCGCACACGGCGGGGTATCAGCTCCAATGCGTCGCAACTAATCAGGGCATACGCTCGACAATGAGAAAATTGACTCTTGTTAGCCCCGGGCCCGCCGGGCTGTCGTCGGAGCTCAGGCTGAGCTGCCCGTCCTTCACCTCGACCTCCGTCACGGAGACGTCAAACTGTCGGGCGGCAAGTTTCCTGTGGTCGAGAACCCTGACACCCTCGACCGCCAGCACCGCCTTGTCCGAATGGAACTCGGAATCACCGGAGCAAACGATCACGCGGTAGCGCCCGTCAGGCACCGACAACTGCCAGGAAACCCCGGCGGTGAAATGCACCAGGGTGTCCCTCAGGTCGTCATCCATTTTGCCCCTGCGGCGGGCCGACGCCTTGTTGTCCTTGGTCCAGCCGTAGGACAGGCCGCCGCGCTTGCCGTAGGAAGCTCCGTCGTCAACTGCCCATCCGTCCGGCGACGCTTTCCCGGCGGGCTGGAAATTGATCTTCGCCACAACCATTGCGGGGTCCACCCTGGTGAACGTCCGGCGAACCGGCGGGCTGAGTTTCGGAGGACTTCCCGCCCCCAGCGCCCGCGCCGTGATGGTGGTGCCCTCGGTCAATCTAACTGGTCCGGCGTAACGTTTCGAGCTGGCGTCGGGTTCGCTCCCGTCGGTGGTGTAAACAACAGCCTCGGCGTTCCTGGGCACCTTCAGCTCCACCTCCATGGCGTCGAAAAACACGTCATCAGCCGCGTGGATCTTCGGTGTACCGAATGGCAGCGAGGAACGCCCGTCGCCCAGGTAGAGGCCGATTTTTTGAAACGGGATCGGTTTCCAGTCCGGGATGCCGGTGTCGGCGCCGGGTTTGAGGGAGAAGTCACCATTGGCGGGATCGACAAAGCGCGCGTCCGTATCGGTGGTTTCCCAGTTGTTTTTAACGGAGTTGTTGTGTGGCTTCGGTTTTTTCCAGTAATCGACAAACTCGGGGTAGCGTTCCGCCCAGACACCTTTGTCGTGTTCCACCTCTGCCACGCGTTTTTTGAATATCGCCGACTGGTTGCCCCGGAACCTCTGTGGCTCCACCGCCCTGCGGCAGTTGATGAAGATGTTGTTCTCTATTTTGAAGTCACTGCCGCCGGGAATGAACACCGTGCTGCGGTTGCCGGCCCGATAAAACACATTACCGATCACCTGGCTGGAGTCGCCGCCGGAATCATCGAAATAGAGACACCACGTCATGTGCGCCGGCGCCAGGTGGTGCCAGTAGTTGTAGCGGAAGACGTTGCCACGCTCGGTGGGATCGCGCCCCATGTAGAAGGCACCCATGTCGTCGCCCTCGAGCATGACGTGGTGCACGTCGTTGTACTCGATGATGTGATCGTTGCCGTGCAGGTAAATCGCAAGCGCGGGCGCCTGGTGGATTTCGCAGTGGGAGATGCGGTTGCCCACGCCATCGATATTGACACCGCCGCGATACGTCCGGTCCCAGCGGTTGAAGCGGCGGATGTCGCAGTTCTGCACGAAGTTCCCGGCGGGTGTCAGTGTTTTCCGGTCGCCGCCGCCGAGCGAGACCGCGCCCTCGCCGATGTTGTAGATGTCACAACTGACGATCCCGTGCCCCGTGCCGGCCTCGCGGTCGAAGAGGATGTTATCGTAGATGTGCTCATGCCAGGAGCCGAGTGCGCGGGAAATCGGTTTGCCGGTGAAGCCATGGCGATAGTCCGGGTCCGGCGAGATCCCCTTGCCGATGCAAACGGCAATCATCCCGAAGTTGCGCAGCATGCAGTTTTGGATGCGGTTGTCGGCACCGCGTTCGATGTAGATTCCCATGCCGCGCGCGTTTTCAAATGTAATCCCCTCGAACACCACATTGCTTGCCCCCTCGATGGCCACCATCGGCTCCTGCAACATGGTGATCTTCAAATCCGCCTGTTCCAAATCCACACCGACCGGAGGCAGGAAGTAAAGTTTACCGGACTCCCTGTCGGCACAAAACTCGCCGGGGAGATCGATTTCCTCGATCAGGTTCAGCGCGGTCCAGCGGTTCCATGACCTGCCGGAGGCGAAACCATACATGTGCGGGTGGACGGTGGTCAGCGTCTTCTTCCGGATGTCGATGGACTTCACCTTCACGGTGTTGTCCGCGTAACCGTTTTGAAAAAGCCCGGTGATCCAGATGTCCCTGGCGTGGGTCCAGCGCGCCGGGCGGTCTGTCTTGAACATGAAAGTGCCGCCACGCACGGGTTTTTCACCGTTGCGGGTCACGGAGCCCTTGTCCAGCACCTTGCCAATCGGTTCACCGGGGGTGCCGGGGTTCGGCCACTGGGCGAGGGCCAGCGGTTCCCCGTTGACAATCAGCTCCAGCGGCGCCGGGATATAGGGTCGCCGGAATCCGCGCGGCCCAACCTCACCGAAGTCCTTGATGCCGTGTCCGTGCAGATCGATTTCCAGCACCTTGTCCTTCACCTCCGGCAAAAGTCGCCCGAGGACCGACTTGTTGGTCACGGGCTTCACCACACGCGGGGGCACGTCCAGGCTGCCGGAAATACGGACATCCGCCCCGGCTGCAGCACGGAAGGTGGTGCCGGAATCCTTTGCATTGAGTTCAAAGGTCGTGGTGCGCCGGTAGGTGCCCGCGGCGAGAATCACGGTGGATTTTCTTGCCCCCCGGGCCGCGTCGCGGGCGCGTTCGAGCGTGGCGAACGGCTTGGCTTCGGTGCCCGGGTTCGAGTCGTCGCCATCAGGCGCCACATGCACCGTCACCCCCAGGGCGAATTGTGTGGTCGCGAGCACGGTCGCGATACCGTAGTGGATCATGTTCATCTTTGTCTCTTGTTTAAAGTTGTTAGTCCGGTCGACATAAAAAGAGTGCGCTTCCCCTGGCCGGCAGGGCAAACCGGGAAAGCCCGTCACGGGTGAGCACCTCGCCTGTTTCCAGGGAGGTGAAGGTCCGGCAGTCTTCGATGGGACCCGTCCAATCGGGGGAAACAAAGTCCGCCTCATCACTCCAGTTGTAAAGTCCCAGCAGGTGGCTGTTTTCCCCGACCGCACGGTAGCTTGCACAAGGGAGGCCGTCGCGCGACCAGAACCCCATGTCGGCAAAATACACACGCCCCCCGGAGGTCTCCGAGCCCAGGCACTGGTCAATCCACTGCAACGCCTCGTCATCCCAGCGCACGACATCACCGCCGGCCTCGACGAGCATCCCCCCCACCCGGGCGTAGTTCACCCAGGTCTGCATGGCGGCCTGCTCCATGCCTTTGAACACACTCACGGAGTCGGCATCCGGGATGGGTTGTCCGGCACCACCGCAGAGCGACGGCAGAATACTCCAGCGGACGTTGTTGAGCACCGTCTGCCAGTTGCCGTCGCGGGCGTCCATCGAGTCACGGTAGCTGTCGATGTAGGCTGCGTGCCAGGGTGCTCCCATGGCGAGCCAGCAGCCGAGGTTCAAGAACCCGTCCTCGGGAAGGTAGCTGCGCAGGGTCTTGTGCAGCCACTCACGCCACTCGGCACCGCTTTTGTCGGAGTACCGGTAGCGGATTTCGGGGTTGTCTGTTAGATGGGTCGAGAAGTCGGTTTTCACCGCCTCGTACCCCCAGTCGTGGAAAATGGTTTTGAACGCCTGCTCAAGCTGGCGCCGGACCTCGGGCACCGAGAGATCGGGGAGCAGGTGCGACTCATGGCCGATGTCGATGAACCAGTCCGGGTGCTTGAGTGCGACGCGGGAGAATTTGGAGGTTTCAAACCCGAGCCAGATTCCGGGGCGCATGCCGAGATCCTTGACCTTTTTTGCAAAGCCGTCGAGGCCGTCGGGAAACTTGTCGTAATCCACCCCTTCGCCACCGTCGAAAAGGAATGAGATTCCCGGGCAATGGTGGAACCACGGCAGCTCGCGGTCCAACGCATACAGCCGCTCCCCCTGCGCATTCCGGTCGAGTTTCGACGTGGAGCCTTTGGAGGGCATGTAACCATCGTCGAGAAGATACCATTGAATCGCGGGCAGAGCCTCCTTGACCCGGCGCACTGAGGGAAGCAGCTCCTCCTGGTTCGCCTCCCAGTACACGAAGTTGTTCCAGGTACAGAAAAACCGCTCCCTGATGAGCGGGTTGAGCTTCCCGCGGGTTCCGGTCGAGCCGGCGAGTTCCCGCAGGTAATCCCGCAAGATGTTGTTGAGGTTTCCGTCCGGCTGAAATTGGATGAAGCCTGACTCGCTGAGGGTTTCCCCCGGGGCGAGGCTCCGGGATTCAATGCCTAAGAAGCGGTGCACGCTCTCCATCCGGATGCTGTTGGTGCCCGACCACTTGATTTTTTTCCTCTGGTGGGCGTGATTCTGGCTTAACGGCCCCTCCACAAACGAGGGGGCGTCCCAGCCATCCGTTAGAACAACAACCTCCATGTGCGGCAGCTCGGGGCAGCGCTCACTCAGCGCGTGCCACTCATTTTCGGGCAAGGCGGCAAGCGGTGGCAAACCGATCACCTTGTCCGGATCGTAGTCATTCACCCCGGTGACACGCGGATGCAGGGAGTAAAGGGCATGGGGGGCTGTCAGTCCCGCATCCCAGGTGATTTCCCCGGGTCCGAGCTTGAGCTGATGGATGTCAATCGGCTCATCCCCCCGGTTGCTCACTTGCAGGCCGTAGATGAAACTATTCCCCGAACGCCTCAGCGACACCTCGCAGAAAAGTCCGCCCGAGACACATTGCCAACCGCACCCCTCCTTTTCCCGCCAGGGCGCTTCTGCTCCCACCGAAGAGGAAACCGAAAAAACCAGCGTGGCGGTAATGCCGTTGTTAGAAATACTGTGATAGAGATCCGTTGTCATATGAGGTGAACTATTCCGCCCGTTTGTCGATATATCCGTGTTTGAGTTTCATACTTACCCTGCCGAGTTCAAGGAATCGACCGTTAGTGCTTCAGAGACCGGGTTTGGCGTCAGCAGGGATGCGGCAAGGACGCCGGCGGCACCGTTGGTGTTGATCCGGTTTCCGAGATCCAGTTGACAAATCCGAATGCAACCCGAGCCATGGCTGATCTCGCCAGCCACCACCACGGGTGTCCATTCGTCCGGCCCGCCAAAGCCCGAGCCTCCGGTGCCTGAGGTGAGGACCGGCTGCATGTCGTCGTTCGGAAGGATACACGTTCTGAAAAACGGGGTGATGTATCCCGCGTCCTCGTCATGCCAGAATCGCAGATCGTTTTCCCCAAGCTGGGACACAATCGGATGGCCAGTGTCACGTGAGGCAAAATGGCGTTCACACATTCCCGTGGGCACAATCTCAAGCTCGGCGCTTCCAATCTGATAGACACCCGGTGGCGGGGACAAAAGCACCAGCAGGCCGCCGTTTTCCACAGCCGCCAGCAGGTCTTGCCTTTGGTCGTCATAGACAGCCATATCATCAATGACGGTGACATCCGCAGCGGCGAGGGTGTCCGTCACGGCTGCCCCGAGGTTTTTAAGCACCCTGGCAGCCTCGCCACGGTTCGCCGTCCCTCCGCAATAACCGCTGAGCTTCTCCAAGTTGGGCCTGGGAAAGACGAGCAGACTTTGCTGGCAGCGATGCACCGCCCCTCCATTTCCATCCACCAGGGTGAGCGTTACGCAGAGTTTTTCACGCCCGGAAATGCTCGATGGTATTTCCACTTGCACATCCCCCTGATAGAGTGCCCGACACGGCTTGATGCTGGCGGCGGCACCTCCCGACGCGATGAGATTTCCCGATGCATCCTCAATCTGATAGTGCAGTCGATAGTCCGCCGGACAGTGGTGGCCGTCATTGGATAGCCATGCCTCAATCGCCATGCTCTCACCGGCGTAGCCGGAAAAGCGGTCGGTCCGCAGGCTGACAGCCAGGGGGGCGAGTGCTTCCCGCAGCGCAAAGTACCCCGCCTTCGGTTTGCGATGCACGTCCATGATCGTCTTCATCCAGCCCGACGGGAAGGCATCGATAAACAAGTGGACCGCGCAGGTCACGCAGTCGTTGTCACGCCGGAATGCCTCGACCATGTGACGCAGGGCATAGCCTTGGAAGGCATGGCTTTTCTCCACCCACGCGTCAATGCCGCCGCGTGGAGTTTCATACCAAAGGTGGTGGAACTTGTAAGTCTGGTTGTAGGGGATCGGGTCGGGGAGCCAGTGGCCCTCGGCATCGCGAGCCGTCATCCATTCGGCAGGGTAATGCTGCCGCATGACCTCCACGGAATCCAGCGCCTCCACACCGAACTCACCACAGCCGTGATACCAGTCGGTTTTACTCACCTGCCAATAGCCGCGGTGGAATTTTCCAAAGTCGATACCGTGGTTTCCATACCAAAGATTGTAACAATGGCGGTCGGCAATCCCCGGTGACGGGGGGTCGTAGTCACCATCGACCGCCTTGATGACCCGGTCCGGGTTGGCCTGGCGGACCACGGTGTCCGCCATGGCATACCAGGCGCGCTGCTCCTCGAAGTCGAGGTTGCGGTGCGGCTTGGAATCGCCGTTCGGGAACGGCTCGTTCATGTAGCTGATGATCACGCACGAGGGGTGGGAGCGAAGCAGCCGCTCCATCTCACGCGCCTGTCTCAGCGCCTCGTCGAACTGATTGCGCCGCAGGCAGCCGAACATCGGGAAATCACTCTGGGAAAGAATACCCAGCATGTCAAAATGATCGTAAATCTCCGGCTGCACGGGGCGTTGCGTCATGCGGAAGAAATTCAAGTTGCAGAGTTTGGCCAGCAGCACATCATCGATCAACTGCTCCCAGTTCTTGTTGATCACGCACTGCTGCATGTGCCCCATGGTGTTGGCACCGCGAAGGCGGATTTCCTCGTCATTGAAAAACATCCGCCCCTTGGGCACATTCTCCTCGTCCGAGCGGAAGCTGCGTATGCCGAAATGCTGCTCCTTGGTGTCAACAACGGCACCATCGTCGGTGACGAGGCTCGCCTGAAGCTGATAGAGCCATGGCTCGTCCATCGACCAGACACGGGCATCCCGGATCGTTTCCCGGATCTTGAAATAATTGACACCCGAGCCGCAGAAGAGCCGCATCTCCTTGTGGTCGTCCGGCTTCACCATATCACCAAAACCCGGGATTTTTTTTGTCGTCGGCACATACCGGCCTTCGAGGACAGCGTCTTGTTTAAAATTCCTTCCATGCACGGCATAAGCAATCCCGGCCTTGATGGGAAGCGGGGTGGTGTTGTAAACCTCCACCCAAATCTCAATCGACTGCCGGTCCGGCATCGGTCGCACGTAGAGGTCGTGGAGAAAAAGTGACGGGCGGTGCTCGATACATACATCCTGATAGAGCCCCATCCCCGGAGGGCAGTGGCACCAACCCCCGCTGGAATCATCCCAACCCGGACCCGTGGCACCGTAGATTTTGTCACCTTCCCAGTCCGGCTTGCCCCATGGCTTGTTAGACATGCAAATGGCGTCATTGTCCACCCTGACCACAATGGTGTTCCCACCCTCGACCGCCCACTTGCTGATATCGAATTCAAAGGGCGCGAAAAACCCTTCATGGCTACCGACGCAGGCACCGTTGACATAGACATGCGCCTTGTAATCGACCCCCTTGAAACAGATGAAGGTACTTCCCAGGGAAAGGTCCGCGGCGCTGAATTCCACCGTCGTGCGGTAGAATGCGGTCGCCACACCCTGCGGGCCGCCATAGTGCGGGATCGTCACCTTTTCCCACTCGCCGCCGCCTTGAATGACCTGCCCGGTGAAATCGGATTGGTCCGCGGCGGTTTCCATGCGCCAATCGAATTCACCCAGCTCTTGCACCTTGCGTGTCGGGTCTAACAATGGCGCGTGATTGATGAGAAAGCCGCGCATCTTCTCGCGCAGACTTTTCAGCGCCTGCTTGAGCCCGGCCTCGTCCGTGATGGTGTTGAACTCCGGTGCCGCGACTGGTGAGGCGTGCCGCTCCAACACGTGGTGATCGAGCTCAGGCGGCTGCGGCTCGTACAGCCCCTCGGTAATCACCTGCTTGTCCTGGCTCGTGAGGTCGGCAAAAAAGTCGTTGTTTGTTGTCATGATGGTAAAAATCAGCTGTTGGACACCGTCCATCAGGCGCCAATGTGGAGCATGCCCCATAGTAGTCCGATGATACCAGCGATGGAGGCAGCGGCGTAGATGATGCCCCGCCAGTCGTCCCAATCCCATTTGCGGAGCTCCCAGTTGCTGTTTTTAAACAGCTTGCGGTCGTCGTATCGGCTGGGGTCCTCCGTGGTCAGGCGCATCCGCTCGGCATCCTCATCGTGGTTGCTGGAAACCGGTGTGCGGAGCTTCGCGTAGAACACGTCAAGGTGCCGTTTATCCTGCGGCCTGGTTAAGAGACCGACAATGAACATCGCGCCGAATGGCACGATCATCTTCAGCGAAATGGCGATGGTTTTATTCAGCGACGGCGTGTTCTCACTGAGGTCCACCCCGAGTCCGTGCAGGGCTAACAGCTCAACGTTGAGGAAACCCTCGCCCATGACCCGACCCTGCCCGTCCTTGACCAGACTGGTCCAGAAGATCGACTCCGCCGGAATCTCGTAACTATCCTCGAAGGTATCGCCGAGCTTCAGCGCCTTGGGCTCGGAGCCGACGGATTTGCCCACGGCGTGCATTTTCTGCCATTCCTCGATATCGGACAGCCTTCTGCGCACATCCCCCTCCGTGGCGACATAGGTGCTGCTGGCCACGATCGGTTGGGTCTGCATCAGCAGTGTTTCATTGTAGCGGAGTCCGGGAACCAGGGGGACGAGCACAGGCAGAACGAGAATCATCAGGAAGGTCAGCACCATCGAGCACCATGCCGCCTTGGCATTGGCCCGCCGCCAAAGCAAACCCATCCAGATCGCCGCCGCCACCACGGCATTAAACAGAACCATGTACTTGAACATCGCCATGATCCCCTCCGAATACATGGCGATGGCAATGCCGCCCACAATATAAAACCCACAGAAAAACCGCCCCACCATGAGATAATGCCGGTCCTCCTTATCGGGTCTGAACAAACGGTAAACATTGTTAGTAAGCAGCGAGGAAGTGGTGAGCATCAGGGCGTCCGCCGTACTCATCAGCGCGGCCATCAGGCAGGCGATCATCAGCCCCACCAAACCGATGCCCAAACCACCGAGAAGATCCCTCGTGGTGTGCCCCCAGATGTAGTCGGGGTTCTGAATCGTCGAGCCGTAGAGAATGACCGTCAGCATACCGATGAATATCCAGATCACCGTGCAGAATCGTTTGATGACGATCCCTGAAAACAGCCCGACCCTCGCCGTCTGGTCGTCCTTGGCCGAGGCACTGGCCGTCATTTGGTTCGCCTGCCCGATCAGGTTCACGCCGCCCACAATCGTGAACGCGAGCAGATAATACCAGGTGAGATCGACGAGCCGGGGCGAGCCGAACAGCTCCAGCATCGACTGCGGAAGCTCCGTATGCATCGCCTTAAACGGAGACACCCCCGTCTGTTGCACCACCTTGATACAGGCAAAGGGAATCAGGATCAGCGTGAGAATGACGATGAAGATGCCCTGGATCATGTCGGTGACAAAGGCGGCCTCCAGACCTCCCGCAACGGCGTAGAGCAACACCATGATTCCGACCACTATCATCAGCAGGTTCGGGTTGACGTAGCTGAACTCACGCCGCGGCTGCTCCAGGCGCAGGTTGACAAGCTCCTCCACCTCCGCGTTGCCCAGGCTTGTGGCCGGGGCCTTCTCCAGCTCCATCCAACGGACCGCGCGGTCATGCTCCAGCTTTTCCTCGCTCGTAAGTTCCACCGTGGGTTTTACGGCAATGGCGGAGATGGTCGCCGACATGGCCTTGAATCCCATGGCCGCAACCAGCATAAAGAAAATCGCCTGGGTCACGGCGTAGAACGCGGACATGGATTTCGACTGGTAGCGATCGACAAAAAAATCCGCCATGTTCAAAAGGCGCAGGCGTCGAAGGATCAGCGGGATAAACCAGAGGAAGGGCATGAACAACACGCCCGTGGACATGATCAGCCAGCCGCCCGCGGCACCGCTTTTTCCGGTGCCCGCCGTGGTCGTCACCACCGACTCCGCACTGGTGCCCTGGCCGAAGGCGGCAAAGGTCTGGATCCACTTGCCGAAGCTTCTCCCCGCCAGGAAGTAGTCGTCCTGACTCTTCACTTTTTTCGCCGCGCGGTAACCAATCCAGATGGTAACCGAGAAGTAGGCGACGATAGCAACGATATCAAATGGATGTAGTCCCCAGAGCATAATGTGGTTTGCGGAAGGAAACTAGCGGAAAACCACCGCCATGGGAATGGCATATTGACATGAAGATTTGTCTTATCCCACTACTTTGCCGTCCCAAACCACCAGATGCGTGAAAAAACAGCTTCGGGGCGGTCGGTCCATGTGCATTTGAGGAAGCGTCGCATTGCAGCACCTTTTTCGTCTCATTACTTAAGCGACATATCGATATGCTTCACAACCTGTTGAGCCATGACCGTGTAACCCTCGGCTTTCCAGTGGAAGCGGTCCCCCCGGACCAGATGCAGCTTGTCGTTCATCAGGATGTAAAGGTCATTGATACTCACCTGCTCCTGTTTCATCAACTGGGCAGCCATTGTGTTGCGCGCCACGATGGTGGGGTTGATCTCCTTGTTGAGCTGCTGTTTCCCTTGCTCATGCACCTGGGTGGTAGTGCACCAAATCAGGCGGGCCTTGGGAGCGCTCTGTTTCAATACCTCCAGATAAGCTTTCAGTAACCCGGTATACTCCGTATCGAGGATTCTCCCTTTAGGCCAACCATGCAGCCCGATGTTAAAATGAATCACATCATAACGCCTGTAGGCAGCCACCTTGCGCAAATCCCCGTGGAGCCCCTCGCTTTTGAGATGCACCGGAGTCAGCCAGCAATCGACATTGGCCCGACCGTGCAGCGACTTGATCACAGCACCGCGGTAACCATTCATGATTGAATCACCGATTAACAATACATGGGGCAGCTTATCATCCACCTTGCTGGCTGGGTAAAACCTCCATGTCCCCCCATCGGAATGCAGCCCCAGTTTTTTATCCGTCTCTGCGGCTTGTGCTGGGACCGACAGCACTAACAAAAACGAGGCGATCATGTGATATAACGTTTTCCTATTCATGGTATGTTATCAATGGACGGGTGATTTCTGATACGTGTGAACCTCGCAAGCTAATGACAATATGTTAGAAACCGATACTGGCACCACCGTCGACCGGCAGACAGACGCCGGTGACAAATTGGGCGGCATCCGAGCACAGATACACCGCCGCATTACCGATATCCTCCGGCTGGCCGAAACCCTTCAGCGGCGTGCGCCCGAGAATCTTCGCCTTTCGCTCCGGGTCATCCATCACGGCCTTGCGCATCATCTGGCTGTCGATCCAGCCCGGCGCGATGGCGTTGACGCGGACTCCACGGTCTCCCCACTCGCACGCCAACGTGCGCACCACCCCCAGCATACCCGCCTTCGCCGCTGCGTAGGCGGTGACGTAGGGAATACCGAAAAGCGATGTCATCGACGCGATGTAAATGATGCTCCCCTGCCCCCTGGTGAGCATGTTTTGCCCGGCTTTCCGGGTCAGGGCATGCGCCCCCACCAGGTGCACGTTGAGAATGTGCTGGAACTCCTCCGCGCTGACATCCTCGCTTGGCTTTTTAAGATGGGCACCGGCATTGTTGACCAGGATATCGATCGGCCGGTCTGCCTCAAGCTCATCGATCAAGGCGTCGGCCTGGCGGTAATCGAGCACATCGTGAATCCTGTATGACGCTTGGTGTCCGAGTTCCGAGCAGGCTTTTTGCAGCTGGGTTTCATCACGGCTGCACAAGACGACATCCGCGCCCATGCCGACCATTGCCGTTGCGATGCCATACCCGAGTCCGGTGCCTCCGCCAGTGATGAGTGCCCTTTTACCTGCTAGGGAAAAGGGTGTATTTTCAATGCTCAATCCATTTGTTGGTTGGGGGTCGATGTATTGAGTGGGAATCATTCCTCGATGGTGACGTTGGCCCCTTTGGGAAGGATGAGTTGCTCGCCGTATTTGGTGATTTCCTCCCCCGGTTTGGGGATGCCAATCGCAGGATTGCCGGGCCAGCCGCCGCGTTTGCCCACTTCGCTGGTGATTTCGCCAAGCAGGGTATCCATCGGCTCGCGTCCATCGACATTGACCTGCCATTTCCCCAGGTTGTTGTGCCCCCTTCTGGCTTGGTGCTCCTTTTTGAAATTCACCCGGACATTGCCTGAAATGACATTGCCGCGTTCACTGCTGCGGGCGCCGACGACTTCGAGGATCCTGCCGTTGACCCAGACGACGTTGTCCTTGACCGTTGTGTATTCGGCGATGTCATCCAGGGCCAGCACGGACGAGCCGGGCATCGCGCGTGATTTGAAAATCACATTCTTACGCCAGAGGTTGTCCTTGCCGATGCACCAGGCGTAGATGGCACCGCCTTCATTGAGTTTGGTCTGGGGTTCGGAAATGACGTTGTACTCCACCACATTCTTGCGCGAGTGCAGGTAGGGCTTCATGTTTTCCCGGTTGAAATACGGTTTTTTTGCGCGGATGGCATCCTGGACCTCCTTCGGAAAATCCTCCGAACGGAGACAGAAAAAGTTCCACTCGTGCCACTGCCCCTGGTACACCCCCTTGAAAAACCTACTGGGCATATTCATGTACTTGGGGTGCATGCCGACCATGGAAATGGAGCTGTATGCGGAGCGTTGAAGCAGGTTGTAGCTGATCGTGTTATGGCCACTCTGATAGATCTGCACGCTCGGCGCATGCCAGTAATTCCCCAGTCCGTGGTCGTGGATGTAGTTTCCGGTGACGGTGTTGTTTTTACTGACGTCCAACGTGCCGGGGCCATACCCCTCCAAAAACACCCCGCCGGAACCCGTCCAGCCGATTTCGCAGCGTTCGATCCGGTTTCGCTGGCCGTAGTGGTTGATGGTAATGCCATACGCCCCGGTGTGGAGGATGCGGCAGTTTCTAACAACACAGTCCGACGTGCCGGAAAAATAGAGTGCGGCATCGACGTTCTCCCACTGCCGGCAGAGCCAGTGGTCCGGCCATTGGTTCTCCGGCACGCGATCCGTGTAGGCGAAGGTGATGCCCTCGAAGGTGACGTTGGTCACGTGGGCGTTTTTCGTTTCGTCGCCTTGTAGGTGAACCAGTTTATATAAGCTCGGCGCGTGGCTCTTTGCCTTGCTCATGTCCTCGCCGTCCTTCGGCCAGTAATAGACCCGGCCAAGCGCCGAATCCAGCGCCCACTCGCCCGGTCGGTCGATCAGGCAGAGGGCGTTTTCAAAACGATACCCGCGCTCGTGGTTATTCCGCGAACCCGCCAGATTGAGCAGCTTGCTGTTCCAGCGGAGGGTGCCCGCCCCGGAGTTCACGTCGGTGACCACCCCGTTGCCCATGACGCCGTACTGGGCCATGATGCAGACCATTTCCACGTCTCCGTTGGAGGGAAGAAAGCGCAGTTGCTCCTTGTTGTTAAAACTCACCAGTTGGCCCTGTTTCTCAGGTTTGCCAGGCTGATGGTCCTTGGGCCATTCCCTCCAGAACGCGTGGCTGGACTTCGAGCGTTCCGCACGCCGGCCATTGACAAAGAGGTAGTGGAATCGCCACCCTTTCGGCACATCCGCCACCCAGAGTTTTCCCTTGGCGTCTGCATGCACGCCGGGCAGGTCTTCCGTGAATGGTTTCCAGTTTTTAATGAGGCGCACGCCACTAACAACCGGTGACGCACCATCAACGGCGCGGTAGCTCACATGGGAGTCCTCCGGTCCGAGATCCAGTGTCCGGTCGAGGTTATAATGCCCCTGGTGCAGATAAACCGTGATCTTTTTCGCGTCATTCCCCGATTTCATTTCCCGGGCCTTGTCACGGGCCGCCTGCAGCGACTTGAGAGGCTTTTCAGGTGTTCCGGAATTGGCATCATCCCCCGTCGTCACAGACACATGGATTTCATCGCGCGCCTGGTTTTGCGCCCACAGTTGCCCCACGCCAAGAGCCATCATCACTAACCCTACTGTTATTTTTTTCATCATATGTTTGTCTTCATGGTTAAGCCCACACCATTGCGCGGAACTTTCCTCGGGGGCCACGATATAAGTTCATTCCACAACAGACAATGGCTTATCATGCTGAACATTTGGCATTTCATCCTCTTTTCGCTGAATGTAAACCCACGGCTGTTTTACTCGACAACTTTCCCCGCCCCGAGCAGTATCAAACGCATCCCGATTTGCAGTAAGCCATGCGACACACCACGACACCTTACGAAGCAGCCTTGCGTCTCCGGGTAGGATACGGCAAAGCCGTGCCCAAGGAGGGGGAAAGCGAAGACTCCCCCTATCGCCGCCGCACCCTGCGCCCCGACGGAACGCCCGACTGGCACATCATGATCGTCCTCGAAGGCCGCTATATCATCTGCCCCGATGACGACATGCCCGTGACCCTCTCACCCGGCCAGGCGGTGTTGTACCCGCCCCACATGCGGCAGGACAGTATGCTGCATCGAGATTACCAGTCAGGCCGGACATTCTGGGCTCACTTTTTTCCGGAAATCTCGATGTTGCCTTTTTTGCAATGGCCTGCGTCCGGGCTAGGGCCGAGCATCATCAAATGGGACGGCCATGAGACCCTCAACCGCCAAATCCTGGGGGCGTGTGACCGTTGTGTTGAATACTTTGACTCCACCTACATCCGCAACCGGTCACTCTCGTTGTTAGTGCTCGAGGAACTCCTGCGGCTCATTTACCAGGTCCACCCTGACAACAGATTGGACCACCTGGACAACCGTGTTGCCACGGCTCTTCAATATATTGCCCAGAACATCACAGCCCCGCTGAGTGCCAAAAGCATTGCCGGGGCGATTGGTTTGTCGGCATCAAGGTTTTCCCATATTTTCGCCGTCAACATGAATTGCGGCCCCATGGAGTATGTGGAAAAACAGCGTATCAGCATGGCCAAAAGCATGTTGGCCAACAGCGAAGCGCCCGTATCGTTCATTGCAGAAAAATGCGGCTTTACCTCCCCCTATTATTTCTCGAAACGGTTCCGTAAAAACAACAAACTGAGTCCATCCGAATACCGCAGGAAGGCCCATCAACAAGGGGAGTGAAACCGCGGTGCTTTTGGTGCGGAGAGCTGTCCCCCCTTTGGCATGGCTTGTGTGTTCCTTCGTCAACCACCATCCTTCACCGGCGACGTGCTGCGGGAAATCACATCATCCGTGGTGCAAATGCGGCGATGGCTCGCCGCCCTCAACAATAAAAAAGTGCCCACATGCCTTCTCGCATGTGGGCACTTTCAGCTCGTTATAAAAATGAATTACTCGGCCTTGGGCTCGTTGGGTTCGGCAGGCTTGTCTTCTTTCGGCTCTTCCTTCGCGGGGGCATTGGCAAGCTCGGCTTGTTTGGCCTTGGCTTGATCGAGCACTTTACGGAGATATTTGGCGGGTATCAAGACCGGGGCGCCGCCTGAGTCCTTCAGGGCGACAGTCAGGCCTATGAATTCACCGGCTTGGGTGAAGATGGGGTTACTCATGGCGACCCCTTGCACAATGTAGAGGGTGCGGGGGCGGGTCACAATCGCAGCCACCGAGCCGAGGCTCACACGCCCCTCTGAACGCATATTCTCGGGCAGACGACCGATACCGACCAGTTCATCAAGGTGCTTGACTTCGACATCCTTGGAAACATCCACGGCTTTCACTTTGAAATCCTTGGCTTTGTCCCCCTTGGGATCGATTGCCACAAAGGCCAGGCCGAGGTCTTCGTCGTGAAGCACGAGCTTGGCATCGTATTCCTCGCCACTGCTATCGAGCACCTTGATCTCGGCAAGATCGCTTTCGAGCTTCAGGCCGGGGCGGCTCGCAATATTGGCCGACAGATCGGGCTTGATGGTGCGGTAGGCGACGGCGACCAGACCGTCCGCGACAACAACGCCATTGGTGGTCAGTTGTTTCTCCTGGCTACCGGCAGGCTGGCCGTTCATGCTGGCCTCGATTTTAAGCAGGCCCCGCACCCCCAGAACAGACGGTACATTATCGGCAAAGACCTTGCGGGCAGCTTCTTTATTATCGGCATGGGCGGCGACTGTTGCAGACAGGCTCAGCCCGGCGACAGCGATGGTTTTAATCATTTTTGTTAGCTTCATGATGTTTATTGTTAGGTCGTTGTTGAGAATAATCATTTCGTCCCCCAGATCGGGTGAATTTCCACAAACCGGGTTAGTTTTCCACGTTTGACGAGGAGAACGATGTAATCGTTTTTCCTGGCCTCGATTTGCGCGAGTTCTTTTTCGAGCATCTCGAGAGAGGTGACTTTTTTTCCATCGATGGTCAGAATCACGTCCCCGCCCGCCAAGCCGGCCAGCGATGCCCAGCCTGCCCGCTCGACGCTATCGACGTAGATGCCGTCATTGATCTCGGCTTCCCTGGCATTGTCTTTTGCCGGAGCCCGGAGTGTGCACTCGAGGGTTTTGTTGATCAGTTTGCGGTATTCACTGGCGGACTTGGGAGCTGGCTCCAGCGCACACTTGATTTTCTTCGCCTGGCCGGCGCGGACGACATCAAAGACGATGGTTTCATCGCTGGGGTACTCGCGGACCATACTGTCGAATACGTCTGTATCACTCTCACGCTCGGCCCGGATCACCTGACCGTCCATTTTCAGGAGGAGATCGCCTTTTTCAAATCCTGCTTCGGCGGCTTTTGAGCCGGGTATGATCTGGGTGATGCGCACTCCCTTTTTACCTTTGATGCCTAAAAGCCCGGCGAGATCGGGGGTGATGACCTGGGTTTCAATACCGATCCAGGCATGCTCGGCGGCGGCGGACTGGGAATTGTTCGGCTCCTTGCCGAGCTCCACGACGGTGGCGAGAAGCTGGCCATTGCGTTCGAACTCCACCATGGTATCCACCCCACCCTGTTTCCCGGCGAGCCGGGCACTGGTGATTTTTTCCAGATCCGCCAGCCCCCTTACCTTTTCCTGGTTCACGGTGAGGATCAGATCGCCGGGAGCGAGGGCGGGCTTGGCAGAAGCAGCGGCACCGGCTTTATTGATACTGGAAACACGGACACCGTCTGTGTTGTCGCGCTTCAGGGCCAAGGCACTTCGCACGGTCAGGTCGCGTGCTGTCACCCCCCATGAACCCAGGGCCACATCCTTGCCCTTGGCCTTGGAGCGTTCGACGGTTTTGAGTCGAGCCGATTGCTCCTTGCCACCCCTTGTGAACTTCACTTCGACCTCCTTTCCTACCGGAGTGCCTAACACCACACGATTAAACAGAGGCAGGTGCTCGGGAGCCGTTGCATCAACCTCAACTCCGTCAAAATGGGTGATGATGTCCCCCGCATGAAGCCCGGCCAGGTCGGCCGGTGAATGCTCAACCACCGCGGAAACCAGGACACCTGCCCCTTCTTTCCGCGACTCGAGTCGTGGCTGGGTAATGAGGCCACTCCAAGAACGACGCACCCGACCGTGTGCAATGAGCTCGTCGGACACATACTTGGCGATATCAGCTGGAATGGCACCACCGAGCGAACCAAGGCCGATTTCGTTGACCCCGATGATTTCACCACGCAGGTTTACCAGCGGACCGCCGCTGTTACCAAAATAGATCACTGCATCGTGACCGATCCAGCGCACGAGGTCACCGACGGTTTCGCCGTCTTGTTTCAGCCCGTTGGAATTACCCGGAGCGATCATTTCCATATTGGCGACCACACCGAGGGTGACCGACTGGGAAACACCGGCAGGCGAGCCCATCGACATCACGGTATCACCGACTGAGAGCGTGCCGATGTCGCCGAACTTGGCCACCGGGAGTGGCTTCATGCTGTCGGGCACCTGGTCCATGTTCAATTTAATCACACAGAGATCGGTCTGCGGATCGGTGCCGACGACGGTGGCATCGACCTTGGTTTTATTGGCAAGGCGGACCCAGACGCGGGTGCCGTTTCCTGCCACGTGGTGATTGGTGAGGATATAGCCGTCCTGGTGGATGATCGTTCCGGAGCCGGTGCCACCGGCCTTTTGCATGCGTCCGTCTTTGGGGGTCTCCATGATCACATGGATACGGGCCAGTGACGGGTAGACCTTGGCAATGGCGGCATCGATCACGGCTTGATCCGCGCGATCAGCAGCAACGATGGCCGGGGCCGCCTCTTGGGCGGAGGCTGGGAAACCAGAGAGGACTAACCCTCCGAAGCAGAGAAAACCTAGTGTAACAATGTGATGATTCATGGATAGCGTATTTAGAAGCATGGATGGAAGCCAGCCCCTGGTGAACCCTCAGCGTCAAAGAGGGTGCTGTTTGTTTAGTATTTTAACATTTTAGTTCTGGGAATCAAAATTATCATCGCCCTTGTTGGTTAGATAATGTATAATACTCTCGTAAAAATTGCCATTGTGGTATGAAGAGACCGGCTATGAGCGAACTGAACATTGAATATTTACAACTCGTCACCCGACACCAGGCGGCGATCTGTGGATATATCCGGAGTATTGCGCCGGGTGTCACGGCCGACGACGTGCTCCAGGAGACCAACATCGTGCTCTGGGAAAAAGCGGGGGAATTCGAGCCGGGCACCAATTTCAAGGCCTATGCCTTCCGCATCGCCCATTTCAAGACCCTCGAGGCACTGAGGGCGCAAAAACGCGACCATTGGCTGCAGTTTGATTCCGACATCCTGGAGTCCATCGCCAGGCACCAGGTGGAGGTGGAAACCGACCAGGCCGGGCGCCAGCACGCGCTCAGGCAGTGCATGACCGAGCTTGACGATGAGCAGCGGCGCCTCATTCACCTTCGCTACACCGACGGGCAAACCGTGCGCCAGATCGCGGAGGACATGCAACGCAGTGAGGGTGCCCTGCAACAGCTTTATTTCCGCCTGCGCAACGCCCTCAGGCAGTGCATCGAGCGCAAACTCATCGAAGAAGGGGGTCCGGCATGACACGCGAGACCATGGAGCAAATCGACGCCCTGCTCGGCGGCAGCACCACCCCGGAGGCGTTTGCCGGACTACAGCGGGTGTTGCGCAGCGACCCGGTCGCCCTGGCCCACTACTGCCGGCAGGCGGAGATCCACGGCAGGCTGGAATGGGAGCTGGGCTGCCGGGAGAACCAACTCTCTCCGGTGCATATTCCGACGACAGCCAGCCGCAGGAAACTCCGGGTCCGATGGCATCAACAGCCCATGGTGTGGGGTTCGCTGGCAGCCGCGCTCGCCATCCTCATGGTCGTCACCCTCTACCGGGGCACCACCGGTCAGGGTGACACCGTTGCCATGGAACCCGCCGCATCCCTCCCCCGGCAGCCCGTTTCCGCTGGCGCTCCCATTGCCAGGCTGACCAAATCCCGGCAGGCACAGTGGCGGGAATCCGACCGCCCGGACAGCCCGTGGTTACCCCCCGGGAGAATGCACCTCCTTTCCGGCACCGCCGAAATCTGCCTGGATTCCGGCGCCCGCGTCATTCTCCAGGGGCCCGCCGAGCTGGAGCTGGTCTCCCCTTTCCTCGCCAGACTGCTGGCAGGCAAGGCCACCACCCACATCCCTTCACAGGCCGCCGGATTTGTGCTGGAAACCCCCTCGTCCAGTTTCTCCGACCAGGACAGCTCCTTTGCCGTCGCCGTCGCCGGGGACGGCTCCACCGAGGTGCATGTGATCCGGGGGCTTGTCGAGGCCACACCGCGCGCCAACCCCCAGCTCGCAAAAATGCTCAGCAAGGACCAGTCCCTGCGCCTCGCAGACGACCACATCCTGACGGGCACGCATGAAAGACATTCCATCCTGAGTTTCGCCGCCGACTTGCCATCGCCCATGGACCAGCCGCCCAGCCGCTACCTGCACTGGCCGATGGACCATGCCGAGCAAGAGCAAACCGCAGAAACAGGTGACCACGCCGGTTCTGATTTCCGCGCGAGCATTCTCGCCCGTCCCGGCACCTCGGAAAATGCCAGCGCGGACTTCATCAAGGGCCGCTTTGGCAATGCCGTCCAGCTCAACGGCCGCGGCGCATTCCTCTCCTCCGGCTTCCCCGGCATCGCGGGCGCCCAGTCCCGCACCGTCGCATTCTGGGTGAGAATCGCGCCGGACACCCCGGTCAACCACGCCTACTCCATGGTCGCCTGGGGAAAACCCGATGCACAAGAAGGCGGCAAGTGGCAGATTACCTGGAATGTGGACGCCCACCGCGAAGGCGGCCAAAAGGGTGCCGTGCGCACGGAATTCGGCGGCGGATACGTCATCGGCTCCACCGACTTGCGCGACGGCCGCTGGCACCACATTGCCGTGGTTTATCTCGGCGGCGAGTCCACCGATGTCGCCACCCACATCCGCCACTACGTCGATGGCCAACTCGAAAAAATCACCGCGTCAAAATCCAAAATAATCAACACCAGCCTCATCGCCGACGAATCCCTGCCCACTTACATGGGCAGGCGCTTGGAAAACGACCACCTCAGCACAGGTTTCAAAGGCGCTCTCGACGAGGTTTACATCTTCCCCGCTGCCCTCACCCCGCAGCAGATCAACGATCTTTACCTGGGCAACACAGCACCCCGGTAGGAGGCGCTTTCCGACCACCTCCTGGATTCTTCCGTCGGCTCTGGTGCGGAGACCGCGCGGGCTTGCATATTTTCAGGCGGAGCACATTTGCACCCCCCTTCCAAAAAAAATTCTTTTTCCGCGTAATACTCCGCAGTTTTCCGCCATGTGGCAATGTCAGGAACGAATCCGGACTCATTCACGATACATCACACATGAAAACAACACTACTCAGCCTCGGCCTTGCCGCTGCGGCGACGATGACAAGCCAGGCCGCGATCACCGCGAACTGGGACTTCAACAACGCCAATGACAGCGTCAGCTCGACAGCAGGCACTCTCAATGGCGGAGCCACGCTTAGCGGAGGCAAACTCAACCTCACCGGAACGGGTGGCTTTGATGCCGAGACTGCTGGCGGACTTGGCGGCACCGGTTCGTTTACAATCGTCGCTGAGTTCACTACATCAGCCAATAGTGATCAGACCATTGTTGCCTACAACCCAGGTAACGGGGTGACAGGAGGCCAAGACATTCGTTTCTTTGCGCAAGCCAACGGTAACTTCCGCATCGAGATGAACGCTGGAGCAGGCTTTGAGCTAGACTTGGGCACTCTGAACCTCAACGATGGAGCCACACACCGTGTTGCCGCTATTTTCGACAGCGGCACCGGCGATAGCTTTCAAGACCTTGACATCTATGTGGACGGCACGATCTACAATGTCACAGGCGGCACAGATCACACGATTAACCTCACCACTGGCACAGCGGCAGACGATAACGTGAGTTTTGGTTATCAGCTTAACAATACAGGGAACCGCGTGTTCACGGGGTCAATGGAATTCGTTCAAATCCATAACACAGCTCTGAGCGCTGCCCAGATCACCGCGATCCCGGAGCCCTCCTCCGCAGCCCTTCTCGGTCTCGGTGGTCTTGCTCTGATCCTGCGTCGCCGCAAGTAGGGCTCCGCTGGTATCTGGCAGACCCTGCATGCAAGATGTCTTACCACGCCCGTCGGATTCCGCTCCGACGGGGCGTTTTTTTTCTAGTGGAAGAGCTTTTCAAGCTCTTGGGCAATTGAAAAAGGGCTTGAAAACCCCTCCTACGTACCCCCCGCCTTATTTGTAATGAAACGCACATTTTTTTCCAGCCTCGCCACCATTTTCGCTTTCGCTTCCCTAGCCGGCGCGGCGCCCAACATCATCTTCGTGCTCACCGACGATCTCGGCTACGGCGACCTCGGCATCTTCCACCAGAACACGCGTGACAACGGCGCGGGCGGCGGCATCGCCGGCGACGGTCTGATCAACGGAGCCGAAGAAGCGCATATTCATACGCCGAACCTCGACACCCTCGCCCGCGAGGGTGCCATGATGACCCGCCACTACACCTCGGCCCCCGTCTGCGCGCCTGCCCGCGGCTCACTGCTTCTGGGCCGCGACCAGGGCCACGCCAACGTCCGCGACAACAGCTTCGACAAGGCACTGGAAGACAACCACACTCTGGGGACTGTGCTAAAAAGCGCCGGTTACACCACGGCGTGCATCGGAAAATGGGGGCTTCAGGGATCGCCGCAATACACCGCCGCCGCTGATGCCTTCCCCACCAAGCGTGGCTTCGATTTCTTCTTCGGCTACCTCGACCACGGCGCCGGCCACCGCCACTACCCGAAAGAGGACAACAACGGCGGGAACCCACTCATTATCTGGGAAAACAGCACGAATGTTACCAGCGGACTCGACAAGTGTTACAGCACCGACCTGTTTACGGCCCGCGCCAAGAAATGGATCGTGGATCATCGGGCAGCCACACCGGGCACTCCCTTCTTTCTCTACCTGACCTACACCGCACCCCATGCCGCGCTCGAAGTCGCCACCCAGGCCTACCCGTCATTCAGCGGCGCAAACGACAGCCTCACCGGAGGCTTGCAGTGGCTGGGCACTGCCGGCAACATGATCAATACCGCCAGCGGCACGGTGAACTCCTACATCCACCCGCAATTCTCGGCTTACAACGCCAGCGGAGCCACCGCGCGCCATGGCTCCATGATCCGCCGCATCGACAACGGCATCGGCGACATCAAGCGGTTGCTCGCTGATTTAAATATCGATGACAACACCATCATCGTCTTCACCTCGGACAACGGACCGCACCACGAGGGCAGCAGCGTCGTCGTCGGCATCGGCGCCGCCCCGGAACAGGACCCGCGCAACTTCCAATCCTACGGCAACATGGACGGCACCAAACGCGACCACTGGGAGGCGGGCATCCGCGTGCCGACCATCGCCTGGTGGCCCGGCAACATCGACAACAACGACAACAGCACTCCCATCAACTCCACCCGCCCGTCCGCATTCCACGACTGGATGGCGACCCTTATCGACGCGGCTGGAAGCACCCCTCCCGCATTCAGCAACGGCGTCTCGCTGCTGCCCGAACTCACCGGAACGGGAACACAACGCGACAAGGGTTACCTCTACTTTGAATACCGCGCCGGTGGATTCAACTCCACACCAACGTATTCTGACTTCGACCCCTCGCACCGGGGGCAGACGCGCAACGAACTGCAAACCATCTTCCTCGACAACCCAGCCGATGGCATTCGCTACAAGGGCGTGCGCTACAACGTCACCAGCCATTCGCAAAACTTCCGCATCTACGACGTCGATCTTGACCCCGGAGAAACGAACGACCTCGCCGCCAGCCACACGGCACTGCAACAGCAGATGAAGGACAAGGTGCTGCAAGTGCGTATCGACGGCGACTACCCCCGCAGCTATCTGAGCAGCCAGAACGCTCCGCCCGCCACCCCCGCCAGCACCGTCAACGGCCTCGATTTCAAAGCCTACACCGGCACCTGGGACTGGGTGCCGGAAACCGCCTGCCTCTCTGCCGCAGCCAGCGGCACCAGCACCGGCCTCGATCTCAGCAAACGCACCCGGGACGATAACATCGCGCTCGAGTTCACCGGTTACATCTCCGTGCCCACCGACGGCACCTACACTTTCCAGATGACCACCGACAGCAGCGTCGGCACCAACGCCTCCGGCGGCATGATGTGGATTCACGATGCCCATGTCATCGACGACGACTTCAAGCACAGCGGGGCCGCCAAATCCGGCAGCATGCGCCTCAAGGCGGGCAAGCACCCGATCCGCATTCTCTACAAACACAGCACCGGCAGCCACGATATCCACCTGCAATACTCAGGCCCCGGCATCGCCCTGCAAACCGTGCCTGAAAGCGCCCTGTTCCGCAACGGCGTTCCCGACCCGGAACCCACCGCCAATCCGGACAACGCCAGCACCTCCGGCACCACCCCGGTCAGCATCCCCGTGCTTGCCAACGATACCGACGACGGCGCGCCGTCACCACTCAGCATCCAGTCGGTCACCTCACCCTCATTCGGCAGCGCCGCCATCAACGGGACGCACATCGACTACACCGCCGACGCCGGAAAATTCGGCACCGACCAGTTCAGCTACACCATCACCGACGGCACCTACACCGCCACCGCGCTGGTCACGGTCAGTGTTACCGTGGCATCCGCGGATCTCTGGTTTCCGCTCAACGAAACCTCCGGCAGCACCGTCGCCGAGGCCGGCGGCACCATTCCCGGCGCACACGTGAGCGCCCCTGTGCATATCGCCGGCAAACACGGATACGCTCTGAACTTCGACGGCGTCGATGACCTGGTCAGCCTGACAGGCGTCACCCTGCCCACCGGAAACAGCCCGCGCACCGTCGCCGCCTGGGTGCGTGTCCCGGCCACTTCCGGGGTGGAAAACCAAGTCATTTTCGGCTACGGAGTCAACAATGACGGCGAGCGCTTTTCCTTCCGTCTCGATGTCGCCGATCCCGCCAACCAACGCCTGCGCCTGGAAGTGCAAGGCGGCTCAATCGTCGGCAGCACCAGGATCAACGACGGCGCGTGGCACCACGTCGCCGTGGTCATCGAAAACGGCTCCACCAATGTCAACGCCGCCAAACTCTACGTCGACGGCGTGCTTGAAACCGTCAGCAGCTCCAGCTCGCAGACCATCAACACCAGCGCCTCAGGAACTCCAGCCATCGGTGCCTCCAGCCACGACCCCACCTACAACTTCAAGGGCGACATCGACGAAGTCCGCGTCTGTCACTCCGCCAAAACCGCCGGGGAAATCGCCATCCTCGCAGCCGACACCAACCAAACCGCCGCCGCATGGCTCTACCGCCACTACGCAGCGTCACCTCCCGCATGGACCAGCGATACCGACGCCGACGGCACTGACCTGCTGGGCGAGTATGCCTTCGGTGGAAACCCGCACGTTTCCGACCGCCCGAACGTCACCGCCAGCTACAACTCCGCCAGCGCCAAGCTCGAAGCCACCTTCACCCGCCGCAAAGCCGGCACCCACGACCTCACCTACAGCATGCAGGTCTCAAACGACCTCAGCGACTGGCTCACCCTCACCGCCACCGAGCTTTCCACCGCCCCCCACCCCACCCTTGGCAATGCATTCGAACGCGTTACCGTGGAAACCGACGCCACCTCCGCCACCGAACCCCGCCTCTTCATGCGCGCCGTTGCAGAGTAGCCGGGGTGTGACGTTTTTTAGGACACGTCGGCTTTAAAAATTTGGAAAACACGCTTGAAATCACGTGTGCCACTGAGCTACCGTTCCACTGTTATAAACATCCTTCATTTTTTTCTAAAGGAAATACAACCAACAACACTGGAAAACACATGAAACTGCAGCACACACTCATGGCTCTCGCTGCCTCGACGGCTTTTTCACATGCGGTCAGCATTGCCATCAACTTCGCTGAGAACGACGCCAACCAAGGCTTCGCAGGCGGAGCCAACATCGGCCCCACCGGTATCAACAGCAGTAATTGGAATAACACCATCAACCGCAGCAGCGGCTCGTTGGCAACCGGCACCCAGAACAACCTGATAGACGACACGGGCGCCGCCACCACTGCTGACCTGAGCTGGAGCTCGTCCAATGTTTATTACAATGCTGACGGCACCGCAAACGACGAGCGCAAATTGGCGGTCGGCTATCTGGACGACGGTGCCCCGGGCGTTTCGATCACGGTGACAGACATACCATACAGCAAGTATGTCGTTCTCGGGCTGCTGGCTTCGGACCAAGCCGGTGGTTCCACATACATCACCAGGGATTTCCTGGTCAATGGCGTGAATGTCCTGGGCGGAACCGCCACCGCCTACAACGGCGTCCTGACCAGTTGGAACGCCACGGGCAACAACTGGAATCCGGTGACCACCTCCACCACCGGCAATTACTGGACCAGCGCGGAGCAGACCAGCTCGACACTCACCATCACGGGCCTTCCCAGGAACGGAGACGAGCGCGGCTCGATCACCGGACTGATTATTCAGGAAGTTCCGGTCCCGGAGCCATCCTCTACAGCCCTGCTCGGTCTCGGCGGACTCGCCCTGATCCTCCGTCGCCGTAAAGGCTAAGGAGGACACGGTCCTGCGCCGCCGGAAGCAGGCTCTGGTCCCAACCATTCTTTCACACCCTGTGGCACCCGCCGCAGGGTGTTTTTTTGTATTTGGAGTTTGGGATATCGACCGTGGGCACGAGAACCAGGGAGGCGGCGGCGGCTAAGACAATGCCTCCCAAATTGGCATCGACTTATCCTCCGTTTGCAATCAAAACGGACATCGAAAAAACATTCCAAACGACCACTATGAAAACAATCATCGAACCATTCCGGATCAAAAGCGTCGAGCCCATCAAAATGACTACCCGGGAAGAACGCCTGGGCTACCTTGAGAAAGCGCATTACAATCTCTTTTCCCTCGATTCTAACAATGTATTGATCGACCTTCTGACTGACTCGGGAACCTCCAGCATGAGTGCCCAGCAATGGGCAGGAGTCATGCAGGGGGATGAGTCCTACGCCGGCAGCCCCTCCTACGCACGTTTTGAAAAAGCCGTGCGCAACATCATGCCTTTCAAGTATGTGATCCCGACCCACCAGGGACGTGCTGCCGAGAAAATCCTCTTTTCCGTCGCGTTGAAAAAGGGTGACTGTGTCCCATCCAACACCCACTTCGACACCACACGCGCCAATATCGAGGCACAGGGGGCGGAGGCGATCGACCTGGTCATCGCAGAAGGCAAGGACCCCTCCGCCGACCACCCCTTCAAAGGCAATATCGACATCGGTAGACTCGATGAGCTGATGCAGGAAAAAGGAGCGGCAAACATCCCGCTGTGTATGATCACCATCACGAACAACTCCGGCGGTGGCCAGCCTGTATCGATGGCCAACATCAAGGCAACCAAGGAAGTATGTGACAGGCATGGCATCCCCCTGTTCATCGATGCCTGCCGCTTTGCGGAAAACGCCTATTTCATCAAACAACGCGAACCCGGCTACGAAAACACACCCATCATCGATATCGTCCGCGAGATTTTCTCCTACGCCGATGGCTGCACCATGAGCGCCAAGAAAGACGCCCTGGTCAACATGGGCGGCTGGTTGGCGATGAATCATGAAAACTGGGAGGAAGGCTGCCGGAACATGCTCATCCTGACGGAGGGTTTCCCCACTTACGGAGGCCTGTCGGGTCGTGACCTCGAGGCCATCGCCATCGGTCTGGACGAGGTTGTCCAGGAGGATTACCTGCACTACCGCATCGCCTCCACCCAGTATGTCGGCGACCGACTGATCGCTGCCGGAGTCCCGATCGTGCGCCCTGTCGGAGGCCACGCCATCTACCTGGACGCCCGCTCTTTCCTGCCTCACATCCCGCCGCAACAATACCCCGGCCAGGCGCTCGCGGCAGAGCTTTACGTCCACGGCGGCATCCGCGGCTGCGAAATCGGCACCGTCATGTTTGGCAAAAAACCGGACGGCACCGAAACCATCGCCCCCATGGATCTTGTCCGCCTCGCCATCCCGAGGCGTGTATACACCCAGAGCCACATGGACTTTTTGTTGGAAGTCATCATCGAGGTCTTTGGGAACCGCGACAGCATCAAAGGCATGAGAATAACCTGGCAGCCGAACGCCCTGCGCCATTTCACCGCAAAATTTGACTACGTCTAGAACCAGGCGCGGCGCGTGCCGGATGGTTTCGCACTGAGAGACATGTTTTTTTGTTAACGCCTGGGTAAAAACCGGCATATTCAAGTAGATGCCAAAAAATCCGCGAGTCACGCAGGAATTTGTAAGCCTCCTGACCGATCATCAGGAGGTGATCAGGGCGTACATCATCACCCAGGTCCCGGGGTGTTCCGAAGTCCGCGACATCCTGCAGGAGGTCAATATCCTGCTGTGGGAAAAAATGCACCAATTTGAGCTCGGCACGAACTTCGGCGCCTGGGCCTGCACCGTCGCCTACTACAAGGTGCTCGATTACCGCAAAAAGCAGAAGAAAAACGACTTCCTCGTCTTTGGCGACGAACTGGCAAGCACCCTGAGCGCTGAATCAGTGGCCCGTGCGCCTGATACCCTCGAAGCCAAACGCAGCGCGCTGCATCACTGTCTGCAGAAACTGTCTGAAAAAGACCGGGCACTCCTCGACGCCCGCTACAACTCCCCCACCGGGGAAATGGAGCAAGTTTCGAGCGAGACCGGCCGCTCGCGCGCATCTCTGCGTGTCAGCCTCAGCCGACTGCGCGCCAATCTGAAAAACTGCATCAACAAACGCCTCGGCCTGGAAGGAGGTGCCGCGTGAACAACGCCGTCTTTGAGTCCAACCTGTCCCGCGCCCTCGACCGCGACCTGTCGCCCGGGGAGTTTGCTGACTTGGAGCGGCACCTCATCGCTTCCCGGGAAGCACGGCTCCGCTACATGGAATACGTTGATCTCCATACCGTACTCGATCTGGAACTTCAAAACGCGGCTCCTCAGCAACCCGGCAAATCCAAAGTTATCGATGTGACGCACATCGACCGCAGGCAAAAACGCCGCGCACTCCGTATCGGCCTGCTTTCCGCCGCTGCTATTCTGATCATTGGCTTGATCTCGATGCATTTGTTCTCAGTGCGGGAAAAAGAGCCTGCTCTGACTTTTCAAACCTCCCCCGGCGCTCAGTTCGCGCTGACCCACGATGGCTCCAGCGAGGCACCAGAGGGGTTGGTTTTGGAAAAAAACTCCCGCCTCCAGCTTTCCCATGGTACGGCAGAGCTCACATTCGCATCAGGCGTCAAATCCATCATCATGGCACCCGCCGACATGACCCTGTATGACGATGACACCCTCTTTCTCAGCAGAGGAACCGCGTGGTTCCAAGTCCCCAAGGGCGCCGAAGGATTCACCGTGAAAACGCAGGATCTCAATATCGTCGATCTGGGCACCGAGTTTGGCGTGGTGGCCGAACCGGCAGCACATGATGAAGTGCATGTCCTGAAGGGAAAAGTGGCAGTGACAGCCACACGCCCGCATAGCGAACCGGCGACCCTTGAAGCCGGTGAATCCCGCCGGATCGACCCCCAGGGGCGCCTGGCCACCATCCCAAGCAGGGAAACTCCCTTTGTCACTTTTTTGCCCAAGCCACCGCCCTTTCTTCATTGGTCGTTTGACGGCGACGATCCGTTCCAACCGGATGGGTCACTACCTGCAGTCAAAACGATCCGTGCCCAACCCGTTCAGAGTGACTCAAGACCGGCGGCGCAACGAATCGTGCCTGGCAAAAATGGTCAGGGGCTTTTATTCGACGGCAAGGGGGACCACATGAAAACCAATTGGAGGGGTATCCTCGGGCGTGAACCTCGTTCGGTCGCCTGCTGGATCAAAATCCACCCCACCGACCAACACGGCTGGGCGCCTATCGTTGAATGGGGCAAAATGTCCGGGAATGGCTATTGGCGATTCCGTGTCTCAAAGGATGAATCCCACCCAAAACGGGCTGTGCTCAGACTTGGACTAGGCCAAACCTGGTTTGATGGTCAAAGCAATCTCGCGGATGGAAAATGGCATCATGTCGCCGTAGTGGACCCAGGAAACATAAACCAAGCTGGAGATCCCGACATCAGGTTTTATGTCGATGGTGAGGAAGAGCCAGCGATGCGTGCAAAAAACTCCAAGGCAGTTCATCAACGTGAAACCAAAGAGGGATTACCGATGATTCTGGGTGTTCATCACATACCTTTGCAAGCACCTTACCATGCTTGTTTCAACGGCATGATCGATGAGCTGTTTGTTTTCAGAGCCACACTCACCCCAGGTTACGTTAAAAAAATCATGCGGACGCATCAGCCGTAACCTCCAAAACCCAACAACTTTCCTCCTTGACTGGATCCGCCAAACAAAATGAAGACAAACAAAACAAAATAGCACATGATAAAACAAAATACAATGATAGTACTACTGGGCCTGACATCGTCAGGTTTCGCCGCGTCAATTAGTGTGAATTTTTCACCCGATGCCTCTGTGGATAATCAAGCCGTAGATTCAGGTGAAACATCCATTGTTGGCATTACTGGAACCGAAGCCATAGACGGCTCTAAATGGAATAATATTAAGCTCAGGGCCAGCGGCGCCGGTGCTCCTGATGTATTCATAACTACTACCCAAGGAGGGAATCACATCGATTTGATTGATTCCTCGGGGGGAGATGCTGGTGTCGATCTAACATCCAGTGGCACGTTGAATTCCAACTATGCAAACGTCAGCTCACCTAAACAAGGTTTGACTGGTGATGCCGGATTAATGCAAGGCTACCTCGCTCTCAACGATACAGAAACCATATCACTCACAGGTCTCTCCGCTTGGGCACCGAATGGTTACAAGGTTTACGCCGCGTTTGATATCGGGGGAAATGAAACGCATGGGATATCTATGGGCGATGGCGTAACCAGTGCCCTCTACTGGACTGCCAACTCCTCCGCGACTGACTCTGACCCCGATAATGATGGAGTCATGACCTGGAAGCAAACCACCGCAACCACGTCGGGAACTGCGGTTACGGATGCCAACTGGGCGGTTTATGGCACCTTCACGGGGGATACCCTCACCATCTCAGGCACCGATAACGGATCGCGTTCTGCCCTTAGCGGCTTCCAAGTTGTCGCGCTGCCTGTGCCTGAACCATCCTCCGCAGCCCTGCTGGGACTCGGCTGCCTCGCTCTTGTCATCCGCAGGCGCAAGTAGGTTATGGAGTGACACGTGCGTCGCAGGAAGCCATCTAACATGCCACCCTTCGACCCTGTGTCCTCACCCAAAGCCTGGCGAGAAACTGATTCTCGTCAGGCTTTTTTCCTTTCGCCATCCCAATCCCTCATAGCCATGAAACAAAACTTCGCCCTGCTCACTCTCTGTCTCTCGGTATTGATTGTTTGCTCGTCCGCCCTCGCGGATACGATTAGCGTCAATTTCGGCATTACTCTGGACGACGCCAATTCCGTCGATGCAGGAGAAAGCTCCACCGTGGGAATCAATGCTCCCCTTACCCACGACGGTGCATTGTGGAACAACATCTTGCTCAGACCCTCCGGATATGGCGCGCCAAGCAGTTTTACTTCAGCCACCCAGGGTGCCAATCACATTGATCTCAATGATTCCTCGGGATCGGATTCAGGGGTTGATCTCACCTCGACTGGCACATTCTACTCAAATTTCGCCAACACAAGTTCTCCCAATCAAGAAAGCACCGGAGACGGCGGCTTGCTGCAAAGCTTCATCAATCTCAACAACACAGAAACCATCTCACTCAGTGGTCTGGCAACCTGGGCTCCATACGGATACAAAGTTTACGCTGTATTTGATATCGGCTCCGTTACCCGCACCTACGCCGTGACCATGACCGACGGAACAACCAGCCAGGCATTCTGGACGGCTGACACCTCGGCAACCGACGCCGACACGGACAACGATGGCGTCATTGGTTGGATACCAAGCTCGGCGACCACTTCGGGCACCGCGGTTTCCGATGCCAACTTCGCTGTGTTTGGGGAATTTACCGGGGATACGCTGACCATTTCCGGTGACGCGGTATCTGGTCGCGCCACCTTGAGCGGGTTTCAAATCGTTGCCCTTACTGAACCACCGGCCACGATTCATTCCTTCACCGCGACCCCCTCAAGTTTCGATCAAGGTGACACCGTGACGCTCAACTGGGATGTCAGCGATGCCGACTCGGTATCGATCGATCAGGGCATAGGCAGCGTCGGGGCAACAGGCACGACGAGCCTCACACCATCTGCCACGACTACCTGGACGCTGACCGCAACGCGTGGAACCAGGGTCACCACCTCCCTGGTCACCGCGACGCTCAGCAAGGGACCGATCACGGTTTATTTACTCAGCGGGCAATCCAACATGCAGGGCACGGCCCGCACTTCCATGCTGCCTACAGAGTTGCTCGACATGCCTGAGATCATCCTCTATGCCGCCGGCAGCGGCGTTTCTAGCAGCATCGCCAGCCAATGGGTGGACCTTCAACCGGCGAACGGTTCCACCTTTGGTCCCGAAATCGGTTTCGGCGAACGCCTGCGCGACCTCTGCCGTGGCGAAAAAATCGCATTCATCAAGTATGCCGCCAGTGGCAACAGTCTGGAAATCAATTTCAAACCCGGTGCAGACACGGCAGATACCACCAACTGGGGCGGCTCGTTCACGGCGATGGTCAACACCTTCAATAGCGGAATCGCTGCCCTGGAAGCCGATGGCTGGCAACCCGTCATCCACGGCATGTGCTGGCAACAAGGAGAACAGGATGCCAAGGACGGATTGAATGTCGCCGAATCTAACACAAGCGCTGATGACTATGGCGCCAATCTCGACCACTTTATCAACCGAATCCGCGAGCAGTTCGCCGCCCACGCCAGCCCCACGGGCATCCGCTTCGTCCTTGGACAAGTGCTGCCCTATGCCCCTGATGGCGGAGATGTTGCCACACGCTTTCCCGGTCGTGATCTCGTCCGCCAAGCCCAGCTCGATCTTGATGAAAACTCAGGTGCCGCACTCGCAAAATCCAACACCGCCACCGTGCCAACCAATAGCACCGAGCACCCGACCCATGCACAAGACGGAGACGAACATAAACCCACTGACGAAGTCCACCTCAACTACGTTGCACAACTAGCCCTGGGTAAATCCATGGCCTACAAAATGCTGGGACTAAACCCGCAAACCTACGCAGAGTGGTCATCAAGCCACAATCTATCAGGCGGACAAACGGACGACGACGACGATGATGGTGTCGACAACCTAGGCGAGTATCACATGGGATCAGATCCGAAAAGTGGAATCAGCGTGCACCGTCCGACGCCGAGCATAGAAACCATCGACAGCATGGACTATCTGACCCTCTCATATCCGCGCAATTTGAATGCACTCGACTTCCAAGGAACCGCCCAGGTTTCGGAAGACTTGGTAAATTGGAATTTAGATACGGTGCCTGTTTTCATTGAGTCTGAAACAAGCAACGACGGCACCGCCACCATCAAATACCGCGCACCTTGGGACATGACGGATATTTCCCACCCTCGCGTTTTCTTGAGATTGCGCATCACGCCGTGAAGGGAATGCCTCATCTTTCCTCGCGCAGTATGAAATGACTCCATTCCCCATGGTTCTGGTTTGGTTGGTGCGTTGAGCGGCTCGACCCTGCTCCATAAACATCCCCCGCCCGCCTCCCATGCCACACCTGCACTGATGCGCCGCCGATGCCGCTTGCGCAAGCGTTCACCGGCGTGTAGTCTGGGAATCCTACAACACAAAACCAACACCACCGTGAAACATCTACCCAACATTGCCGGCGCCCTGCTCGGGCTTGCCTTCCTCGTCTTCGGCCTGAACCATTTCCTGCACTTTCTCGGCATGCAGGGAGGGCCGTCCGGCCCGCACGCCGCCGCATTTTTCGGCTCCATCGCCCAAAGCGGCTACCTCGATTTCATCAAGGTCTGTGAAATCGCCGGCGCCATCCTCGTCGCCATTCCCAAAACACGCAACATCGGCCTGCTTGTGCTCGGCCCGATCGTCATCAACATCATCGTCATCAATATCATGATCAAGGGCCACGGCGGTGTCTTCGCCCCTCCCGTGGTCGCCATCTCCGTGCTGTCCGCCTACCTGCTGTGGGTCGGCCGCAAAAAATTCACCGACTTGCTCAACTGAGCCGCCCGCTCAGTGGTATCCGGGCAGCCATTCGCTGTGGGCCTCGATCAGGTCGTCGCAGAGGGAGACCATCTCATCGAGCGAGAGCTCGGAGCCGGTGTGCGGATCGAGCATCGCCGCCTGATAGATATGCTCGCGCTTGCGGGTGGCCGCCGCCTCGATGGTGAGTAGCTGGCTGTTGATGTTCGTCCGGTTCAGCGCGGCGCATTGCTCGGGAAGCGCCCCCACCGCCTGCGGTGTCAGGCCGCGGGCATCGGCCACAACCGGCACCTCCACACAAGCGTTCTCCGGCAGGTTGGTAATGAGTCCCCCGGTGTTGAGGACATTCCCCGCAAAGGTGAACGGCACCCCCGTTTCGATTCCCTCGATGATATACGAGCCATACTCCTTGCTGCGCACATGCACCGGCTCCTCGCTGAGCAGCTTCTCGCTCTGCTCCCTCCACTTGGCAATCTGGTTGACACAGCGGCGCGGGTATTCATCCAGCGGGATGTTGAACTCATCAATGAGATGGGGGTGGGTGCGTTTGATCCAGTAGGGCGTGTACTCCGCATTGTGCTCGGACGACTCGGTGATGTAGTAACCGAAGTGGAGCATCATCTGGAGACGCACCATGTCGGTGGATTTCTCCTCCTTCGGTGCGGCGCGCCAGCGGCCAAGCTTCTCCCTGGCCAGGGATTTGATCCCGGGATAGAGGTCGTTGCCGTTTTCGTCCTTCAGATCTAACAACCAAGCCATGTGGTTGATACCGGCGATGCGGGGCACCATGGCGTCCGGGTCCCTGTCCTCCTTTTCGATCCCAAGCGCCTTGAAGAGATCGGAAACGCAGGACTGCACGGAGTGGCAGAGACCCACGGTTTTGACCTGTGTGTGCCGCAGCATGTATCCCGTCAGCGCGCACATCGGGTTGGTGTAGTTCAACAACAGGGCACCGGGACAGACGCTTTGCATGTCACGCGCAAAATCATCCATCACCGGGATGGTTCTCAAGGCGCGGAAAATCCCCCCGATCCCCAGGGTGTCGGCGATGGTTTGCCGCAGACCATATTTTTTCGGAATTTCAAAATCGGTCACCGTACACGGCTCATAGCCGCCGACCTGGATCGCATTGACCACGTACCCGGCGCCCTCGAGCGCAGCCTGACGTTGGTCGGTTCCCAGGAACTTGCGCACGGTCGCCCGCGATGCATTGAGCGCCTCGTTGAGGCGTGATATCAGCCGATAGGATTCATCCAGCCGCCGGGCATCGATGTCGTAGAGCGCGATCTCCACGTCATGCAGGGCGGGCGACACCATACAGTCACCGAGGATGTTTTTCGCAAAAATGGTGCTGCCCGCACCCATGAAAGTAATTTTGGCCATGTTTCTGTGTCGTTGCTTCCGGTTCAGAATTGCCGAATCACCAGCTTTGGAAAAGCTCTATTTTTAACTGGTAATCAATGACACCTGGTTTCTGCTCCACGCCGCTGCCTGACCCGGGAAAAAATAGCCAGCTCCCCCAGACTTACCTATGCGGCACCCAGGTATCGCGGCGATGAACGAGCCTAGCTTTATCCATATATGAACAACTGTCATGTGTTCTGTTGCCGATGAAATGAGCCATAGGCACCTGCCGTATCCGTGGTATACAGATCATCTCATCATGAAATTCCACCACCTTCTCGTCGCCGCACTGATAGCTTCCAGCGCGTGGTCGCCTGCCGCTCCCACAGCCGAAAATGTGCTTCATGAAATGAAGCGGGTCGCCGACTGGCAGATTGCCAATCCATCCAAGCATCATATCACCGACTGGACACAGGCACCCTTTTTTCTGGGCCTGTATAACTTACACCAGGTGTCACAGGAGCAGAAATACCTGGACTCCCTGGTTACCTTCGGGAAAAGGGCCAAGTTCGGTCCGGGTCGCCGTATCACCCATGCTGACGATCACGCCGTGTTGCAAGCATGGTTAGAGCTTTACCAGCTCAACGGGGGGATGGAGCGACTGACACCCTCGATCGACCATTTTCCAAAAATCATCAACGCCCTGAAAGACAGCCCGCCTGCGTCTGTTAGTGGCGGCACATTCACCTGGTGCTGGTGTGACGCCTTGTTTATGTCGCCTGCTGCGTGGACCCAGCTTTCGCATATCACGGGGGATCAGAAATATCTGATTTGGGCCGACCGCGAGTGGTGGACATGTACCGACGTTCTTTACGATCCTGCCGAGTGTCTCTATTACCGCGACAACCGCTTTTTTGGCAAGAAAACCGAAACGGGGAAAAAGGTTTTCTGGGCGCGAGGCAATGGCTGGGTCGTGGGTGGCCTTGTCCACATGCTTGATTATCTTCCAGCGGACCATCCATCCCGTGGGCGCTATCTAGCCCTCTATCACGATATGATGTATGCCTTGCTCAAGCTGCAACATGCTGATGGCCTCTGGCGCACGAGTTTGCTCGATCCACAGGCAGCTGTTGGCGAATCAAGTGGCTCGTCGTTTTTTGTCTACGGCATGGCCTGGGGACTCAACCGGGGACTGTTACCGGCTGACAAGTTCCGTCCAGCTGTCGATAAAGGATGGACCGCCCTTTGTGGTAATATCCAGCCGACGGGGATGTTAGGCTACGTGCAGGAAATAGGCGACCAGCCTGGAGCCTCGGGGCCGGAATCCACCGAGGTCTATGGCTCGGGTGCATTCCTGCTCGCAGGGTCTGAAATCATCCGGATGGTCGATCCCACCAAACGGCGCAAAAACCTGGCCGATTTCACCGGCGTCAAACTACCTGCACACTACGCCCCCGAACCGCCACGTGTCGTGGTCCGGCATGTGCCCGAACGCGCGGATGACTTTGCCTGGGAAAACGACCTCATTGCCTTCCGCACCTATGGCCCGGCCCTGCGTGATGGAGCCGAGGACAGTGGCTTCGACGCTTGGCTCAAGCGCGTCCCCTACCCGGTTATTGATAAATGGTATATCGAGGACACCACTCCGCTCCTGCATACGAAAAAGGGCAAAAGCTACCACCAGGACCAAGGTGAAGGCTACGATGGCTACAAGGTGGGCAATACCCGCGGCTGTGGCGGCATTTCCGTCTGGGACAATGGCAAACTCCATAACTCAAACACCTATGTGGGATACAAAATCATCTCACACACCATGGACCGTGCCATTTTCGACCTCTATTATGCCAGCACCTTCCATGGCAAGCAGCTGCGCGAAACCAAACGTATTACGCTGGTCATGGGGCAGCGGTTGTTCCAGTCGGAGTCCCGCTTCACCATCGATGGCATACCCGCCCAGTTGGATGTTGCCATCGGCCTCAAACATCAAGCCACTGGAACCCAGGCGCTTTCATCGTTGAAAACAGGCGTTCTCTCCATTTGGGAAAAGCTCGATGGCCTTGGGTTCGGGCAAGCCGTCGTCATCGATCCGGCTGCTGTTGAAAAAATGATCCGGCATACGGATGCCGAAGGACAGGAGCAGTCGCTCTGCCTCGCACGCACGGACGAGTCCGGCTACATCCGCTGGTTCTCTGGTTATGGCTGGGAAGGCCAGGGCGAAATCACCAGCGATACGTTGTGGCAGGATTACCTGGGCGCGTTCGCCGCAAGCTTTACCCAAAAACCATTTTCGGATCATCACCAGTCACTCAAAGTCCATACACTCAGCCCACCCGTTGATCCGATGGCTCCAGCACCTGTTGATGAAGTGCCCGGCGCAACATTGATCAAGCCTAACGGCGGCTGGTGTTGGTACCAGGCCCCCCGGGCGATTGTCACCAAAGATGGCAAAGTCGTCTTTACAAGCATCTCCGGGGACAGCTTTGCAGGTCTCGATGCGGGCGACCTCTGGGCGACCTCATGGGACCCGCAGTCCGGTAAGACCGAGCACTTCGAGCTCCACGATCAATTCCAGTGTGACGACCACGATGTGGCGGCTCTGTTGGAACGCCCGGATGGCAGCATTCTCGCCGTTTATGGAAAACACGGCTCCGACCATCTCCTCCGATCGAGAACAACAAGCGAGGCAGGCCAAATCTCTGCCTGGTCAAAGGAAAGGACCTACGATGTTGGCGCCGGCTACTGTTACTCCAATGTTTTCCGGCTCAGTGAAGAACATGGCCGTATCTACAACTTCTCGCGCACCCATGGCCGCAATCCCAACTGCACATTCTCAGACGACACTGGCCAATCCTGGAAACCCGGATGGAGACTCCTGCATTGGGCGAAAAGTGACTACGTCAAACATCCGAAATACACAGGAACCGATGGTGCCCGCCCCTACCTTCGCTACGCATCGGACAACACAAGCAAAATCCATTTCATCACCACTGAGGATCACCCAAGGGCATTTGATAATTCCATTTACCACGGCTATTACCAGGCGGGCAAGCTCCACCAGTCCGATGGCAAGGTGCTCAGCGAGCCTGGCTCAGCAAACCCAGCACGCCTAACCCCCCAGTCATTTACCCGCGTTTTCGCAGGAGACAAGGACAAGGTGGCCTGGACAACCGATCTGGAACTCGATCAAAAGGGATACCCATACGCCGCATTCTCTGTGCAAGTGGATGGTGCCCAATCACGGGGCAAACGGATCAAGGAAACCTGTAACGACCACCGCTACTGGTATGCGCGCTTCGATGGCAGGAAGTGGAACGCTTATGAAATCGCTTACGCCGGCACCAAGCTTTATACCCAGGAAAGCGATTACACAGGCCTCATCGCGCTCGACCCCGATGATCCTGACACGGTGGTCATTTCCACCAATGCCGACCCCGTTACTGGCAAGCCACTTGTTTCCAAGGCTGATCATAAACGTCACTGGGAACTCTACAAAGGCACGACCAGCGACGATGGAAAAACCTGGAAATGGACTGCAATCACCAGCAATTCAACGGTCGACAACCTACGTCCTAACATCCCTGCCAACCCAGGCGGAAAACGCATCATTCTTTGGTGCCGTGGGGAGCTGACCAGCTTTGTTAACTTCCGGCTTGATCTCTGCGGCATGACCGAGGATCGAAAATAGGCGAGTTTACCAATACCGCAAACCCCAGCCCCCCCCTGGAGCCTCCGTCTTGCAAGCCACCAGGGTGACTAGGTGAAGTGGCTCACGGAAAGGCAGGCGGCCGACGCATTGACGATTGCCCGAACGACTTCGATTTGGCCTGATTTATGGGTATTTTTAGACACAATGAACACAATTAAAGGGATGGCATGCTGAATCAAGGCTCAATTTCAGGGCTGTTTAATCTTCCACGCCATCGAGTTCATCGGCATGATAAATCAGAAAGAAGAGGAGGTATGCCGGTTGCGTCGGCACCTCGATAGAGTCACTCTTTCCACAAATACACACCAACCACATCAAAAAAACAACCCGTTCAACCCATGAAAAAAACAGTCCCAACCCTGACCGCAGTTGCGGCAACGCTGGTCATGCTGGCTGACCCGGCGTCCGCCAGCGTCACCGTGACCAGCGCCAACCTCACCGCATACTTCAATGCCGCGGATCTGCACAACGACAGCGGAGCCACCAACCCCGCCAGCGGAACCGATATCTCGAGCTGGACCAACCTTTCCACCGGCACCAGCCTTGCGAACGGCGACCCAACGATATGGCCCACCTACATCTCGGTTGGAAACGGCGGTATCAACAACCTCGACAGCGTGAGGTTCAATCCCACCAATTCTGGTTCAGCTAATGCTGACCTTCTCTTCAATAACTCGATGTCGGTTTCCGCCCGAACCGTCTTCGCGGTGGTGACGATGGTCAACAACAGCGAAAACTACTCCACACTCCTGGCGAATAGCTCCAACAGCCTAACCATCCGGCAGAATGCTAGCAATGCCGAGTATTATGTAGGCAACACCGCTGACTTCATCAAGGACGGCACCGACGGCACCTTCTACATCAACGGCACCGCTGGTCGCTCGACCTCCTTCGGCACCGCCCACATTATCGAGGTGGTCTCTAACACGGCGGAAACCTACACCGGACTGCGCATCGGCTCCAATGAAGCTGGCAATCAACGCGGCTGGAGTGGTGACATTGCCGAGATCCTGATCTACGACGACGCGCTTTCGGCAAGCGACCGCAACCAGGTCGGCAACTACCTCGCCACCAAATACGGCATTACCGCCGCCTACGTGCCCGAGCCGTCGTCCGCCCTGCTCTCGGCACTGGGGGTGTTCGCCTTTGTCCTGCGCCGCAGACGCTGATAGGAACACCTCGGCCGGTCCATTCACCGGCTGGAGGCTATAAAAAACATCTCAGCGCTCCGGGGGTATGGTGACAACAGCGTCCCATCCCCCGGAGCTTTTTATGTCGCCATTTTAAGACTCCCGGACGCGCCCCCGCTGCCATCATCCTGCTCCGCAGGCAACCATCTCAATAGATAACTACCAATAGATAACTACCATGAAACGACACATCATCACAGCCTGCCTGCTGGCGGCATCAAGTTTACACGCCCAAACCCCGCCGGCCACCGCACAGGCCATTCAAGACTGGCAGAAACTGGGCTACGGCATGTTCATCCATTTCGGGATGAGCACATTTATCGCCAATGAATACGGCACCGGCAAGGAGGCTTCCACCACCTACGCCCCGAGCCATCTCGACGTTGACCAGTGGATCCGCGTGGCGCGTGACGCGGGTATGAAATACGCGGTGCTGACGGCGAAACATGTGGCCGGCCATTGTCTCTGGGACAGCAAGGTGCGGTTCCGCGGCAAGGAGTTCGACCACGATGTCGCCACCTCCGGCAACCGGACGGATGTGATCGCGGAATACGTCAAGGCATGCAGGAAATACGATGTCATGCCCGGCCTGTACTGGTGTTTCATGGACAAGCGGAACAACTCCCGGCCCCCTGCCCGGCAGGACTACGGAACCGCGCGGGCGAAGCTGCCGGATGATTTTTTCCAACTGGCCAAGGACCAGACCGCCGAACTGATCCGGCTCTACCCCGATGTCGCCTACTACTGGCTCGACATCCCGGCCTACTCCAGCCCGGCGCAGCGGCGCGAGCTCTACGATCACATCAAGCGGCTGCGTCCCGGCACCATCGTGCTCTTCAACCACGGCGCGGGCAAACCCAAGGGGCCGATGACGATCGCCAACAGCCAGGTGTCCTGGCCGAGCGACATTCTCAACACCGAGCGCTGGCCACTGAAGCCGGGCTGGTTCACCGCCAAACAAAGTTATCAGAATAAAACCTATCAGCTCGGCTACGAACACTGCGACACCATTTGCAAAAAATGGTTCTGGAACGAGGGCGACCAGCCACGTCCGGTCGAGGAGCTGCTCAACATTTACCGGGACGTCCGCGCCGGTGGAGGCAATTTGCTCCTGAACGTTCCCCCCGACCGCACCGGCCGCATCCCGCAGTACCATGTCAAGGCACTGCTTGATTTGAAAAAGGCGATCGACGCCCCGGCAATAAACAAATGACCCGTGTCGCGGGGCTTTGTTTCACCAGCTATCCAAAACCATGTTTATCCAACAACTTCTGAAGGTCTCCCGTATCGCCCCGTTGGTCCTGCTGCTGGGGGCCGCCGCGCAGGCGGACCTGAACGTCTCCAGCGCCAATATGACCGCCCACTTTGATGCCGCCGACATCCACGGCGACAACGGAGTATCCAACCCCGCTCATGGAGGAACTGTCGAGTCGTGGACCAATCTGGTCACCAACACCTCACTCAACCGGGACGGCTCGGGCGGCAACCCGGTGTTTATTGCCGCGGGCAACGGCGGGATCAACAACCTGGCCACGGTCCGCCTCACAGACGGCGCCACGGACAGGGACCTGCTTTTCAACAATGCGATGAATGTGACGGCGCAGACCGTGTTTGCCGTTCTCACCATGAACAACAGCGGCACCGCGTATTCCACCCTGCTCTCGAACGCCAATCACTCCCTCAACATTCGCCAGGGAGACAACCTGCCGGAATACTTTGTCGGCAACAGTGGTGACTTTGTGCAGGACGGAAGCACCGGCAGCATCCGCGTCAATGGCCTGGCCGGGCGCTCCGTCAGCTACGGGCAGGCCCATGTTCTCGAAGTTTCCAGAACCTCGGCCACCACCTATTCCGGGCTGCGCATCGGTGACAATGTGGTCAACCCCGGTCGCCGCTGGGAGGGCGATGTCGCGGAAATCGTGATCTATGACGGGCCGCTGTCCGAGGCGGACCGGCTTCAGGTGGGTGCCTATCTTGCCAACAAATACAATCTCAACACCGACTACAACTCCCCCCTGGCCCGTGTCCCCTCGCCGCAGGATGGCGCGGTGGACGTCCCCGTGGACACCGGTCTCGGATGGACACCACCCAATACCTACAGCCCGACCGGATACCGTGTCTATTTCGGCACCGACCCCGAGGTGAGGAACAACCCGATGACCAGCGTGACCACCCCGTCGTGGACCCCGGGGGAAAACCTGGCGTGGTCGACAACCTACCACTGGGCGGTGGACGCGCTCGACGGCACCACGGTCAACGAGGGAGTTACCTGGAGTTTCACCACGGAACCAGACCCCTCGCTACCCTACGACCCTCTCCAGGATCTCGCCCGTCACAATGTTGTCTGGAACTCCCCCAGCACGAACTCGGCCGGCTCGATGCCGCTGGGAAATGGCGACCTCGGTCTGAACGTCTGGGTGGAGTCCGATGGCGACCTGATGCTGTTGCTCAGCAAAACCGATGCCTGGGGCGACAACGGCAGGCTGCTCAAGCTCGGCCGCGTGCGCATCAGCCTGTCTCCCAACCCCTTTGCCGCCGGGCAGCCGTTTGTGCAGACGCTGAACCTCCCCAACGGCGAGATCCTCATCACCGCCGGCAGCGAGGGCAGCCAGGTTTCCTTTGTCATCTGGGCGGATGCAAACCACCCGGCCATCCATATCCAGGCCGAGGGCGACACCCCGCGCGACTGGCAGGCCAAGCTCGAACTCTGGCGCACCAGCCAGCGCAGCCTGAGTGGTGGCGAGGCGGAGTCCGCATACGGCGCACGCAACGGCCCCACCGCACTGGTCGTCGAACCCGACACCGTGGTCAGCGGACAGTCTGAAAAACTCACCTGGTACCACCGCAACGTCCACTCGGTTTATCCGGAAACGCTTTCCGTGCAATCGCTCTATCCCAGCGGGGGCGCTCCGCCGGACCCGTTGTTAGGACGCACCTTTGGCGCCACACTTTACGCCTCCGGAGGTTTTTCCAATTCCTCCGACAGCATCCTGGCCTCCGACAACGCACGGAACAACGCAAGCTTTACCATCGTCGCCCACACGGAGGTCACGCCGAGCGCCGCCGACTGGATTTCCTCGCTCGACACCAAGGTGGCCGCGGTCGAGGCCTCTCCACCGGCGCAGCGGTATGCGGCCCACACCGCCTGGTGGCACAGCTTCTGGAACCGCCACTGGCTGGTCGTCGGCACCCCCGGCTCGGGCGTCGTTCCCGGCGGCGACGCCTTCACGGTCAGCCAGGGGTACATGCTGCAGCGTTTTGTCAACGCCTGCGGCGGCCGCGGCAACAGTCCGATCAAGTTCAACGGCTCGATTTTCACCGTCGACGCCACCTCGTCCTACGATCCTGACTTCAGGAAATGGGGCCCCTGTTACTGGTGGCAGAATACCCGCCTGCCCTACTGGTCGATGCCGATGGCCGGTGACCTGGATCTCATGGAGCCCCTGTTCAAGATGTACTTGGACGCCCTCCCGCTCGCCCGCGAACGGGTGCAGACCTACTACGGCCACGCCGGCGCCTATTTCCCGGAAACCATGTATTTCTGGGGAACCTGGAACAACGAAAACTACGGCTGGGACCGCACCGGCAAGGAAGTCGGCCGCTCCGACAACGCATACATCCGCTGGGAATGGCAGGGCGGCATCGAGCTGCTCTGGATGATGCTGGAACGTTACGAAATGTCACCCGACGCCGACTTCGCCACCAACACCCTGGTGCCGCTGGCCCGCGACATCATCGACCTCTACGACCATCGCTTCCCCCGGGATGGCGACGGGAAAATCCGCTTCACTCCGTCCCAGGCCCTCGAAACTTACTGGGAGGGATGCGAAAACCCCACCCCGGAAGTCGCCGGTCTCACCCGCCTGCTGGCTGGGTTGTTAGACCTCCCGGAGTCGCTCACCACCGTTGCCTTGCGTGAGCAGTGGTCGCGGTTGTTAGGCGAGATGCCCGCCGTCCCGCAGCGCAGCAGAAACGGCCAGCAGGCGATCTCACCGGCGGAAGTCATCGGCCCGAAGGGAAACCGTGAGAGCCCGGAACTCTACCCGGTTTTTCCCTACGCCATCCATCACGTCGGCAAGCCGGACCTGGCCTTGGCCGACTGGACCTACCAGACACGCGCGGACCAGAACCCCAACGGCTGGGGGCAGGATGTGATATTCGCCGCCATGCTCGGACGCAGTGCCGAGGCGAAGGCGGCCGTGACGAGTCGGTTCGCAACCAAACACTCCGGCAGCCGATTCCCCGCCATGTGGGGGCCGAACTACGATTGGATTCCCGACCAGGACCACGGCGGCGTCTCCATGATCGCGCTGCAGAAGATGCTCCTGATCGAGGACGGCGAGCGACTGCTGCTTTTCCCGGGCTGGCCGGATTCATGGGATGTAAAATTCCGCGTCCATGCCCGCGGCAACACCACGATTGATGGGCAGCTCAAAGATGGCGGGATCGTCAAACTGGATGTCACCCCCGCCAGCCGCTACAAGGATGTGGAAACTTACCTGGGATCGATTCCTCCGCAGGCGGGAACCTGGGAACACTGGCGACTCCATACTCCGGGGGCCGGAAGTAGTCCGACTGATAATGGCGACGGTGACGCCTATGACGACCTGATGGAATACGTCTTCGGCGGCGACCCCGCCGACCCGGCCAGCCCGACCGGCCTGAACATCGGCCCATCCGCCTCGGGCACGGTGCTGCATTTCGACAGACCGACCGGCCTGCTGGATGTGACCTACACCCTCCAGGTCTCCACCGACCTGACCCCGGACTCGTGGACGGAGGCGCCCATTTCCCCCACCGTCACACCGCTCGACGACGTCCACGAGCGCGTCAGCTATGATCTCGGCGATCCAGCGGGCAACAGGTTCTACCGCCTCCTCGTCGAGCTTGCGGAATCCCCGTAGCATTGATGACTTTGGCTATATTGTCACCGGATATTCCATATCTGTTAGTTATCCCGTGTTTCAAAACATGGACACCTGTTGTATCACGATTAAAAAACAGACCGTAATTTAAGTATCTACATGGGCATCAGCGCCAGTGTCATGCATGTCAAAGAATGTATTTTGCAAAGGTTGACAGTACAGGGCATTCCATGCAACTGGCACGCGCATTGCTCATCTGAGGGTGTTGCATCAACAACCAAACACAATCATGCCCAAAAAAACCGTTAAGAAAGCCGCTAAAAAAGCGGTGAAAAAAACAACCACCAAAAAGACCGCGCGGAAAACGGCCCAAAAAGCAGCCCCCGCGAAAAAGGCCGCGAAAAAGGCCGCCAAGAAAGCTGCAAAAAAAGCTCCGACCAAAAAAGCCGCTAAAAAAGCGACCAAAAAAGTTGCTAAAAAAACAGCGAAAAAATCCGTCAAGGCAGTGAAACCGGCTGAAGAATCGACAGAAAAAGGTTCTTCACCAGTTGAACCACCAGCACCGGCAGGAGCTAGCTTTGCGCAGGTCAAACATGCCGCTTACCTGAACTTCATCAGTCGGGTGGAGAATGGCATCTATGGAGATGAAATCGGCGACTGGTTAGCCGCTGAGGCAGCACTGCAAGTTGCCTGATCAATCGACAAGATTCACAAACCAAACAACGCACAAGCCGCACTCTCAATTGAGGGTGCGGCTTTTTTTTTGCCGAATTCACGGAAAAATCACACGGCTTTCATCATTACTTCATGATACAAGGCTATGTATTTGCCCGTAGTCGTGAAGAACGCCCCGGTTTTGTAACCCCAGCTCAAGATGCCCAGCCCATCGTATGCCCTAAAAAATGTCCCCGCGCTCTGCCGTGGCAGTCGGGGGCTTTTGCAAGATTGGCTGGAGAAAAGCCCGGTCCACTCGCTCGGTTTCTGTATTCCCGCCATCATCCTGGGTTGCGGTGCCTACGGGTTTACCATGGGGCTTTGGCAGGGATGGGAAATGGCGGGCTATGTGGGCATCAAACTTCCATTGGTGATTTTTGCCACCCTGTTTCTCAATGGTATGATCAACGGTATGTTAGCCTTGGTGCTGGGTAGCGGTATCGGCTTCAGGCAGAGTCTGCAATTCCTGTTGGCGGGCTTTGCCCTGATGGCAATTGTCCTGCTCTCACTCAGCCCTATCACCTTCTTCATGGCTCTCCATGCGCCGGAACCAACGGACCCAGGAGCCAGACAATGGCATAGCGTCACCCTGCTGGCCCACACCTTCATGATCGCCTACGCCGGGATTGTTTCCCACCGGTCACTGCTCGGCCAGCTGCGTGACTTTGCCACCACACCGGCCCACGGCACCCGCACGTTTTTCGCCTGGCTTGCCGGCAACCTCTTTGTCGGTGCCCAGGTTTCCTGGATCATGCGACCCTTCTTCGGCTCCCCCGGACTCAAGGTGCAGTTCCTGCGCGATCACCCGATGAATGGCAGCTTCTACGACACCGTCTGGAGCGCGATCACCCGTTTGAGCGGGTTCTAAGTTTTAAGTTTCAAACACCAAATACCAACTAATACCATGACCGACGAACAACCACCTAACTTGCCAGACCCTCAACAAACCCAACATCCGACGCAGGCTACACACCCTGTGCCTCCCTACCAGCCACCCCACCAGGTGCGACCCAAAGAGCCCAAGGGGCCGGACCCCGATTATGTGGCGTTGGAGGAAAAAGGCTTCTCCCACATTCTCAACCACCTGCTCAAAAAACCACTCAGCGTCATTCATGAGATTAACCACGGCGGTAAAAGCCCGGCCCCGGCACTGCTGCTGATCACCCTTGTTTGCCTGGCCATTTTCGGCCTCGTGTTAGGGATGTTCAGTGCGGGCAACCAGCTCTGGGCAGCACCGGTGAAAATCATCGGCGGTGTGCTTTTTAGCGGCATCATTTGCCTGCCCAGCCTCTACATCTTCGGGGCCCTGGGTGGTATGGATGCCAAGGTACAACATGTCATCGGTCTGATGCTGACCTTCCTCGCGATCACAGCCCTGCTGCTTGTCGGTTTCGCCCCGGTGGTCTGGCTGTTTTCGACATCGAGCAACTCGCTGGTATTTTTCGGCTTCCTCAGTCTGGCCATCTGGATCGTTTGCCTGGTTTTCGGACTCCGGGTCATTACAAGAGCCGCGCAAAGCATGGGCGGCGGTCGTGGCGGTCACCTCAATATCTGGGCGATCATATTTCTGTTAGTCACCGTGCAAATGACCACCACCCTTCGCCCGATCATTGGTGAGTCCGACAAGTTTCTCAATCTCGAGGAGAAACGCTTTTTCATGCGCTACTGGTTTGAAGTCATGGAAGAAGAAGGCAGCTCATCATCATCTACCCGGGGAACCGGCTACGACGATCCTCAACAAGGAAAACAACCTTCCCCTGATTCCAGCTCCGATGGCAGGCGAAACCGTGCGAAAACCAACCCGCACGTTAACGAGTAAAGCCAGGCAAAGATCAATCCAGGAACCCTGTCAACGGACTGGTGGCCGATGCGTGATCGTCGGCCTCGGGCAAACCCATTTCGTAGGCAGCGCGACCTGCTTCCACGGCAATCTTGAAACACTCGCCCATCCTCACTGGATCGGAGGCGATGGCCATGGCGGTATTGACCAGGACCGCATCGGCACCGAGTTCCATCGCTTCGGCCGCATGGCTAGGAGCTCCGAGACCGGCATCAACCACGACCGGCACTATTGCCTGGTCGATGATGATGCGAATCATGTCGCGGGTGACGACGCCTTGGTTCGAGCCGATTGGCGCGCCCAGGGGCATGACCGCAGCGGTTCCCGCCTCCTGCAAACGTTTTGCCAGCACCGGATCGGCATTGATATAGGGTAGCACGGTAAATCCTTCTTTCACCAGCACTTCAGCCGCTTTCAGTGTCTCAATGGGATCAGGCAGCAAATACGTAGGGTCGGGGTGGATTTCCAGTTTGATCCACTTGGGCAAGCCCGCCGCCACGGCGAGACGGGCCAGGCGCACCGCTTCATCGGCATCCATGGCACCGCTGGTATTGGGTAACAACAGGTATTTTCCAGGGTCGATGAACTTGAGAATATCCGCCTTGGGATCGTTGCCACCACTGAGATCGGCACGACGCAAAGCCACCGTGACAATCTCGCAGCCAGACGATGCCAGGGTATCGCGCATCAGTTCATTCGATGCGAATTTACCTGTCCCGGTCATCAGTCGGGATTGGAAGGAGCGACCGGCGATTATCAGTGGTTGGTTCATCACAGGGAGTGACCTTAGCCGCGAGCCGCCGCCATGCAAGCGCAAGGATTGCGCATTTACTCCTGCAAATTTATTGCGATTTACAAACTATTTACGTTTTCTTGCAATCACATTGAAATATACTCAGAATAATTCGTCGTAGCCTATGACGGAGCATGCATCTCGCGTGGATACCATCCCTGTGTAAAATGCACCTCGTCTTCAGCAGCAACCTCGACTTGTCACACCGGAATAGCACGCCGAAATAGAAATCAATTCACCTAACCAAACAACCCCCCAAACAACAGCACGATCATGAAAACAAACCGCACTCCCATAGCCACCCGGGCAATAGCCTCATGGGTAACCCTCACATGCCTAGCCTTGGGCTGTATCATCCAGCTCCACGCTGCGACAACCCTCCGTATCTCATCCCCCCAATTAAAACCCGAATCAAAAATCGAGATCATTTTTGACCGGGCGATTGTAACCGATGATGCGGTCAACAAGATTCTCCCCAACGACATCCTGACCGTCCAGCCGGATCTCAAGGGCTCCATCCACTGGCGGGCAGCCAACATCGCGACCTTCATTCCGTCCGAGGCTCCTAAGATGGGTAGCACTTACACCTTTTCCATTGCCAATGGCCACTCTTACCGGGACGGCACCCCGTTGCCTGCCGCCACGCTGAAAACCGTCCCTTCCGAGCCCTTCCGCGTGCAGGGATCAAGCCGACGGTCCCGGTCGACCACTTATAACCGCCAACCCGTCTATTACGTTTACTTTAACGACAACATCGACCCGGTCACGGCTGCTCCTCATTTTATCTTCAAAAACAAAGACGGGCTCCAGGTCGCTGCAAACGTCAGACGGGCAACCTGGGGGGATATCGGCTCCCGCTATTACCGTGGCAGCACCTGGGACGAGCGTTTCCAAGCGGTTAAAAGTGGTAAAAAAACGGTCTACAGCGAAGACCAGGCATCCCCCATTCCCAATGCCGTCATCGTCACCGCAGCCGCCCCCCTGCCAGTGGGCGAAAAGTGGTATCTCTTTGTGATTAAAAATCTAACCAACGCAACCAACACCGCCGTCGATCCTCAGGGCCAGAGTATATGGATCGGCGATGTTGACCCCTTCGAGCTGAAAAGCGTCGACGCCTATGTTGCCGCCAACCAGCCACGGCAGATCGATATCAACTTCAATGCCCCCATTCCCAAAAAACTGAGCCAGGAGCAGCTGGCGGCGATGATCCAATGCTCACCCGAGGTGAAGAATGCCAAATATGAAGTGCTCGGCAAAACGGTGGTTGTCTCCGGTGACCTCAGGGCGCACGACAAGTGGCAGGTCACGATCAACCAGGCAATGGCATCAACCAGCGGCCTGGTGCTGAACAAGACCCAGACGAAAAAGATCGAATTCCGGACGGTGCCAACGGGTCTCGCACTACCGGCTTTCGACTCCGCCCAGTTTGCCAACGGCAACCGACTCTATGGCATTGAAACCGTCAACCTCGCTTCAGTCCGCGTCAGGGTGAAACAACTGACCAACGAGCAGGTTGTGCGCACCATGCAGGGCTATCGCCACTACACCGGCAACGGCCATAACAACCAGCACCTCGATCCAGAGCACCCGATGCCCTACTCGCTCATCACTGGCAAGACCGTTTACGACCGCACGATCTTCCTTGATAATAAAATCGATACCTCACGTGACCTTGTCCTGGACTGGAATGAAATCCTGCCCCAGGACCAGCGCACGACCTCGTTTTTTGTCTCGGTTGAAGGCACCGCCAAGGATACGGCACGCGGTGGCAATCGTATTGCACAGTCATTTGTTCAACTCACCGATATCGGGCTCTGTTGGAAGCTCACTGAAAAAGAAGCCGTCGTTTACGCCTTTTCCTGTGAGACGGGCAAACCTCTCCCCCACGTCCGGCTCCAGGTCTTTAACGAAGACGCCGAACCCGCAGACACAGCCTCCACCAATGCCGATGGCGTTGCCCGGATTCCACGTAACGAAGCCGCCCGCCACCTCCGCGCTACCCGGGGCCGTGACTGTTATATCATCCCCTTCGACAACACACTCGATACCGTCTCGCTCTGGCGGTTTCCTGTGGATGTCGATTGGAATCATCTCTCGGGCTGGAAACGCAGTGTGCTGATGTTCACTGATCGCAACCTCTACCGCCCGGGTGAAACCGTGCAGCTGAAAGGCATCGTCCGCCGCTACCTCGACAACCAGATCGAGCTCACTCCTGGGAAAACCGCCCAGTTGATTATCAGCGACAGCGCTTCACGGATACTGTTGGAAAAAGAAATCACGCTTTCGGCCAACGGCACCTTCGACCATACCCTCAGCCTGCCTGCGGAAACCGTGGGACGCTTCCAGGTCAAACTGGTTTTCCCGGAAGATCCCGCCCATGCCGATGCTGACAGCTGGATCACCGATCACTATCGTATTTTCCACCACAGCTTCAATGTGCAGGAGTTCCGACGTAACGCCTATGAGGTCATTTCCAAAATCCCACAGGCCAAACCCGGGGCCGAAAGCATTACCCTCAACCTGGAAGCCACATATTATCAGGGGCAACCCGTCAAGGAAGGTACCGTCGCCTGGTATTTTGATGCCACGCAAACCGGTTTCTACCCGGACAAGTTCCGCGACTTCCTCTTTGGCGATCACCGACGTTATGATTCGTGGTACTGGAGCCATTACTTCGGCTACAGCGAAGATGAAACCCACCGGGGTAAATCTGATAGAAATGGCGAAGCCCAGTTAGATAGCAACGGTAAAACAGACATCTCCTTTGAGCTACCCAAACTCACCTTCCCCACCGCTTTGTCGGTGAGCATCCACTCGGAGGTGACCGATGCGCGCGACCAGACACTCTCCAGCCGTTCCAGCACCACCGTGCACCCGGCTGATACCTATGTGGGCATTTCCCGTATCGACCGCCTGGTCCGTGTTGGCGAAGACCCTGGCCTGGAAATCATCGCAGTGGACACCCATGGCGAACGCCGGAGCAACGATGTCAAAGTGACCGCCACCATCAAACGTGAATACCATGAGTCGGTCAAAATCAAATCCGCCGATGGTAAAGTCGCCGTAAAAAACACCAAAAAAACCGCCCTGGTAAGCGAGACGGAATTGACCATCGAGGCCAACAAAGCTCTCACGCTTCCCTTCGTTCCAGAACACGGTGGCCGTCATTTGATTACCCTCAAGGGCACTGACGCCAACGGCAAGGCCTTCTGCACCGCCAGCCAGATCTACATCTACGGCTCCAAGGAATATCCATGGGCCGTTGAAGACGGTATGAAAATCAAGCTCATCCCCGAGAAAAAACGCTACCAGCCTGGCGACACCGCCCGTATTCTGGTGATGACCCCCATCGAGGGAACCGCGCTGGTCACCGTCGAGCGCTCCGGCGTCCATCGCGAGTATCGCCGTGAACTCAAGTCCGACAACCCGGTGATCGAGTTCCCTCTCACCGATATGGATGCACCCAATGCCTACGTCTCGGTCATTGTGATCCGTGGCGCATCGGACAGCCCACGCAAACACAAGGAACCCGCCCTCAAACTCGGCTACTGCACACTGAATGTCACCAATGTCAAAGACCGGCTCAAGGTCGCACTCGAAGTCGAAGGCAGCCAGCACCGTCCCGGTGAGCCAACCACCGTGAGTGGCACAGTCACCCTGGCCGACGGCAAACCCGCCTCCGGCGCCGAAGTCGTACTCTATGCTGAAGACGAAGGCACTCTCGCGGTAGCCGGATACGCCAACCCCGATCCGATGAATACCTTCCATGCCCCACGTCCTCTGTTAGTGGAATGCGGTACCTCGTTCTCCACCTTTATCCCGGAGAACCCCGACAGCCGCTACTTTGGAAACAAGGGATTCACCATCGGTGGAGGTGATGATGATGATGCCTTTGGTGGCTCCACACCTCTCAAAACCCGCACAGATTTCAATCCGTGTGCCGTCTGGCTACCCAAAGTCACCACCGATGCCGATGGCAAGTTCAGCAGCACCTTCACCAACCCGGACACGCTGACCCGATATCGCGTGATTGCGGTTGTGCTTCATGGCGACAGCAAATTTGGCGATGCCACCACCGACTACACAGTGGACAAGCCGATCATGCTCGAACCAGCCGCCCCTCGTTACGCGAGTGAGGGTGACCAACTCAAGCCGAAGGTTCTGGTGCAAAACAACTCGGAGTTTGAAGGCACTTGGGAGATCTCCCTGGCTACAACCAGCATCACCCAGACACCACAGGGTGCCCCTGTTGCCAAGACCATCACCCTCCAGCCCGGAGGTGCCGGCACGGTGTATTTTGATGTCAAGTTCGTCAATACCGGCACTGCCACCTGGACCTGGTCGGCTAAACCACTGGAAATCAAGGGGGGCAAAAAGCTCACCCCGGTTCTTGCGCGGGACCTTTCCGATCAGGCTGAAACCAAGTTTGAAGTCACTTACCCCGTGCCTCTCATGCGCCAGGTCGAGTTTGTCTCGCTCAATCAAAACGGCCAGAACGATCTCCTCCACGGACTTAAACCCGAGCTTCTCGAAGGACGTGGCCACATTGATCTGGATCTCTCTAACTCCTTGCTTCTCGAAGCCGGAGGTGCCGTTGATTTCCTGCTCCACTACCCATACGGCTGTGTCGAGCAGACCACTTCAGCGCTGATGCCCTGGTTTGCCGTTAGGGATCTGAAAACCCTGGTGCCCGGGTTTAAAAGCAAAACCGAGGCCGATGTCGCCAAGGCTATTCAGACAGGTGCCGATCGCCTGCTCACCATGCAAACAAAGGACGGCGGCCTCGCCTACTGGCCTGGCGGCACAAGCCCTGAAAAATGGGCATCATCCTACGGTGGCCTCGGCCTGCTTCTCGCCCGTGAACATGGTGCCAGTGTCCCCCAGGCTTCGATTGATAAACTCACCGACTGGTTGGCGGAATCACTCAAGGAAACACCTCAAAACGATGACTCATACCATCGTCAGTGGGATTACGAAACCCGCACCCGCGCGCTCTACGTGCTGGCACTCGCCGGCAAGCCGGAAATGGCCTTGCAGAACAAAATGATCGATGACCGCAAGCATTTGAATGCAACCGCCCGCGCCTTCCTCGCCATGGCCATCAAAACATCCGGTGGTGATTCAGCCAGCGCGCTGAGCCTGCTCCAGGACAGCACTCCCAGATCAGTGGATAAACATTGGATGACCTACCACTCGGACAACGCGATGACCGTGTTCGCCTGGTCGGAAATCGCCCCCGAAAACGAGCAGGTGCACGAAGCCATGCGTAAGATGTTAGCCGACCGAAACCCCTACGGCCACTGGCGCACCACATGGTGCAACTCGTGGGCACTTCAGGCCATGGCATCCTACGCCCGTAACGTGGAGAAAGACCGTGCACCGTCGACAATCCAGTTGGTGACCAACGGTGCCAGCAAAACCATCACCCTGGACCCCGGTTCACCGACCCAGTCGATCCGGGTTCCACTGGAGCCCGGGATGAAGTTGATCGCGTCGGCTAACAGCAGGGCATTTGCCAATGTCAAACTGAGCGCCAAACCCAAGCTCGCCCCAACCGGCCCATGGGGTCACGATGGACTGTCGATTGTGCGCCGCTACGAGCGTCTTCTGGCCGACGGCACAACCCAGCCTTTGGGACAACCACAGGTCGGGGATCTGATCAAAGTCAGCCTCGATATCACCTTCCCATACACCATCGACTACGTGGTGATTGAAGACCGTTTACCTTCGCTCTTTGAAGCCGTAAACAATGACTTCGCCAGCCAGAGTTCACGTTTCACCACCAATTCCGACAGTTCATGGAGTATCGCGCACAAGGAACTTCGTTCCGACCGTGCATCGTTCTTCATCAACCGTTCATGGGGGGGCGGCACACGCAGTATCGCCTACCTGGCCCGTGTTACCTCGGCGGGCGTGGCCACCGCCCCGGCTGCAAAAGTCGAAGGCATGTATGACCCGACGAAGATTGCACTCAGCGACAGTAAAACGCTGACGACTCTGAAAAAAGAAACCATCGTGGGTGAATGAAGCTCTAAGCTTTAAGTTTCAAATACCAAACTCCAAAAACCAAGTTGAAGCCTCGCTTTCCAGATTGGCTTAAACAAAGGCCGAAAAACCTTAGGCGCAAGGTGGCGTGTGGTTGCCTTGCTGCTTTGGGACTCGGCGCGGGAGCTTACTATCTGCTGCCGTTTGCGTTTCCGGTGCCCGAGAGTATCAGCTCGGGGCCGGGCACTTCCGTGATGCTGCTGGATCGCGATGGTGCCCCCCTGGGGCACTGGGTGAGACCTGACTATTACCGACACCGGGCGACCTCGATCAAGGACCTTCCACCTGACTTGATCCAGGCCACCCTGGCCGCTGAGGACAAAAGGTTCTATCAGCATGGTGGGGTTGACATACGGGCCACGGCACGTGCCTTGCGAGATTCCTGGGATCAGGGGCGCTTTGTTTCAGGTGCTTCCACCGTGACCCAACAGACGGTGAAGTTGAGTTCCAAAAAGTCGAGCAGGACTCTGTTCACAAAAATCCGTGAGTGCCTGACGGCTCGCCATGTGGAAATGAGCCACAGCAAGGACGAAATCCTCACCGCGTATTTCAACCACCTTGATTATGGCAATCTGTCGCAGGGCCCCCTACAGGCCGCACGGCACTATTTCAGCAAACCCTTATCCCAGCTCTCGCTAGCCGAATGCGCGCTGCTGGCAGGGCTGCCGCAGGCCCCCAGTCGACTCAACCCGCACCGCAACCCTGACGCAGCGGTCGAACGCCGGAACTGGGTGTTGGACCGGATGGCCATCGTTTACAAAATCCCCCAGGACCGGATTGAACGAGCCAAACAGGAGCCGCTGCAACTACATCGAGGTGACACTCCGACTACCGCTCCCCACCTGGTCGAGCTGATGAAGCGCAGTGGCTTGTCCCGGCAGCACGATATCCGTACGACCTTATCGTCATCGCTACAGCGGGATATCACCGAGATCGTCCGCACTCAGGTCAAAATTCTGGCAAAAAAACATATTCAGCATGCTGCCGTGGTCGTTATCCACAACGCAACGGGTGAAGTACTGGCACTGGTGGGCTCACCTGATTTCAATGCTCCTAACAGCGGCCAGATTGATGCCACCCAAACACCCCGGTCTCCTGGCTCAGCCCTAAAACCATTTACCTATCTACTGGCATACGAACATGGAGGAATGACGCCGGCAACGATCATTGAGGACATCCCGACCTCCTACGCCGATGCCCGGGGGGAAAAGCAATTCGTGAATTACAACCGGAGCTACAAAGGCCCGGTCACTATTCATCATGCCCTGGCCAACTCACTCAATGTCCCGGCTGTGCGCACCCTCAATGCCGTCGGTGGAGCCGAACGACTCCATCGCTACCTCGGTGAATTCGGTATTAGCACGCTCACGGAAACGCCACGCTATTACGGACTTGGCCTTACCCTGGGAAGTGGCAATGTCACCTTGCTGGAGCTAACCAATGCCTACGCCTCGCTGGGGCGGATGGGGGTCTACAAACCGGTCAGGTTTTTACCGGACCAGCCAGCGGCGGAAAAGCACATCGCCTCATATCGCTCCACCTGGATGCTGGCCGAGACCATGACCAACAACGCTGCCCGCACATCAGCCTTCGGGCCGGCTTCCCATCTTCGTCTTCCCTTCCCCTGTGCGGTTAAAACCGGCACCTCGACCGACTTCCGCGACAACTGGTGCCTGGGCTTTACCGCTGATTTCACGGTGGGTGTCTGGGCGGGTAATCTCGATAACTCACCGATGCGCGGTATCTCCGGGGTCACTGGAGCAGGTCCCATTTTCCACGCCACCATGATGCGTCTGCACCGCGACCAGTCCCCCAGGTGGTTTTCGCGCCCCACAGGCATGGTCGATTGCCACATCCACCAACATACCGGCAAACGATTGACCAAGGCCTCCGAAAATAGCGTGCTACTCACCTTGCCGGCCGACAGGATACCGCTGCCCTTCAGCCCAGCCGATGTTGACAAGCGTGGCCGTGTCTACCTCGACTCCCGTTATAGCCAATGGCTTGCCAAGGGGGCCGACCTGAACCGGTTCACCCCGGTCACCAGTCACCAGTCGCCACTCAACACGCAGCACGCCCCCCTACGCATCCTCTCGCCATCGCGCGAAGCAAAATACATGTTAGATCCCGACTTGCCGGGAAACGGCAAACAACTTGAGCTGAAAACCGATTTTCCAGGTCATTACCATTGGTCATCCACAACGCTGGATATCAAACACAAGGGCGGTAGCTTCACCGTCATTCTGGTGCCGGGCAAACACGATATCACCCTGACCGATGCCTCAGGGAGATCTGTCACGAGAACCATCGTCGTAGAGGAATTGTAAATGCGGGCTCGACCTACTTTACGGAGGCCATTTGCAACTCGGAGACAAACGCCTGAATCCATGGTGTTGGCTTTCTATCAGCAGAATATCCTACCCCAACACAGATGGGATCGGGTCGGGGGTCCATTCGTTTGACTTTGATTTTTTTGCCGAGCCTTGCCCGCTCGGCGACGAGGGCGATACCTAGATTCGCCTCGAGCCCGAGTCGAAGACTGCCTATACCGTCGAACTCGCCCGCCACTTTGGCATTGATGCGATGCTCGTTAAAATACTCCATCACCTCACTCCAGTAGCCTGGGTAATCGGCTCGGGACAGGAGGAGCAGTTTCTCACCATCAAGATCCGACGGCTTGATTTTTCTCTTTTTGATCAGTCGATGCTGCAAAGGGACCGCCGTGACAAACTCCTCCTCGCGAAGCGGAATCCATTCGATACCAGCTAACGATACTGCGACTGCGATAATCAAATCGAACTGCCCGTCACGAATGCCGTTACTCATTTGTTCACTGCTGCTATCGGCGATGCTTACCTTAACATTAGGATGAAGCTGGGAAAATCGGCTCATCGCCTGCTGCAGGATCTCCCCGCCTAACGATGGCGCATAGCCGATCCGGATTTGCTCTCCTTCGATTTCCCGGCGCATTTGTTTTTCGACCAAATCCACACCATCGATCATCTCGCGGCCGAGCCTTTTGACTATTTCCCCATCGCGGGTGAGTTTGATCGACTTTGCACCGCGATGAAATAGCGACCAGCCGGTATCGTTTTCAAAAACCACCATCTGTCGGCTCAATGCCGGCTGGGTAAGCCTCACCCGGCGGGCCGCGGCGGAGATGTTCATATCCTTGGTTACCTCCAGAAAATGCCTCAGATGCTCCAGGTTCATGGCCGATACTAGAAAAATTTATTTATATAGTCGAGCATAATGATTTCGCATACTTAGCATAAAAACACGGAATTATCCAAAAACGTGCGTCCCGTGCATGATACCTGCATGAAAGAAATCAGCCCCACAACAATAAGCATTCGCCGATCCATTGAGCGTGGTCGCGCCGACCACGGTTGGCTCGACACCCGGCACAGCTTTTCCTTTGGCGACTACTACGACGCGGACCACATGGGCTACGGGAGTTTACGCGTGATCAACGAAGACCGCATCGCGCCGGGAAAAGGCTTTGGTATGCATCCGCATTCGGCGATGGAGATTTTCACCTACCTTATCTCCGGTGAACTTGCCCATCAGGACTCGATGGGCAATGGCCGGGTGATCAAGGCGGGTGAGCTCCAATACATGTCCGCCGGCAGTGGCGTCATGCATGCCGAGACCAACCCGTCGAATACGGAATCCACCCACCTCCTCCAGATATGGATCACCCCATCAACGCTTGGCGGAGATCCTCTCTATGCGGACATGGATACCAATGCCCTGAAAAAGCAAAACGCACTCGCTCTCTTTGCCTCCGGTGACGGTCGTGACGGCTCACAAAAGATGCGTCAGGATGCCGAGATATTTTTCGGAAATCTTGAGCAGGATGCTTCACTGCCCGCCTTACCCGATGGTGAATTTCACCAACATTACCTGCAACTCATCATGGGCAGCCTCCGTCTCGAAGGGCAGACGCTTCTGCCCGGGGACGCCGCCATGATTGACGGGAAAGCACCAGCCATTTCAGCACTAAAAGATTCCGAGTTCCTCTACTTCAATCTCTAACACAAACAATAAACCAACACCCAACCCAACAATATACTCATTATGAAAAACACCATCATCATCACTGCCGCAGCCACATCGCTGCTATTGGTCTCTTGCAAAAACCCGGCCGGGTCATCGACTGAAGCGCGTGTCTCCGAGGCACAAGAAGTTTCCACCGAGGCAATTACCGGAACCAAATGGGTTTTCGCTGACAGCTCCACCATCACCTTTACAGGATCAAAGGTAACAGGCAGCCATGAGGGAGGCTTTAACAGGTTCACCGGGCATTTTTACGTCGATGGAATAACACTCGCGCCAAGTGGGCACAAAATCGTCATTGATATGACATCGACATACTCCGATGCTGAAAAACTCACGGGCCATCTTACCAGCGCCGATTTTTTTGATGTCGCCACTTACCCCACCAGCACCTTCACCGTCACTGGCATCGAGGAAAAGTCCGGTGCCAGAGGAGAAACCCACGTCCTCACTGGAAATTTTGATTTCCATGGCGTCACCAAATCGATTACTATTCCCGTTGTCGTGTCGCCTTCTGACAAGGAAATCAATGTAACAGCTGACTTCTTTATCAACCGCTTCGACTTCAACATCGAGTATCCAGGAAAAACAGACGACCTCATCCGCAAGGAAGTTGTCATCAAGTTTAACCTCAAGGCTACCCCGGCCGCCCCGGCCAAATCAGCATCAACGAACTAACACCACAGCAACCAATACCTCACCACCATCATGAATAAGCCAACCGTCGCCGACATCAAGCCTGCCGTTGTAAACCTTACCCAAGGTAAAAAGTATTTCTTTTGCACCTGCGGAAAATCAGCCAACCAGCCGTTCTGTGATGGTAAACACAAGGGTAGCGGCTTTTCGCCCCTGGCATTTACGGCGGAGGCTGGCGGCGATGCTTATTTATGCCAATGCAAACAATCCGGCGAATTACCGTTTTGCGATGGAACCCATAAGAAGCTCACCCGCGACCAGATTGGCCAAGGGCTTGTTTTAGGATCCGATGGGGACACCTGCTAGCGCACCAGCCAACAACCGGACAGCAAGCCTTCATCAGACATGAACATCCTATCCATCGGAGCATCCAGTTCCTCATCGTCGATCAATCAACAATTCGCGGACCACAGCGCAAAGCGAATCGCCGGTGCCAAGGTCACCTCATTTGCCTTATCCCGCCTCACCCTGCCCATCTACAGCGTGGACGAGGAAAAGGAAAACGGTATCCCGGCGGAAGCCCAACGCTTTATCGATGCCATCCGTGATCACGATGGCATCGTGCTCTCACTCGCCGAGCATAATGGTTCCTACACCGCAGCGTTTAAAAACCTCTACGACTGGGCATCACGTATTGTAAAGGATGTCTGGCAGGATAAAGCGATGCTCCTACTGAGCACATCGCCCGGTCCGAGGGGTGGAGCCACGGTCATGTCGGCTGCCGCAGCGACCTTTCCACGTATGGGCGCAAAGGTTGCCGCCACGTATAGCCTGCCCAGCTTCTACGATCATTTTTCTAAAGATGGGATAAACGATCCCGAGCTCGCCTCCCAACTCAACAAGGCCATCAGCGCATTCTCCGCTGCCCTTGTTTGTAGGTCATCCCAATAACCATTTTATCGCCATGTAACTCGCACCCTACCAATCGGCCTTGTAGCCACGGGTATCGATGTGGACAAAGCCGGGGTAGGTTCCGATGCCGCCCACAAAGCCACTTTTTCTATCACGAAGAAAACGCGCCACACTCGCCACGTGTGCAGGGGACGCACCATGGAAAACCACATCGGTTGCTATGTTGATCCGATGAAATGAGAGCGGCTCACCACGGACAGCCGCATTGTAGCTTGGGCTGCGGTAGGCGGAGATAATTTCGCGGACAGGCAAACCCATCTGGTAGGCCATCTGGTCGATGACCTTCAGCGTAGGTCCCATTTTTTTCCACATACTGCGTGGAGGAAGGCTGTTGACGACACCAGCCCTGGTTTTGAAATGTGGTGCCAACACCATGCGGGGCGTGATGTTTCTCAAGCCCAAGCCCTTGATGTAGTTGGCGTATCGATTGACATCGATGCCTTTGAGATCAACCCACGACTGGGGGATACCCGAGACGGGTTTGCTTGAGTAACCAAAGAGTCCGGCATCAGCCTCGTCAGCTCCGAGAATAAGGGCCGCGCTTGCCGCTGCTGTCAGCCCCATAAAAGCCCTGCGCCCACAGATACGCCCATTTGCATCTAGCAGCCGCTCCTGCCCAGCATATGGTTGGTCGACTGAGTCTTGGGAATGACTTGATGAATGGTTCATGGGCTGTTTTTTTGTGAATTTCGTGTTGGGTTTACCATGCGTGTAGATCACTGACAATCAAAAAGTTAAGACACCTTAATAATTTAAAAATACAAAGCTTTGACAGTCCGGATTTTTAAAAAACGCGGGTTTCTCCCCCAAAAAACCCGCCTTGCAAAACAAGACGGGCTATGATGAATGATAAAAACCTAGGGAAGTCGTGACACTTACCAGTCGACGTTCATGCCGCGGGTATCAACGTGGACGAAACTGGAGTATCGGCCGATGCCGCCTTTGTAGATGCCTTGCGTGCGCATCTGCTTGGCGATGTAGGCTACATGGTAGGGTGAAATGCCACGGAATTGGATATCACAGGCCATGTTCTGCATGTGGTAGGATCTGGATTTACCACCGACGGCACGGTTATAGAGCGGGCTGCGGTAAGCGGAGGTGATCTCACGAAGTGGTGCCCCGATACGGGTGACCATTTTGTCGATCACGATGAGAGTGGGTGCCATTTTCTTCCAATACTCTTTGGGTGGCAGGCTGTTCTGGGTGCGACCACGGGTTTTGAAGTGAGGAGCGAGAACCATACGTGGTGTAATGTTACGCAGGTTGAGACTCTGGATGTAACGGGCATAACGAAGGACATCCGATCCTTTCGCCTGAACCCACGCATGGGGAATACCCGGAACGGGTTTGTCCCCGATGAGACCAAAAAACGCACCCTGACTGCGGGGTGCTCCGATGATGACACCAGCGGTGGCAATACCTGCTGTAGCCAGAAACTTACGGCGACTGGATTGTCCAGGCCTCAGATACTTGGGGATACCTCCCCCTACAAGAAATCGGTCAGTTGAATGGGTATGCATTTATATGATGGCGAGATGTGGTTGGCGAGATGCAGTGCGCAGGACATGGCCCGCGAGGTTTACTTCACGAGACGTATTTTGCGAGTTCATGATCGCGTCGGCATTGTGCTGTATCCACGCCGGATTGACCAGAGCTTTTTTAAAGATGCAACTGGTCTAGCAGGGCCTTAATCGTTGAATATAAGCAACTTCAATGGTTTGCGGCGATCCCCCTGGCCAAAAAAAATGTGACAAAGTGCCTTTGCTTGCCCTCAAACCTCTTCTTGATAGTAAATTTTGACAAATTTCATCTGCTTTTGCTCGTCGAAGCCACGTTCAAAAACGGATTCATCGGCCTCTTTGAAAGCGGGTGCAAAGCTGATATTGACCCCGGAATCCAGCTTGATGGTGCTGCGGAACCTCTGGCCGACTTTGCGCGCTACTTTTTTGGCGATGGTAAAGGTTTCGTCTAGCTGGCCGCCGTCCTCCTCGTCCTGATTGGCCTGGAATTCATTGAATTTCTCTATGAGATCGGGCTCCTTGAGCGCCTCTTCACGGAAGTGTTTCAGATCGAACTCATCGCGTTCCTCGAAGTATTCCATGGCCCGGTTGGCGACCCGGCATTTCTTCTCGGCTTCCATTTCCTCGGGCAGGCCTTCCTTGGCAAAGGATACCGCCATATCCGCGTAGCGGCGCGTCATGTAGTCGTTGTTTCTACAGAACTTGACCCCCAGGAAATCGCGCACCCAGAAGTGTGTCCCGGCACTCGACTTATCAAAGGTGTAGACAAGGTAGCCGTCTTCCTTCTGCGCGTTCACAACCAGGCAACCTTTGTCGATTTTGTCCGGTGATATCCCTTGGTGGGTAATGAGTTGCAGGTTGCCGTCACTGTCGGCAATCTCAAGAAAGGGCACCCGGCTTTCAGATTTGATGATACTGACCGCCTGGAGAGGTTCGCCATCGACCAGCAGATCATTGACCAACGCGATACAGAGGTCACCCGACTTGATGTTCGGGTGCTTGGAGGTGTTGTAAAGATGCCTGGCGATCTTTCTCCCCTGCCCCAGAAGTGTTTCCGGATCGGAAAAGATCGCCGTCGCGTAACGATAGACTTCATTCAAATCCAACGACGAGTGATGTGCAAACGACTTCAGCTCAAGGTTTTTGAACGGCTTGAGGAACGAGGGGGTTAGAATGGCAGTATCCTCATCGGAGAACCGGCACAGTTCCTTGGACGTGCGCAGGGGTTCGGAGCGGAGCGGGTTACCAATCTTGGCAAGTGACAGTGCCGCCAGCTTGGCCCGGCGGAAGTTCAGTGTGATGGACATGGCATGCGGATTATTGTTGGCCGTCTATGTCAGAAACATGCTGCCGGAAGATAGCAAGCTCCTTTTTGACCACTGGCAGCAAAAGATAGAGTCCCACCATGTTAGGGATGACCATGGCGAAAATCATCGCATCGGAGATCCGGATCACATTGGACAGGGATGCCACAGAGCCAATCACGACAAACGCGCAGAACATCACTTTATAAATCAGGATGGCGGTGGCATGAGGGCCACCACACAGGTAAATGACGGCCTGCTCGCCGTAGTAGGACCATGAAATCATGGTTGAGAAGGCAAACAGCAAGACGGCAATGGCCAGAAGCTTGGGGAACCAGGCAAACTTCGAGCCAAAGGCCCGGGATGTTTTGGCTATTCCTACGATGCCATCCACATCGTCGAGATTCACCCAGACAGCATCCGCCTCGTGCTGCCAGACTTTGCCGAATTTTTTGTCTTCGGATTTTCCAACCAGGCGTAGCTCCTCACCTTTGGATGCGTCCCGGACCGCGGTGGCTTCCACAGTGGCCTGGGCATACAGCGGCGTGGCATCCTCCTTGACGATCGCATCCACCTTCCATGCCCCGGTGACAATCAGAACAAGCGCGGTCATCGTGCACACCACCACGGTATCGGTGAAGGGTTCTAACAAAGCGACGACACCTTCACTGGCAGGTTTCTCCGTTTTAACCGCTGAATGGGCAATGGGAGCCGACCCCACCCCTGCCTCGTTAGAAAATGCGGCACGTTTGATACCTTGGATCAAGACCCCAACCAGTCCACCACCGACAGCCGTTGGCGCGAAGGCTCCGGCAAAAATCTGACCGAACGCGCCTCCAATTTGGTCGTAGTTGGCAATCAGGATAGCGCAAGCGACTATCACATACATACCACACATAAACGGGACAAGGAATGAGGTGACGCGGGCGATGGTGACGATGCCGCCAATGATCACCAGCGCGACCAAAACCGCGAGAATCACGCCGAATCCCAGTTTGCTCTCGGTAAAGATGCCAAACGCGTCGCTGACCAGGGAGGCAGCCTGGTTGACCTGGAACATATTACCGGCACCAACGGCACCGCCGACACACATGATGGCAAAAAAGATGGCCAGGACCTTTCCGAGCGGACCCAGGCCTTTTTCCTTGAGCCCCTGGCTGAGATAATACATCGCCCCGCCGTGCACCCGGCCCTTGCTGTCGATTCTCCGGTATTTCACCCCGAGGGTGCACTCGCAGAACTTGGTGGTCATGCCGCACAGCCCCATCAGGATCATCCAGAATGTAGCTCCGGGACCACCAATACCCACCGCGACAGCCACGCCGGCAATATTGCCGAGACCCACCGTTGCAGAGAGTGCCGCAGTCAGTGCCTGAAAGTGGGTAATCTGTCCGGGAGCATCATCGCTGGTGTATTTTCCCCGTGCAGTCCGCAGTGCCAAACCGACCGACCGGAGGTTGATGAATTTGAAATAGATGGTCAGGAAAATTGCCGTCCCCCCGAGGACAAAGAGGATGATGGGAAGTGCTTGGCCAGCGACTGGCACCGATTTAAATATGATGGACTCAAGGAAATCGGCAATCGGAGCCATGGTAGCGTCCAGTTTATCGGCAAAGGATACTTCCTCCCCCGCCCACACAGGAGTAACCGTGAGAGATAGAATAAAGAAAAATAAGAAAAACGGGAGGTTGTGGGACAATCGGGAATTTTTCATAGCACTTGCAGTCCGCACAGACTGCCAGCTACCCTCGGCAGGACACAAGGAAAATTACAGCCTGGATTACCCACCTGCATGCAAATTGCATGCCGATGAACCGTGCGCAGGCTGCCGATGGTGATAACCACCAAGGCCGAGGCGGTCAGGAAAACCAAGCAAGCGCGTCCTACTTCGCCATCCTGCCGATGATCCCGCGCAACTCCTTGGCGGGAATGGCGAAAGTGGCTACACGGCTGGCGCGGGCGATATTCATCCCGACACACTCACCTTCGATGGAAAGCAAGGGGCCGCCGACCGATGATTTGGTCAGAGGCGTATCGTGGTGAATGACCCTGGGGAAACCGGCGCGTCGCTTCGAAAGTGAATTCTCGCCACCGCTCATCTGGTCGTTTCTGCTCATTCTCTCCGACTCCCCGGGTCGGGCCATCAGTTCCACGTCGAGTTTGATTTTCTTTTTATCGCGCAGCAGCTCGAGTGACAGCATGTCACCGGGTTTTTTGCCCTTCATCGCTTTCAGCAAATCCGCGCGTTCCTTGAGTGGCACGTCACCTGCGGAAAGCAGCACATCCCCCGACTTGATACCGGCCTTGGAGGCACCCGTTTTCGGACTCACTTTATCGACCATAAGCGCTTTTTCCGTATCGGCTCCCAGTAGCACACCAAGGATGACACCGCTGGTGGCCGATTTGATTTCACGGGTTACCGCACTGGAAATACCAATCCGGACACGGCGCTGGCCACGGGTTGTCGAGCCGTTGGAAACCACCCAGTGTCCCTGAGGCAGATCATCAGCCTCGCTCAGCTTAACAGGGGTGAATACATGGTCGGAATTCACCTTCAGCATGGCCACATCCCAGTCGGCATCAACCCCGGTGATTTCCACATCGGTATAAAGCTCCCCGCCGATACGGAGGCTCAGATGGTCTTTGCCCTCGATCTCACTCGCCTTGGTGAGGACGTGGCCTCTATCGCTGACCACCACTCCATAGACAGCTTTGATCCGGGATTTCTCATCGGTGTAGACCACGGCACTGCTTTTCTGCAATACCTGACGTTGCGGCTCAAAGGCCTCCCATACCAGTTTGCCGTTGATCCTCTCCTCCGCAGGCAGGGAACCCCCTGGGTCCTGGCCAAAAACCGGGTGCACAGCAACAGTGAGCATGGTCAGCAGACCTATTCCCCATGCGTTGTTCCATAGGCGGTTCCATCGGCTGTTCGTACGTAATATTGACATGATAGTAGAAATTGGAATTGTTGAGTGCAGTATGGTTCTTGATCCTTATTTCTTGCCCAGTTTGAGCTCGATGGTTTGCTCTTCACCTTTTCGCCGGATCAGCAACACCACCTTATCCCCTTCGGATTTTTCCTTGAGAATCGCCTGGAAAGTGTCCTTGTCGGGAATGTTCTTACCATCAACCTTGAGGACGATGTCACCCGCCTTGATCCCGGCCTTGTCGGCTGGTCCGTCCTTCAACACCTTGCCGACCACCAGGCCGTCATCCGTGTAGGTGGAACCAAACCCGAGGAACCCGGTGCCTTTGACGGGACGTTTCGCGAATGGACCGTCGCCTAAAAACTGATTCTGCTTCATTTCATCCCAATGCTTGAGGTATTCGCGCATCGGCACGTGCATGTTTTGTTCCATCGTTTTGGAAACCCGGCTGTGGATGCCGATCAGGCGCCCCTCCATGTCAAACAATGGTCCGCCGGAATCACCACCTATCACTTTGCAATCACTCTGCAGGGTGGTCTCGCTGTCCTTGACAATCCGGCCCAGCCGCACCACCGGTCCACGCTCCTTGTCAAAGCCACCGGAATGGCCGAGGGCGAATATCCAGTGCCCCAGTTTGTAGTCATTGTCCTTGTTGATATCAACAAAGGGGTATTCCCCCTCCTCGGTAATCCGCATCATGGCGGCATCGGTATTGGACACCAATCCCATCGACACCGCCTTGAGCTTGGTGCCGTCGTTGAGAATGACCGTCAGTTCCTTGTCCACACCGGCCGTTACATGGGCGGCAGTCAGGATGAGCCCATCGGCTGAAACAATCACACCACTGCCGAAGCCCTGGCCCAGACTGATACTTACCGTTGCCTTGCGCACCCGCTCGAGGTTGTCCACCAGGGCTTTTTGGATCGCCATCAAGTCCTCCTTGGTTTGCGGCACCTTCTGCTCGTTAAAGGGCAGCACCCTGGCGTGCACATACGGGGACAGCTGCAACGTCAATGCCATGACGACTGCCGCAGCGAGCCGGGAAAAAATGGAGGAGGGGTGGTATTTTGTCATCTTTTGATTTTATAACGAAAGCAAGCTGCCTTTTCGTTCAAGAATTTGACGGATGGAAGTCGGATGGAAGTACTACCACTACCGCTATTCGCGAACAGACGCATGCATCCGGATCGTTGGCTGATCCAATGATCAGAATCGTGGTGCTCGCGACACGCTAAATCATCCAGCCTCCGTATTCAACTGAAAACCCCTGCCCGGACATAAGTTCCATCAAACGGGAAACGGGAGAGTCAACGGGCGAAGACCAAGTTAAGAGGGCAAAGGATTGAAATAAAAAAACAAAATAAACAAAAACAGTCCGACCGACCAGATCACCAGGAAACCCCCTAACCTGTATGAACTGATGCCAATCGGACTGTCTCGTCCCCAAGAGGGAACGGCTGGAAAGTAACACGTAGACCACCTTCGTAAAGTATTTATCGCACATAATTGTCCCATTCTGCAAACAATCGTTTGTCACAGCCCGTTGCTGGCAATGCGTTGTAATTACATCCGGGTCAGATAGTCGGGAACCTGGTCCCGTTGACTGGATGGCGAGCCCAATTTGTTGTGAAATGCCATCACCGCCCCCACTCCGGCCGCATAATTGGCCTCGAGTCTACGCGGAATCTCCATCACCGGGAAGTGATAGGTTTTGTTAGTCATCCACATACGCCAGACGAGGAACAGAGCCACACATAATGACGATACCCCCAGCACACCAACCAGCAGGTATAACCAGAATGGCTTGACGCTGGCCAATACACTACCAGCACTACCAGGCTCGTTTCCTAACGGCCTGCCTTCGCTTCCTGCCGAACCCTTTGTCGGGCCGGCCATGGTCGATGCACCTTCACCTGCCGATCCGGACCCGGCAGCGACAGCCCTCGATTCAGCCTGCTCTTTTTCCAGCCAATACAAACGAATGGATAGCTGCACAATAAACGATTCCACCTGCGCCGCAGGATCGGATTTCTCCATGGCTTTCATCTGGGCATTGTCCAGCATTTTCCTAACATCCTCAGTCGGCACACCGGAAGCCCCCTCGCCACCGAAGGCCAGCTGGTTTCGTGAAGGATCACCAAGAAAGAAGAACACCACGGCGGTCAGTGGCCCTCCCGCATAACGCTCGCTAACAAGTTTCTCAATCGTATATGGCGCAGGGATTTCCTGCTGCGCATCAAACAGATACATTCTAATATCCACATCCGAATCATCGGCATGGTATTCAAGGAACCCTTCCCGGTCCAAAGACTCCTGCATACTGAGAAGCCGTTGGGGGTCGATCAGGTAACTCTCCGGGTTGGATAAAAAGTAATCCGCCAGATACTCCTGCGGTATCACCTTGGGATCATACTCGGGCTCTGGTTCGGCCGGCTCGACCGGAGGCACCTCCGGCTCTGGCGCCACCCGCGGCAAAGGCACTGCATCAGGAGCTTCCACGAGGATATCCGCCCCCGCAATCAACTCACCCTTTTTTAAGCGAGCCCGGTCGGCCTCAGACCACGCAGGCAAAGCCTGGGCTGAAACAGTTTGCAGCATCGCCACTGATGATAGGCAGGCCAGGGAGCACACCTTTCTCATCGCATCATCTCCTCTTCATTCGCGGCAGTGTGGGCAGACACATCAGCCCCCCGTCCCTGGGTGTCCATGGACTGGCCGGAGCGGATCCGCTGCAGGATTTCGCCTACGCCGGACTGGGGGGCACCCGCGAGTCGTTCGTAGTGTTCGGGATTCCTCCTGGCGTGTCGGGATTTTTTCTTAAGCACCTTGGAGAGACTCTTGATCACCACACCCAGTGCCTTGAGATGATTCCCCTGCAACAAATGCGGATGCGCTTTTGACAAGATGCGGAATGTTTCCTCTTCAGTGAGATAAACATCAAGCAGGTAGCCAAACGATATCGATGCCACCTTCGATTTAACATCCACAACGAGCAATACACCGCCGTCGTTAGGTCTGCTGATATCTATGTCTTCGTAGGCACCATGATTGAGTAACCACATTCCAAACTGACGGATATTCGACATCTCATCCAATGCCCCGTAATAGACACTGAAAAACAACTGCGGAAAACTTGCCTCAAACTGGTCAAACCATTTTTCCGCTTTGCGGCGCTCCTTCATCCGCAACACCCCGGCCGCATCCCCGAGACGCTTGAGCCTTACCTCCCCCGCCCCATACTGGGCGTCGAGGTCACGCATCGCAAAGCCACAGTGAGGACACTGCGCGGCACTGCGATGAATCCTCTGAACACAGCGGGGGCAATTCATCTCAACACTCAGCCTAATAAAGTCCTCCCGGAATTCCAAGCCTAGAAACATAGGAAAACGAAATAATCAGCCTGACTAAAGCACACCTCCTGTTCCAGTTGCCCAATAACCCATTCCCATGGCACGCCTCAGATACAGCGATCGCTACCGGACCACGCCAGCTGGCCCGGTCAAGCGATGGAACCCATCGTTAAAGATACCTTCTCTCCGGATATTTCATCGCTTTTCTTTGCGCATAGCCATAGAAGTCTCCAGATTGAAGACCGACAGCCATGAGCGATAACGAATACAGGGAAAAAACCAGGTTTGTCGTATCCCTTGGCCTCAGCCTGCACCAGTGCGGGGCCACCAGCCACCGGATCGAGCAGCACCTGACCAATGTCTGCGAGTTACTCGGCATCCACGGCACCTTTTTCCATACCCCGACGAGTTTTACCTTTTGTTTCTGGAAAGACGACCCCAGCCAACAGCACGTGCACATGGAAAGGGTCCACTCGAACGATGAAAACCTGGGGCGTCTCGAACTGCTCGACTCTTTGATCGAGCGGTTCGCTGCTGACGAACTCAATTTCGAGGAAATGAAAAACGAGTTCCAGCAGGTTCTCGCCATGCCCAACTATTACAGCACATGGCAGGAGTGCCTGGCCTGGGTCGTGCTCGCCGGATGTTTTGCCGCACTACTCTCAAGCAATGCCAACGACGCCATCGTCGCCTGTGTTGTCACCGCACTCATTTTTGCGCTCGTCCATGCCAGCTTGAAATTACCCCGACTGCAAAAGACGGTGGAAATCTTCGCGGCCCTGACTTCCGGTATTGTCGTCACCGGCATCGCCGCGCTGGGGGTGAAGATCAATGTCCCCTTTGTCATCCTCTCGACCATCATTGTATTTGTCCCCGGCCTATCACTGACAGTCGCACTCAGCGAAATCGCACAACGGGATCTGGTTTCCGGCACCTCGAAGTTTGTCCACTCGGTGATGGGCCTATTCAAACTTTACTTCGGTGCCATCCTCGGTGTTGGCATCGGTGCTTTGATATGGGGCAGTGGAGCGGGAGATACCGTGTATGACATCAACACCCTGCCCGACTGGAAAACGGCGCCCATCGTCCTCGGGCTCGCGCTTTTTCTGCTGGTGGCATTCAACATCCACATGAAACAGCTGTTCTGGTGTGCCTGTTCATCATTCATCGGCTTCTACGTATCCCAGGTCGGTGAGGCCTACTTCGGTATTGCCGTGGGCATGTTTCTTGGAGCCTTTGCCGTGGGGACCTATGCCAATCTGTTTTCCAATCTCCGCAACACACCGGCATCCATGGTGTTAAGCCACGGCCTGATCCTGTTAGTCCCGGGAAGCAAGACATACATCATCCTCAACTCATGGATCACCGGCGAGCAGATGCTTGAGCACAGCAGCAACGGCAACCAGGCATTCCTGATCTTTATCTCGCTGGTCGCAGGTTTGCTTTTTGCCAACGCCCTGATCCCAACCCGTAAGAGCCTCTAACGAGCCCCCTACTCCCACTCGATACTTGCCGGTGGTTTGGTGGAAATATCGTAAAGCACCCGATTGATACCGTCGACTTCGTTGAGGATCCGGTTGCTGGTTTCGCGTAGCAAGGATGGAGGCAACTCCACCCAATCGGCGGTCATGGCATCTTCACTCACTACGGCACGGAGGCTGATCGCCCACTCGTAGCTGCGTTCGTCGCCTTTGACCCCGACGGTTTTCACGGGAATCAGTCCGGCATACGCTTGCCACACCTTGTCGTACCAGCCATGGTCTTTGAGTCGACCAATGAAGATGGCGTCGCACTCACGGATGATACGCAGTTTTTTGTCCGTGATATCACCGGGGCAACGCACCGCGAGTCCAGGCCCGGGGAATGGGTGACGTTGAAGGATGTCATGGGGAATCCCCAGTGAGGTTCCGAGCTCGCGGACTTCGTCTTTAAACAGCTCGGCAAGCGGCTCTAACACCTTACCCTCTTCCTGTAACTTCAGGATGCGCGGCACGCGGTTATGGTGTGTCTTGATCTTGGACGCCTTGGACTTGGCGTTCGAGGCCGATTCGATCACATCAGGATAGAGCGTTCCCTGGGCAAGCATTTCAGCATCGCCCACAGTATCCCAAAATACATCGATAAAGAGATTGCCGATGATCTTGCGTTTTTCCTCCGGGTCGGCAACACCAGCCAATTGGCTAAGAAAAAGCTTGGAACACTCGACGGTTTCAATCTCAACGCCCATGCGGTGAAAGTTATTGCGCACTTCGTCACCTTCATCCATCCGCATCAGACCGTGGTCAACGAAAATGGCTCGCATATTGACACCCGCCTCATGGAGCAGCACAGCGAGAACCGTGCTGTCGACGCCACCACTGACACCGCAGACGACTTGTTTGTCGCCAACCAGGTCCCGGATTCCCTCTATCAGCTCGCGCTTAAAATCCTCAATTCTGAACTCTTCAAGATCCTTCGCCTGAAGCAGGAAATTATGCAAGATGCGCAGCCCCTCGTGACTGTGGGTCACCTCCGGATGGAACTGGATACCATAGTAACGCTCCCCCCACTTAAGTGAAACCGGTGTTCCCTCTTTGTTCGCAGCGAGCACCCGGCAGTTGTCAGGCAGATTACTCACCGTATCGGAGTGACTCATCCATACCTGGGACTCGTGGGAAATCCCCTCATACAGCCCTTCGCTTGCCGTTGGCTTTAACTCAGCCGGCCCATACTCACGCCGGTCACTTGATTTGACAGCACCACCGAACTTGATGTTCAGCAGTTGCATGCCGTAGCAGACACCTAACACAGGCACGCCAAATGCATCCAGTGCCTCAAAGTCGATATCGGGAGCATCCTCGTCGGCGGTGCTTTTGGGACCACCGGAAAGAATGATGGCACCAGGCTGGCCAATGACCGACAAGTCCTCTGGCTCATACAGCTTGGCAAAAAATCCAAGTTCGCGAACACGCCGGACAATAAGCTGGGTATACTGCGAGCCAAAGTCGAGCACGGCTACGTGATTGGTTTCTGTCATAGAAAAAAAGAGTAAGTTGTAATTGAATGTTGGTAGAGAAATAAACTGGAAATAAACCGATGCATGACAGCCCGAACCCAGGCCCACACAATCAGGCTTTTAACAAATCATGCCGATGGCTGGTAGTTGACCGGCTCCTCGGTGATGGTGATGTCATGCACGTGGCTTTCCTTGAGGCCCCCCGAGGTGATCTGGGTAAACAGAGCTCGCTCACGCAGTTCATTCAGATTGGATGCACCCACATACCCCATACCGGATTTCAGGCCACCCATGAGTTGGAAAACGACATCGGACAGCGGTCCTTTGTAGGGAACCCGACCTTCCACGCCCTCGGCCACCAGTTTACCGGAACTGTTCTGGCCATAGCGGTCGCCCGATCCCTTCCGCATCGCTCCCAGGGAACCCATACCACGATAGGATTTAAACCTTCTACCCTGGTAGTGCACGGTAGCACCGGGACTCTCACGGGTACCCGCAAGGATGGAACCTAACATGACAAGGTCCGCACCAGCGGCAAGAGCTTTTACAATGTCACCAGAATAGCGGATTCCGCCATCGGCAATCACTGCAACACCTTTGTCTCGACAGTACGAGGCGACATTCTGGATCGCGGTAAACTGGGGCATTCCGACACCGGAAATCACCCGTGTGGTGCAGATGGAACCTGGGCCTACGCCTACTTTCACAGCTGAAGCACCAGCCTCCACAAGATCACGGGCACCTTCCGCAGTCACCACGTTTCCTGCAATAACCGGCACCTTGCCCAATTCGCGCAGCTTCGCAATAACCTCCATCACGCGTGTGGTGTGCCCAGTTGCGGCATCGATGAAAAGCGCATCCGCACCGGCATGGATCAAGGCCTGTCCACGTTCGATACAATCCGGCCCCACGCCAACAGCTGCACCACAGCGCAACCTCCCGCTGGGGTCTTTGGCGGCATTGGTAAAGGTGATACGTTTTTCAATATCCGCACCGGTGATCAGGCCGGTCAGCTTGCCATTGGAATCAACCAGGGGAAGTTTCTCAATGCGGTTTTTGTAGAGGATGCTACGCGCTTCACGCAGCTCGGTCGCCTCGTGGGACGTGACCAGGCGCTCAAGCGGTGTCATCACAGCGGAAATCGGAGCGGAATCGTCAGCCATGTGGCGCACATCACGGCCTGTGACCATTCCCTCCAGTTTGCCATCGGCATCCACCACTGGAAATCCTGAAAACCCCTGCTCATCCATGATGTATCGGAGCTCGCCCACGGTCTGGTTCTTGGAAACCGTGTAGGGCTCGTGAATCACTGCGCTCTCCGAGCGCTTCACCTTCAGAACCATGGCCGCCTGTTCTTCGATCAGGTTGTTCCGGTGGATCACCCCGATCCCCCCCTCCCGGGCGAGGGCAATCGCCAGCTCCGTTTCAGAAACCGTATCCATCGCTGCGGAAACCACAGGAATGTTCAAGCCAATTTCGCTGGTCAATGCCGTCCGCAAATCAGCATCGCCAGGTAAAACCCCGCTCATACGCGGGGTCAGGAGTACGTCATCAAAAGATAATCCAAGTGAGATCTGCGCCATGAGTGAGTCAATAGAGGCACCCGCCCAATGACAAGTGCAAATCCGCGTCTCGTGAATTTTTTTATTCCAATGCCGCAAACAATCACCGGCAGCCATGATGCAGCGCCCCCGGCACTATTCCCTGCCATACCGGTCACGGAACTGCTTCAGTAAATCCTCCACCTTTTCGTGATCATTCTGGGTCACCTGGTGAGGTGGTGTTTTTCCATCGTCCACGCGAAACGGGCTGTCCGCCGGCACCTGGGGCGCATGGCCGGTGGCAGGATGGGGTGGCGGCCCCTGCGGTGAAGCCTGCATGGGTTGCGCCGGAGGCCCCTGATAACCAGGCTGGACCGGCTGGTTGGCCTGGTTGGGGTCCTGATAGGGTGACTCCTGCACCGGCTGGGCCGGTTGAAACGGGGAAGGTGTTGGCGTGGCACTGGTGTCGATCGCAAAAGGCGATTCAATAACAGGCGGGGACTGGGGATGCCAGAACTGAGGTTCTTGCGAAGGCTCCACCGCTTGCTGGGGCTGGTGCTGGGCGAAGGGTTGTGGTAAATCGGGAGACACGTAAGGCCGTGGATCAGGCTGCCCAACAGCTTCCGGCTCAAACACAGGAGCCTCTTCGTGGAGAGGACGGTCTGCCTCGTCGGACAGAATCGAAAACACCGAACCAATGGCACTCGCCTCATCCGGTGTAATCGATGGCTCTGGCGGCTCCGGCGATTGCAGGTCCTCGGCAGATGGCTCTACCAGCATCGCAGGCTCGCCAGCCGCCAGCTCGTCGATCTCCCTCTCCGATGCACTTGGCTCACTTGGCTCGGGATGGAACAAAGCCGGGTCATACCCAGCCGTCGGCACAACAACAGCTGCCGGAGCGTGTAGCTCACGCCCTGGATCCGGCTGATGTTGGCTTGCGTCAGCTTGTTCGGCAGGCTCTTCAACACGCAAGGATATAGGATCCTGCACACCCTCATCCTCGGAAAAAGTCGCCGCCTTCTCGGCCATCAGACCTTCCCAGGCCGCAGACGCTTGCCGGATCAGACCACGGGCATAAACCACACCCGTATCGAAATCCATGGTATCCGCAATGGCATCAGCCTGATCACCGGCGCGATCACGCAGCAAGGCTACCGCCGTATCCCTGTCCATGGGTTTCAGGTCCACCACGATATCACTCAACCGGTCCTTCAACCCACAGGGAATCCGTGGCAAAAAGGCGGTTTCCCAGACGTCACCATTGACACTGATGATCAACGCGAGTTTGGAACACGACTGGTGCAGTGCATTCAAGAAAGTCGCTACCTGAAGTGCCGCTTCCGGGTTACTGGAAAAACCTTCCACCTCATCGAGGATGAGGACCGGAGACGTCACCAGACCCGTCATATTTAACAAAGTCACCAGCTTCTCGTGCATGTCAGTCTCCACTCGGTCCGCACCAAATACCGTTTCAAACAGGGAGCTGTTTCGGCTGGTCTGATCAATGGGCGCGGAACTGTAGCGGAACAGCAGCTCCACCCACCACGCCACCGGACGATACCCGGCATGGGTGCGCTCGGCCAGCTCAGCTGTTAGCCGCGGCCCCAGCAGAGAGAAATTCGTCATCGCCCAGCGCGCAGTAACGGCCTCCTCATTATGAAAATCAAACGTTTCCACAGGCCGCATCTGCAACGCCTGCAATGCGCTATCACGATCCTGGCTGGGTACCTCACCCGATTTCACAAGGGGCTCAAGCCCTGTTGCCAGAATACGACGCGCCAATAAATCCAGAACAGTCAGGCCACCACCAGCTGGAAGGACCCGGGAAAACCTCCGCAACACCGCATCAAGCACCGATTGCGCATCAAGATAGCGCCCCTTGCTCGGCTCCAGCGGAATGAACTCATGGGTATGCGCCACCCGCTGGTGCAGTCGCATCAACAGGTGGGTTTTGCCAAAGCCGGCACGCGGTGACCGCAGCAGTATCATCCTGCCCCGCTCACCAGCCCTGGTCGTCAGTGCCTGGGTGAGCAATTCAAGTGCCTCGGCATTCACATTCCGGGTTGTCACCCCCGGGACGTGCCCCAGCATTTCAAAAGCATGATCGAAGGGATTGGATGGAAAATTTCCTATTGATGGAGCCATGACAGAGTGAAGTTTGGTTAAACGGGTCGTTTTTTGGACGTTTCTACAGGCAAGATTCTTGCACGGCTGTATGTATCAGTCACTTGAAAAATCGATATTTTCCTACCTCGACAAAATAAATCCCTCACCTAGGTTCGCTAAGACCTCAGGAAGCGACCGGTTTATCACCATCTGATCACACCATTCCCTCCAACTTGCCTAACTTCCCTAACTTACCATTCTAAGAAAACAGCCCATCATTATGGATACAACCACCACACCTACCGCAGATACCGCCGACGCCAGCGCCGATCACACAGCAACCATCTCATCTGAAACCACCCTTCCCGCCGATGACGTGGCCGCTATCGACCAGTTGGGCCAGGTTTACCAGTCATTCAAGGACGAGATTGGTAAAGTCATTATCGGACAGGAGGACGTCGTCGAACGCCTGGCAATCTGCCTATTCTCCCGCGGTCACGCCCTGCTCATGGGGGTCCCCGGCCTTGCCAAGACCCTGCTGGTCTCATCCGTGGCCGAGACGATGGACCTGAGCTTTAACCGCATCCAGTTCACTCCCGACCTGATGCCCGCCGACATCACCGGCACCGACATCATCCAGGAAACGGACGCCGGCCACCGCGAGTTCGAATTCATCAAAGGCCCCGTGTTCGCCAACCTGGTGCTGGCTGACGAGATTAACCGCGCTCCCGCCAAAACCCAGTCCGCCATGTTGGAGGCGATGCAGGAAAACATGGTCACCGTCCTCGGCAAAACCTACAAACTCGACAAGCCGTTTTTCGTACTCGCCACCCAGAACCCGGTCGAGCAAGAAGGAACCTACCCTCTACCCGAAGCCCAGCTCGACCGCTTCATGTTCCTGATCGACGTCGACTACCCGAGCCACGACGAAGAGCTCCGCATCGCACGCGAAACCACAGGTATCGCCAAGCAGTCGCTCAACCACATCCTCAACGGTGAGCAGGTCCAACAGTACCAGGACCTCGTCCGCCGGGTTCCCGTGCCGGATCATATTTACGAGTATGCCGTGGAGATCGTCCGCAAGACCCGCCCCGGAACCGAAGCCGCCCCGGAATGGATCGGTGAATACGTTGGCTGGGGCGCCGGCCCTCGCGCTGTCCAGTACCTCGTCCTCGGAGCCAAGGCCCGCGCCGCCCTGCATGGCTCCTACATGGCTCGCCTCGAAGATATCGAAGCCGTTGCCCGACCCGTCCTCACCCACCGTGTGCTCACCAACTTTGCCGCCGAATCCCAAGGTATGACCGCGGCCAAAGTTGTCGACCGCCTGGTGAACGAGATGAGCCAAGGCTAAGTCATCGTAGTCCATAGGACCTATAATCAGCATGAAATATGACTTTCTCGATCCCGGCGCCCTCGCCCGGTTAGGTGCCATCCCGCTGGAGGCCAGGCACGCGATGACGGGTAATGTGGCCGGCCGGCACCGGTCGCCTCACCGTGGATCGTCAGTGGAATTTGCCGAATACCGGAAATACGTCCAAGGTGACGACACCCGGAGACTCGACTGGAAAGCCTACGCGCGCTCTGACCGGTATTACATCAAGGAGTTTGAGGCCGACACCAACCTGCGGGCCTACTTTGTGTTAGATGCAAGTGGCTCAATGGGCTTCAGTGCGGCTAATGATGCACGGATTCAGTTTGCCCGCAAGCTCGCCGCCACACTCGCCTACCTGATTGTCGACCAGGGCGATGCAGCGGGACTCTCTGTCTGCAAGGAAAAACTCCACATTGAGATCCCTCCGACCCGACGGGCGGCGCATCTGAACCATATTTTCGAGGTCCTCTCAAAAACCGAACCTACGGGGGAAACGGGTCTGATCGATGCCCTTCACGTCATCGCGGAGAAAATCAACCAGCGCGCGTTGGTGATCATCCTCTCCGATCTCTTCTGCGATACGCATGCGCTGGCAGACGCCCTCCAGCACCTGCGCTACCGCAAACACGATATCGCCGTTTTCCACATGCTCGACAAACAGGAGATCGATTTCGACTTCGAGCGCCCGCACCGATTCGTGGATATGGAGGACAAAACCTCGGTTGTCGCCGAGCCTGTGCTCATCGCGGAAGACTACCGGGCCGCCATGAAAGAATTCATGGAAACCGTGCAAACCAAATGCCACGATGTCCACGCAGATTACCATCTCATCACCACCGACCAGAACTACGAGGAGATCATCCATTCCTTCCTGACTACCCGGCTTCCTAAAAAGGGTAAAAAGTAACTCCCTCGATACCTGACACCCGACTTCCGTCCATGTCCTTTTCCTTCCTCCAACAATCGCTTCTCTGGGGACTGCTCGCCGCAAGTATCCCGATCATTATCCACCTGCTTAACCGCAGGCGGCACCGCACTGTCAAGTGGGCCGCCATGGAGTTCCTCCTCAAGGCCACCCGTGAGTCGCGAGGTAAGAAAAAGCTCAAATACCTGATCATCCTCGCGTGCCGGACATTGGCTGTCGCGGCAGTCGTCTTCGCCATCGCCCGACCCATCGTCGGTGGTTTCCTCGGCTGGGGAGGATCTAAAATCGACACCGTCATCCTGGTGTTGGATCGCTCCGCGTCCATGGAGCATGTGGCAAAAGGCGGTGCCGACAGCAAACGCCAAAGTGCTATCGCGAGTGTGCAAAAGTCCCTCGCCGCCCTCAACAATCCACGCCTGATCCTCATCGATAGTGCGACGGGAAAAGCCCAGGATGTCCCCTCTCCTGACACCCTGAATGAACTCAGTGCCGCCTCACCCACTGATACCAAGGCATCCATTCCCGCACTGCTTTCCACGGCCATTGATTTCGTGATGGAAAACTCCCCGGGCCGGACGGAGATCTGGGTGGCATCCGATCTGCAGGAATCCGACTGGGCACCGGAAGAAGGAAGCTGGGAGGCAATCCGCACCGGCTTGATCGACCTCCCCCAGAAAACCACTGTGAGGGTCCTCTCGTTGGCCTCCCCCGCCAAAGACAATACCACCGTCCGGGTTCTCTCATCCCGCCGTATCGGGGACGAGCTGATCCTCGAACTGGAACTGACCCGAAGTGACAGCGAAGGCCCCGCAACCGTGCCCGTGACTTACAGCGTCAATGGTGCCCGCAGCTCCGACACCATCACCCTCAACGGCCAGCTCTACCAGTTCCAGAAAAGACTGACACTGGGAAACAGGGAAGGTAAGGGCTTTGGCTTCGTTTCCATCCCGTCCGATGCCAACCCGCGTGACAACGTATCGTTTTTCGCCTACGGAGAGGACTCACCCACCAAGACATTCCTGGTCACCGAGGGGGGCGAATCATCCACCTGGCTGGCACTCGCCTCAGCACCTCCCGGATTCGGCCGCAGTGAGTGTGTCGAGCTGGCACCTAACAACGCCCATAAAATCGAATGGAGCAATGCCTCGCTGGTAATTTGGCAGGCACCACTTCCGGAAGGCCCTGTCGCCCAGGCACTCAATCGTTACCTCGAGTCTGGAGGTGCAGCCCTGATGCTGCCCCCACGCGGAGAATCCGACACCACCTTCCTCGGCCTCCACTGGGGCGAGCAGTCCGTTTCCCCCCGTGGCCAGTACTTTATCGTCGATGAATGGGACCAGGCGGATGGACCTCTGCGCAACGGACTCGAAGGCACCACCATCCCCGTGCCGAAATTGAAATCAATCAAGCGGCGGCAGATCCTCGGCGAGGCCACCACCCTCGCTTCCTGGGACGACGACAGTCCTTTCCTGGTGCGTCGTGTCGTCGGTGACGGCACCGCCATTTTTATTGCCTCACTGCCGGACTATACCTGGTCCAACCTCGGTGATGCTGACGTCCTCCTACCCGTTACCCAGCGGATGGTGGCCGTGGGCGACGCCCGCTTCGGCTCGGCCTTTGCGGCCATTGCCGGCAGCTCTGAGGCAAAACTCTCCGAGGGGGAACTCCGAACCCGACTCGATACCCACGCCAAGTCGGTATCCAGCAATGCCCCGTTTGAAGCCGGTGTCTGGAAATTGGGAGATCGCCTCCTTGCCACCAACCGGCCCAAGTCAGAAGACCAGTGGCTGCTGCTCAGCAACAACAAGCTGGAAAGCCTGTTGGAAGGAACCGAATTCAAACTGTTCGAGGACAAGGGAGAATCCGATTCCCTCGCCCGTGAAGCATGGCGCGCCTTCCTCATCGCGATGCTCGTTTTCCTCATCACCGAAGCCATACTCTGCTTGCAACCCAAGGGTGGAAGCACTAAATCCAAAACATCAAGAGCTTGAACTTTTCCATTTCAAACCTGACATTCTCCCCGACGCCGACCACGTTCTGGATCGGTGTGATTGCGCTGTTAGCGATCAGTTGCCTCTGCGTCATTGCCATCAAGAGGTCGACACGGCCCAAGAGGACGGGCTTGCTGGAAGCTCTGCGTTTCCTGTGTACGCTCATCGCCGTGATGATGCTCTGGCAGCCTGAGTGGCGTGTGGTGACTGAGCCCGACAGCAAGCCTGAGGTTGCCATCCTCTACGATGCATCCCGCTCGACGACTACCGCTGATGCGGTACTTCCCACCGCGCTGAGCGCCAATCAGGAAGTGGTCACCCGCAAGGAATGGATCGAGAAAATCCTCGCCAGCGACTTTTTCAAGCCACTCAAGGAGGACTCACGCAGCCGGGTCTTTGAACAACCGTTTTCCGCCCCTCCCGAGGATGCCGACCCTGCTACCCAGGCTCTCGCGGGCACTGATATTTATACCGCGATCGACAAACTGCTCGAAGAGCACAACAACCTCCGCGCCGTGGTCCTGCTTTCTGACGGCGACTGGAATGTCGGCCAGCAGCCGGTGGCCGCCGCGCAGAAAATGCGCCGCCGCCAGATCCCGCTTTTCGGTATCCCGACCGGCAGCGACCGTCGGCTCCCGGATCTGGATATATCCAACGTCACTGCGCCGACCTACGGTATCGTTGGTGAAAACGTCCAGATTCCATTTACCATCCTCTCCTCCTTGGATCGCGATGTGCGCACCCTCGTCCGGCTGCGCGACATCAAGTCCGGCAAGGAGCGCACCAAGAGCATCACCATACCAGCTGGTGATGAGTACCACGAATCCATCCTCTGGCGCCTTACCGCCGAAGGCTCATCCACCCTTGAGCTCTCCATCCCCACGGCAAACGGGGAGATGGTGGCTAAAAACAACAAACGCCAATTCACCATCGCAGGTCGCAAGGAGTCTCTCAATGTGCTGGTGATAGAAACCTCCCCTCGCTGGGAATACCGCTTTATCCGCAATGCCCTTTACCGCGACCCGGGTGTCAAGGTCGACTGCCTCCTGCTCCACCCGCAGTTAGGTATGGGGGACGGTCCGGGATACATTCAGAAATTCCCTGACAAACTTGAAGACCTGCAGAAATACGATGTGGTCTTTGTGGGGGACGTCGGTATCAGCGAGAATGGCGACACCGGACTCACCATGGAGCAGGCAAAGCTCCTCAAGGGGTTGGTGGAAAACCAGGCCAGCGGCATCGTTTTCATACCCGGCCCGAAGGGAAATATTTTCTCGCTCAATGACAGCGAGCTGGGCGACCTCATCCCGGTCATCCTCGATGACAAGAACAAAGAGGGCCACAGTGATTCCTCCCCGTCGAAACTCAACTTAACCTCGGATGGCAAAGGCTCCCTGTTGACTATGCTGGGTGATTCAGAAGAGGACAATCCGGTCGTCTGGAAAAGCCTGCCCGGTTTCTACTGGCACGCACCCGTCATCAAGGCCAAGGGCGGCACCGATGTGCTGGCAGTCCACGCCAACCGCTCCAACCAATTTGGCCGTATCCCGATGCTGGTGACGCGCACGGCAGGCAACGGCAAGGTGCTCTTTCTCGGCCACGACTCGGCCTGGCGCTGGCGCCGTGGTGTGGAAGACCTCTACCACTACCGTTTCTGGGGACAAGTGGCACGCTGGATGTCCTACCAGCGTAACATGGCCGCAGGCGAACGTATCCGGCTCTACTTTACCCCTGACCGACCCAAACCGGGTGATACCGTGACACTCAATGCCAACGCATTTGATGAATACGGTGCTCCTTTAAAAGAGGGCGAGGTCATTATCGATATCACCGCCCCCGATGGCCATGCAAGCCGTATCAGCCTCGACAAAGCCGAAGGGGCATGGGGCAGCTATTCGGGACGTTTCAGGATCGCCCAGCCCGGTGCCTGGAAAATCCAGGCCGCTATCGGTGAAGACACTAAGCATGGCGTGAAAACAACCTTGTTAGCCCAGGGCAGCGAAGTGGAAAAAACCGGTATGCCTGCCCGCGCCGATGTGCTTGAGGAAATGACCCGGGTCGCCAAAGGCCGGTTGATGGCCGGCGATAAACTTTCCTCCCTGATCAAGGAAATCCAGGCTCTCCCGGACCCTAAACCGATGGAGACTCGGACGCCTCTCTGGTCGCACTGGCTAACAGCCGCCGCCCTCGTCCTCCTGCTCGCCATTTTCTGGACAGGAAGGAAGCTCAACGGCACGTTTTAATCCTCTGTTCTGCACTCGCAGCATAGAGATGCCCTGGTCGATGACGTCATACTTTTTCCTTTCTATGATGTGAAAGAGGATAGCTTTTTCTCCGTAGATTTAATTACCCACTTTGATAGAATCAACCCAATCACAGATGATGAATCGCCGATCTTTCATTAAGAAAAACACCACCCTGCTTGCAGGTGCCGCCGTAGCCAGCGTCCTCCCTCTCACAGCCAGTGCCAACACGAGCGCCAGAAAGGGATTTGTTAGAATCGGCGTTGTCGGAACAGGAAACCGTGCACGTGGACTGATGAACCATCTTTTGTCGATTCGCGGCGTGGAAATACCCGCAGTTTGCGACATCAACCCAGCGGCTCTTGCTGCAGCGCAACACATCGTCGTCAAGCACGGCCAACCCAAACCCGAGGGATACGCCGGCCCCATCGACTACAAAAAACTCATGGACCGCGATGATCTGGACGCCGTAGTCATCGGCAGCCCGTGGGATCTTCATACCCCGATGTCGGTCTACGCCATGAAGGCTGGGAAAATCGTCGGCTGCGAGGTGCCCATTGCTTACACTCTCGAAGAATGTTGGGAGCTGATCAAAACCCACGAACAGACCGGCGTGCAGTGCATGATGTTAGAAAACTGGAGTTTCCGCCCCGATAACCTGGCGGTGTTGAACATGATACGCAAAGGCAGCTTCGGCACCATGACCCACGCCCATTGCGCATACTCGCACAACTGTATCAACCATTGGTATTTTGATCCCAAGACGGGTAACGACCGCTGGGGTGCCAGGTTTTTGATTGAACACAATCGCGCCCAGTATCCCACCCACCAGCAAGGCCCGGTCATCAGCTGGATGGATATCAACTGTGGTGATTATTACGACACCCTTACATCAACCGCGACAGGCTGTTTCAGTATCAACGAGTACTTTAAACGCCACTTTCCCAATCACCCTAACGGCGACCGGAAATACGCCCAGGGCGACATCGTCACCACGGTGGTCAGGACAAAGAATGGGAAAAGCATCGTCATCAACTACGACATGCAATCCCCCCGCCCCTACGACAATCGATGGGAAGTGCAGGGAACCCGTGGCATCTACAATGAGCAACGCAATGCCGTCTCCATGGAGAAAAACAGACGGCAGCAAGACTGGGAGCCGTTCCCGCCTCATCAGAAAGCAAATCAGCATCCGTGGGCAGCAGCCGCATCCGGAGGTCATGGTGGTGCCGATGGCCTGATGCTCACCCAGTTTGTGAAAGCGATCCGTGAGAAGAAACGCCTGCCACTCAGCCTTTACGATGGAGTGCTGATGTCATCGATCGGACCACTTTCCGAAGCATCCATTGCCGACGGCAGCAAGGTCATCCAGGTCCCCGATTTTACCAGTGGAAAATGGAAAACCAACAAACCCTATTTCGGATTATAAAGACAGGATAATCACTTCCCCTCCTTGATCCAGATGTTGCGGAACTCGATGGGATCATTGTGCCACTGGAGGCGGATGGGTGCCTTGGCTGGGTGCGTGGGTGGATACTTGGCAACCTTTTTGTGCAGGGTCGGCCCGTGGATCTGTTGCTGGTCGTGCACTTTCACACCATTGTGGACGACGGTGACGTAGGCGGGTTTCTCAAGGCCTTTTTCACCATACACGGGAGCTTTGAAAATGATGTCGTAACTCTGCCACTCACCTTGAGGGGTGGATGCGTTTACTTTCGGTGGTGTCTGACCGTATATGGCTGCGGCCTGCCCGTCGGCATAAGTCACATTGGTATGACTTTCCTGCACCTGGATTTCATAGCGGTCCATCAGGAAAATACCGCTGTTGCCGCCCTTCTGGCCGTCGATTTTCCGGCCTGCGGGGATGCGCCACTCGACGTGTAAAAAACAATCGCCAAATGCCTGCTTCGTCCGGATATCGCCTGATGCCTTGGGTTTCGGATGCGGACTGGCAATCATCACACCATCCTTGACGGTCCACGCCCTGGTGAAGGCTGCGGTGTCCTTGCCGTCAAACAAAACAATCGCACCCGCTGGCGCTTTGGTGCACACCGCCCCCTTCGATGTCACCTTTTCAGGATGGGGCCGGCTCATCTGGTGGACGGTGTAGTCGCTCCAGGGTTGTTTCGGTGTGTGATATTCCTCTTGCGGAGGCTCGGCACAGGCGGCACCGGTGCAAATGATGATACCTGCGGAAACAAGCCCCAATGACAGAAAAGTGCGGGATGGTTGACTCATAGGATACATACTCCACCAGCGGGAGCAGTTTGTCAGGAAAAAAGACCACGGCCTTGCAACCGCCCTCTCAGCCCTACCCTCTGCGGAAACCCGCCCTGAGTTCGGCGATGCTGGTGGCCTTGAGCATCAGCACCAGGACGGCATAACCGGATGCACCAAGCCCCACAAGCAAGCCGAGGGCAATGCATTGTTTGCCGAAGCCCCCCTCAAACCACGACCCCAGCACTTGGTACCCGGTCCAGACGAGGACTCCCATGGCCACACTCGCGATACACATACGCAGTGACTTGCTCCAGAATTCCTTGCCCGGATGAACCAGGCCTTTGAGGCCGCGTGCCAGTAGCGCGACGTTGACCCACGCTGCAATCGTGGTGCCGATCGCAATTCCGACGTGACCCAGCTGTTGGAAAAGGACCAGACTGACAACGATGTTCACCAGCACGGTAATGCCCGCCATCATCATCGGGGCGCGGGTATTCTCACGGGCAAAATATCCAGGTTGCAGGACTTTGACTAACACATAGCCAGGCAGTCCCAATGCAAACCCGCGCAGCGCCATCCCTGTTTGATACGCGTCATCGGCAGTAAATTCACCCCGTCGGAAAAGAACCGAGATGATAGCCTCCGGCATCACTAACATCGCGACGGCGGCAGGAAGCGTGATCAGCAGACCCAGTTCCATGCCTCGCATCATGCTGTCGGATGCCCCCTTGGCATCATCACGCCTGAGAAGCCGGGTCACCTCCGGTAAAAGCACCACGCCGAGGGCGATCCCGATCATCCCCAGCGGCAGCTGATAGACCCGGTCCGAGTAGTATAACCAGGATATCGCCCCCTGCTTGAACGAGGCAATGATACCGCCGACGAGAAGGTTGATTTGCTGGATACCGGCGGCAAGCACTCCCGGCCCCATCAGCAGGAACAGCTTTTTGATCGAGCCGTCGATCACCGGCTTCTGGAGACGGACATGGTAGCCGTTTCTCCGGCAAGCTCCGTAGAGCATCATAAACTGGAGCAATCCCGCGACGGCCACACACCAGGCAAGCACATGGGCGGGAACCTCGGAATGCATCATTTTGATAAAAACACCGAGTCCAACAAGAAAGACCACGTTGAGTAAAATGGGAGCCGCAGCCGGTACACCAAAGATCTTGAATGTGTTTAACACCCCGCTCAGTTGCGCCACAAGTGCCATGAACAGGAGGTAACAGAATGTGATCTGGGACAGCCTGACCGTCAGGCCAAAGGTGTCGGGGTGGTTCCGGTAGATTTTCAGCGTGGCCTCCCGGATCTCGTTGTGGGGTATGCGTACAAGATCACCTTCGAACCATCCATAGTTGTGCCCTATCGGCAGCCTGATGCGGGCCGTTCCGTCACCGGTAATGACCCAGCCACCATCGCTCCCGCCCAAATGCTCAACCGCTGCGTTGGGTTCCCTCTGCTCCTTTTCCGACTTCTTCGTTTCCTGCTCTCTGTAGGCTTCAGCAACCTGGGTCACAGAAGCACTGGCGCCACGCTCGCCCGCGCCGATGAACCTGGGAAATACGAGAGGTTTTTCCTCAATGAATGACAGGTTTTCCAAGCGGTAATGGTTTTTCAAATCACCGGCCTGCCCTTCAGGAACGGTTAGATAGACGTCGCGCATCCCGTCAATCCTGACTGAAAAGCTTTCATCAGCGGGTTTTCCATCCGACTGAACAGGCAGTTCCACCTTCGCCTTGAACCCCGGCACCACGGCGCTCATGATCCAGTGCATACACGGGATCGCAACAATGGTCAGCGCCACAAGGATCACCAGCAGGGTCGAAAACGCATTCGAGGCAAACTTCATCGCCTCCTTTTCACCATCCTTTTCCAGTCGACGACCAAACATCGGCACAAAGGCGGCATTAAACGCCCCCTCGCCAAAGATACGGCGGAACAGGTTGGGAAACCGGAATGCCGAGAAAAAGGCATCACCCAACAGGCCGGACCCCAGATATCTCGCAATCAGGATGTCCCGCAAAAAACCCAATACACGACTGATCGCCGTGAAGCCGGATACTTGCATGAGGGAACGGAGCATAGGTTTGGAGTTTTCAGTTATTGGTTATCTGTTATTAGAGAAGTAGAGAAGCTGCCGCTGGATCGGCCGGAATAAAAAATCCCCCGGATATTCAGCATTTTCAGCGGTTTGAAATCGTTTCATCAGTCAGGCAATTTCCGTGTCTTCAGTGTGTTTCCGTGGTTTACCTCACACTGGCTCGGCGGAGTTTGTCCATGATGGCGACGCCGAGGCCGGTTTCAGAGACGGGTTCGGCGATGATTTCATCCACACCACTTTCGTCGAGTGTGCGGAGGACAAAAAAGAAGCGCACGGCGGCCTCGGCGAGCTTGCCATTCCCGGGGGAGAGCTGCTCGACCGTTGTCCAGTCGTGACCATTGATAAAACCCGCCTTCTCAGACCCGCAGTAGCTGAGCAGGCCGTATTTTTTTCCTGCCTCGGGTTGAAAATCCTCGATCCTGCGGAGCAATCGGAGCGGGGTGACGGGCGCGTAGTGACTGGCGAGCTGCCCCGGAGCCTCGGGTGCTTCGTTGGACCGATTGCTCTTGGCTCGCTCCACCTTGCCAAAACGTTGCAACATCTCCTTGGTGACAGGACCGGCTCGCAGCATGTGCAGGACAGGACGTTTCCCTCCCGCCTCGGGGCGGATGATGGTGCTTTCCAATCCTTCGCGGCAAGCACCCCCGTCGACGATCACAGGAATACGCCCCGACAACTCTTTGGCCACGGCACTGGCTGAGGTCGGGCTGATCCTGCCGAAACGGTTGGCGCTCGGCGCGGCGACCGGTTTTCCCAGTTTACGAATCACCGCCTTCATGATCGGGTGGGCGCTCATACGCACCGCGACCGTTGGCAGGCCACTGGTCACGATGTCGGGGACACATTGCTTTTTCGGCAAGACAAGCGTCAGCGGCCCCGGCCAGTGCGCCTTCATCAGTTTCGCGACAAGCTCTTTGAGCTCCACGGGTACATCGGCTATCTCATCCACCTGTTCAAAGGTCCCCACATGCACAATCAGGGGGTCAAACGCTGGCCGTTCCTTCGCCGCAAACACCTTGGCCACGGCATCCGCATTCAAGGCATCGGCACCTAGTCCGTAAACGGTTTCAGTTGGCAAGGCCACCACCTCACCCGACTCTAACAAATCGGCAATTTCCTGGACGATCCTATTTTGCTCCGTCGGATCGGAGGCATCAATGATACGTGTTTCGCTCACGCCCAGTGAGGTAGCTTATTTAATCCGATAATAGAAGCTTAATACGCTGACTTCCGGACATACTTGAAACAAACAGCCGCTGTGTCCCCCAGGCGGTGACACCGCTGGTGTAGCACGGTGCTAGGGAGAGCAAGAATCACAACCTCATCCTCATCGGCCAGCCCGCCCTCAACACCACACTCCAGCTCCGAATCAACCATGACATCAAGAGCCGCATCACCTACTCCGCCAACCTTGAGCAACTCACCGCCGCACACCTCACCGAATACATCCACAGCCAGCTTGACCGCGCAGGACTCCCGCACACCACCTTCACAGAAGCCGCCACCAACCTCATCACACGCTGTGCGGAAGGCACACTCAGGGCGGTCAAAAACCTCTGCATCGGCTCCCTGATCGAGGCCGTGCGCGACCAGACCAAAACCGTCGACATCAAGCACGTCAACGCCGTCCTGCTCCAGCCCCACTGGCGTCACAACCAGCAGGCAGAACCCACCGAGCCCGTACTCATACCGGCAGCAAACCTGCCACCCAAACCATGACCCATTTCGGTAAAACAGAAGCAGGCTCTGCCGGGGGGCAACCTGCCGAGGGATAACCGGACCCGGTGCGACAGATAACGTCGCAACCAAAAACAACAAGGGCGTGTCTGCACACCAGGCACGCCCTTCTGCGTCGGGAAAAACGATTATCTAGAGCATCGGGCATGCCTCATAAAACCCCACCAAAAACCTCCGCACACCATACAACGCAATTCCTCCCGCATCGTAATACACCCAGCCAAGTACGATCCCCATGGTGACAAAAACCGACGAAAGCATGGAAATCTAGCAGAAATCACCCGATGTCAATTTGGCAAAACTATACGACTATAATTTGGCAATGTACAATGGAGCGTGCCGCAGCGGTTTTCTCCCTTGCTCCTGGCTGGGGTTTTTGCTGCGCCAGCGTGGGAGGGTTGCATTTCCTAGCAACACCATCTAACATTATCGCTATACGCCTTATCTCTGCCTGACCCCTTTCTTAATAACTCAAATCCACAATCCACGGCCTGACCCCTCTCTGACCCCTCTCTGACCCCTCTCTTACCTAACAGCACTAGTGTCCAAAATAAGGGTTTGAAAGAGTCTCCTTGAAGGGTTGTAATTGGGTTGATGAAAACTAACTACATAACCCTAGCAAGGAGACTGACATGAGAATAGCCACATCGAGTTTGTTCAGCCAGCTTCTTTCCTGCCTTGATCGAAATTTTTTTGCACGGGCGGTCCGGGAAACAAACAGCGAGTGCAGGAGCAAGGGTTTCTCTAGCTGGGATCACATGGTGTCCATGCTGTTCTGCCAGATGGCCCAGGCAAAGAGTCTGCGCGAAATAGACTCAGGCCTGCGTAGCTGCGAGGGCAAGCTCCAGCACCTTGGCATGGCCAAAGCCCCGAGCCGCTCCACGCTTTCATATGCCAACGCCAAACGTCCGGCGGAACTTTTTGAGAAGGTGTTCTACAAGGTGCTCGGGACAGCCGGTTCGCATGCCCCAGGCAAAAAATTCAGATTCAAAAGCAAGCTCTACTCACTGGACAGCTCGGTGATCGAACTCTGTGCGAGCACGTTTGACTGGGCGAAGTTCAGAGCCAACAAGGGCGCGGCCAAACTCCACCTTCTTCTCGATCACGACGGCCTGCTGCCGTGTTACGCACACATCAGCGACGGCAAGACCGCTGATGTCACCGTGGCCCGGCAACTCAAGCTCCCCAAGGGTTCCCTGCTTGTCATGGACCGTGGATACACCGACTACCATCTCTATGAACGCTGGTCAGCGGAGGGGGTGGGCTTTGTCACCCGCCTCAAGAAAAACGCAGACTGGTGGACACTTGAGAAGCGGCCTGTGAATAAGCTCGGCAAAGTTCTCAGCGACAGCGTGGGCTGTTTCAACTTGTTCCAGGCCGGACGCAAAATCAAGGGACGCTATCGGCGCATTGTCATCTGGCTGGAGGACAAACAGAAGAAAATGACCCTGCTCACAAACCGTCTCGACCTGTCAGCCGAAACCATCGCCGAGATATACCGCCAAAGGTGGCAGATCGAGCTGTTTTTCAAAGCGATCAAACAAAACCTGCGGATAAAGACCTTTGTGGGAACATCTGCAAACGCTGTGAAAATCCAGATTTGGACAGCACTCATCACCATGCTCCTGCTCAAGCTGCTGCAGTTCCGCAGCAGGATAGGCTGGTCGCTTTCAAACCTGGTGGCCCTGCTGCGCTGGAACCTCTTTACCCACAGGCATCTCTGGTCATGGATCGATGATCCGTTTGAATTGTCGTCACATCCGCCTCCCGGGCAGTATATCCAGTGCGAATTGGACAGCATCACAGGACGATGAAACCAAACCACCCGGCAACTCCCCGAAAAAATAGATTCTCAACGCGCTAAACACCTGAAATCAACAACTCAAAACCCTAACATTATCTGTTTTGGACAGTAGTGTCACGCCTCCGGAGAGGGGTCAGGCCGTGGATTGTGGATTTTACAATTGTTAGATTGGAATGTTAACCTCCCAAATATCAACCTTCCCAACTCTAGAGTAAGCGGTCGGTGAAGAGCCCATAGGATGGGCTGGATGTTGAAGATGAAAGTGTGGTATGTGTAACACTTTCAATTTTTGCCGACGGTCGCTGTCAGTGTTAACGGCCGAATTCTCATCGTACTAGATTTTCAAATTGTCATCGGGTGACTTGTGTCAAGTTATAGCCATGTTTCCACATTGTCATCGTAATTTATGGAGGCACGAACTGTGGAACATCTGGCCTGAGCGGTCGTAATTTTGTGACGGTGTGACACGGTTGGGGAGAGTTTTGTAATGGCGCGGTGTTTGGTAGGATTTTTTGAGGCATGCCGAGCCGCTCCGGATGTTGTGTCCGGTTTTTTGTTAGGACACAGCTGGAGGGTGGTGTTCAGGGCGGGCTGGCCGATGAGGATGAGGTTGTGATTCTTGCTCTCCCTTGCACCGTGCTACACCAGCGGTGTCACCACCTGGAGAACACAGCGACTGTTGTTTTTCCCGGCAGAGATTGTTTTTGGCGTGCGATCAGTTGGACGGCTGGCCACGACCTGCCCCCTGGCCCTGGCCGCGTCCCCTTCCCTGCCCCTTACCTGCGGCAGGTCCCTGGCCGTTTCCTGCGCCCGGGCCACATCCCTTGGGCATGGCAAACTCGGTTTTGGCAATGTAGCTGGCAATAGCCTGCAAATCGGCGTCAGGCAGCGGCAGCGGCGGCATCAGGCCAAAATTATTGATCGCACCGGGCATCCTCGAGTGCTTGGCATCGGGCTTTTTCGCCCATGCGACAATGGCAGCCACCATCTCGTCCTTCTTCAAGGTCTGGTAGCGCTGTTTAACCATCATCATCGGCGGCGCCAGACGTTTCTGTCCGGCCTGGGTGTCTCCATGGCATGCCATGCAGAGTGCTTTGGTCATTGTTTCCCCTTTGTCGGGTTCGGCCATGGACAGTCCTGTCAGGGTGCCGATGACACAGCATACCCCCATCAGGGGCGATGCGATACGGGTCGTTTTCATTGATTGAGTAAGTTTGATTTTGAACTCTGCACGGATGTTGACCATGCTCTGTTAAGTGAACGTTGTATCATGCTGCTTTTTTGTTAAGCTTGTGTAAAATTATCACCATTCCCTCCATTTATTGCTAAACTCGCGCACCCATGCAGGAAAACACATCCATCCCCGTTCTTGTTGTCGACGACGACCAGAAGTATTGCAGGCTACTCAAGGAGTATCTAACACCTTTCGGCTATGAGGTGGATGTCCGGCACAGCGGCCCGGCGGGGCTGGAAACCGCGATCGCCGGCAACTACCACGCCGTCATCCTCGATGTGATGCTCCCGGGTATGGACGGTTTTGAAATCCTGCGCCAGCTTCGCAAACATTCCCAGGTGCCCGTCCTCATGCTCACCGCGCGGGGAGAGGAAACGGACCGTATCGTCGGATTGGAAATAGGTGCCGACGACTACCTCCCCAAGACCTTCTCAACCCGCGAGCTGTTAGCCCGGCTGCGGGCCGTCACCCGCCGCACCCACAGCCCTGCTGCAAGTGATGGCACCGACATCACCCGGGACATTGTCGTCGGGGATCTCCGGCTCAACGAGTCGACCCATGTGGCGTTACAGAACGAATCCCCTCTCGATCTGACTGCGCTCGAATTCTCCATCCTCACCAGCCTGATGAGGGCCCGGGGCAGGGTAAAAAGCAGGGAACAGATCCTCGATGATATCTCTGATCGAAACTACGATGTCTTTGACCGCTCGATCGATGTGCACATTTCCTCACTGCGTAAAAAACTGAGTGATCCCGCCCAGTCGCCGCGCTATATCCGGACCATTCGAGCCGTCGGTTACCAATTGATCGACCCTGATGCATAAGCAAGGTCGCCCCCCTATGAGACTCCCTCTTCCATTGTATGCCCGGATCTCCGGCTGGTTCCTGCTCAACCTGCTGTTAGTGGGGGTGATTGTGTTCTTTTTTTCCCGACAATACTTCAGTTTGGAGAGCCTTGTTGCGGGGCCGGCGGGTGACAGGATCACCACCCTGGCGACACTCGCGGGTGAGAATCTGCGTAGCCACAGCGAGGATGAGTGGCCGGAATTACTTCAATCATTGGAAACACTGCACAAGCTGGAGTTCTATGCCCTGTATAACAATGGCAAACCCATTGCTGACCAGATCATCAAGCTGCCGGAAGAGCTTCTGGTCAGGCTTCACGAACTCAACGTGCCGCCTGGAAATGGAGAACCGGATGCCCCTAGGGGAGGCCGGGGTCCGGGGCTGGGTCCGGGGCCTGGAAGGGGCCCGGGAAGAGGTGACGGCCTAGGGCTTGGGCCGGGTCGAGGACCCGACAATGAAGGAGCACCTGACGACTTCGGCGATTTACTGGAATCTTCCACGCCAACCACCCAACCGGTCCGTTCCCACCTGCTCTTTGCCTTGCGGGACGAGCATGGCGATTACTGGTTTGCCAACCATGTTGGCCTGGGACCGCCCAGCGGCAATCTGCACCACCCCCACGCGATGGTGTTATTGATAAAGTCACCGTCCCTCGACGCCAATGGTCTCATTCTCGATACCCGCCCATGGTGGAAGATGGGGATCGCGATCATCGCCATTTCCATTTTACTCTGGATCCCGTTTGCCTGGAATCTCACACGCTACATCCAACGCCTCACCCGGCGTACCATCTCCATTGCCCGGGGTAATTTCGAAGCCAACGAAATCAACCATCGCGGTGATGAACTGGGACGGCTGGGCATGGCGATCGACCGGCTCCGGCAGCGACTCAGCGGTTACGTCGACGGACAAAAACGCTTCACCAGCGACATCGCCCACGAGCTATGCACCCCGCTGGCCCGCATGCAATTATCACTGGGTGTGTTAGAACAACAACCGAAAGCCAGCCCGGAAACCATCGCCGACCTCCGTGATGAAGTGAAACAAATGAGCAGCATGGTCGATGAGCTGCTCGATTTCTCCCGCGCACAGATCAGCCCGGACAAGGTGTCCCTGGAAACGGTCGACCTGGCAGAGCTCATCCAGGAGGTTGTGGAGCGCGAGGGTGCCAGTATGGTGACGGTCGATATCAGCGGCAAGACACGCGCCAAGGCCAGCCCCCACCTGTTGCGCAGGGCCGTGGGAAATGTCGTCCGCAATGCCATGCGCCACGCGCCGGGCAAAGCCATTCTCATCCATACCGCACATTCCGGCGATAACGTGGAGCTTTTCATCGATGACGGTGGCCCCGGCATCCCCGAACATCACCTGTCGCGTATATTCGAGCCATTTTACCGGGTTGACAGTGCCCGCACGCGTGAGCAAGGCGGCACCGGCCTTGGCCTCGCCATCGTCAGCACCTGCATGGAGGGATGTGGTGGCACTGCGAGTTGCGAAAACCTCTCCAAACAACATGGCGGTGGCCTCCGGGTGATCCTCACCCTTCCCGCAGCCTGATCGCGGCCACGTCGCAGGATGACATTTTTTCCTCTTTTTCCCTATCGCATCTGCACGCCATCCCCTCTAGTATGCCGACTATGGACGAGGCCCATACCACCGAGGAACGCCCCATGCGCAACATTGTGCTGGTTGGCTTCATGGGCTCTGGCAAATCCACCATCGGACGCGAATTGAACAAAAACCTCGGCTATGACCTCATCGACACCGATCATGTCATCGAGCGGCAAACGGGGAAAAGCATCCCTGAAATATTCGCCGAGCAAGGAGAGGACGCCTTCCGCTCGCTGGAAACCAGTTTGCTGGAACATCTGATTATCCAGGAAACCAACCACCACATCATTTCCACGGGCGGCGGGATGGTGTGCAGACCCGGCAACCTGCCACTGCTCAGACGCTTAGGCTTTGTCGTCTGGCTCTCGTGCTCGCCCGAGGACATTTTCGAAAGAACATCACGCCACTCCAACCGTCCGCTGCTCCAATGCGACGATCCGATGCAAGCCATCGTCGACCTCCTCGAACAACGCTCGCCATGTTACGCCCAGGCGTCGCATCTGAAAATCTGCACCAGCGGACTCAATTTCCATGAAATCTCCTGCGGTATCCTCGAAAGCGCACGCTACTATTTCGGATCGGCTTAACCTCGGGGCATATCAGCCCCCACAGAAACCGCCGGAGAGCTGCCGAGGATAACTATTGCCAAATCACCCCATCTATGACCAGTATTGCCACCCCCCGTTTTTCCAAGACATGTCACTGACAAAATCAAGCTCGAATCCTAAAATACCATTCAAACTGGTCAAAAAGGAACTCAAGGAGGTGGAAGCCCAGATCCGCGACCAGGTGCGTGCGTTTGACCCAACCGTGGAGCCATACGTCGACTACATCTGTAACACCAGCGGCAAACGTATCCGTCCCATCCTGGCCATTCTTGCAGGCGGAGCCACGGGCGAGGTCCATGCCAACCACATCAAGATCGGTGTCATCCTCGAGCTTATCCACATGTCCACGCTGGTGCATGACGATATCATCGACGGGGCGGACACCCGTCGCCAGGTGCCGACCGCCAACGCCAAGTGGGGCAATGGCATGGCGGTCCTGCTCGGCGACGCCCTGTTCTCGCACTCCCTGCTGCTCGCCACCGAGTTCGGCAGCATCGACATCTGCCGCAAGGTCGGCAAGGCATCCCGCGAGGTCTGCGAAGGTGAGGTCATGCAAACACAAAGACGTTTCGACCTTACCCTTACCAAAAAAGACTACTTCCACATCATCGAGATGAAAACGGGCGCCCTCTTCGCCGCAGCCACCGGTATTGCCGCATCACTTTCCGGCGCCCCCCAGGAAGTCGAGGACATGCTCTACGATTACGGCCTCAAGCTCGGCACCGCCTACCAGATTTACGACGACTGCCTGGACCTTGTGGGCAGCGAAGCCCAGGTTGGCAAAACGCTCCGCACCGATCTCGAAAAAGGGAAACTCACCCTGCCTCTGCTGAACTTGTTGGAAAAAGCCGATGATGCCCAGCGTGAGAAACTCAATAAACGCATCATTGAACAGCAGCCGCTCGACCTTCCCGTCCTCATTGGTATTGCCCAGTACGAAGGCTCGGTTGAATCATCGCTCGATACGGCGGCGCAGATGCTCGAGGAAGCCCGGGATAACCTCAGCCTGCTCAAGCCCAGCGATTGGCGCAACGGCCTTGAGCAAATCACCTACTTTCTGGACGACATGCTCAACAAGTGCCGTCGGTGATCACTACCAAGTTTCATCTCCCCCCCGCGCTGCGTAAGCCACGGCGACGGGGAAATACCACCGAAGCCGTCCGCAGTCCGCCCATCCCCGGCTGTTTTTTTACCTCGTGCCCCGCCATTCTGAAAAATGGGCGGCACCATCGACCGCTTTCTAAAAAAGTATCTTACCGTAAACTTAAAAATCATCACACCTGACTAAATATAGTATGATTTTGGCTTTGATGGTGCCATATATTGATCTACACTCTCGCGCATCCAGCCCCATCAGGCTTCCCCTCCTATGCGTTGTATACAGTGCGGATCACTTAAGGACAAAGTCATCGACTCCCGTATGTCGAAGGATGGCACCACCACGCGCCGTCGCCGCGTCTGCCTCGCCTGCGACTACCGCTACACCACCTACGAGCAGATAGAACGCACCGAGCTTCAGGTTGTCAAACGTGACGGCACCCGCGAATCACTGAACCGGGAAAAGATTTTTCGCGGCCTTGTCAAAGCGTGTGAAAAGCGGCCCGTACCAATGGACCGGCTGGACCGCGCCGTTGAGGAAATTCTAGCAGAACTGCACAAGGACCACCTCTCCGAGGTTCCCTCTAGCAGTATCGGCCCACGGGTCATGGCCAAGCTCCACGAGATCGATCCCGTTGCCTACGTCCGTTACGTATCCGTTTACCGCCAGTTCGAAGATGTCGGCGAGTTCATCCGTGAAATCCAGGCACTGGAACGTCGGACCGCCCGCGATCCCTACCAGCGTAAACTGTTCAAAGAATAACCCGTCCCCGTATCGACTCCTCCCTCTTTCACTCGCTGCATGATCTGCATTGTCGGAAATCGCCCTGTTCTTCAAATTGGCCGTCACCAAGTCACCGGTTATGGCACCCAGTGGCTGCGCGATGCCATCATGCGGGGAGCACAGGCCGCCGAGCGTGAAGACTTCCCGTTTATCGATGACCTGCTGGAAGGCATCCTCCACTACCTGGAAAACAAATGCCCGCTCCGGGTCCTCACCATCGAGGAACTCCACTCCCGTGTCCGTAGGATGCTCGAACGCATCGGCTGCGAGGCCATCGCCAGAACCCTCCCCCTGCTCGCGCCGCCGGTGACACTCTCGCTGATCCGGGCGGCAAAGGAAGCTGGCAACGGCTTCGAACTGGCCTTTTTCAACAAGATCCACAGCGAGATCGAGGACCTCCGCATGCACGGGGTCGAGGTCCTGCGCTTCACCGGAACCCGCGATTGTGTGAAGCTGCTCCGAGGCGTTGATCGCTGGACCACCCCCTGCGAACAACTCCACGAGGAAATCTTGACCTTCCTCAAGACCCACGGTAACTCCACCCTGCCTAACCAACGGGAAATCAGACTCGACCTCATCTAACAAACACAACCATGGCCGACAAAACCCTCTTCCAGAAAATAGCGGATCGTGAGATCCCCGCTGATATCGTCTACGAGGACAAGCTCTGTCTCTGCTTCCGGGACATCCACCCACAGGCACCGATCCACCTGCTTATCGTGCCCAAAAAACCGATCATCCGCATCGCAAAAGCCGCCCCGGAGGATCAAAACACCCTGGGCCATCTCCTACTAACAGCTCAAACCGTCGCGCACCAGGAAGGCTTCGCGGAAGCCGGATTCCGCACCGTCATCAACAACGGCCCCGACGGTGGCGAAGAAGTCCCCCACCTCCACCTCCACATCCTCGCCGGCCGCCAGATGAAATGGCCGCCAGGCTAACCCCGACTCCCGAAATGAAACTCATCTCCTGGAACGTCAACGGTATCCGTGCCGTCATCAACAAAAACTTCGCTGAATTCCTCACCGGGCACCAACCGGACATCCTCTGCCTGCAAGAAACCAAAGCCCGCGCCGAGCAGGTGGATCTGCCGCTGGAAATGTCCGGTTACCACACCTTCTGGAACTCCGCTGAAAAACCCGGTTACTCGGGCACGGCCATTTTTTCCAAACACGAGCCACTCGGTGTAACAAACGGCATGGGCATCGACGAACACGATACCGAAGGCCGGGTGATCACCGCTGAGTTTGACGACTTTTTTCTGGTCACGGTTTATACGCCCAACTCAAAAAACGAACTGCTGCGCCTCCCCTACCGCCAGCGCTGGGACGCCGACTTCCTCGCCTACTGCAAAAACCTGGAAAAAACAAAACCTGTCATATTCTGCGGGGATCTCAACGTCGCCCACCAGGAGATCGACCTCGCTCGTCCCCAACAAAACCGCCGCAGCGCGGGCTTCTCCGACGAGGAACGCGCCGGCTTCGATAACATCGTCGCGCATGGGTTCATCGATAGTTTCCGTCACTTCTACCCCGACACCACCGAGGCCTACTCCTGGTGGAGCTACCGGGCCGGCGCAAGGGGAAAGAACATCGGCTGGAGAATCGACTATTTTTGCGTCTCGGCGCCCTTCATGGACCGTGTCACCAAAGCTGAAATCCTCTCTGACGTGTTAGGATCCGACCACTGCCCGGTCTTGCTCGAAATCGTGTAACCCGCGTCACGACAGCTGAAAAATGATTACAAAAAAATCCCGGCTGCCGGACACTTTGGCAACCGGGATGCTCGGGGTTTGCCGGGGTTTTAATCGACTTTGGGCAGCGTAATCCTCAGCTTGCCATTAAGCACCTCGTAACGCATCGCGGCAGCGTTTACATCCGCTGGAATCGTGAACTTCCGGCTAAAGCTGCTCACCGAGCGCGAGCGGCCCACTACTTGCTCCATGTCATTGAGCTGTTCACTCATCTTATCCTGCCGACCGCTGACGCTGAGCACGCCATCCTCAAAACGGATATCAAGCGAGTCCTCGTCGATATCCGGCAAATCAAGGGTGACCACCACGGCGTGATCCTCATCCCGGATTTCACTACCGAGGGAAAACATATCCTTGCCACCGTTGTTGAGGGACCACGCATGGTTCAGTGACCACCAGTCATCAAGCTTGGGCAGTGCCGGAGATGGTGTTAGACCATTGTAACGGTGCTCAAACAGTTTGTTCATCCTTTCCTGCAAGTCGGACATTTCCTTGAACGGGTCCCATTGGTTGGAAAACAAGCTTTGCCAGGGCTTGTCCGGCTCTATCAGCCCTTCCCCGGCCTTGGGGATATCCTCGGTCTCCGCCGCGGCCTCACCTTTGGCCATGGGCTTCTCAGAGGGTTTGAGTAACTTCTCAGGAAGTGTGAGGCTTGCCACCTTCCTTTCAGCATCGCCAGTGTCCAGGTACATCGTCGTCAAAAAGAATCCCTGCACACCGACGGCAAGCGTCAGCAGGCATATCGCCGCCACGACAAAGGGGGATGTCTTTGCGCGCTCTTTTACATGGTTGGATTCCGGAGTTATAGCTCCCCCGGGGGTATTGTCAGGTTGGGTTTTCTGGTTCGTTGTTTTCATAGCAATATACGGGGTTGTTTCACACCGGCATGATCGCAACACAACTTTACCCACCCCTTTCCTGCGGATTACACCTTTGTAATGTTCAGGAAATAGACCTGTAACAACACCGTGGCATAGTGTCCCCGAACAAAGGATGAAGCGGACCGCCCCCCGGGCAGACCAACTCCTAAAGTTCACATCATTCATTCCAACCATAGAAAGGAAATACCACCATGCAACTCATCAGACATACAAACCCAAGAACCAGTATCCCGAATGATATCGACCATTGGTTCCTGAACTTTCTCCGCGACTTCGGAAGCCTTGGCAATGGGACCGGCACCACCAACCTGAGTGTGGACCTGCACGAGAGTAAGGACGCCTACCATGCCACCTTCGCCATGCCTGGCATCGCCAAGGATGACGTGGAGATTGAACTTGATAATTCCGTGCTCACGGTGAACGGCAAAGTCACCAGGAAATCGGACAACGAACACTACGAATCCACATTCAACCGCTCGATCACCGTGCCGGACGGCGTCAAGACAGACGGCATCTCCGCAAGCATGCAAGACGGCCTGCTCACCGTGACCATGCCGAAGTCAGAGGACAAGAAACCCGTCGCGATCAGCGTGAACTAACAACCCGACAAACCATCAGAAAGGAGACCAGCATACCATGAAACTCACAGAAAAAAACAACAAGGCAGCAGACAAGGAAAACCACATTTCCGACAAGCCAAAGAATCAAGTCACCCGGATGAACAACGAGATGGACCACCAGCAGAACCGCTCCAGTGAGCAGGTCTGGCTGCGTCCATACTATGAGACTGAGTCACTCGAATCCGGGGACTACACACTGAGAGTGTGGATGCCCGGGGTACCCAAGGAGGACGTCGCTGTCGCTCTCGATGACGATGTGCTGACCATCAGCGGCCATCGCAGGGAGCGGCACCCGGACGATTGGAAACCCGTCTTCACGGAGCTACCCTTCGGCGACTACCGCCTGAGGCTGAACCTCAACATCAAGGTGGATGAGGACCGGATCAAAGCCCGTGTCGAGAACGGCATCCTCACTCTGGATCTGCCGATTTCCGAGGCCGCCAAACCACGGAAAATCACGATCAAGTAATCATGGAGGTTGCCCCACACCGGGGCTTCGGCAGAATGGACCGCACCCGGCACGCCACCAGGTGCGGTCCTTGTTTCCCACCATTGCACTCTCCAAGGGATGTGCTATAAAAAATCCATCCAATGAGGGTTCTGATCATAGAAGATGATGTGAAGACAGCTTCCTTCATAGCCAAGGGCTTCAAGGAAGCGGGGATGGTCGTGGACACAGCCCACGACGGTATCGACGGACTCGACCTCCTCATGACAAGGAAGTATGACGCGGCCGTTCTCGATCTTATGCTGCCCGAGCTCGATGGCCTCTCCCTGCTCGGCAGGGCTCGCGCGGCGAGGGTGAAAACCCCCGTCATCATCCTCAGCGCCAAACGCAGTGTAAACGAGCGCATCGAGGGGCTGAAACGTGGTGGTGATGATTACCTGGTCAAGCCCTTCGCCTTCAGCGAGCTGCTTGCACGGGTGCAGGCGATCACCAGAAGATCCGGCGACACCCAGACAGATCACGCTGAAAAACTCCGCGTAGCGGATCTGGAGCTCGACCCGTGGAAACGGGAGGCATCCAGGGCCGGTGAAACCATCCCCCTTCATGCGCGGGAGTTCGTTTTGTTAGAACACCTCATGCGCAACCAGGGTCGGGTCGTCTCCAAGACATCGATTCTGGAAAACGTGTACGAGTATCACTTTGACCCGCAGACCAACGTCGTGGATGTGCTGATGTGCAGGCTGCGGGCCAAGATTGACAAGGATTACTCTCCCAAACTCATTCATACCGTCCGCGGCATGGGTTATGTCCTCAGACCAGAGTCATAAGGCAGCCGGAAACGGCTCGCAAGCCAGCAAGATCGGCTGGGCATCAGGTGTCAGCCTGGCCCTGGCTTACACGCTCTTTTTTTCCGCAATCACTGCGTTGATACTCGGGATCGCTTACCACTACATGGCGGAAACCATCCGCGACAACGAGCTGCAGATAGTCCGCAACCGCGCTGCCGAATACCGCGCATGGCTTCAACGCGGCAATATCAAGGAACTCGAGGCGCGGATGAATGAGCAGAGTATGCAGTCGGGTGACATTATCTTTGCCCGGGTCACCGGCCCCAACCATAACTACGTGAAGTCGCTCGCACCCGGCGGCGATCCGATCTACCCGCATGCACTCAACGACCTGGACTCCCGGATGGAAGGCTACGGCATCGAACTTGGCAACGACACCTGGGTGGTGGTTTCCATTCCCGTGGACGATTCGGGAACCATTCTCCAGGCAGGAAAAAACACCCGCTCCAGCAGTGCCACCCTCGGCAGACTACGGCGCATTTTCACTCTGGCGTTCATTCCCGCTATCGTGGTGGCCGCCACCGGTGGAGCCTTCCTCACTTACCGTAGGCTGGCACCGATACGCACGCTGATCGCCGTCATGCAGGACATCATCCGCAGCGGCGACATGAACCGCAGGGTGGATCCGGTTGGCCGCGGCAACGAACTCAACGCGCTGATCAAGCTGTTTAACAAACTGCTGAAAAAAAACACCTCGCTGGTCAGCTCGATGCGCCACTCGCTCGACAGCATTGCCCACGACTTCCGCACACCGCTGAGCCGTATCAATATCATTGTCCAAGAGGCGCTCGACAATGAACCCGATCCTGAAGCACTGCGCGACGCACTGGCGGATTGTATCGAGGAAAGCGAGCGTATGAACCACCTGCTCAACTCACTCATGGATGTTGCCGAGGCGGAGTCCGGTGTGCTCCAGCTCGACCTGGCTCCATGCTCGGTTTCCGATCTGATCGACTCCGTGGTTGATCTCTATGAGTTCGTGGCGGAAGACAAGGGCATCCAGCTCACTGTCGAGACACCCGAGGAAATCCGCTTACTGGTCGACCAAACCCGCATCAAGCAGGCATTGGCCAATCTCGTGGACAACGCCATCAAGTTCAGCCCGCCTAACACAACGGTAAGAATCGCATCCGCCAGCGAAAACAACATTTGCAAAATCACCGTGCAAGACGAGGGTCAGGGCATCAGTAAAAACGACCTTTCACGGATCTGGGAACGGCTCTACCGCGCCGAACGCAGCCGCAGCACCCGCGGTATCGGCATCGGTCTGAGCCTGGTCAAGGCCATCGTCGAGGCACACGGTGGTGATGTGTCTGTCTCAAGCCAGCCCGACCATGGGTCGCTCTTTACCATGCAATTGCCCCACCCTAACATCATTACGTAACCATCATGCAGAGTCCCGATTATTATGCCGCTTTGGAAGTCGACAAGGATGCATCACAGGATGACATCCGCAAGAGCTTCCGCAAACTCGCCAAGAAATACCACCCCGACGTCGCAAAAGACAAGGAGACGGCAGAAACGAAATTCAAAGAGATCAACGAGGCCTACGAGGTGCTCGGCGATCCGGAGAAACGGAAAAAATATGACCTCTACGGCAGCCAGCCGGAAGGGTTTGGCAGCGCTGGGGCAGCTCCGGCGGGCGCTGGCTGGAGCGGCTTCGGCGATCCGGAGGGCGGCACCTATCATTACACCTATGAGGGCACCGGATTCAGTGATTTTTTCGAACAGATGTTCGGGGCACGCTCACATCCGGGAACATCAGGCGCTGACTTCAGGCAAACCCGGGGGTTCGGTACCGGCAAGCGACGGGGCCAGGACACCCACGCCGACATCCTGGTGACCCTGCACGAGGTCCTGAAGGGCGCCGAACGCAGAATCCAGCTACAGCAAGTCAACCGCGAAACCGGAGCCGCGGAAACCAAGACCCACCGCATCCGTATCCCGAAAGGTATTTCCGAGGATCAGCTGATCCGCTGCGCCGGCCTTGGCCAGCCCGGCGTGCATGGAGGTGCCGACGGTGATCTCTTTCTCCATGTACGTTTTGAAAAACACCCGGACTTCCGTGTCATCGGCTCAGATCTCCACACCGAGCTGCGCGTGGCTCCATGGGAGGCGGTACTGGGCGCCGAGATCTCCGTGCACACGCTCGAAGGCCGGGTCCGGATCAAGATTCCGCCCCACACGGAGGACGGCACCGAACTCCGCATCAAGGGGCACGGTCTACCGACCGGAACCACCGGGGAAAAGGCCAACTTGTTCGCAAAAATCCGCGTCGTCACCCCGGACAGCACGACGGATGCCGAGAAAACACTCTGGCAGCAGCTCGCCGACTCATCCTCGTTCAACCCACGCAAATTCTAACAATTTCCCACCATGTCCAGTCATTACCCAATCACCCCCATCACAGGCATCGCAGACGATGATGACGCACTCATCGAGCTCACTGACGCCGCAGACATCTGCGGACTGCACCCGGAAATGGTCGAGGAGTTCCTGCGCGGAGGCCTGGTCAGCGCATTTCGCAGTGAGGAGGAAATCATCTACTTTGACCCCAGCGGCCTGACCAGGTTGCGGCAGATCTCCCACTTCCGCCACTACGAGCACGCCAACCTGCGCACCATCCGCTACATCCTCAACCTGCTCGACACCCTGGACTCCCGCGAACAGGAACTCCGCGAGCTGCGTGAACGGCTTCGGTGAATCAGCCCGACGGCTGCCCGGCACATCTAACAACCCATCACACTTGTCATATTGCGCTATACTCTTACCCTGTCGCGCTAGAATCACAATCTTGGGTTGACCATACCCATCCACTCCTGTCAGGGATGTCCCCTGTAAAGCAAAACCCCATTTGGTTGATCACCGCTTGGAGACATTGCGGAAACACACCCAATAACACCAACCAAATACACTATGAAACTAAAACAGCTAACACTTGGATTCGGCACACTCGCAGCTTCCACCTCTCTACTCAGTGCCGCCACAGTCTATCAGATCGACCTCGAGAAAGACACCAGCAGCACCACACAGTCCGGCTGGACATCCGTTACCGCACCAAACAGCTCTGGTCCCTCCTCACTCACCAGTGGAAGCGTCACGTTTACAGCCGGTGGCGCGGGCGGCTACTTTGCCGGACGTGCTGGCGGCACATGGGGGGCTGTCAACGTCACGGACGCTGACTGGAATGACCTTGTAGGCGACACCGTGGCAGCAAGAAGCGGCGATGGCACCATTAGCATCTCCTTTACCGGTCTTGCTCTCGGAGTAGAACACCAGTTCACAGCCTGGCACAACGTGTCGGCCACGGATAGCGCGAGTTTTTCCGCTGGCCTCTACACGATTACCCCCAGCATCACCACCGGAACCCTGGTCGGCTCCGCCACCAGCGGTGCGGCTTCCAACATCAATAAAAACGCCGTCGGAGTGGTAGCTGCTGATTTCAACAACTCAGTGATCAACTTCACTCCGGACGGATCGGGTAATGCCACCGTGTTGCTGACCAGTGCAGACGCCACCAACCACTTCCTTACCTTCAGCGGCATGCAGCTCGAATCTGTCCCTGAGCCATCCTCCGCAGCCCTGCTCGGCGTCGGCGGTCTAGCCCTGGTGTTCCGTCGCAGAAAATAACCACTTAACCAGAAATACGCCGATTTCACATCGGCTACCTCAAGGGTTGCAGACTCCGTTCTGCAGCCCTTTATTGGGGAAAAGCCCCCTGTTCAACATCCGAAATGCTGACCCGCTCCACCCCCCTCCTCCTTGCCTCGCTCGCGGCCGCGGCTGCGGGCGTGCGGGCTGACATTGTCATCAACGAGGTGCATTACGATGCCGAGCCGAAAACGGAATACGTCGAGTTCATCGAGCTTCTCAACACGGGGCCGGGGCCGGTCGATCTCAGCGGGTGGTCGTTTTCCGCCGGTATTACACGGGTTTTTCCCTCCGGCACCACGCTCAACGCCGGCGCCTATCTGCTGGTCGCGGAGAACCCCGGCGCGCTGACCGCCAAATACCCCGGCGTCACCGCCCAGGTGCTGGAATACTCCGGCTCCCTGTCCAACGACGGTGAGAAACTGGAATTGCGCGACTCGCTGGGCGTGGTGATCGACAGCGTCGATTACCGGGCGGAGTTCCCCTGGCCGGTCAGCCCGAACGGAGAGGGCGCCTCGATGCAGCTGCTCAACCCATCGCTCGACAACGACCTGGGCGGTGCCTGGCGCGGGGCGGCACCCACCCCGGGGGCGGCCAATGCGGTCCTGACCGGCAATGCGCCGCCGATCATCCGCCAGGTGGACCACAGCCCGCAGGTTCCCACCGCAGCCACCCCGACCACCGTCACCGCCAAGGTGAGTGATCCGGACGGCGTGGCGACCGTCAACCTGCTCTACCAGGTGGTGGCGCCCGGCGCCTACATCCCCGCCTACCTACCACACAACTACAGCACCCTCACAGGCTCGCCGAACTCCCCGCTGCAAGCGAACCCGGAATTTGAAAATCCGGCGAACTGGACCACCATCGCCATGACCGACGACGGCAGCGGTGCGGACCTGGTTGCCGCCGACGGAATCTACACCGCCCAAATCCCCGCCCAGACCCACCGCACGCTGGTGCGTTACCGGATCTCGGCCACCGACGCGCAGTCCGCGACCATCCGTGTGCCCTACGCCGATGACGCATCCCTGAACTTCGCCTTTTTCGTTTACAATGGAGTGCCCGACTGGACCGCCTCCAACTCGGTTTACCCCGGTGAACCCACCCACACCTACAGCTCCGCCGCGCTGAGCACGCTGCCGGTTTACACCATGATCACAAGAAACCAGGACCGTGCCTACGCCTATGCCTACAGCTCGACGGGTGACAGCGGACTGCAGATCCCGAAGGCCAACGTCGCCGCCAGCCAGGCCTTCAACTGGGAGTGCGCCTTCGTCTACGACGGTGTGGTTTACGACCACGTCAAATGGAGGCTGCGCCAAAGAAACGACCGCTACTCCGGTGACGGCAAACGCTCGATGCGCTTTCGTTTTAACCGGGGACACCATTTCCAGGCCCGTGACGAGGACGGCAACCTGCTCGCCGTGAAATGGAGGAGTCTCAACACGGGAAAAATGTCCCGGTTCGACGGCGTCAACAACTACGGCCTGCCCGAGACCATGAACTCCAAACTCTGGCGTATGGTCGGCGTGGAGTGCCCGCTGTTCTTCCCGGTGCACTTCCGCATGATCGACGGTGCCGATGAGTCGCCGGACCAGTACAATGGTGACTTTTTCGGACTCGCCACCGTGGTGCAGGACATCGACGGAAACTTGTTAGACGATCGCGGGCTGCCTAACGGAAATATGTACAAACTCAAGGACGGCGTCACCGACCCCCTCGAGTTACAGCGCAACCAGGCGCGCCAGAGCGTGAGCGACGGCAGTGATTTCCAAAACGTCCGCAACAACCTCAACTCCTCGCAAACCGACACCTGGCTGAGCCAGCACGTCGATTGGGACCAGTGGTCGCGCTACCACGCGGTGGTCGAGGCCGTCCGTCACTACGACTTCGGCACCACGTCCAGCCACCTGAAAAACCGGGCGTGGTACTTCCAACCCGCGACGGACGCCCCCTACGGACTGCTCCGGATCATCCCGCACGACCATGACGCCACCTGGCTGAAAGGCTATCACGACAGCTTTAACTCGCAGGGCATCGCCGTGGGAACCGGCTACCCGTGGGCGGCGATTTTCGATGACATCCGCCGGCCGCCGTCGGGCACGGAGAAATCCGCCTTCACCCGAGGCTATCGCAATTTCCTCCGCGAGTTCCGCGATCTCCTCTGGCAGGAGGAAACCGTCAACAACATGATCAACCAGCACGTGGCGCTGCTCGCGGAGTTCAGTATGGCCGACCGCGACCGCTGGACCGGTGGCCCCGCCGCCGCCGGAACGGAGACGATGCAGTCCCTGGAGGAGATCGCCGAGCCGATGCGCAATGTCGCCTTCGTCAGCGACACCATGTTCGGCGCTAATCTCGTCGGTGGACGGGGCGCCTACCTCGACCAGCTTGCGACTGACAACCTCATCCCCGACACCCCGAGCATCAGCTACGACGGCACGCCCGGATTTCCCACCGACAGCCTCGTTTTCACCTCGTCGGATTTCTCCAGCACAGCAGGTGGAGCCGGCTTTGGGAAAATGGAGTGGCGCATCGCCGAGGTCGCCGGGCTGACCATCAACGTGGCGCAGCAACTCATCAGCAGTGGTGACCCGTGGAAGTTCCTCGATGACGGCACCGACCCCGGCGCCACATGGAAACTAACAGGATACGACGACAGTACCTGGGGAGAGGGCGCCACCCAGATCGGCTACGGTGAATCCGACGAGGCGACCGTCATCAGCAGCGGCCATCCGGCCATCCTGTTCCGGAAAACGGTCAACATCACCGACATTAGCACGATCGAGAGCTTTGAGGCCGACATCATCCGGGACGACGGCGCGGTGGTCTATGTCAACGGTGTCGAGGTCTGGCGCAACCAGATGCCCGAGGGCGAGATCACCCACCAGACCCTCGCCAGCACCACCGCGTCGGGCAGCAACGAATCGAGCTTCCACGCATTCACCATCCCCGCCGACAAGTTTGTCACCGGCGTCAACACCATCGCCGTTTCCGTGCATCAGTATGCCGCCAATAGCGGCGATATGAGTTTTGATTTCAAACTCCGGACCGTCCCCGCGCTGGTACCGGCCTCGGTCGAAAGAATCTACGAGTGGAACAACCCGTGGGAATCGGGCGAACTGCCCACGTTCCAAGCCACGCTCACCCCTCCCGCGGTCGCCACCCGCGCCGGGCGCAGCTACCGCGCCCGGGTCAGGCACCAGGATGACACCGGCCGCTGGAGCCACTGGTCGGCTCCGCTTGAATTCACCGCCAGCACCTCCAACCTGGAGATTTTCAAAGCCTCCCTGGTCATCAGTGAAGTGATGTATCACCCAGCGTCGCCGACCGCCGCCGAACTGGCCGCCGGATATGATGACGACGACTATTTTGAATACATCGAAATACGCAACATCGGCACCCAGGTCATCGACCTCGCCAATGTGCGGTTGACCAAGGGGGTCGATTTTGATTTTGCGGGCAGCAGCGTCACCTCACTCGCGCCGGGGGGGTATGTGCTGGTGGTCAACAACCTCGCCGCGTTCACCATGCGCTACGGCGCCGGGCTTCCGGTGGCGGGCGCATGGAGTGGTAAACTCGACAACGGCGGCGAACGGCTCAAGCTCTCCTACGGCGCCGGCGAGGCGATCATCGATTTTGATTACGACGATGAGGCGGGCTGGCCGCTCAGCGCGGACGGTGACGGTTTCTCCCTGGTGCTCATCGACCCGCTCGGCACCCCGAATCCGGCTGAGCCGCTCAACTGGCGCGCCAGCACCGCCGTCCACGGCACGCCGGGTGGCACCGACGGCTCCATCTTCGCAGGCGGCAACGCGGATGATTTTCTGGCCTACGCCACGCGGGAACACAACACCCTGGTCCATCCGGACGGACACGTCGATTTCAGCATCGAGTTCAACCAGCTTGCGGAGGATGTCGATGGGGAGTTGCAGGTTTCCACCGACCTCGTCCACTGGCAGGCGGCGGACAGCCTGATGCAGAAAACATCGGTCCAGACAACAAGCGGACCCTACGCACGCGTGACATTCTCCACCCTGTCGCCCCCCGCGGCCCCCCGCTGGTTCCTGCGCTACCAGGTCAAACAGCGATAAAAATGGTACCGCATGTCGGATTTGAACCAGACAAACAGCTGTCCAATAATCCGTCAAATACTGAACCTTTGGTCCCCTCGCCATAATATGGCTCTTGAAGTTTTTTGTTGGACACCCTATCGAAGAAACCGCAAATTGTTAGGAAATTATTCTACTATCCCATGACCACCTTCATCCACACCGCCGACTGGCAAGTCGGCAAGCCCTTTCAGTCGATCAAAGACCACGCCAAACGCGAAGCCCTCCGGGCCCAGCGCATCACCACCGTGCAATCCTTGCAGCAGGCCGTCAAAACCCACAAGGCGGACTTCGTCGTCGTCGCCGGTGACCTCTTCGATTCCTTCACCCCGGACAAATCCACCGTCGCCGCGTTTTGCTCCGCGGTCGGCTCGCTCGGCGTCCCGGTGTACGCCATCCCCGGCAACCACGACTACGCAGGACCGGGCTGCATCTGGGACCAGGAGTTTTTTCTCCGCGAACAAAAAGCCAGCGCCCCGAACTTCCACCTGCTCCGCCTAGCAGAACCCGTCATCACAGACCATGCCGTCCTCCTCCCCTGCCCCTTGCTGCGCCGACACGAAACCGCCGATCCCTTCGCCTGGCTCTACCAGCTCGACACCGCCGACCTCCCGACCGACCGCCCCTGGCTCGTGCTCGCCCACGGCAGCACCCAGGGCTTCTCGTCTGCCTCCGAGGAGGACACGGATGCCGCCATCAACGATCTCAACATCGACCGCCTGCCCGACACCATCTACGACTACATCGCCCTCGGCGACTGGCACGGCATGAAGGAAATCACCGCAAAAGCGTGGTATTCCGGAACCCCCGAACAGGACCGCTTCGCAAAAGGCGACAACAACCAGCCCGGCCACGCCCTGGTGGTGGAAATCCCGTCCCGCCATGCCGCCCCGGCGGTGACCCCGCTGGACACCGGATGCATCCGATGGCACGAGCTCAGCTTTGACTTGCAGTCGGATGACGCCCTCGAGAGTTTCCAACAGAGCCTCGCCCAGCAGCTCGGCACCCGCGCCAACGAGGACCTGCTCAAGCTGCACCTCACCGGCAGCCTCAGCCTCGACGGCGAACGCCGCCTGGAGGATCTGTTGGAAAGCCTGGAAGCCCGCCTGCTCAACCTGAGGCTCAAGCGCTCCATCGCCGTGGAACCCTCGGAGGATGAGCTCAACGCCCTCACCGAGCGCGACGATCCACTCATCGCCGCCATCGCCGCGGAATTGAAATCCGCGTCGGACAACGCTCACGACCCCGAATCCGCCGCACAGGCACGCCTCGCCCTGCGCGAGCTGCACCTCCAGCTCCAGTCCATTTCCTGATTTCCCACCCACGTATTCTCCCCATGAAACTTCTCAAAGCCCGCGTCCAGAACTACCGCGTCCACCGTGATCTCGAAGCCCGCCTGGATGCTCCCCTGTCCCTGATCCAGGGCCCTAACGAATCCGGTAAAAGCACCCTCGTCGAGGCCATCCACCGCGCCCTTTTCCTCAATGCCAAGGGCACCAGTGAGTCGCACAAGGAAATGGTGTCCACCAGCCACGACGGCACACCCACCGTGGAGCTGGAATTTTCCAGCCATGGAAAATGCTACACCCTGCGCAAGGAGTTCGCCGGCACCAAGGGCAAGACCGAGCTGAGCGCCGAGGGCGAGGCCCCTCTGACCGGCGAAGCCGCGGAGTCGAAACTCGCCGAGCTGCTCGGTGTGGACGGCGGCCTCGGTGGCGGTGCCGCCAAAAAAGGCCTGCCCCAGCGCTGGGCCCACCTCTGGGTGCGCCAGGGCAGCAGCGAGCTGTCCCCACTTTCATCCGATGAAGTACACTCGCCCCTGCGCCGCGAATTGCAGAAGCACACCGGCATGGGTATTCTTGTTAGCCAGGCCGACGCCGCCCTGATCGAGCGGCTCCAGTCACTCGTCGATGAGTCGTTTACCTCGGGTGGCAAAGTCAAGGCGGGGTCAAAACTCAAGGAGCTGGAGGACGCCCTCGACCAGGCGAACAGCTCCCTTGCCGGCAAACAGCAGCAACTCGCCGAACTCGAGAACGCCGCCCGCCAATACACCCAGGGAAAGGAGGAGAGCGCCCGCCACTCGGAGACACTGCAGGCGGCAGACCATGCCCTCAAGCAAGTCGTGGAGAATCTCGAGAAGGCCACCCTGATCGCCAAACAACACGACGACGCCAGCACCAAACTGGGGCAATCACGCAGTGCCCTCACCCAGCTCAAACAAGTCGATCAGGACATCCGCGAAACCTCCCGCCGACTCGAGGAGGCACAGCAGAATCTCAAACCCCAACAGGACCAGGCCGATGCCACCGCGAAAGAGCTCGCTACACTCCGCAGCCAGCTCTCCGACGCCGAAAGCTCCCGGGTGTCTCTAACCACGGAGTCCCGCCTCGCATCCCAGAAACTCGATGCCTGGAAAACCCAGCAGTCGATCCTGCGCAGCCGCTCGGATCTCGGGCAGCGGCAGAAGGCGCTGAAAACCATCGCCAGCCTGCAATCCGACATCCAACAAAAAGCACGCGAGGCCGCCAAGATCGACGCTTTCGACAAGGCATGCCTCGCCAATCTGCAAAAGCTCAGCCGCGAGGCCGACTCCGCCCAGGCGCGCCTCGATGCCTACGCCCTGAAGGTCGAGCTGCTGGAGTCCAACACTCCGGTCAGCCTCGATGGCACCCCGCTCAAGGACGGCGAGGCGAGGACGCTGGCGCAAACCGCCGAACTCAGCATCGGCGGCAACAAAACACGCATCCGCCTCACCCCCGGCGGCCACCAGAACCTCGACCAGGCACGCCAGTGCGCCGGGGAGGCCGCCGCCGCGCTGGCAAAGGCATTCGACCAGCTCGGCATCACCCGGCTGGAACAAGCCGACGAACAGCACCTCAGGTTCCAACAGCTCAAGCAGGACCTCGACCGGTGCAAAAAAGATCTCGCCTCCCTCGACCCCGATGAGGTCGCCGGGGCATGCGACCAGCTCAGCGTCGAGCTGGAGCGCCAGCAGGCCACCTTGGAACGCCTCAACGAGCCCCTCCAGCTCAGCTTCTCCGACCAGCCTGACGCCATCCGCGACGCCTTGGAGGAGGCCGAGCAGGCATGCCGGAAATCGGACACCGCCCTCAAGGCCGCCGACGCCAGGGAAGGCGCGCTTCGCAAAAAACGCGACCAGCTCGAGGCCGACCTCGCCCAGGCCACGGAAGCGCTCGGCAGCCAGAAAACCGAGGTCACTCGCCTCGAATCCCGCATCAAGACGCTCACCGAGCAGGCGGGCGACCCCACCGACCGCGCCACGAAAATCAGCACCCTGGAACTCGGCGTCGAGCAAGCTGAACAAGAACTCAAAAAACTCCAGACTCGCCTCGACGAGCTCGGCCACACCCAGCTCAAGAGCGACCACGAACGCCTTACCGCCACCATCGAGAACTCCAAAAAGCTGCTCCGCGAGGCCGAAAACAAAATGCTCGTCGCCGGGCAATCCCTGCGCAGCGAAGGCTCGTCGGACCCCCAGCGCGAGGTGCTCGAGGCGCAGGCCAGGTGCACAGAAATCGCCGAGTCGCTCGACCGCGTCCGCCGGCAGGCGGAGGTGCGCCGGGAACTGCTGGACCGACTCCAATCCGCCCAGGCCGACAAAGCCCAGACGCTCGCCAAGCCGCTCGAGGAGGCCGCCGCGCCCTACCTCCAGGCGATCTTCGGCAGCCAGACCCGCGCCCGCCTCCAGTGGTCCGACGACGGCACCCGCCTCGAGGGCCTCGCCATCGACCGCACCCACCACCAGGCCGGCCTCTTCGACTTCGAGCACCTCAGCCACGGCGCCCGCGAACAAGCCGCCCTCGCCATTCGCCTCGCCATGGCCGAAGTCCTCGCCAGCGCCCACGACAACTGCCTGCCCATCGTCCTCGACGACGCCTTCACCCACGCCGACCGCTCCCGCGTCGAAAAACTCAAGCGCGTCCTCTACCAAGGCACTCAGAACGGCCTGCAAATCATCCTCCTCACCTGCCACCCCGAAAACTACTCCGGCCTCACCCCCAACGAAATCACCCTCGGCTAACACCCCCCAAAATGCCCCCGCCCACCCACGCGCTGCAAGCCCATAGCCGCCATAGCCGCCATCGCGTGTGGCAAAGCCACTATACGCGACCCACCCCCAACGGAATCACCCTCGGCTAATGCCTCCAGTGCAACATTTTCAGCCAGATAACATCACTCTTCGCTTGTAGCCTCTTTCAGTTTGCCTAACATTCAGCAAACTCAGCACCTCTCCCATGTCCTCTAGCCATCACCATTCCACATCCAATCTACGTGACAATCACTCAAAACGTGGGGCGGTCGGCGATTTTCTAAAACACACCATCCAGCCTGACAGCAAACTCTCCTTCGTATCCGCCTACTTCACCGTTCACGCCTACCAAGCTCTCTCCCAGCAGCTAGACTCTTGTGATTCACTTCGTTTTTTGTTCGGCGAACCTTCCTTCATCACCCAGATCAATTCCAAGGATCAGCAATCCGCCAACTTTACCCTCACGGATACTGGTCTCGCGCTCACCAAGTCACTCAACCAAAGCGCAGCGGCAAAAGCCTGCGCTACCTGGATCAAAGACAAAGCCGAAATCCGTTCCATTCGCCACAGAAATTTTCTCCACGGCAAAGCCTACCATGTGGAAAATGGCGGCGCATCAAGCGCCATCCTCGGCAGCTCGAACTTCACTGTCCCAGGCCTAGGCCTTGGCTCTCAGAATAACAATGTCGAGCTCAATCTCGTGGTCGATTCCGATCGCGACCGCCGCGACCTCAAGGCCTGGTTCGATGAGACTTGGAATGACGACTCTCTCACCAAAGACGTCAAAGACGAGGTCCTCACCTACCTTAACCGTCTGGCCCAGCCGAACTCTCCCGAGTTTATCTACTACCTCACCCTCTACCACCTCTTCTATGAACAACTGCTTCGTGACGAAGGTGAGGATGACAGCCTGCAACGCAGCTCCCTTTACGAGTCCACCATTTGGAAAAAACTCTTCTCATTCCAGAAGGACGGGGTCAAGGGTGCCATCAACAAAATCCGCGAACTCAACGGCTGCATCCTGGCCGATAGCGTCGGCCTCGGAAAAACTTTCTCAGCTCTCGCAGTCATCAAGTTCTTCGAGCTCCGCCACGAGCGCGTCCTGGTCCTCTGCCCCAAAAAACTCCGCCAGAACTGGGCCATCTATCGCCCTCAGAGCAAGCTCTGCCCGTTCCCCGAAGATAAATTTGGCTTCGACCTCCTCTCCCACACCGATCTCTCAAGGGACTCCGGCGAAGTCGATGGCCACCAGCTCAGAGACTTCCGCTGGGACGACTACGATCTCATCGTCATCGACGAATCCCACAACTTCCGTAACAATGCCGTAGGTAAAGCCGAGGACGACGACACACCCAGACGCACCCGCTACGAGCGACTCATCGAGGACATCATTCAGGCAGGCAGAAACACCAAAGTCCTCCTCCTCTCCGCCACCCCCGTCAACAACCAGATTTCCGACCTGCGCAATCAAATTTCCTTCATCGCAGGGGGCGACGTTGCCCGCTCAGCCGACCCCCGCTACGACGCTGCCTTTTCTAACAAACTAAAAATTCTCAGCATCAAGGAAACCTGCCGCAAAGCTCAGCAGAAGTTCACCACCTGGACCAAAAAATCACCCGATGAGCGCAGCACCAAAGATCTGATCAATCAACTGGGAAGCGATTTCTTCCAACTGCTCGACGGCCTCACCATCGCCCGCTCACGATCCCAAATCAAACGCCACTACGCCAAGGAACTTGCCATACTAGGTGGCTTCCCCACCCGCATGCCGCCACAGTCCGAATACCCGGACATCGACACCAAAGGCCAATTCTTTGACTTCAAACAGCTCGATGAGGAAATCAGCAAGCTCACCCTCAGCCTCTATCACCCGTCGCACCACCTTCAGGACAACTTGCCCGCCAAGACCCGCGCGCATTACGACCAAAAAATCGGCAACTTCAACCAGGAGGGCCGCGAGAAAATCCTCATCTCTATGATGAAGGTCAACTTCCTCAAGCGCCTGGAGAGTTCCGTCGACTCTTTCCGCTCCACCCTGGAACGGACCATTGATAAAATCGACACGCTGACAAAGAAAATCGACGCCTTCCAGCAACGGGAAATCGATAACCCGGACATCGACTTCGCCAACCTCTCCGAAGAAGATATCGATGATCTGGAGGTCGACATCGAGGACATCCAGATCGGTGCCAAACACAAGATCAACCTCGCCCACCTCAAGCTTCCCGAATGGCAGCGCGCGGTGGAGAACGACCGTACCCAGCTAAAATTCCTGCTCGATAAATCCGCACCCATCACCCCAGCCCGCGATGCCAAGCTCATCCGCCTGCGCCAGCTCATCGCGCAAAAGCACGCCCACCCGTCCACCAACCGCGACGGCCAGGCGATCCGCAAGGTCATCGTGTTCACCGCCTTCGCAGACACCGCCAGATACCTCTGGGAAAATGTCGCCAAGCCCTTCCACCAGGACACCGGCGTTCACGCTGCCCTCGTCGCCGGCGGCGGCAAATGCGAGACCACACTCGGTGGCTATGACTTCGAGCACATCCTCACCAATTTCGCTCCGCGCTCAAAAAACCGCAACGCCCAGCAGGATCTTCCGCAGGATGAAGAAATCGACCTCCTAATCGCTACCGACTGCATCTCCGAGGGCCAGAACCTTCAGGACGCCGACCTACTCATCAACTACGACATCCACTGGAACCCTGTGCGCATCATCCAGCGCTTCGGCCGGATCGATCGTATCGGCTCGCTCCACTCCCACATCTCACTGATCAACTTCTGGCCCACCCGTGACCTCGATGCCTACATCGGCGTCAAGCATCGCGTCGAGGCCCGCATGGCACTCGTCGATCTCACCGCCACCGGCGAAGACAACTTGCTCAACACAGAGCAAATCGAAGACCTCATCGACTCAGATCTCCACTACCGCAACAAGCAGCTGAAGAAACTGCAAAAGGAAATCCTCGACCTCGAAGACCTCGATACCGAAACCATCTCGCTGGCCGATTTCTCCCTCGCAGATTTCCGTATGGATCTGCTCAACTACCTCGATGCCAACCGCGCAGCACTCGAGTCCGCCGAGAACGGTCTCTTTGCCGTCGTGCCGACCAATCCGGACATTCCCATGGCACAGCCCGGCATCCTTTTCTGCCTGCGCCAGCGCAGCGATGTGCAGAGCACCGAGGTCAACCCACTCTCACCGCACTACCTCGTTTACGTGCACGATGATGGCAACGTTCGCCTCACTTTTGCCCAGCCGAAGCAGTGCCTTAACCTGTTCAAAGAACTTGCCGCCAAGGAGCCCAACGCCTTCACCAAGCTGCACGATCTCTTCGACCAGCGCACCCGCAACGGTCAAGACATGAAGCACGAGAGCAAGCTCATCGAAGCCGCCGCCAACTCCGTCAAGCGCACCTTCCAACGCCGCGCCGCCGCCGGGCTGTTCTCCGGCCGCGATGGCACCCTACCCACCAAAAGCGCCACCCCCACCACCACCGAAGACCTGGAACTCATCACCTGGCTCATTATTGCCGATCCAGCGTCATGAAATTTCTCCTTTCCATTCTCCCAGTCTCAACTAAATTAAATGCGTGATCGATGCACAGAAAATCAGGGAATCCCGCTCCCGTCACTTGTTGCGCAGCTCAGAGCAGGCTGCGAAACAGTTGCGCGCCTTCAGGGAGGTTCTGCCCATTACCACGAACAGTGCGCCATCTTCCGCGACTTTGCGCGAACCGAGGGCTTCTTACTCAGCCAAGCGCCCAGCGAACTAAGCACCGCGCCAGACGAAGAGGGCAATGAACACCAGGTATGGTTTCGCCCCGCCGATGCTTCATTTCTCAAAGCAACCTGGCCAGGCTTCTTTGGCCTGCTCGTCGTTCACCGCCACGATGAAGAGCCCGCGGCCTCACCAGCACAGGCTGGCACCCCTTCCGCATCGACGGAAATCTCGCCTACTTTGATCCGCAGAGGAAACTCGTCGCCTCAGATACCCATCGGGGCAATATCATCGTCATGCCGGATGGACTGCTCGCCCCCATCGATCTCCGCGTCCAACCCCTCACCGACACCCTCCTCGCCATCGTCAAAAATTTAATCTAAAACATCACCTACGCGCGTGACAAAGCCACAATCCGCGCCCCAATCCCTCCCCCCCCAGGCTCCCCAGAGCCGCCCCACCCAATTTCCCATTTCCCATTTCCCATTTCCCATTTCCCAATTTCAAATTTTCTCATCCACCATGCCAGAGCTACCAGCCGCATCACCCGACCATTTCTTCACCGCTGTCCGCGACATCCTGCAGCAGGCACGCGGTCAGGCTGCGCGTGCCGTCAACATCGCCATGGTGGAGGCTTACTGGCTGATTGGCAAACGCATCGTCGAAGAAGAACAAGGTGGCTCTGCTCAAGCAAAATATGGAGCCGGCCTGCTCAAGCAGCTCTCCAAAGAACTCAGCCAAGAATTTGGCAAAGGCTTCTCGCTCGCCAACCTCAAAAATTTCCGCAAATTCTACCTCACCTACCCTGAAAAAGGAAAAAGCTACACACTGTGTAGCCTTTTGAGCTGGAGCCATAATCGCTTGATCATGCGAGAGAAAAGCGAAGCAGCAAGGGACTACTACCTCACCGAATCTAAAAAACAAAACTGGAGCGTGCGCGTCCTCAAGCGTCAGCTCGAAACCCAAACCTACCAACGCCTGCTCTCTACCCAAAAGGACAGCAAATCACTGCCCGGCCAAAACCAACTCAGCACCCAAACCTCAGCACTCGGTATCCTCAAAGACCCCTACGTGCTCGAATTTCTCGGCCTCCCCGAAGACCCCAGCCTCCAAGAAAAAGAACTGGAAACCGCACTCATCAACGACCTCCAAAAATTCCTCCTCGAGCTCGGAGGCGGCTTCTCCTTCGTCGCCCGACAGATGCGCATCAGCACCGAGACCTCACACTTCTACCTCGACCTCGTCTTCTACAACTATCTGCTCAAGTGCTTCGTCGTCATCGACCTGAAAACCACCAAACTCACCCACCAGGACATCGGCCAGATGGACATGTATGTCCGCATGTTCGATGACCTCAAACGCGGCGACGACGACAACCCAACCATCGGCATCATCCTCTGTGCCGACAAGGACGAGACGATGGTCCAATACTCCGTCCTCAAGGGCAACGAACAACTCTTCGCCTCCAAATACCGCACCATCCTCCCCAGCGAGGAACAGCTCGCCGCAGAACTCGAGCGCGAACGCAGTTTACACGAATAACCAGCCCCCCCATTTCCCATTTCCCATTTCCCATTTCCCATTTCCCATTTCCCATTTCCCATTTCCCATTTCCCATTTCCTAATTCCCACCCACCATGCCCGACTTCCGCCACCAGATCTCCACCGCCATCCAGTCCCTCCCCGGCCAGCCGCTCAAGCAGGCCGCTACCTCCCTGCTGGACACCCTCGGCTACACCTCGGACAAGACGCTCGACCTCGGCGACTCCTCACCCCCGGCATTCCTCAACTTCATCCAGCAGCACAACCCAGACGCCTCCTTCGATCAGAAGAAAGCCCTCTTCTCTGACTGGGTCTCCGCCGATCTCCTGTTCCAGCTCACCGATGAAGACCTCTCGCCCGAGTCCACCCTGTTCCAGGAAACCGAGGTCAAGCCCGGCCTGCTGCGCTCCTACCTCTTCTTCGCTATCCAGCTCAATGGCGACTCCGCTGTCAATGGCTCCTACGCCCGTGGTAAGCTCACCGCCATCGCCCGCCAGATCAACCGCGCCTTCCCCATGCCCGTCATGCTCCTCATCCGCCACCCAGAGCAGGGCACCGATGTGCTCTCTATCGCCGTCATCAACCGCCGTGTCAACAGACGCGAAGCCCACATAGACGTGCTCGGAAAAGTCACCATCATCCGCGACATCTCACTCACCGAGCCCCACCGCGGCCACCTCGATATCCTCGATTCCTTCGCCCTGCAAAATCTCGTCCATCCGGAAAAAAAGCCGATTCACGACTTCGACACCCTGCACGCCGCCTGGGAGGAAATTTTCAACGTCGAGCTCCTCAACAAACGCTTCTACAAGGAACTCGCCAACTGGTATTTCTGGGCACTCCCCCAGGTCGACTTCCCCGCAGACTCAGAACCCGAGGACGAGAAACGCCGCGCCACCGGACTCATCCGCCTGCTCACCCGCCTCATCTTCTGCTGGTTCATCAAGGAAAAAGGCCTCGTCCCCGAGAAACTCTTCCACCCCATCGATCTGGAAAACATCCTCAAGGACTTCGACCCCACCAGCGACTCCGACTCCAGCTACTACCACGCCATCCTCCAGAATCTCTTCTTCGCCACCCTCAACCAGCGCATGGGAAAACCCAACGTCAAGGATGCCAAACCCTACCGCCAGTTCGCGCTCGATGAAGGATTCCTCAAAAACAAATCCACCTACGACGTCAACAACCTCTACCGCTACGAGTCCGCCTTCGCCGACGATCCCGACACCGCTCTCACCCACTTCGCCGACATCCCCTTCCTCAACGGTGGACTCTTCGAGTGCCTCGACCGCTCCGAGGAAGGCAGCAACAAGAAACTCTACATCGATGGCTTCTCCCGTAATGCCAACAAACGCCCCCACATCCCCAACTACCTCTTCTTCTCCGACGAGATCAAGGGCGTCGACCTCTCCGACACCTATGGCGACAAAAAACGCAAAAAGGAATCCGTCTCCGGCCTCATCCGCATCCTCAACCGCTACAAGTTCACCATCGTCGAGAACACCCCCATCGATCAGGAAATCGCCCTCGACCCCGAGCTCTTAGGCAAAGTCTTCGAGAACCTGCTCGCCTCCTATAACGAGGAAACCAAAACCACCGCCCGCAAGCAGACTGGCTCCTTCTACACCCCGCGCCCCATCGTCGACTACATGGTCGATGAATCCCTCAAGGCCCACCTCGCCCAGGCACTGGTCGAAAAAGCTGGCATGAAACGCGAAGATGCCGAGGTTGGGTTGGAGCTGCTGTTCCAATATCGCGACGCAGATGAGAAGCTCTTCTCTGACAGTCAGCTCGACACTCTCATCCACGCCATCGATGAAGTCAAAATCCTCGACCCCGCCTGTGGCTCCGGTGCCTTCCCCATGGGTGTCCTCCACAAGCTCGTCTTCATCCTCACCAAGCTCGACCCCGGCAACACCCGCTGGAAACAACGCCAGCTCGATGCCGCCGCCACCATCCCGGACTCTACCGCCCGCGAGGTCGCCACCGCCGCCATCGAGGACGCCTTCGACAACAACGAGGACGACTATGGCCGCAAGCTCTACCTCATCGAGAACTGCCTCTACGGAGTCGACATCCAGCCCATCGCCATCCAGATCTCCAAGCTCCGCTTCTTCATCTCCCTCATCTGCGACCAGAAAACCAACCGCAGCAAAAAAGACAACCACGGCGTCCGCCCCCTCCCCAACCTCGAAACCAAATTCGTCGCCGCCGACACCCTCATCGGCCTGCCGGAAATGGACGAGTCCCTGCTCATCGATCCCCGCGTCAACCGCATCGAGCGCGAAATTGAATCCCTCTACCATCGTCACTTCTCGGTCCAACGTCGCGACCAGAAACTCGCCATTCAGAACAAAGTCCGCAGCCTGCGCAAGGAACTCGGCGACATCCTCTCCGAGAGCCTCATGGCACCCGCCAAGGCCCAGCATGTCGCTCAGTGGGACCCCTTCGACCCCCAGGCCAGCTCCGACTTCTTCGATCCCTTCTGGATGTTCGGCATCTTCTCCGGCAAGAAAACCACCAGGGACTTCGGCACCGTCAATGACAACCTCAGCGGTATCATCGACGACGAACTCACTGCCTCCAAAGTCGAGAACGAAGGCTTCGACATCGTCATCGGCAATCCGCCCTACGTCCAGATCCAAAAATTCCCAGCCAAACAAAAAGCCATCTGGCAGGCTCAGGGATTCCAAACCTACGCCGCCACCGCAGACATCTACTGCCTCTTCTATGAACGCGGTGCCCAGCTTCTCAAACAAGGCGGTTCCCTCGTTTACATCACCTCGAACAAATGGATGCGCGCTGGCTACGGCGAAAAACTTCGCCGTTACCTTTCCACCACTGTCGATACCGAATCCGTTCTCGACTTCGGTATGGCACAAAACTTCGGTGCCGCCACTACCTACACCTGCATCACCCGCTTTTACAACCAGCAGCCCGACGACCGCATCCTCTCCTGCTACGCCAGTGACGACCGCGCTGCCATGGCTGACCCAGCCAGCTACTTCACGGAAAATGCCGTCGTTCAGCCGAATCTCAGCGCCGAACCTTGGGTCGTGCTCACCAAGCAGCGGCAGAAAATCAAATCCCTGGTCGAAGCCCAAGGCACCCCGCTCAAAGACTGGGACATTCAGATCAACTACGGCATCAAAACCGGATTCAACGATGCATTCTACCTCACCACCGAACAGCGCAATGCCCTCATCGACGAGGAACCCAATGCCCGTAAACTGCTTTTTCCAAGGTTACGTGGACGTAACATCAAGCGTTACGCTCCAGATTGGGACAATCAATGGTTATTATTTATTCCGTGGCACTTTCCGTTACACGAAGACTCAACTATTAGTGGAAACTCTCAAACTGCTGAGACCGAATTCAAAAAACAGTACCCCGTGACATACAAACATCTTGAGGGACACAAGAAAAAACTAACTATGAGGAATCGTGCAGAAACAAATATCCGATATGAGTGGTATGCATTGCAGCGCTGGGCATCAAGCTATTGGAGGGAATTCAATCAACCCAAAATTATATATCCAGAATCAACGCAACAGCTGCCATTTTTCTTCGATTCAAAAGGAAAATATTTCATTGATAAGACATGTTTTATAATTCGGGCAAAATTATATCTCATGCCGTTTTTGACAGGCACACTTAATTCAACAATATTTCGTTATTGCTTCAGAGATAACTTTCCTGAAATTTTGGGAAACAGTTGCGGTTTGGCTAAAATATTTCTGGAAAAAATCCACATCAAAAAACCCACTCCGCAACAAGCCGACCTCTTCGCCGCACTCGTCCCCCTCATCCAGTTCGCCAAGGCCGACGGGCAAAGCGCCGCCTACGCCTTCCTCGAAGACCTCATCGACGCCTGCGTGATGGAGTGTTACTTCCGCGACCACATGGCCGAGCACGACCTCCTCTTCCTCGACCAGCTCGCCCCCACCCTGCAAGCCTACGACCCCGACGCCGACGCAGCCACCCAACGCCAATTCCTAGAATCCTTCCTCACCACCCACAACGCCCCCACCGCCAAAATCCGCAACCAGCTCCTCCGCCTAACCGCCGACTCCCCCAACCTCCTCGCCATCATCAAACAGGAAGGGAAAGTATGAGTGAAGCCAACATACCACACAAACAGGGCTACGATGCCGTTTGCCATACTCGTGATGAAGACCACCTCAACCGTTGGCCATTGGCTAAGGAGATCTACCGTATTGCTGTCGATGGACCTGAAGACTGGTCAGTAAGGATTGGAATCTACGGCGAATGGGGATCTGGCAAATCCTCAGTTCTCTCCTTCATCGAATCAATGGCAAAAGCCGATGACCACATCGTCTTTCACTTCAACCCATGGCAATACCATTCCAAAGACGAACTATGGAAAGCTTTTGTTAGCGGACTCTTCAAGCAGATCGAGACAGAATTAGGAGAAACGGTAAAAGGCCAAACAAAGCGCTCAGCAAAAAAGATCGGCGCAGTTGCGGCAGGAGCCATCCCCTCGTTTATTGGAGCGTGGAACAAAGGGGCCGGCGATGCTACCAAAACAGGACTAGGACTACTCCAACATTATCTTGTATTTTCAGCAAAAGACCTCGCCGAATTGAAGTCTGCCCTCAATGGCAAACGTCTCCTAATCTCGATTGATGATCTTGACCGAACCGATGGGGTTCTCGTTCCCGAAATACTATACGCCCTCAAAGAGATCATGGATGTCCCTGGGTTAGCATTCATCTGCGCCTTCGATCCTGTAGTTGTGGGTAAAGTCTTGGGTAAAGCTCATCCTGGGCACGAAGACGGACTCAAATTTCTCGAAAAAATCATCGATTATCCCCGCTGGCTTCCAGCTCCAACCGATGCGCAACTGCTGAAGCTAGCTCAAGTAGAAGCATCGAAAGTCTGCCCATTCGTCCCGCCAGAGCAACTCGCCGAGAGCATACCCACACTGCCGAGGAACCCACGCTCTATCCGGCAATTCATCCGTATCCTTGCCCTACTCAAGCCACAAATTGAACGTCACCACCCATGGGAACTTCAGTGGCCAATCATCCTCGCCGCGAATGTCTTCAAAGTAAGATTCCCGCAACTCGCACAATCGACTTTTAGCAATCACGCATTCTGGGAAAGCATTTACCAAGCAACGCTCTTCACTGAGAAGGAGGAAGAGCAAACGAAGCAGGCACTCGCAGAGTTCATCGAAACCTTAGATGGAACGGTTAGGAAAGAACATGAAGACGACATCAGGAGATGCATCGAAGCCATCGTGAGTAAAGTGGATGCTTGGACAGGCATCTATGGTGAAAGCCTGCAATATCAATTTCACCTCGCTGAATCACCTCATGCAATTACTTGGAAGGAATTCGATGCTTTCTTCGAAGCCTGTTCAATTCCCGATGAGAACCAGATCAATCAATGGGGCGATCAGCACATTCAAGCCATTGAGGAGCAAAAACATCGCGTCATTAACGAACTGTTAGCATCTAGCATCTCTCGCCGCAAACAACACCTCGACAAAGCGGCCAACACCACGACCAAAAAGGAACTCAACGCCCAGATGATGGAGGCATCGAAATCGCTCAAGATAATCCAGGTGCTAATAGCCAAGACCAACGGCGCCTTTTTAAAGAATCATTTCGACGCTATTCTTGATCAAATCGCGGAATACTTCAGTTGGGAAAATGAACCCAAATACCGTGTGGCACGTCGTGAAGAGAAGAAATTCCTCTTCATTATCTTCGACATGAATTCGCCAGACTGGCAGATATGGATTGAGATCATCGGCTTACACCCCTGGCATAGAGACAGGGGGCTGGATCGGCCTGAATGGAAGAAGTTTGAAGCAGAGCTTCGTGAAGCCCTCCGCGATCGCACCTCACTCTGGTTGATCGAAAGCTTTTTCACCATACCCAACTTCCTCAGATCAATATTTTCTAGTGAAGAAAACGGCAACCAGCTCAAGAGTCTATTTCTCGATCCGAAAGCTCCAATCTGGACAACGCACAAAAAGAAATTTCTCAAGCAACTCAAAGGGAGAAATCCCGACCTTCAGCACAATTGCTACAGGCTACTCTCCAGCCTTCTTGGTATTGCTGATGGTGGGTTGGAAAGCAGCCAAGCAAAAGAACTTCTAGCAGACAAAGAACTCATCACCTCTCTTTGGAAACAATGCCTATCCAATCCTCTCAATCCACGAATGGTCGGCAGCCTACGCATCTCCCGAGACAAACTTACAACCGAATACAAAATCGAATGCCCAGTTCCCAAGTGGTGGGATCGCACATGTGCAGAACTGGATTGCAAATAATCGTCATGATTACCCTTCTCTTTCTGATTTAAAACAAAACACAAACACAATGACTCCAGATCCCGACACCGACGACGTCTCCACCGCTCTCTCACTACTCCGTGACTCGCTCTCGGAGGAAGAGCAGCGCATCCGTGCCGAGGGTGCCCAAGCGATGCAGAGCGGCGAATACGACACCGCAACCTCGGTGATCGACTTCGCCAAACGCCTGCTGTCCTTCCGCGATAAAGTCGAAGGACTCGTCAGCGAGTGGGACGAACTGGCAGACCTACGCGACAAAGCCAGCCCCGAGGTGCAGGAAATCGTCAGCAAACGCTTCTTCGGCAAAAGCAAAAAAGGCGAAATCACCCCGCACGAAGATTACTGCCGATACATTCTCGAAGTCTTAGTAGAGATGGGAGGACAAGGTAAAACCAGGCAAGTAATCGACGCCGTTGGAGAACAAATGAAACACGTTCTCAAACCGAAGGACTACGAGCATCACCAATCATCAGGCAACCAACTCCGCTGGCGCAATACCAGCCAGTGGGCCCGCAACATGATGGTCAATGAAGACGGCCGCATGAAATCAGACTCCCCCCGCGGCCTCTGGGAAATCTCCGCCAAAGGCCGCCACTGGTTAAAGGCCCGGTAAGGAGCGGAATCATCAAAGCGACTTCAAGCGTTTGATCATCTCCTGTTAAATACCTTCATTCAGCCTCTGTCATGTCCGACTACCAACATCTCGAAGACGCCCTCTCTGGTTTTACCGATGCCCGGGCGGTGATTAAGGCGGATGGGGATTCCTTGTTTTCGCTGCAGTACAAGGGCAGCAAGTTTGATTTCTATCGCTTTGTGAATCGCTACCGGATGGCGAGGCAGTTTCGCGGTGTGGTGTTGGAGGGGTTTGATACGCCTACCGAGGATGGCTACTCGGCCTTGACCCGGGTGTTCCTTGTCTGGTCGGTCTTCGAGCGTTACACCGAACTTGCCGGCGACTCACCACCCTACAAACAGCTTCTTTCCCTGGTTCCCAAACTGGAGTTCAACAAACTGGCTGATCACATCGAATGCCACGACCGCGAGCACAAACTTTACGATTTCCTCCACGGGCAGTCGCTCGAACATAATCATCACTACCTGGAGCGCTATCGCAATGGGGACAGGCGGGGTATTGTTTTCTATGCTGCGGCCATCCGCCACATCTACGTCCACGGCCACCTCACCGCCCACCCTAACGGCTGCCATGCCGATGACATCAAGTCCATCTGTGACAGCCTCTCGGATTTCCTCCTCATCCTGATGCAGCGCGACTTCTCACGCCGACTGGCAATTGCTTTGGCAAGGAAGTGACCGGCCACAAAAAAAGCCCTCCTGGTGGAGGGTTTTTTTGAAAATGGAGCCGCTTGTCGGATTCGAACCGACGACCTACTGATTACAAATCAGTTGCTCTACCAACTGAGCTAAAGCGGCGTCTACTGTTTATTCTATTGATGGGGGAACCCCCGCAAGGGCTTACCCCGAAAGCGGGGTCACTATTTCCATTTTAGACCCCGTTGCAAGGATTTTTTGACCTCCTTTGACAAATTAATTCACTTGGATTAAGTCTCCGGAAGTCCTAATGAGTAGCCATGATTATTGGCATACCTTCTGAAATCAAAGCCCAAGAGCACCGCGTGTCCATGATTCCTTCATCCGTCGGTGAGCTGACACGACGGGGGCACCGCGTATTGGTCCAAAAAGGGGCTGGAGTCGGCGCCAGCTACCCGGACGAACTCTACTCAGCGCTCGGAGCCGTCATGGTTGATCGTGCGGAAACCATTTTTGCGGACAGTGAGCTGATTGTCAAAGTCAAGGAGCCCCAGGCCCAGGAGGTGGCGATGCTGAATGAACAACACACGCTGTTTACCTACCTCCACCTTGCGGCAGACAAGCACCTGACAGAGACCCTCACCGCCACGGGCTGCACCGCCATTGCTTACGAAACAATCGAGGTCAACAAGCGGCTCCCCTTGCTCGAACCGATGAGTGAGATTGCTGGTCGTATGTCATCGATTGTGGGAGCTTACCAGCTGGCCAAGCACAATGGAGGTCGCGGCACGCTCCTAGGCGGTGTTCCCGGCGTGGCGCCTGGCAGGGTGGTGGTGATCGGCGGTGGCACTGCGGGGGTGAATGCGGCACGCGTCGCCACGGGAATTGGTGCCGATGTAAGTATTCTGGAAGTGGACTTCGAGCGGATGCGCTTTCTCGATATCACCATGGAGGGCACGCACACGATCTATTCCAACGAGGCGAATCTAGCAGAACTGTTACCACGTGTCGACCTGGTGATTGGTGCCGTCCTGGTTCCCGGTGCAGCTGCGCCTAAATTGATCACACGTGAGATGTTGAAAATCATGCAGCCGGGCTCGGTATTTGTCGACATCGCGGTCGACCAGGGTGGTTGTGCTGAAACGACCCGACCGACGACCCATGACGACCCGACATATTATGAGGAGGAGGTCCTGCACTACTGCGTGGCCAACATGCCGGGTGCCTATGCCCGCACATCCACCCAGGCACTCAACAACTGCACCCAGAAGTGGACGATGATGATTGCTGAAAACGGAGTGTCCAAGGCCTGCGAGATACAGAGAGACCTGATAGGCGGTATTAACTGCATGAAAGGCAAACTCACCTGTCGGCCTGTGGGTGAGGCACATGGCATTGAGGTTGTTGACCCGCTCAGCTTGCTGTAGGGGCCGATGGGCTGGCACGGTTTCCCAGGCACAGGGAGTGGCAGAGGAACACCGTGCCACCAAAAAGCACCAGTGCCCCGAACTGGTGCAAGACCCCGAGTAATACCGGCACGTGAAACAGCAGGGTAAACACCCCGAGGGTGAATTGGATCAAGACCGCCAGCAGGATAAAATCGAAGCCGTTCCGTTGTCTGGCCGACAGCACCGAGTTACGGGATTTCCACCAGAGCAGAACCACGGCTATCAGAACCAGATACGCCGTCATCCGGTGGCAAAACTGGATTGCCACGCCGTTCATCAAAAAGTGATACCCCATGCCCGGGGGAACCCAGTGCTCACCCATTTTAGGGAAGGTGTTAAACATATAGCCGGCTTTCAAACCGGCCACCATGGCACCCAGCGCGACTTGCAGCATCACCAGCGCCATCAAGGCCACGGAAATGCGCCATAGCTTCCCTCCCCCTTTGTCACCAGGTTGCGCTTTTGGAAACCGATCCGTTTTAAACTGCAACCCTTGCCATAAGGTTGCGCCGAAGAGCAGGAATGCCAGGGTAAGGTGGGCGGTTAGTCGGAAATGGCTCACCTCCGGATGTTTTACCAGACCGCTTTTGACCATGTACCACCCAAGTACACCCTGGGCACCTCCTAACAAAAACAAGAGAAGTAGTTTCATACCCTGTTTTTTTGTGATGCGCCGACGGACTACAAAATACAGACAAGGAAACAAAAAAACGAAGCCGACCGTGCGTCCTATCAAGCGGTGGACGTACTCCCACCAAAAAATCGACTTGAACTCAGACATGGTCATCCCCGCATTCACCAATTGGTACTCGGGCGACTTCTTATACTGGTCAAAAACCTCACCCCACTGGCCCTCGTTCAGTGGAGGGACGGTGCCCATGACCAGGTTCCACTCCGTGATCGACAAGCCTGAGCCTGTCAACCGGGTTGCTCCGCCGATGACCACCATCAGGGCGATCATGGCGGTGCAGACAAACAACCACGTTGCTACGGCCTGCTGGTTTTCTGTTTTGCCTCCTGACATGCGGATTCTCATACACCGATTTTCAGAAACGTTAAACCAAAACACCCGCAAATCTCGATCGGCCTGCCCTGCCCGGATGATCTGAGTTTCTACTTTAGTATTTCCCCAAACCTACTAGCGTGTCGTCCTCATGGCCTCCCAAGCATCCAACGTCCGCCGCGCCGCCGTCTCCGCCCTCAGGGCGTGGGCCAAGGGACACACGTATATGGACTCCCTGATCGAACGACATGCGGCAAAAAACGGCCTCAGCCGTCAGGACCGCGCCCTGCTGCAATCGATTGTTTCCTGCGTATTACGGAACCGTCGTCTGCTCGACCACTGGATCAACAAACTGCGCAAAGGAAAGCTCGACCATGAAACGCGCGATATCCTGCGTGTCGGTATCAGCCAGCTGCTGCTCCTGGGGGTCGCCGACCACGCTGCGGTGAATGAAACCGTCAACTGTGGCAAAGCATCGGTGCGCGGACTGATCAATGCCGTGTTACGCCAGGCCATCGACCGGCGCGGTCGGCTCGTTGGCACCATGGACGAACTCTCCCCCCCGATCCTCTATTCCCATCCCGACTGGCTTTGGAACCGGTGGCGAAAAGCCTTTGGCAAGAAAAACGCCCTCGCATTACTTGCCTGGAACAACCTGCCGGCAAGGACCTATGCCCGGATCAACCCGCTCAGGGAAGGGGCGCTCGCCACGGTTTGCCAGTATGAAAACGCCACAGCTGTCGATGGCCTCGACGGCTATTATGAAATCGAGGGGCCACCGCCGAGCGAGTGGATGCGGGACGGCCTGGTCTACATCCAGGACCCGGCGACGCGCCATTGCGTGGACCTGCTGGCGCCACAACCCGGCGAACAGGTTCTCGACGCCTGTGCCGCACCCGGTGGAAAAACCGCGCTGATCGCCGCGATGATGCATCACGATGGCGGGATCCTCTGCACGGACAGCAACGAAAAACGCCTGCCCCGGCTTGAGGAAAACCTAGCCAACCTCGGGATCACCAATGCCAGTGTGCAGGCACACGACTGGACCAAACCAGCCCCCGGAGCGTGGCACGGCAGGTTCGACGCCATCCTGCTGGACGTACCGTGCTCCAACACCGGGGTGATGCGCCGTCGGCTTGACTCCCGCTGGCGACTGCGGGCCGAGGACATCGAGGCACTCACCTCGATCCAGGCAAAAATCCTCATCAACGCCCTGCCCTGTATCAAACCAGGCGGGAGGATTGTTTATTCCACCTGCTCGATCGAGGCGGAAGAAAACCACGACCTGGTGACCAGCGTGATCGCCGGGCACAGCGGCTGGAAACTGGACGCCGAGCACCAGGCCCTGCCGTACCGTGACCAGACCGACGGTGCCTACGCCGCACGCCTGACCAGGGAAGAGAGACTTGAAGGATAATCTGGACGGCCGCGCAATTCCCCTCTATTTTTTCTCCAAGATGAAATCCTGTCTCAGCCTAATCATTGCCCTACTCATTGTCATAGTCTTCGTCGGGACGGCGGGTTTGCTGTGGTATGGCAGCAGCACAACCGAGTTCAAAAAAGGCCCGGAGGCCGATACGATGGGACGCTAGATCGAGTGGTTGACCATGGCTTCATCGGAACAACAAGCTGCCCGAACAACGGCCAATCCCCGGTCGGCAACGGGGGGGGAACCATCACGCGTCTGCCTTTTCGGGGGGACTTTCGACCCCATCCACCTCGGACATACCCACATTGCACAGGCCGCGGTGCAACAGCTGGGGCTCGACCGGGTGATCTTCCTGCCTTGCAAGCAATCGCCTCATAAACCCGGCCACCAACACGCCAGTGCTAGTGACCGGCTGGCCATGTGCCGACTCGCCACCGCCGGGCTCGGCTGGGCCGAAGTCGATGATTTTGATATCATCGCGCCTGCGCCGTCCTATTCCTGGCGCACCGCCGAAGCGATGGCAGAGCGGTTTCCGAATGCCAGGATGTTCTGGTTGATGGGAACCGACCAGTGGCATGCCTTGCCCAGGTGGGACCGACCCGACCACCTCGCCAGCCTGGTGGAGTTCATTGTTTTCAACCGTGGTGACACCCCCGGTGATTTGCCGGGATACCGGCTTCATGCCATCCCCGGTCACCATCCGGCATCCGCCACCGCCATCCGCGAGAGTGCCCCCGGTGATTTACCCACCGCTTGGCTGGCACCCGAAGTCGCAGACTACATCCGGGCCAACCAGCTCTATCACCAAAAAACCAAAACCATACCCGATTGATCACTCCGCAGCTGTGTGATTGACCTTTTTCAAAAATCACGCTTACATTGTCGCGCAATCATGATTATTGTCGTGTTTCGCTCCTGAGACGCACAGCTCTCCCCGACTTTGCCAACCACTTCGCCAACCACTTCGCCAACCACTTTGCCAACAACCATCCGCCCATCCATGAAACACAGCATCACCACCCTCCTTCTCGCCCTGGCTCTCCACTTCACGCTGGCACCCCAATCGTTCGCCCAGGATGAGACTGACAAAACAGATCCCGGCCAGGAACCCATCGTGGGGGTATGGCGGGACTTCATGAACCTGCCCAAGCAGCAGCGTGAGGACTATGGCCAGAAGCTCATCAAGGTGCAGAACCTGTTCAACCAAAAGCGGATTTTTGATGCCCTGGAAAAAATCGACGAACTCGACAAGATCTTTAAAGACCACCCGGCGGCGCTGAATATCAAAGGCGCCTGTTACGTTGAAATCCGCGCCTTCGACAAGGCCAACGCTATATTCGAGCAAGTGCTGGCCATTTCCCCTAACAATACCAACGTCCAGTTCAACCTGGCCGAGGTCGATTTTGTCACGAAAAACTGGGAGAAGGCCTATGAACGTTTCAGCAAGCTCATTCCGCTGCTTCCGGCCGAAAACAAAGCCATGATCCGCTTGTGCGAATTCAAACTCCTGCTCTGCCAGCTCAAAACCGACCGGGTCAAGGAGGCGCTCGTGCTCCAGGACAAATATGACGCCTGGGACGACTCCCCGTTTTACTACTACTCACGCGCGGCGATCCTCTATCATCACGACGACAAGTTAGAGGCTGAAAAAATGTTGCGCAATGCCCGCTTTGTCTGGCAAAACGACGCGGCCCTGGCTGCGTGGCAAGACACGCTGATTGAGTTCGGCTACATCCGTAGTTTCTACGGCGGCGATGCCGGCGAGGAGGAATAAAGGAGGAATAAGTTGCCAAAGGGCAACCACCACTGCCGCTGTGACCGCCGCCTAGCCTAACGGGTAATCGGTCACCTGCTCAAACTTGATGCCGTATGTCGCGGCGATTTCCGGTGCAGCCGACTCCCTATAGACGTCCCGGTAATAGATTTCCTGGATGCCGTAGGCGCAGAGCGTCTGCATGCAAGCCGTGCACGGCATGGTGGTGGAGGCGATGATCTTCACCTCACCGCGTTTAAAGAGACTGCACAGGTTCACCTCCGCGTGGAGCATGAACTTCTGCCGATCATCACGGTTGTCCCAGAAGCCCTCGGGGGCGTCGAAGCCCGGTGCCAGGCCATTGTAGGCCGTGCCCACCACCCGGTTGTCAAAGTCCAGGGCGGCGGCTCCCACTTTGCGGTATGGGTCCTCCGACCGCAGACTGGCGACGTGGGCCAGAGCCATCGCATACTCGGGAATACTGATGCGCGAGCCTGTCTTCATCGGCACGGGGTCCATGCGGTCATTGTCCATGGACAAAATCGAACACAGAGGGCATTGTCTTGTCGAGAGATAAGAACATGGAAAAAGGGAAACGTAAGCTGTTTAGCCGAAGAAACTTCATCGCCACAGGTGCCCTGGGTGCCGTTGGCTCCTACACATACGCCCGATATATCGAGCCGAACCGGCTGACGGTCACCCAAAAGGAGATTCGGGTCCCGCATCTTCCGGCTGCCCTGGACGGATTGATCGTCGCCCAGCTCACGGATTTTCATTATGAGCCCGACCGGCAACACGGGTTGATCCAAGAGGCGGTCGAGGCCACCAATGCCGCCGAACCCGACATCATCGCGCTGACAGGCGATTTCATCACGGGCTCGCAGACTGTTTTTGATCCGCTGATGGCAACACTCTCCGGACTCAAGGCCAAACACGGCATCTACACCATCCTCGGCAACCACGATGGCTGGCATGGGAGCATACACGGATTTCAAAGCGGTTTCAGGAAATCAGGTTTCGAGTTTCTCGTCAACCAAGGCACCCGGATTAACATCAAGGGCGAGAACCTCTATATCATCGGCACAGACTCCGTGTGGTCGGGTCATGTGGATGCCCCCGCCTGCTACCGGGGGTATCACAAGGCAGCCAATGAGCCTGTGCTCGCACTGGTGCACGAGCCGGATGTCTTCGACACGCTGACCGATTTGTTTCCCGTGAGTTTGCAACTATCGGGGCACACGCATGGCGGACAATGCCGCGTTCCACTCATCGGATACGCACCGGTGAAAGTCAGGTTCGGAAGGAACTACATCTACGGCGAATACGCCAAGGGGGACTCGAGAATTTTTGTCAGTCGGGGGCTGGGAACCGTCGGTATCCCGGTGCGTTTCGCCTGCCCTCCCGAGATTGCCATTCTCACCTTGAGGGCTTGAATCCGGGAGCTACCCAAAAGCGGTAAGGAAGGCCACCTCCAAGGCCAGTTGCTCCTGGACATTGGTTTCAAGGTTTGCCCGGAGGCTTTCCATACCATCCATCCGGCGTAACAGATCACTCAGCTCATGCGCTGCGGCGACCCGCGCGGTGGTATCTTTTTCAGAGGGAAAATCCAGTTGATCCACTGCGCACTTCTGGCGAACCACATCCCCCATCCAGGAGATCAGGACTTCGAGTAACTTTTCACGCTCGTTCAGATACTCGGACTCGGTGTGGGCGAGGTAGAATTTCTCCCTGTCCTTCAGCCACGCATCGCTGTCGGTGGTGTTTTTGTATTTTTTACTCTCCTCCTTCAGGGCCAGGTCATTGAGCTTGGCGATCTCGGCCCGGCGCTTGGCCAGAATACCACTGAATGCAGCTCTCAGCGTCAATGCCGCCGAAATATTCCCAATCCCCTGACGGGCCATCGATGCCAGTGCCGACAACAAGGCGTCCTGCCCCACGCTGGTAATACGCTGACCGGCTGACACCATCAGCGGCAGGCGCACACAGCGGGACAAAATCGTAGGCAGCAGCAATTCCGGGGCATCGCTGACAAGCAGCAGCAAACAATTGCCCGGCGGCTCTTCCAAGGTTTTCAGAAAAGCATTCTCAGCCCCCTCGCCCATGCGGTCGGCGTGTAACACCACACCGACCTTCCATTTTCCGGGAGCCGATGCGACATGGAATGATTTTTCCAGCGCCCGCATGTCGTCGACGAGGATCCGGCGTGATTTTGACCGGGGTCTGACGATCCGGACCAACGCGCCTTCGAGTTCATCCAGGGATTTCTCCTCTGGCGCCGCTGTCTCGCCAAACAGATTTGCCCCCGCCCCGGCATCAGCCGGTGGATTGACCAGGGAGATGATTCTGGCCGCCAGGGCCGATTTCCCACTGCCCGCTTCCCCGGTAATGAGAAAGGCATGCGCCAACCGTCCCTTCTGGTGGGCTGATTCAATTAAGTTGAAGGCTTTTTCCGCTGTATAGGCCATGCGCGCCCATCCTGCCAAGCCTGTCGATTTGGGCAATCTGAAAAACGTGTCAGTTGCCCGGAAAATGAAACAAGATCACCCATCTGCGACGATATTATTGGACAACGGGCGAATTAACGATAATTTCCCGATCCTAATTCTGCGTTAGCGCAGCCAAACCATTATGAAAAAGACACTACTCGCCGGCCTCGCCCTGGCTATGACAGCATCCCTTAGCTCCGCCAGCGGAGATGAGTGGATGACCGACTTCGAAGCCGCCAAGAAAAAGGCCGCTGCGGAAAACAAAGACCTCCTGGTTGACTTCACCGGTTCCGACTGGTGTGGCTGGTGTATCAAGCTCGTGGACGAGGTATTCAAGCACGATGCCTTCAAAACCGGCGTCGCCGACAAATTTGTACTCGTTGAACTCGATTTCCCGCGTGACAAATCCAAACTCAGTGAAGCTACACAGATGCAGAATGCCGAGCTTCAGAAGAAGTATGACGTAAAGGGTTTCCCTACCATCCTCTTGCTCGATTCAAAAGGCCTGCCATTTGCCCAGACCGGATATCAGGCAGGTGGACCGGAAAAATACCTGGCTCACCTCGACGAGCTTCGCGCAAAACGTATTAAGCGCGATGAGTCACTTGCAGCCGCCGAGAAACTTGAGGGTGTGGAAAAAGCCAAGGCTCTGGTTGCCGCGCTCAAGGAACTCCCCGAGACTCAGCTCAGCCACTACACGGATATCACTGGACAGATCGCCGCACTCGATCCTAACGACGAAACCGGGTTTGTTGCCGCTCAGAAGCGCAAGGAAGCCGAAGCCAACCTTGAAAAAGAAGTGATGGCCGCCATGCGCTCCGGCAATACCGACGATGCGATTGCTAAAATCGACAAATTCATCGCCGACTATAAAGTCGAGGGTGAAGAGAAACAAGGTCTGCTTGGTATGAAGATGAATCCACTGATGGCTGCCAAGAAATTTGACGAAGCGGCCAAGGTCATCGACGAGCTGATTGCCGCAGCCCCTGAAAGCAAGGCTGCCAAGTTTGCAGAAAGCTTCAAGCCACGCCTCCAGAAGATGAAGGAAGCGGCTTCCCAACCCAAGGAGGACAAGCCCAACCCACCCCATGGTGAGCCCGGCCACGTGCATGAGGAGGAGTAATCCCCGCCGTCCAAGCTTCACCAGCTAACCATTGCTTTCCTAGGCGCGTCGGATCTCCGGCGCGCCTATTTTTTTTGCGCCTGCACCAATTTCTCCAATGCCGCTCTCATCTCATCGACATCAAACCCCCAGGGACCTTTGCCGCCACGATAAACAATCGTACCGTTTGGAGATAAAATAAACAAGCGGTCAGGGTGTCCGTGAAAAGCCGTGGCAACAGAATTGTTCATATCGTCGAGTAGGACCGGGATTGTTAAATTCAATGAAGCCCCGCAGCTGGTTGCCGCCTTCTTCCGGTCTTCGATCGTTTTGTGTTGTGGGATTTCCACATGCCTCGCCGGCCTGGTGCCATCGCTGGCATGCGCTTCCTTGGTATACACCCACAGAAAATCAGCTTGTTTACCCCATGTTTCATACACTTTCTGCAAGCTCCCGGCTTGCCTCGAAAACGGGCCTCATGTGTGTGAGCCAAAGACAAGCACTGTTAGTTTTTTGGGTTTATTGAATGCAACCCATTTCCCATCGCTCTGCCCTTTGGCTGACACTTTCGGGATTGGGTCACCTATGGCAGGAGCACTATCGACCATCCCCCTCCCCCGTCGATCCTGGGCGGCTAGCATCATCGAGGAAATTAGCAGTAGTGTGGGGACGATTAACCGGATCATACCTGATCCAACCGTCATGCAGTAAAAAAGTTGCAGTCCAGCTACACCATTTGCACAATCGCCTCCGCAAAACGGGCCGAGGTTCCCAGTGCGGGAGCAACCCGAAGTTCATAATTGCCGAGCCTGTGGGTGCGTGTATGCACACCGTCGCCCTCAATCCCTAACATCCATGGGATATCCCATTCCCCGTGTTGCCCGTCGGACAGAAGAAATGGCACGACGACCACACGTGGCTGCGTGACTATGGTTTTCCAATCCACGACCAAGGGTGCCTCATCCAACCACAAGTCGGCAATCTGGGCATAGTCGGTCCGGGAAACAAGTGCATCCAGATGTCCTAAAAGGCTTTGTTTGGAATTTTTGTTTTTGGTGGATCCATGACCAATCACGAGCAAGGTCACCTCACGTTGATCCCAGCAGCCTAACACATCAGCGGCAGCATCTCGAATCAGCTCCTGCATCATCGGGTTGACACCAACCGGTTTGCAGTAGCGCATATTCCCTTGGCGCGAGTCGAGCCTGAGTAAATCCGGTATCACCTGTTGGGTAAAATACCCTTCAGCAAGAAAATCAGGAATGATCGTAATGTTTTCATCCTTGATCCCATCCAGGGCATCACGAATCAGCGGCTCCTCTTTAAGAAAGGCGCAATGCACTTCTGAAAACACCCCACGTTTCCGGATCAGGTCCGCGTGCATCCTGACGGATTGAGACGAGTGTGGATGCTTCGACGAGCCGTGACCCAGCAGTAGCAAGCTTGTGTTTTTTGCACTCACACCCCGAAGCTAGCATTAAATCTGGAAGTCACCAGCACCGGAGTCGAGGTGGAGGCCGCATTCGTATTTTTCACCACCGAAGCGTGAGCGCTCTGCGGACTCACCGTCGGCGACAGGTGAAGTGGAATGCCAGTCGCCCATGGTCTTGTATCCCTTAGCTTCCAGAGGGTGTTTGGGCAGATTGTTATCGTGGTAATATGCGGCAACCTGCGCATCGGCCCAGTCGAGGATGGGATATACCTTAAGCGTTTTTTTCTGCTGTTCTGCAAAGGCACGGTTGGCTCGGGTGCTTGAATGGGAGCGGCGTAGACCGCTGATCCAAATATCCGCACCCAGCTCTTGCAGGGCCCGATTCATCGGCTCGACTTTATTGATCAGACCGTAGCTGGCATTCCCCTTCTCACCTTGCTCCCAGAGTTTTCCGTAAAGCGCCTCTTGGCGTGCAGCGGACAGCTTGGGTTGGTAAACCTGAACATCGAGACCGAGTTGTTCGATCAACTGCTCGGCATACTGATAGGTCTCGGCAAAAAGGTAACCTGTATCAAGCCACACCACGGGGATTTTCGGTGCGTGTTGACTCACAAGATGCAGCATGACGGCCGCTTGCAGGCCAAAGCTACTGCTGAGGACGAGTCGTGAGCCAAATTGCTCATGTAGCCAGGCAATACGCTCGGGTGCGGTCATACCTTCGAAGGCGGCATTTACTTTATCGACGTCTGACATGGTTCGTGTTTCTAAAGCTACGGATTGAGACATGATTGATAGGTTATTGGTTATATCTACCGCTGATTACGCTGATTTTTGACTGAGCTAGGCTAGTGAATTCAGAGGATATGAAATCAGTATAGAATCCGTGTAATCCGCGGCTTCATTTTTTATTTCGTTCTAAACGTTGGCGTGGAAGTTATTTCCAGCGGTGGTCGCCTTGACATAACCTGCACGGATGACGAAGTCGCCGAAGTGCTCGCCCTCGTTGCGCCGTTTGGCATAGTCCTTGATGATGGGAGCCAGCAGCTCCTTGATATCGTCACCGCGAACCGATTCCCTATACAGCTTGCTGAGTCGCTGACCGTGGAAGCCGGCACCAAGGTAGACGTTGTATTTGCCCGGCCCTTTGCCAACGAATCCGATCTCACCGAGGTAAGGTCGACCGCACCCGTTCGGACAGCCGGTCATACGGATGGTGATCGCATCGTGGCGCAAACCAGCCTCTTCCAACACCTCTTCCAGCCCGGTAATCACATCGGGCAGGTAGCGCTCGGCTTCCGCGAGCGCGAGACCGCATGTCGGCAGTGCTACGCAGGCGATGGAATTCAGCCTCAGCGCACTGCGCTCATGGCTTTTGAGAATGTTATATTTTTCTAACAACGCCTCGATTTCCGGTTTGTTGGCATCGGAGATATTCGCGATAATCACGTTCTGGTTCGCGGTCATCCGGAACTCACCGTCGTGGATTTTGGCAATCTCGCGCAGTCCGGTTTTGGTCGGGAAAGCGGGACTATCCACCACCCTGCCGCCGGGGATAAACAGGTTGAGGTGGTGCATCCCTTTGTCGTCTGTGGTCCAGCCAAAGCGGTCGCCGTTTGTTTCAAACACAAACTCGCGGGCAGGCTCTAACGAGTATCCGAGGTATTCCTCCAGCTTCTTTTGGAAACCGTCAGCGCTCATACGTTCTACGGTGTATTTGAGCCGGGCAAATTTCCGGTCGCTCCGATCGCCGAAGTCGCGTTGGACGAGCATGACTTTTTCCGCGACATCCACGGCTTTCTCAGGCGAGATAAATCCGATCACATCGGCGAGCCGGGGGAAGGTTTCTGTCTGGCCGTGGGTCATGCCCATACCGCCACCGACGGCGACGTTGTAGCCGGCGATTTGATTGTCCTCGATGATAGCGATAAACGACAGGCAATGCGCGTAGAGGTCGACGTCGTTGGAGGGAGGGATGGCGACGGTGATTTTGAATTTACGCGGCAGGTAGGTCTTGCCGTAAAGCGGCTCGATCAACTCCTCGCTGGAGACGACTTTTTCCTCATCGAGGAAAATCTCATGGTAGGCGCGGGTGCGCGGCATGAGGTGATCGCTGAGCCGGTGTGAAAAATCGACCACTTCCGAGTGCAACGAACTCAGGTGCGGGTTTGCGTTGCAGATGACGTTGCGGTTGACATCACCACAGGCGGCGATGGTATCCAGAGCCGCGGCATTCATCTCCTGGATGGTCCGCTTCAGGTTGTTTTTGATCACACCGTGAAGCTGCCAGGTTTGGCGTGTGGTAATCTTCAGCGTGCCATTGGCATAGTCATCGGCCAGCGAATCCATGGCGAGCCACTGTGCGGGGGTGGAGACACCGCCGGGCAGGCGCACCCGGATGAGGAAGCTGTAGGCTTTCTCCAGCTTCTTTTTTCGACGGTCTTTACGGACGTCGCGGTCGTCCTGCAAATACATGCCATGGAACTTGCTCAGCTGTTGGCTGTCGGGGGAAATGGCACCGGTGCTGACATCGGCGATCTCCTCAGCGAGGGTGCCCCGGAGATAGTTGCTGTTCAGCTTCAACGGCTCGTTCGCCGATAGTTTCTTTTCTTTGCTCATGATCTTTATCTCGATTCTGGCTCACCAGAGCCACATTTTCTCCTATTGACTAATAACCGATAACTAATAACTACTAACTACTAATAAACATCCCGCTGGTAGCGTTTGTCCTTTTTCAGTTTAGCCACATAGGCTTCGGCATCTTCGGCCGACATAGCGCCCTCACTGGCAACAATGTCGAGAAGTGCCGCGTGCACCCCCTTCGCCATGTGCGAGGCGTTGCCACAGACGTAGAAGTGGGCGCCTTTTTCCAACCACTGCCAGAGTTCTGCCGCCCGCTCTTTCATCCTGTCCTGCACGTAGATCTTTTCCGGTTGATCACGGGAGAAGGCCAGGTCGATACGGGTCAGGTCGCCACTTTTCAAATACTCCTGCCACTCAAGCTGATAGAGGAAATCCTCGTTGTAATGCTGGTCACCAAAAAACAGCCAGCTGTCCCCCTTGGCACCGGTGGCTGCGCGATCCTGCACAAACGCACGGAACGGCGCTATACCGGTTCCAGGACCAACCATAATGATCGGGGTATCACCGTTTTCAGGAAGGCGGAAATTCTTGTTCTCATGGATGTAAACTGAAACCCTGGAACCCTTCGGCGCATTTTCAGCGAGGAAGGTCGAGGCAACACCCTTGCGTGCTTTGTCATGGGTTTCGTAGCGCACCACCGCTACTGTTAGATGCACGCTGTTGGGATGGGCGTTGAGACTGGATGCAATCGAATAGAGCCGCAATGGCAACTTCCTAAGGATATCCACCAACTGCTGTGCCTCCAGCTCCCTGGCGGGGTATTCCTCAAGCAGATCAATGATCTGACGACCATGTGTCCACTCCTTGTAAGCCTGCTTGGAATCGTCCGACAACAGATTGGCCAGCTCTTCAGAACCGCTGAGTTCCAGCCAGCCCGTGGCCACCTTGCGGGTCAGCCCGGTGATGTCGAGGTCGGAGGCCAGGGCCGTTGCAAGAGGGATGCGACCAATACCTTTCAGCTCTACTTCGCCAGCGCCATCAAGCCCGGTCGCCTTCAGAATGGAGGCGACGACATCATCCGCATTACGGGGAAGCACGGCAAGCACGTCGCCGGGTTGGTAATCGAATCCCGAGCCTTCAAGCGAGAGCTCGAGATGGTGGGTTTCTTTTCCCGAGCGATCACCGCTCAGCAGTTGGTTTTCGAGGACTTCCGAGGGGAACGGGTTCTTTTTGTCGTAGACCTGTTGGGCTGCGGGGGTAACGGCGGCAGGTGTCGACGATGGAGCTGCCGATGGAGTCGCCTTACCCAGCTTTGCCCAGACGTCCTTGTTCCAGGCTGCGAATGGTTCTTCAAAATCGACATCGCAGTCGACCCGCTCGGCGACGCGCACGGCACCCAGTTTTTCCAAGCGGGCATCGATATCCTTGCCTGTCTGGCAAAACTGGTCGTAGCTCGTATCCCCGAGGGCACAGACGGAGAACTCGACACCAGCCAGGGAAATATCCGTGGCCATGAGCTCGTTATAAAACCCCTCGGCGGCTTCAGGTGGTTCGCCATCACCCCATGTGCTGACCACAACCAGCAAGCTGCCGGCATCCTTCAGATCGGCCAGTTTGGCGTCGGCCATGTTGAGGACACTTGGCTTGAAACCGTTCTGCCTGGCGGTTTTGAAAACCTGCTCGGCGAGTTCCTCGCAATTACCTGACTCGGTGCCGTAAAGCACGGTGAGCTTCTTACTCGCAGCGGGTGCTGCCGCTTGGGTGTCACGGCTTGGGCCAGCAGCCAGGAATCCACTGATCCAGGCACGTTGTTCCGAGTTCAAGGTGCTGAGAACGGCTCCGAGCTGCTTTTTCTGCACATCGTCAAGCGGTGCGTGGTCGGGGAAATGGATCATCTTTATTCCTTAGTTTGTTTATAAGGTTACTATTTCTGCGGGCACAAAGATGACTTGGATTCGGGTAGTTGCAAGAGAAAACACAAGGGATGGGTGATTTTTTTAAGTGTCTGGTTGAAAACCTGCGCACACCTGTTAGTTTAAAACCATGTCAGATCAAAACAAACAAAATGTCGTGGAAGCCCTTCGTCAAGTAGTTGCAGACAGTTACGCCCTTATGGGGCAGACCCACCTCTGCCACTGGAACGTCCGCGGCCCGGGTTTTTTCGCCCTGCACACAGCCTTCGAGGAACAATACACCGAGCTCTTCAGTGCCATCGATGAAATTGCCGAGCGAATTCGTGCCCTGGGTGCCCTCGCCCCCGGCGGACTCGGCAATCTGGCCGGCATGTCAGGCATGGAGGAACTCGAGGAGGACGCCAGTGCCAACGACATGGTCAAGCACCTGGCCGACGCCAACCGGAAAGTGGTCAAGAGCCTTGCACGTTGTCGCGAGATCGCCGGCGACGCGGGTGACTCCCAAAGCGAGGATCTTTGCATCGCAAGAATGCAAGTCCACGAGAAAACCCTCTGGATGCTGAACAGCTACCTTGACTAGAAAACGCCTTTTTCCAGGTGGCATGCTGAAGAGCTGCTGGATACAACTTGCGTAACTTGATTTGCGCAAGTCGTCTCCTCGTGTTTCCTTGGGAATTGAGGACCCTGCGAGGCTGGGGGTTTTCGAGGCTGGGGTTTTTCCAATTTACTCGCCACGACGGCAATCATGGCGTGGACAGGGTGGGCCTCGCTCCCTAGCTCAGCGTCTCGACGATGGCTTTGACCAGGCCTTCGATGTTATGGTCTTTGGCTTCCACCACCTTATTGTAACCCAGCTCATTGAGCTTGGCGGTGGTGACGGGGCCGATGCTGGCCGCTTTACAGCCATCAGGCCAATCCAGGCCGAGGTCATTGAAGTACTTGGCTGTGGAGGAGCTGGTGAAGGTCACCAGGTCGGCACCGCCATCGGTTAGGCGTTCCGCGGCACCCGTGGGGTCGTCTTTTTCTGGCTCAATTCTGTAAGCGATACACTCGTCGACGATGGCATGCAGTTCGGTGAGTCCGTCGCTGAGGACTGGGCGGGCGTTTTCAGGTCGCACCCAGAGGATGGTCTGGCTATCGACATCGTAGTCGTTTTTAAACGCTTCCAACAAGCCTTCGGCAATATGGCGGTCTGGCACGAGATCGACGGCAAAGCGGTAGCTCTCGATGGCCTTTTGCGTGCCTGGTCCCACGGCAGCAATCCTGACGCCGCCGATGCTGCGGGCATCCTTGTAGGTGGCGAAAAAGGCGTCAAAAAAGCGGCGCACACCATTGGTGCTACTGAAGATCAACCAGTCGTAGGTGTGTGCGTTGGCCACTGCGCTGGCAAACTCCATCCTGTCCTCCGGGTCACAGATTTTCAGAACAGGCAGCTCGATGACGTCAGCGCCCAGGTCACTGAGTCGGTTGACGAGTTCGGGGGCTTGTTCCTGGCTGCGGGTGACCACAATGCGTTTCCCCTTGAGCGGGCGGTTTTCGTACCATTTGATATTTTCCATTTCTTTGATGATGTTGCCGATGACACCCACGGCGGGTGCCTTGAAGTGTTCTTTTTCGGCGATGTCGGCGATGGTTGCCAGAGTGCCGGTGATGGTTTTTTGCCGGCCCGTGGTTGCCCAGCGGGTAAGCGCGATCGGTGTGATGGGATCAGCCCCGTTTTCTATAAAATTGTTAGTAATCTCACGCAGACGGGATACCCCCATGAGAAACACCTTGGTTCCGGGTGCCTTGGCCAGCTGCGCGTAGTCGACGTCGTTCGCCTTCTTATTAATTGATTCGTGACCAGAAAAAACCGTGAGTTGTGAGCCGTAGTCGCGATGTGTTAGTGGGATACCCGCGTAGACCGGGCCGGCGAAGGCGGATGAAATCCCGGGAACGATTTCAAATTTCAGTCCGGCAGCCGCTAAAACCGCAGCCTCTTCGCCACCACGACCAAAAATCATTGGATCGCCGCCCTTGAGCCTGACCACAACCTTTCCTTCACTGACTTTTCCCACGAGCAGAGCATTGATTCCGTCCTGGGGGAGTTTGTGATTCGCGGCGCGTTTGCCGACATCGATTTTCTCGCAGTCGGGTTTTGCCCAAGTCAGCAACTCGGCACTGCTGAGGGCATCGTAGACCAGCACATCGGCGGCTTCAATCCACTTGCGCGCTTTCAGAGTGACCAGACCAGGGTCTCCGGGACCGGCTCCTACCAGATAACAAATTCCACTCATGCCAATGTCTTGAATAACTCACCAGCCACCTGCTCGGGTTCGGTCGCCTTGCCGCTCGCACATGCCTCGGTGGGTTCGGCATCGGAGGCCTCGTCGAAAACCCGGCCTGCCATGTGTAATGTATCGCCGTCGATCCAGGACCTCACGCCGACGGGAGTATGGCAGCCACCATCCAGCAAACGAAGGAACTCACGCTCGGCACGCAACAGCAGCATCGACTCCCGGTGGGTGATCGCTTCGATGCAGGCCAGTGCGTCCGCATCATCCTTCCTGATCTCAAAGCCAACAATCCCCTGCCCTGCTGCGGGCAGAAACACATCGGGGGCCAGGGCAACGGCGTGCAACCCACCGTCCAGTCCGGAGTCGAGGTCATAGCCAAGCCTAACAAGACCAGCCTCGGCCAACATGATGGCGTCGAGCCCGTCATTATCGCGGAGTTTTTGCAAACGGGTGGGGACGTTGCCACGGATATCTACCAGTTTGATGTCGGGCCTGAGCCACCGCAGTTGTCGTTGTCGCCGCACACTGCTGGTGGCGACAGTAGCACCTGCGGGTAGGGCTTCCAGGCTATCAGCATTCGAACAAACCAGCACGTCCGACGCAGGAGCCCGCTCGAGCGCGCCCGCAATTGCAAAGTGACTGGCGAGCACGGTCGGCACGTCCTTCATACTGTGGACAGCGAGATCGATTTCGCCGTTTTCCAATGCCGTCTCAAGTTCCTTGGTAAACACCCCCTTATCCAACACACCTTCGGATTTTGCCACCTGGGAAAGCGGCACATCGGTGCGCCGGTCACCGGTCGTGGTAATGACCTTGCGGACGATTTCCCGGTCTGGAAAAGCAAGACGCAGCGCGGCCTCCGTCATCTCCGCTTGGGCCAGTGCCAATGCACTGCCACGTGTTCCTACAATAAGTGGTTTCATGATATGATTAAATTTCCTCGGCAATCATTTGCTCACAGATCCGGACCTGTTGGGCGCGGGACTCCCTGGCTTCGTTTGCCAGTTGTTGTAGTTTATCAATATCGTAAAGATAAACTTCCTCGATTTTACCCGCCTCGGATTCAATGTCACGCGGCACGGCAATATCGATCAAAAACAGCGGTCGGTATTTCCTCTTTCGTCGGACCGATTCGATCTGAGCAGCCCGCAAAACAGGCTCGGGAGCACCGGTGGAGGAAACAACCACATCCGCCTTGATAAGAGCCTCTTCCCACGCATCAAATGGCACCGCACTGCCATTGAGTTCGGCGGCGAGAGCCTCGGCGCGCTCCAGCGACCGGTTGGTTACCGTTAGTTCGCTGGCTCCGCGCGACATCATACTCTGGGCGACCAAGCGGCTGGTTTCGCCCGCCCCGATCACCATCACGCGGCTGCCCTTGAGGTTGCCAAAAATTTTCTCTGCCAGATCGACAGCCACATTTCCCACAGACGTCGCGCCCATCTGGATACGCGTATGGGTCCGGATTTTCTTGCCAACGGCAAACGACTTCTGAAACAGCTTGTTAAGCACCCCTTTGGTCGCCCCGGATTCCAGTGCTTGTTTGTAGGCCTGTTTGACTTGTCCAAAAATTTCCGTCTCCCCTAACACCATGGAATCGAGACCACATACCAGGGAAAACAGATGCCGTTTCGCATCATCTCCACACTTCTGGTAGAGGTGCTTCATTTCCTCCTTGGCACGCCCCTCCGCAAGGTGGTTGCGCAGGATTTCTAGGCCCATCGTCCGGTCTTCAGCCGCGATGTAGATCTCCATCCGGTTACAGGTGGAAAGCACCACGCTTTCAGCAATCGTGCTCAACCCGGTCAGCTCTTTGGCACGAGCACCCAGCTTCTCGGCAGGCACAGCAAAATGCTCCCTCACCTCGACGGGTGCGGTATCGTGATTCAATCCCATGCATATCAACTCCATCTATTTTAACAGCGGAAAAATCATCAGTGAAATAACAAACAACGCGACGGCTGCCATGGCCAGCTTCCCCGGCGGCATACCTCGCTTCCACTCGATCCCTACAAGTATGCCATAAGCCACCCACAGCCCGAGTGCCAGATACAAGTGTTTACCCAGGCCCTCGGGTTTTTCCATAATCAAACCAAAAACCAGCCCCATGGTCAGCAAGCCAAGGCCCAGGATCAGGAGCCGCCGGACAATTGAGCTCAACTCACGCGCAGGAGGGAGGTTGCGGAACAAGCCCGTACTCATGGATGCCTCCTTGAGTTGTCGATTCAGTATCAGAAACATGACTCCCGAGACAGCAGCCAGACCCAAGGCCCCGTAAGCCAGGACGGAAAAGGCAGCGTGCCCCTCACGCCATCCATCAACGACATCGGCGTGCTCCGGGTTTCCTTCCAGCATGCCGGGCACCAGCGCCACCGTCAGTAAGAAACACACCAAAGGAGCGGTGAACACACCGAGTAATGACAAGCGGTACACCGATCCCACTGCCATGTAGAACAAGGTCAGCGACCACGCCGAAAAGATCAGGATCTCACCGGTGTCACCCAGTGGACAGCTGCCACGCATCTCGCTGCGCATACCAAGCACCGCCAGTTGGGCCAGAAACGAGAACAGCATCCACACCACCGTCCATCGCGATCTGATCCCGCGGTGCACATAAAGCCCCCCCTGCAGTGCCGCAACAACTGCAAGAATCAAGGCCACAATGAGAATTCCAATGTCCATGGCGGCCCGTCTCATGCACAGGTCAGTGGGGAATTTCAAGCCGATATGTCATCGATTGTCATGCACCTCCGCTTTCCCTGCCCGGACTCATCCATGGCGGCAAATGGGCGGCGTGCCTTATTTAGCATCAATTTTGCGTAATCATCCTCATATCCTATCCAAAGGTTGTTCATTTTCACCGAATCATGATAGCTGTTCTGCCTCACATCGATCGCTCCCGCGTGAAACCCACTCCACAATCTCATTGAAACTATGAAAATCGGCATCCCGAAGGAAATCCGCCCCGGTGAAAAACGCGTCGCGGGCTCACCACATCTCGTTGGCAAGCTCATCAAATTAGGTTTTGACGTCTGTGTTGAATCACAGGCAGGGGAAACAGCCAACGTATCCGACCAGGACTGGATCGATGCCGGGGCAACGATTATCGACTCAGCGGCAGCCCTCTGGGAGCAGTCCGATATCATCATCAAGGTCAACCCACCCGATGCGGCGGAATCAGAGTTACTCACCGAGGGCAAGACCCTGATCAGCTTCTTCTGGCCCGCCCAGGACGAGGAGATGCTGAAAACCATCGCGTCTCAAGGTGCCAACCTGCTTTCCATGAACTGCGTGCCGCGTATTTCACGCGCCCAGAAACTCGACGCCCTATCCTCCATGGCGAACATCGCCGGATACCGCGCGGTGATCGAGGCGGGAAACAACTTCGGCCATTTCTTCACCGGACAGATCACCGCCGCAGGAAAAGTGCCACCGGCCAAGGTGCTGGTCATCGGTGCCGGTGTGGCAGGCCTGTCAGCCATCGGTTGCGCCTCCAGCCTCGGGGCCATTGTTAGAGCATTTGATACCCGACCCGAAGTAGCCGACCAGGTGAAAAGCATGGGTGGCGAGTTCATCTACCCCGACATCGAGGAAGACGGCACCGGCGAAGGTGGCTATGCCAAGGTCATGAGCAAGGAGTTCATCGAAGCCGAGATGGCGCTCTTTGCCGAGCAGGCGAAGGAAATCGATATCATCATCACCACCGCCCTGATCCCCGGCAGACCAGCCCCCAAGCTGATTACCGAGGCAATGGTCAAGTCGATGAAGGCAGGCAGCGTCATAGTCGACCTCGCCGCCGAGCAGGGTGGCAACTGCGAGCTGACCGAGCCGGGAAAACGGGTCAAAAAACACGGCGTCACCCTGATTGGCTACACCGATCTGCCAAGCCGCATGTCCGGGCAGTCGAGCGAACTTTACGCCAACAACATCGGCCACCTGTTTGATGAACTTTGCCCGGAGAAAAACGGCACCATCAACCTCAATTTCGAGGATGAAGTCATCCGCGGCACCACCGTCATCAAGGCTGGTGAAATCACCTGGCCGCCGCCGGCCCCCAAGCTCAGTGCCGCTCCTGCCCCGAAAAAAGAGGCTGCCCCTGCCCCTGACACAGCCGGCCCCAAGCCTAAAAAAACCTGGGGCAACGTGCTTGGCCTCGCCATCGTCGTAGCGGCCATTCTCGGGGTTGGCAGCGTGGCTCCCAAGGAATTCATGGGCCACTTCACCGTCTTTGTACTCGCCTGCTTCGTCGGCTGGCAAGTGATCTGGAATGTGTCCGCCGCTCTCCACACCCCCCTGATGAGTGTCACCAACGCCATCAGCAGTATCATCGTGTTGGGAGCCGTCCTGCAAATCGGCAATGACTCCGGCATGATCGTCACCCTCTCGGCCATCGCCATCCTCATCACCACCATCAACATCGTCGGTGGTTTCATGGTCACCCACCGAATGCTGGACATGTTCCGCAAGGGCTAACACGCTTTCCCATTTATTCATTCTGCAATCATCCAATTATTCATTTCCAACATCATGTCCCTAGGAATCATCACCGCCTGTTACATCGTTGCCAGCATCCTCTTCATTCTCAGCCTCGGCGGCTTGAGCGACCAGGAGAAAGCCCGGCGCGGAAACCTCTACGGCATCATCGGTATGCTGCTCGCCGTTGGTGCCACTCTGTTTGCCGCCAAAGTGGGCAACTACGGTATCATCGTCACCGTGGTCATTATCGGTGCCATCATCGGTGCCGTTCTTGCAGCGCGTGTCAAGATGACCGCCATGCCCGAGCTGGTTGCCATGTTGCACAGCTTTGTGGGCCTCGCCGCCGTGCTGGTGGGATACGCCACCTTCCTCGACCACTCACAAGCCATCGAGGGAGCGGCAAAAACCATTCACGACGTTGAAATCTATCTCGGCATCCTGATTGGCGCGGTCACATTCACGGGATCGGTCGTCGCCTTTGGCAAACTCAACGGCATGATCGGTGGCAAACCACTCACCCTTCCGGGACGCCATTTCCTGAACCTGCTCATCCTCATCGCCTGCATCTACCTCGGCTACGACTTTATCCAGACGGGTTCGCAAACCTCCCTGATGATCATGACCGGCCTCGCGCTGGTCTTCGGCGTCCACATGGTCGCCGCCATCGGTGGCGCCGACATGCCCGTGGTGATCTCCATGCTCAACAGCTACTCAGGCTGGGCGGCTGCCGCCACCGGCTTTATGCTCTCCAACGACCTGCTGATCGTCACCGGTGCCCTGGTAGGCTCCAGCGGTGCCATCCTTTCCATCATCATGTGCCGCGCGATGAACCGGAAGTTTGTCAGCGTCATTCTCGGGGGATTCGGCTCGCCGAAAAAATCCTCTGCCGGTGGAGCCGCAGCCGACCAGGGTGAGGTCGTCGCCATCACCGGCAGCGAAACCGCCGAGCTGTTGAAAAACTCCAAGTCCCTCGTCATTGTCCCCGGATACGGCATGGCCGTCGCCCAGGCGCAGCAAGCTGTCGCAGCGATGACGCAGAAACTACGCGACCAGGGGGTCGATGTAAAATTCGCCATCCACCCCGTCGCCGGCCGGATGCCCGGCCACATGAACGTGCTGCTGGCCGAGGCCAAGCTCCCCTACGACATCGTCCTGGAGATGGACGAGATCAACGACGACTTCCCGGAGACGGATGTGGTGATGGTCATCGGGGCGAATGACATCGTCAACCCCTCCGCCGAAGACGAGCCCGACAGCCCGATCGCCGGTATGCCCGTGCTGCAAGTCTGGAACGCCAAGGAGGTCATCGTGCTCAAACGCAGCATGGCCACCGGCTACGCTGGCGTGGAAAACCCCCTCTTTTTCAAAGACAACACCCGCATGCTCTTCGGCGACGCCAAAGCCAGCATCGACGAAGTGGTAAAGGGGCTATGATGGCGACCGGGTGCCTGCACTTTGGGAGTGCGGCGATCTGATTCGCCGCTTTTCATCCCCCCTGGTGCGCAGCCTCGCAGAGCCGGGGCCGCCCACTGTAACACGGTGCTTTTTCTTTCGCCTGCATACGTTGATTGGCGGTTGGAAGGAGTATGGCGCAGGGGCACCGAACGAGTATCCAAAGCGCAGAGTCCTCCTGACGTCGGGGTCTGCGCACTCCAAAACCGTGCATGCCGCAGGGATGCATCAGCGCGATGGGCGGCCAGCCCCCACCTGGCCACGCCCTCCCCTATTTCCCCAGGATCTTCGCCCCCGTGGCGGCGTCGACATGGAAGATGACCGAGCCCTGGGCCTTGGGTTTCTCCCCTTTGGCGGTCTGGTACTGATACACCTTGACCGGTTTGACACCATTGATTTGGGAAAAGAGGTAGACGCGGACGGTGATGGGGTCATCTCCCTTGTAACCAGGAAGATCCTTGATCGAGTACCACAGCTGGTTGGCACCATCCTTGGCGCCACCGACAACCACCTCAGCCTGCTGGGTGTCCTGGAAACGGTGCTCGCTGACATTATTCACCCTGACCCTCACCTCGCGCCCCGGGCAGAAGGTGTAAACCTTGGCGATGTACTTGGCACGCGGTACCACGATCGGCCTGGGCGGCACTACCCCGGTGGGTAAAAAGTCCTCGCCATCCACGTAGGCGAGATTACCCGACTTGATTTGCGCGCGCACGTCCTTGAGGTTACTCAGGTTGACGAATTCCGCGGTATCGTATTTCCAGCCGCGTCCTTCGTATACAAAACTGAGGACCAGCAGATTCTCGGTTGGTTCGCCACCGACTCCGAAATCCACCTTGCCGAAGTAAACGGACTTGGCGGTCATCCCCTTGTTCCGGGCACGGAGCAACCTCAGTCCGTCGAGTGCCGGTGGGGCGGTGGGGAGCTTGAAGACATCGGCTGGCCATGCCCCCTTTTCCGAGAGCACCCGGTTCTGAATGGCCAGTTTGCGGTGGGTTGCCGTGATTTGTTGCCATGCGGTGTGGTTGTTGGCCACCATGGCATTGCGCCAGTAGACGTAGACATCCTGCAGGGCTTTACCCAATGCCGCCTGATTTCCTGCTGCGGCCTGGGCCTTTGCCGGGCCCGCAGCACCGAGATTGAGGACGGCCACAACGGTCAAGAGAATTAATTGCATCTGTTTCACGGTTTGCATTGGACAATAAATCCAGCTAAGGGCAATTCTTTTCTTAGCACCGGTGCGAGCCTGGCCTCACCTCCATGACATCGACCGTTGGGAAAATCCTCACTTATGAATGCACTTACCAAGGCCAAGCCGCTCAGCGAAGAGCGCGAACGCGAACTTCTCAAGGACGCCCAATCATATATCTACCAGTCCGAAGACGGTTTCGAGCTGGTCGCCCATTGTTTTTTTCCGGAAAACCACGATGCTTCCGAACTCAAACCTGCCATCGTTTTTTTCCACGGCGGACTTTGGGATGTGAGTATGACCACCCAGTTTGCCCCCCACTGCATGCACTTTGCCAGTCGTGGCATGCTCGCCGTGGTCGTTGAATACCGGGTCGCCTCAAAGCACCAGGCCACCCCCGAGGACGCACTCGAGGATGCCCAAATGGCCATGCTCTGGCTGAAACACAACCACGTCACACTCGGCGTCGACCCGAACCGTATCATCGCCGCCGGTGCCGCATCGGGTGCCCACATGGCCTTGTCGCTGGCCATGCTTCCGGAGGTCATCGAAGTCGACGGATATTCGCCACGCCCGCTTGGAGTGATCGCCCTCAGCTCGATTGTCGACACCACCAAAAAGGGGGGTGAACACAATCGCTTCGCCGACTCTAAAAAAGCCGCCCTTCACAGCCCGTCCAAACTGATCCGCAAAGGCCTCTGCCCCATGCTGATCGTCCATGGCAAATCGGACACCATCGTCCCATACGAACCGGTCGCCCGATTTGCCAAGGCCCTGAAACGGAAAAAAAACAAATGTGAGTTCATCGACTTTGAAGCCGTGAACCATAGCTTTTTCAACTTCAACGTCAGTGCCAAGCACTTCGAAATCACCCTTAATGCGATGGATGCCTTCCTCGTAAGTCTCGATTGCATCGAGCCGATGGAGTATATCTAGGCGAGGGAAGCTTCTTATTGGTGTAGCCCCTGTAAACAAATCACCCCAACTCTCAGAACGGAGAGCTGGGGTGAAATGGCAACCTGTACGGGATTGACTGCGCTCCACTCCGTCCATGCGGTCTGCCATTGGCTCCTCCGCCAATAGGCCATATAGATTCGCCGCTCACGCCCCCCCTTTGAGGTGGGGCTAATGCGGCTGGCGTTCGCCCCTACCGGTTCTCGTCCCGCTCGTGTTGTGAAGCGTTTAAAACAAATCACCCCAACTCTCAGAACGGAGAGCTGGGGTGAAATGGCAACCTGTACGGGACTCGAACCCGTGTTGCCGCCGTGAAAGGGCGGAGTCCTAACCACTAGACGAACAGGTCGCTTTCTGGTGGTGCGCTGGGCGCGGGCGGAAATTGCCAGAAGTTTCCCGTTTGACAAGAAAAAATGATACAAAAATTGTTTTCACGCCAAAACCACCGCCATCAGGCTTACTTTTGCACTTTTAGGATCGCCTTCATTTGTTTAGGGATACGGGCGTGAACCAAGTGAACTACGTGGAACGGGGCCGCCGGATATTCGAGATGGAGATTGAGGAGCTACAAAGGGTTTCGTCATCGCTGTCCGGATCGTTCGCCCAGGCTGTCGAATTACTCAAGGCAAGCCTCGAAAACAAAGGGAAGATCGTCGTTGTCGGCATCGGCAAATCAGGAAACATCGGCCATAAAATCGCAGCCACACTCAACTCCACCGGCTCGACAGCCGTTGTGTTAAACTCCCAGAATGCCCTCCACGGCGATTTGGGCCTCATTTCCGACGGAGATGTCATCGTCGCCCTCTCCTACTCGGGTGAAACCACCGAATTACTCGACCTGCTGCCGTTCATCAAACGATTCGATGTCAACATTGTGGGAATCACCGGTAAAAAAGGGTCTACGCTCGATCAACAAAGTGATGCCTGCCTGCTCACTGAAATCACCCGGGAGGCATGCCCTCTGAACCTCGCCCCCACCTCCTCCTCGACCGCCATGCTGGTGATGGGGGATGCTCTGGCCATGGTCCTGCTCGAGGCCCGGGGCTTTACCGAAGAAGATTTCTCCAAGTTCCACCCCGGCGGCTCACTGGGCCGAGCACTGCTGACCAAGGTCGACGACATCATGCGCAGTGGTGATGCCCTGGCGATCATCCAACCCGCCGCCACCGTCCAGGATGCGCTCTCGACCATGAGCAAGGCCCGCAGTGGTGCCTGCATTGTCACCCATGAGGATGGCACCATGGCCGGGATCTTCACCCATGGCGATTTTGCCCGCTCCTTCCAAGAGAATCCGGACATCGGCAACCTTCCTGTCAGTCAATTCATGACCTCCAACCCCATCACCCTGCAATCCGACTCGCTTGCGGTGGAGGCGGTAACTACAATCGGCACTCACCGGATCGACGACATTGTTGTGTTGGACTCTAACAATAAACCTGTGGGACTGATCGACACCCAGGACTTTGCCCGACTCAAACTCATCTAAAAAATGAAGCTACCAAAGCACCTCCTCAGTCTCCCCATGGCCTTGACTCTGGTATTCGCCTCCTGCGGTGGTCCCAATCCCGCCATGACCCCCGTGATCAACACGCCAGATGGTGGCAAAGTCGATCTGTCCAAGGTGTCCATGGTGGTGACCATGGCCCAAATCACGAAACTGAGTGACAACAAGTATTCACTCAGCTTCGACTACACCATCGACAACCAGGCTGGTGCCATCATTGCCTTCCCCTGTCTCTACAACGAGACGGATGACCTGGTCGAAGTGAACCTGAGCGACCGGGAAGGCCGGCCACTCCACCTCGGCAAACGGCCGCTCGAAGGGCTGACACTCACTGAGCCCAGGCCTCTTCAAATCCCCGTTGGAAAAACCACCCGGAGCTACAAGGTGCCGGTAATGCCTGAACTCCGCGAAAAGGGCGACCCCGTCAACATCCGGGTCCGGCTCCATGCACCCTCCCGCTATGATGAGCTCCGCAGCAGCGTGGAGGCCCCCCGTTTACAAATTCCCTGGCCGTAAAAACCAGGTCCGCAATCTTCAAACTTCAAACTTGCAACTTCAGACGCCTCAACCACACTGCGCCCCCACTGAATTCCAATTATTCATTATTCAATCATCCATCCATTCAACAACATGGCATCCATCGTCGCAACCAACGTCAAACGCGGTCAATGTATCAAATACGAAGGCGAGACCGGTATCGTTCTCCATCTTGACCACCGTACCCCCGGAAAAGGCAACGCGCTCATTGCAGCGACCATCCGCTCTTTTCAATCAGGCAAAACCAAGACCATCCGCTTCGCATCCAGCGACAAGGTGGATATCGTGGAAACTGATCGTCAGAAACTTGAGTTCTCATACTCTGACCCAACAGGTTTCCACTTCATGGATATGACCACCTACGAAACCGTCACACTTCAGCCCGAACTCATCGGTGACAACAAAGATTTCCTCGTGGAAGGAATGACCGCCGAAATCCTTTTCATCGAAGGCAATGCCGTCACCATCGATGTCCCGGCTGTTGTCGAACTCAGCGTCACGGACACTTCCGACGGGGTCAAGGGCGACACCGCCAATAATCCGACCAAACCAGCGACCCTGGAGACTGGCCTCGTGGTGCAAGTTCCCCTGTTTGTCAAAATTGGTGACAAACTGAAAATCAACACCGCCGAGTCATCCTACTCAGGACGCGCCAACTAAGCCCTAAGGGCCAGTTTTGAGTTTTCAATTTTGAGTGTTGAGTTAACTCTCGACACTTGCATTGATTGCTGTGCCTGTGCAGTAGCTCCAATCATTCATTTCTTTATTTATTAAATCATTCATTCTACTAGATTCCCTCCATCATGACTTGGAACGATCAATTTCTCAAACTCTTCCGCGCCTGCGTTGAAAAATACCGGGGTGGCAACGACGACTTTCACTCCTACTACGAGCCGGACGACCTCGCTTTCCTTGCATCCATCGGCTACAAACCACGCGAGCTATTTGATTTTGTCGAGGATCTCGTCGATGAAGATGTCCCCAGCGAGTCCACCGCGCTTCTGGTGGCCAGCGTTCGACGTGACTACTTTCTCGTCGAACAAAAGGGCATTCCCAGCCAGCATGAGATTACCACCGCCGACCTGCCGACCTTTGGAGACACCTTGGACGGAGAATCCTACTTTCCACGCATTCTCACCAAAGCCCGCGCCAAACTCCGTGGCGAACTTCACCCGAACATCATGTTTGGCTGCGGCGGCGACCGCAAATTCCTCCGCGAACACGGCGATATCCATCCCGCCGATTTCCTCCGCCACGTCTGGGCCAGTGGTGACGATGACAGCCACATCATCGAATACGTCCGATCTCACTAAAACTCCAGGTTTCAAAAACCAAATTCCAAATCAACAATCATGAAGGACTATAAGGGGGAACAGATCCTCGTCGTGCCCCGTGGACTTTTCGACCAGCTCGGGGATTTTCAAGGCATCAATACCAAGGTCGGGCACTATCTGCCGTCACTACTCAACCCCGAGAATAATTTCTTCATGGATCGTGGCACCGCCGAAGACGATCCATCGCACAAGCAACTGATCCCCTACTGCATTTTCCGGGTAAAGGACGGGCAAGGAACACGTTACCTTCACTACACCCGGGGCAAGTCCGGCGGCGAATCCCGCCTGCATGCCCAGGTATCCATCGGCATCGGTGGCCACATCAACCCGGTGGACCAACGCGAAGACCATCTCGGTATGGACACCTACATGGCTGGGGTCGAACGCGAGATCGATGAGGAACTCAACATCGGTGGCGGCCACAGCAATAAAATCGTCGCCCTGCTCAACGACGACTCGAACTCCGTCGGCCAGGTCCACCTCGGGGTCGTCCACATGATTGACCTGGAAAACGACGACGTCCGAGCCAACGAGGACGCCATCGCCAACCTCTCCTTCACCACCCTCGGAGAACTCCGGGGCGACCTCTATGATCGACTGGAAACCTGGACCCGCTGCTGCGTGGATGTGCTTGAGGAGTTGTAGGTCAAAGCCCATGATTGCATGGCAGAAAAGAAAACCCATGCTATACATGACGTAGCAGAGTTCCTCAGTGTCCGATGATTAAGCCAACCTACAAAGAACTTAAACCTATTCCCGAAAAGGATATGTCGGAAAACGCGCGCATGGCATTAAAAGCCGGACGACGCGCCATCCGCAAGGTTCGTGCTGAAAACAAGCGCTTGGGTCTGCCTCTCATCTCTTGGAAAGACGGCAAGGTGGTCGAGGTCGATCCATAGTGACGGCGGTTTGTAACCGCCTCGTCCAATCGATAAAACAGGCATAGGCGGTGACCAGACCGTCGCCACACGAGCAAAATACGGCTCGATTTACATGTCAGATGCGCAAGAGCAGGCCTTGCCACTGGTGCCACTCTGTGGTAAACGCGCCGCGTCATGCCAGTAGCAACACCTGAACAATACGCCGCCATGCTCGATGCCGCCCAGAAAGGTGGTTATGCATACCCCGCCATCAATATCACCTCCCTGACCACCATCAACGGTGCCCTCAAGGCCTTCGCAGAAGCGGGCTCCGACGGCATCATCCAGGTCTCCACCGGTGGTGGCAGCTTTGCCTCCGGCACCGCCGTGGGCGACGAAGCCTTCGGTGCCATCGTGCTCGCCGAGGCCACCCACCTGCTCGCTGAGAAATACAACATCCTCGTGGGCCTGCACACCGACCACTGCCATCCGCAGAAAGTCGAGAGTTTCCTCAAGCCCCTGCTGCAAGCCTCGCGCGAACGTATTGCCGCCGGTAAGGGACCACTTTTCAACTCCCACATGTTCGACGGCTCCGTCGTGGATCTCGATGAGAACCTGAAAATCTCCAAGGAGCTGCTCGCCGAGTGCGCCGAGCTCAACATCATTCTCGAAATCGAGGCCGGCTGCGTCGGTGGCGAGGAGGACGGCCACGACACCTCGGGCCTGCCCGCCGAGAAGCTCTACACCTCCACCGAGGACATGGTGAAGGTTTACGAGACCCTCAACGGCATCGGCCGCTTCATGTTCGCCGCCACCTTCGGCAACGTCCACGGTGCCTACAAACCGGGTTCCGTGAAACTCAAGCCCACCATCCTGCGCGATGGCCAGAATGCGGTGATGGAAAAATACGGTGCCGACGCCGAGATGGACCTCGTTTTCCACGGCGGCTCCGGCTCCGAACTCGAGGACATCCGCGAGACACTCGGATACGGGGTGGTCAAGATGAACATCGACACCGACACCCAGTACGCCTTCACCCGCCCCATCGTCACCCACATCTGTGAAAACATCGAGGGCGTGCTTAAAATCGACGGCGAGGTCGGCAATAAAAAAGCCTACGACCCGCGCGGCTACCTCAAGAAGGGCGAGCAGGGGCTCTGCGACCGGCTTAAAATCGCCTGTGACGACCTGCTCTCCACCGGCAAGTCGATCCACGGCACGGTCTAAAATATGAACCATTGAAGATTACAGAATGAATCATTACTGATTCTTCACACCCATCACTCATGCGGCGGTCTGTCATCAGGCCGCCGCAATTATTTGTTTCAGAAAAAGCAGCTCGCTAAAATCGGTGATTGCATCTTAATTATCAGCTCCTATTCCTCCCCTCTCCCATTTATATCATGGCTAAAAAACAACAGGACAACCCGCTCGCCAACATCATGTGGAATGTGCTCATTCCCATTGTGGCTCTCAGCTTCCTAGGAAAAAACGGCGACAAGTTCTGGCACGTGGGCCCCGTCATGGGAATGTGTATCGCCGTATCCCTGCCCGTGATTTACGGAATCCATCACCTGGTCAAAACCAGGAAACCCAACTTCTTTTCGATTCTCGGTGTGGTCAGTATTCTGCTGACCGGTGGCATTGCCATCATGGCCTACAAGGACAACGGCACGGTCGATGCCGAAGCTCCGGTCTGGTTTGCTCTCAAGGAGGCTGCCATCCCCTTTGTCTTCGGTGTCACCATCCTCATTTCCCACTGGACCAAAACACCGCTCGTGCGTGTCTTCCTCTACAATCCGGATTTTTTCAACATTCCTTCCATTGAAAAACGCGTGAAGGAAAACTCTAACATGGAGAGTTATAAAAAGCTCATCTTCTCCGGCACACTCCTGTTAGCCGGCTCCTTTTTTATCAGCATGGTGATGAACTACTTCCTCGCGATGTATTTCCTCAAGGATAACACCGGCTCCCAGGAAGACTTCAATGACGGCGTAGCCAAGCTAACAGGATGGGGCTTTGCCGTGATCGGCATCCCCATGATGATTGTGCTGATGGTGACGATGTGGCGTTTCGTCTCAGGATTGAAAAGGCTCACCGGTATGGAGAACGACGAGATCCTGCTGCCGCGGTAGTCGGTAGACAGTGATCGGTAGGCAGAAAAAGCGGCGTGCCAAGGCACACCGCTGAGAAACATTGCACTTTGTGTTCAGTGGCCGACTACCGTCCACCGCGCACAGCTTACCGGTCTTAATCGACCAATGTATCGATGCGTGTAGCAAGCTCTACATCGATATCGGTGACACCGCCTGCGTCGACGGTTTTCAATCGAATCGTCACTGTTAGATCGCGAATATCAATTTCTGGAAAGTGTTGAGCTTCATCAACAATCTCGGCGAGGTCGTTTACAAAATCAATCCCCTCCATGTATTCTTCAAATTCGATGGTACGGGTAATGGCATCGCCTTCCACTTCCCATTCGGGGCATCGCTTAAGGGCGTCGTCTAGTTCGTCGGCTGGAATCAGTTCTTCTGACATGGAGTATTTGGTGGTATCGCTGTTGGGCCAAACTGGCTTGCAACAAGATTGCTAATTTCTACAACCTTTTGGCAAGCATGTTTCTTCTTCTTTTTTATTTTTTTGCCACATTGGTCATTTGCAACGACCGGGAATATCGCTTATCATGGAAGCATCATGAAATCACTGCTGTTCTTATTCCTGCCCCTCGCCGTCTTGTTATCAAGCTGCAGCACCACTCCCGAGACGCGTATCCAGCGTAACCCCGGGATGTTTGCCAAACTTAGTCCCAAGCATCAGGACCTTGTGCGCGCTGGAAAAATCGATCGTGGCATGACCAAGCCTGCCGTTTTTCTTGCCCTCGGCAACCCCGATGACAAAACCATTGGCGAGCAAAATGGTAAAAGCTTTGAGCGTTGGAACTACAACGTGCTTGTGCCGGTCTACACCCACGGCTTCAGCCCCTACTACGGATATGGACACGGTCGTTACGGCTACGGTGGGGGCGGCTACTACGGCATGGGGATCCAACCATCCGTGCATTACATTCCTCGCCGCGGATCCACCATTCTGTTTAGTGGCGGCAAGGTAACCGGGTGGACCCAGGTGCAAAGGAATTTTTAACGCTCCCACCAACTGAGGAACTTCCTAGGAGCGGAACTTCATGAAACTAAATGGCCGGAGACAACAATTCCGGAAACAAAAGGCCGGCTGCATCGTGCAACCGGCCTGGGTGAAAATACTAGGTGCGAGACGATGAGAACTACTCGGCGTCGTTCTTCGGCTCTTCTGTTTTGGCTGCTTTCTTGGCTGCCTTCTTGGCCGTTTTTTTAGCGGCTGTTTTTTTGACCGCTTTTTTAGCTACTTTTTTGGCCGCCTTTTTAGCGGCTGTCTTCTTGGTTGCTTTTTTAGCGGTAACCTTCTTGGCGGTGGCGGCTGGCTTGCGTACGACACTGGCTTTCACCTGCTCTTTTTTGCGTTTGAGATACTGCTTACGGCGACTACGCTTGACGATTTTATTATGTTGCTTACCCATGGGAAGTGATTGATGTGCAGGGGGATTAACGTCTTGAGAGCTTGCTAGCAAGCCCTAAATTGAGGGAATGTGGGTGATGGTCCATGAATGCAACCTCGCGGATTGAAGAGTCTGAAGCTTCAAGTTAAAAGCTGGCTGCTTACTTTTTACTTCTTTTTTTGCCGGTCAGGCGGAAGAAGGTTTCGTCACTCACCTCCCGGGCAGCGCGGATACAGCCGTCATGGTCCCTTTGCATCGCCATGATGCGTTGCAGGCAGGACCGCTGGTCGCTTTCGCTATCGAATTCCATCCCCACCAAGGCCCGGCCCACCCGCTCACCTGAGTAGGCGTAGTTGAAGTAGCAGAGGCTGGCGAGATCCTTCACTTCGGTCATAAAATGGAGAAAGGCACCAGCGCGCTCGGGAAACTCGATATTGACAAACAACGGATGCTGGAAAATCCCGGGGGCGTAGTTGATGATCCGGTAATCAACGTCCTCGTCCGTGGATACATCATCGGCCGAGACACCCCGCATGACCAAAACCTCGTCCAGTACGGTGAAGTCGTGTTCAGAACCGATCAGGCCGAGCACAGGATACTGGACACTGGACTCGATCCTCCCGTATTGGAGGTCGATGATACTGATGTTTTCTGGAAGCTGGCTCAAAAACTCGACCAGGGAGCCCTTGCCCTCGGGAATGGGAACACGTAAAAAACGGCGGTGTTTCGACCCTATACCGGCCCTATGGGCAATGCCGCTGAGTTGGGCAAAATCCATATTGGCACCGCTGACGATGGCGAGGACCTTTTCCCCCGGTTGCACCTCGCCCGACGCATAGTGTTTCTGGAAGCCCGCCAGAGCCATGGCACCGCTGGGTTCGGGAATGACGCGGATACTCTCCCACAGGGTCCGTATCGAATGGCAAACCTCGTCATTGGTGACGGTGATCATACCATCGAGCAGATCGCGGCAATAAGCGAAGGTCACCTCACCGGCTTTCCTAACGGCGGTGCCGTCACAGAATACGTCCAGGTAATCCAATTCCACCGGATGACCGGCCTCCATAGCGGCGGTCATGGATGCTTGTTCGACACCCTCAACGCCAAACACCTTGACTTCGGGCCAATAGCGTTTCAGCCAGCAGGCAACGGCCGCGGCAAGCCCGCCGCCACCGATGGCGACGTAGACGCGATCGAACGGCCCGTTGCCGCTCATGACCACCTCATCGGCCAGTGTGCCCTGCCCACCCATGACCACGACATCATCGTAGGGATGGATATAAACACCACGGGATTGCTCACAGAACTTCAGGGCGGCATGTCCAGCGACATCATAGGAATCTCCTAACAGCCGTATCTCCACGGCATCACCACCAAGGCGCATGACCTCACGCTGTTTCACCTCCGGGGTCGACCGGGGCATATAGATCACCGCCTGACAGCCCAGCGCCTTCGCCGCCAAAGCCACCCCCTGCGCATGGTTACCAGCGGATGCCGCCACGATCCCCTGGGCCCGTTGGTCTGGTGTCAGGGCCGCCATGGCATTGTAGGAGCCACGCCACTTGTAGGCCTTGATAGGCCCGAGGTCCTCCCGTTTGACCCAGACTTCGGCGTCCAGGTCAGGCAGCTCCAGTTTCTCGAGTGGAGTCACATCCCCCATCGAATACACCCGCTCACGGGCGGCAAGGATTTGTTCAAAAAGCAAGCCTGTATCAGAAGTTGTCATCTGTGTGGCTGGTATAACCATTTTCATCGAATAGTCGACGGCGAAAAGCGGGCCGTCAAAAAAGCCCGGGCATCTTGTTAGACTGCCCGGGCTTTTGAAAAGTTGCGGGCAGGATGCCCATGCTCCCCTAGCCGCCTTGGTAAATCCAGTAGGAAACACCGACGACAATCAACACGGCGATAAAGACCCAGAGGTAGATAATCGTGCCGCTGGATGCGCGCTGGCCGGTGTTCTGAAGCCGGTCGTAACGACCCTTGATCTTGCCCTTGCGCAGGAAACCATCGTAATGGCGCTGCAGCAAGTGGGTTTCAATCTGGCGCATCATGTCGAGCAGCACCCCCACTAGAATGAGCAGACTGGTTCCCCCGAAGAAGGAGGTGACCAGGAAAGGAAGCTCCTTGCCAATGATACCACGCGGCATTTGCGACACAATCCATGGGAGGATGAAAATGATGGTCAGGAAGATCGCACCGGCAAAGGTGAGTCGGGTCATGGTGAAGTCGAGGAAGTCCGCTGTCGGCTTTCCTGGACGCACACCGGGGATATATCCCCCGCTACGCTTCAGGTTTTCTGAAATCTCACTGGGCTGGAACATGGTGGCGACCCAGAAGTAGGAGAAGAAGAAGATCATCACACCGGCCACGAGGTAGTAGGTAAGACCACCACCCGCAAGAGCGTTCTGGATGTTCTGTGACCACTGCTGGGTCGGGAAGGCTGACTGCAGGATGAAGGTCGGCAGCGACAGGATGGCTGTCGCAAAAATGATCGGCATCACACCGGCATAGTTCACCTTGAGGGGAAGGTACTGGGTCTGTCCTCCGAGCTGCTTGCGTCCCATGACACGCTTGGCATACTGGACTGCGATCCGGCGCTGGGCCTGGGTAATGGCGATGACTGCCGCGATAACGAAGATCAGGAAGGCCACGAGGAAGACGAGGAAGGCAGCGGCTCCCGGGCCGGCTTCAGCACCAGAGACCAGTGTCTGCCAGGTGATCACCAGAGCACCGGGAAGGGAGGAGATGATGTTGACGGTAATGATCAGGGAGATACCGTTACCCAGACCACGCTCGGTAATCTGGTCGCCCAGCCACATCAGCAGCAGGGTGCCGGTGACGATGGTAAGCACCGTCATCGCGATGAAGACAAAGCCGTGCTCGGGGACGACCTCACCAAATTTTGAAATACCTTGAAGTCCCGGGATATTGCCCGGGTTTTTCAGACTGATGGCAAGCAGGTAACCCTGCACCAAGGCAATCACGATGGTGATGAAGCGGGTGTAGGAATTGATCTTCTGGCGGCCACCGTCCTCACGGGCCAGCTTGGAGAGCTTGGGCACCACTGCGGTCATCAGCTGCATCATGATCGATGCCGAGATGTAAGGCATGATACCGAGGGCAAAAACCCCCATTTTCTGGAGACCACCACCTGAGAAGAAACCAAGCATGGCACCAACAGCCGCGCCCGGTCCGCTTGCGCCGCCGGATTTTTGTTTATCGGCCAGATATTCAGCGATGACGCTGGCATCAACTCCGGGAAGAGTGACGTGAACACCAAGGCGGATGATGACAATCATCGCCAAAGTAAAGAGGATGCGTTCCCGTAGTTCAGGGACTTTCCATGTGCTCGCAAATGCGGAGATCATTAGGGTAGAGTTATCAGTTATTTGTTATCAGTTATTAGGCTGCCTGCGGCAGGACTAATGGCCGGGTGGCCAGACGCGCATGGTTTATACGCATGGAGAGGAAGTGCGCAAGCACTTCCCCTCCTGAATGAGTTTTTTCATGGTGTGACGCGTTAGCATCACGGGGAAGTGTTTATTAGGCTTCTTTGTTAGCCTCTACTACACTGCCACCGGCTTTCTCGATTTTCTCTTTGGCAGTGGTGCTGACCTTGCAGCCTTCCACCGTGAGTTTTTTAGCGAGATCGCCGTTACCGAGGACTTTGACGGTCACATAGGTTCCCTTGACCAGACGGGCTGTCTTGAGGGTTTCCATATTGACGGTATCACCGTCTTCGAAGCGCTCGTTCAGCGAGGCCACGTTGACAACGGCGATCTTGTCCTGGAAGCGGGTGTTATTGAAACCGCGCTTGGGAAGACGACGGTGCAACGGCATCTGGCCACCTTCGAAGCCAGGGCGGACGCCACCGCCAGAGCGGGCTTTCTGACCCTTGTGGCCGCGACCGGAGGTCTTGCCCAGACCGGAGCTTTCGCCACAGCCGAGACGTTTGACACGGTGTTTGGCACCGCGGTTTGGTTTGAGAGTATGCAAATTCATTGTATTAAAATTTGGTTTTTGGTTTTTGAAACTTGGAGTTTACTCCTAGAGGTTTTCCTTGACCTTCTTGCCGCGGCTCGCGAGGACTTCCTCACGGGTGCGGAGTTGGGATAGAGCCTTCATCGTGGCTTTGACAACGTTGGCGTGGTTGTTGGAGCCGAGGCTCTTGCCGAGAACGTCAGTGATACCAACGGCTTCACAGACGGCACGGACACCACCACCGGCGATGATACCGGTTCCGGGGCATGCCGGTTTAAGAAGGACCACACCGCCACCGTGCTCAGCCTGAACCTCGTGCGGGATAGTTCCATCCACGATCTTCATGCGAACGAGTGAACGCTTGGCGTCGTCTGCCCCCTTGCGGATGCATTCGGCAACCTCCTTGGCTTTTCCGAATCCAACGCCTACGCGGCCTTCCTTGTCACCCGATACCATCAGGGCGGAGAAACTGAAGCGACGTCCACCTTTGGTAGCTGTGGCACAACGGTTGATGAAGACAACTTTTTCTGTGATCTCCTTACCGTCGTCGGTCATTGGCTTGGGAGGTGCCTGGCGTGGTGGGCGGCCACCACGTCCACGGCCACCACCAGGACCACCGCGTCCACCGCGACGGTCGTCGTTATTAGAAGCGTCGGCAGCTGGAGCATCGGCTACAGGAGCATCAGCTGGTGCTGGGGTATCGGCAGCGGCGGGAGCCGGGGTGCTATTTTCGTTTTGATTATCAGCCATGATTTTTATGGTTTAGAATTTAAGGCCGGCTTCACGGGCGGCGTCGGCGAGGGCTTTGATTTTTCCGTGGTAGAGGTGCCCACCACGGTCGAATACGACCTTTTCGATATTGGCTTCCTTGGCGCGGGAGGCGACAAGTTCACCGACCTTCTGGGCCGTGGCTTGGTTGGAGCCAGCTTTTTCGATCGACTTGTCGAGACTTGAGGCGGCACAAAGCGTGTTACCTGTTATATCGTCGATGACTTGTGCGTAGATGTGCTGGTTGGAATAGTTGACGGCAAGACGGGGGCAAGCGGCGGTGCCGGACACCTTTTTACGGATGCGGCGGTGGATGCGCTGGCGGACTTGTTTGCGATTGAGAGTGCTCATGATGATTAGTAATTTGTCATTAATAATTGGTGATTACTGGACGCTCTTACCAGCTTTACGGCGGATGCGTTCGCCAACATAACGGACACCTTTGCCTTTGAAGGGCTCTGGTGGGTAATAACGGCGGACCTCAGCGGCAAACTGACCGACGGCCTGCTTATCGATCCCCTCCACCTTGATATTGGTGTTGGCGTCAACAGTGACGGTAATCCCTTCTGGAATCGGGTGCAGGATCGGGTGGCTCTTACCGAGGCTCAGGTCGAGTTGCTGGCCATTGACGGCAGCACGGAAACCGACACCCTGAATCTCAAGTTGTTTGACAAAGCCGTTGCTGACACCTTCGATCATGTTGCTGATGAGACTGCGGGAGGTTCCGTGCAGTGACTTGTGTCGGCGTTGCTCGGAGGCGCGCTTGACGGTGACGGTGCCGTCGGCCTCTTCAAGAGAGATGCCTTCGGGCATGGTCCACTCGAGTTTTCCCTTAGGTCCTTCGACGGTGACTTTACCGGCGGCATCTGACTTGATGCTGACTTTCTCAGGGAGTGTGATTTCTTTTAATCCAATACGTGACATGGTATTATCCTTCTAGGTTAAATGGGTTGATGAATGATTGCCAGGGTCTGGATTACCAGACGAAAGCGAGGAGTTCACCGCCGAGTTTTTCCCTGCGTGCAGCTGTTCCGGTCTTCAACCCTTTGGAGGTGGAGACGATGGAGATGCCGAGGCCATTGAGGACACGCGGGATTTCCCCCGCACCAACATAGCGGCGAATCCCTGGTTTGGAAACGCGCTTGAGATCTGTGAGAACGGCTGTGCCGTTGTCGGAGTATTTGACCTTCACCTTGAGCTCAGGAAACTTGCCGGTGGTATCCACCTCGTAGTTCCAGATGTAGCCTTCATCCTGGAGGATCTTGGCGATGGACTCCTTCATTTTGGAATGAGGGGCGGTGAAGCTTTCGTTGCCTGCGCGTGATGCGTTTTTCAGACGGGTAAGAAAGTCAGAGATTGGGTCGCTTAAAACTGCCATAGTGCTTGTAATTCTTTAAATGGTTTAATGGATGCTCCGATGGTTAGGCAGCGTCGTCGGCTTTCTTGTTGTCACGGAAAGGCATGCCGAGTGCCTTGAGAAGGGCACGGCCTTCGTCATTCGTGTTTGCCGAGGTGACAAAGATGAGGTCGAATCCAAGCTGGCGCTTGATTTTATCGAGCTCAATCTCAGGGAAAATCGCTTGATCGTTGATTCCGAGGGCGTAGTTGCCGCGGCCATCAAAGCTCTTTGGAGTAATTCCACGGAAGTCGCGGATGTTGGGAGCGGTGATGTTGATGAAGCGGTCGAGAAATTCCCACATGTGGTTGCCACGGAGAGTGACGCGGGCACCGACGGCCTCGCCTTCACGGACTTTGAAGTTGGCTACACTCTTGCGGGCATAGGAGATGCTTGGTCTCTGGCCGGTGATCTTGCTGATATCCTCGATGGCGTCCTCCACCGCTTGCTTGCGGTCTGAGGCAGAGCCAACGTGGGTGGTGACAACGATTTTTTCCAGGCGTGGAACCTGATGCGGATTAGCGTATCCCAGCTCCTTCTTGAGGGCGGGAACGACCTTGTCTTGGTAGTAGGTCTGTAATGTTGGTTTCATAATTGCGGGTCAGCTTGTTGGTTTGTAGTCGCTTAAGCGCGGGTTGGATTGGAGAGAATAAGAGTTAAATCTTTTTAACGTTGGAGATGGCGATCGGGCCGTCTTGTTCGAGGATACCGCCGTCGGGGTGTTGCTCGGACTTGCGGATGGCCTTTTTCATGACGCGGGCACCTTCAACGATGACCTGGCCTTTGGTGGCGTTCACTTCGAGAACAGTGCCGCGCTTTCCTTTATGGTTGCCGGCAATCACTTCGACTTCGTCGCCTTTGGTTACGTGTGTTTTAGAACGCATGGTAAAATTCGGTTGATGGGTTGATTAGAGAACCTCGGGTGCGAGGGAAACGATTTTCATATACTTCTTGTCACGCAACTCGCGGGCAACGGGTCCGAAAATACGGGTGCCTTTGGGGTTGCCATCTTTATCGATGATAACGATTGCGTTGGTGTCGAAGCGAAGCACGGAGCCGTCTGCACGGCGAACCGGGTAGGCGGAACGCACGACCACGGCCTTGACGACCTCGCCTTTTTTAATGCTAGCGGTCGGGATCGCCTCACGGATGTGAGCGGTGATGACATCGCCGACGCGAGCCACCTTGGTGCGCTTGCCGATGACGCCAATCATCTTGGCGACGCGGGCGCCGGTGTTGTCGGCGATCTGAACTTTGGATTCCATCTGGATCATGGCGGAGAGTAGTTATAAGTTGTGAGTTATTAGTTGAGTAGCCAGTGCCGCCTGGTGACGGCATTGGATAAGAATTAGTGGGTCAGCACCTCTTGGAGCTTCCAGCACTTTTTCTTGGAAATGGGCCTGGTTTCGATGATGCTGACTTTGTCGCCTACTGCGGCATCGCCATTTTCATCGTGTGCGTAGAATTTCTTGGAACGCTTGATGATCTTCTTGAAGCGTGGGTGTGGCACACGGTTGGTGTATTCCACAACGATGGTTTTATCCATCGAGGTAGAGATAACGATGCCTACGCGGGTCTTGCGGAGACCGCTTGTTTTGGTTTCGGATTCGCTCATGATAAAATGATGTTAGATGGTTGTTATTACGAGCTTAGCCCTTGAGGCGACGCTGCGAGAGGATGGTTTGCACGCGGGCGATTTCCTTACGGACGAGGTTACGGCGTGAGGTATTCTCCAGCTGTCCGGTAGCCTGCTGGAGACGCAGGTTGAGTGACTCCTGTTTAAGGTCACGCAGACGGCTGGTGAGCTCCTCAGTGGTGAGCTCGCGGATTTCTGTGATTTTGGTCTGGGCCATGGCTTGGAAATGTTGAATTTTGAATGGTGAATGGTGAATTCTTTTAGCCGTGGTTTCCACGGACAATGAAGCGGGTTGGCACACCGAGCTTGTAGGAAGCGAGACGCAGTGCTTGTTTCGCGGCTGTTTCTGAAACGCCTGCGACTTCGAAAAGCATCGTACCGGGGCGGATCACGGCGACCCATGCCTCGACAGCACCTTTACCTTTACCCATGCGGGTTTCCGGTGGACGTCCAGTGATGGACTTATGAGGAAAGACGCGGATCCAGACTTTTCCTTTACGCTTAAGTTGACGGTTGATGGCAACACGGCAGGCTTCAATCTGACGGTTGGTCATCCATCCGCGACCGAGGCACTGAAGGCCGAAGTCGCCGAAGCTCACGGTATTTCCGCGCTGGGCGTTTCCTCCTCGGTTTCCGCGCATTGACTTGCGGAACTTCACTCTTTTGGGCATTAATGGCATGGTATTATCCTCCTATTTAAATTGATGATGATTCTGGGAAACAATCGCTGTATCAGGTTCTAGCGATTGTTGTTATTGCGATCGTTGCGGTCGCGGCGTTGGCCTCCACGTGGACGGCCGCCTCCACCACCTTGCTGTTCTTTTTCTTCCTTCTTGTTGATCCAGCACTTCACGCCGATGATACCATAGACGGTGGATGCTTCTGCAAAACCGTAGTCGATGGGAACACGGAGCGTCTGAAGGGGCACTGTTCCCTCGCTGTACCACTCGGCACGGGCGATGTCAGCACCACCCAGGCGACCACCGCAACGGACGCGGATACCTTCGGCACCGAACTCCATCGCTGTCGCAACGGCACGTTTCATGGCGCGGCGGAAAGCAATACGGCGCTCAAGCTGCACGCAGATGTTTTCTGCGACCAACTGGGCGTCCAGCTCGGGCTTGCGGATCTCGAGAATGTCGATCTTGACCTGGCAACCACCGCAGAGGGCTGAAATCTCGTTGGTCATTCTCTCGATCTCAGAGCCTTTACGACCGATGACAAGGCCGGGGCGGGCTGTCGAGAGGGTAACGCGAACGCTGTTCCAAGCCCGTTCAATGATCACCTTGGCAATGCCTGACATGTGCAGGTGCTTCTTGATGTATTTACGGATCTTGAGGTCCTCGTGAAGGTTGTCGGTGTATTCTTTTCCAGTGGCATACCACTTGGAGCGCCAGTCCTTGGAGACGGCGAGACGGAATGAGATAGGATTGATTTTCTGGCCCATGATTTAGAAGTTTGAGTTTTGAGTGTGTATTGTTGAGTGGTTTAGTCGGCGGCTTTGTCTTCAGCCGGGGCTGCGTCCTCGACGACTGCCTCCGCCGTCACCTCTTCGACTTGCTCGGGAGCGGCCTCTTCTTTTTTCTCCTGTTTAGGAGCGGCCTTCTTTGGCTTGGAAGTGTTGCTACGCTTCTTTGGCTTGGTGGAGCGCTCGCGCGGCTCGGGGATCTCGACTTCGTCGGTCAGGACGATGTAAAGGTGGCTGGTGCGTTTACGGATGGCACCTGCTGAACCCCGGGCGCGTGGCTTGAAGCGTTTGAAGGTGGGGCCGTCACCGACGGTTGCCTCCTTAACCGTAAGGTCATCAGCGATGAGCTCGTGGTTGTTCTCGGCATTAGCGACAGCACTTTTCAGTGTCTTGCCGACAAGCTGGGCAGCTTTGCGGGGGGTATAAGCGAGCGCATCAAGGGCGTCTGAAACAGGCATGCCTTGAATGGCTCGGGCAACATCACGGGCCTTCTTAGGCGAGATGCGGGCGTATTTGTAAGTGGATTTAACTTCCATCGGTCTAGTTGTTTAAAAAGTGAATGTTTATCGTTGGGTGGTCTTAACGGATGCGATGTCGCCTGCGCGAATTGAATCCTCGGGGTCGTCGAGTTGCGTTGGCAGCACACCGCTGAAGTCCTTGCGGACATCGGCGACGATGGCTTCCGCCACCTTTCGGTTGCCACGCATGATGGCGAAAGTCATACCGCGACGAACGGATTGATTCTCACCTGCATTGATCACAAGCATGCCGCTTTCGGCGTCGATGCTAACAATTTTTGCGTGTTGCAGACTGCCTTGGGCAATGTGCGGGCGCGGGTTCTGCCTTAATCCGAGCGCTACGTCAAGCTCTCGTATTGAAGTTTCTAAACGAACACGTGCATCGGGGTCGGCGACGATGGCGGTACGGAGGTATTCGCGCAGGTCTGCCATGAGTCTTAACGACGCATTTTCCGTGGCACGGTAACGTTTATCGAGGACTTCAGCATTTTTAACCGCTTCCAGAATGGAATCCTGGCCGCCATTGAGCAGATTGTCGCCAAGGGCCGCAAAGCGTAGACGTAGATCATTGAGGCTCTTGTTAAGTTCGGCCTCGCGCTTTTTGGAAGCGGCGAGGTCGCGTGCAAGCACCTGTGATTGGCCCTGGGATTTTCTAAGCTGGAGTTCGAGCTGGCGGATCCGGCGATCCTTGTCCCCCTCCCCGGCGTTCTCAGCCACACAAGCACCACCGGCACCGAGGAGAAAAACTCCGGCGAGGGCTGAGGTGATATGTGCGTTGAGTTGCATGAGGATGCGGGCTGTCAGATGCCGGTTATCGCAGGTTATCGTTTACCGATACCGCCGTGTGCCTTGAAGATACGTGTCGGTGAGAATTCACCAAGCTTGTGGCCGACCATGTTCTCGTTCACGTAGACGGTCACGAATGACTTGCCGTTATGGACGTGGAATGTATGGCCAACGAAGTCGGGAGTAATCACGGATTTGCGACTCCAGGTCTTGATGGGCTTTTTATCTTTGCTGGCTTCGGCTGCATCGATTTTGGCAAGCAGTTTCTGGTCAACGAAGGGGCCTTTTTTGAGTGATCTTGGCATGATGGATTAGTAATTGGTGATTAGTAATTGATGATAGTGTCCAGCTTACTTCTTCTTGCGACCGGAAACGATGAACTTGTTGCTCGGCTTGTATTTCTTACGGGTTTTCTGACCCTTGGTGTGGCCCCATGGGGAAGTGAGGTGCTGACGACCACCACCTGACTTGGACTTACCCTCACCACCGCCGTTGGGGTGGTCAACCGGGTTCATACACATTCCGCGCACTGTCGGGCGGATGCCCTTCCAGCGGCTGCGGCCTGCTTTTCCGGAGACCTCGTTCATGTGGTCGCGGTTGCCGACCTGGCCGATGGTGCAGTAACAGTCCTGGTTAAACTTGCGGATTTCACCGGAAGGCATCTTGACCAGGGCGAAGCCACCGTCCTCACGGTTGGAGAGAATGGCTTGCTGACCTGCGGAACGGGCGATCTTACCGCCTGTGCCTGGAGTCATCTCGATATTGTGGATGGCCGTTCCAAGGGGAACGTTCTTGAGTTTCATGGCGTTACCGACTTTGGGAGCGGCGGTTTCGCTTGAAATCACGGTATCTCCGACAGCCAGGCCAACTGGGGCGAGGATGTAGCTTTTTACACCGTCCTGATAATTGAGCAGTGCAATGCGGCAGGTGCGGTTAGGATCGTATTCGATACTTTCGACAGTGGCCGGCACGTCCACCTTGGTGCGTTTGAAGTCGACAAGACGATACTTGCGCTTGTGGCCACCACCTTTATGGCGGCAGGTGATCCGGCCCTGGTTGTTACGTCCACCGCTCTTTTTAAGTGGGCGGGTGAGGCTTTTTTCAGGGGATGTCTTGGTAATCTCCTCGTAGCTTGGCCACTCTTTGTAGCGGTTGGAAGGAGTTACAGGTTTGAATTTTTTAAGAGGCATGATTCGCTATTGGGTTCGATGTTATCGTTTTTCAGCGGGAATGGTTACGCTATCCGGGATTAGACGAGATCGAGGTTCTCGCCGTCCTTGAGACGGACAATGGCTTTTTTCCAGTGTGCGGTGCGGCCAGCGTCAGCGCGGCGGTTGCGCTTCTTCTTGCCCTGGCAGTTCAAGGTGCGCACGGTGGCAACTTTCTTGCCGAAGAGTTGTTCGATGGCACGCTTGACGTCGAGTTTGTTCGCATTGCGATCAACCTTGAACACGTATTCGTTGTTCTCCTCCTGAAGGAGGGTGGCTTTCTCACTGATGAGAACGGTGTCGATGACTTGGTAGATGTCTTTCATGGTGATGAAATAGTTAGTGGTTTAGGCAGTACGGCGTGCGAGGGTTTCGTAGGCGTCCTCCACGAGGATGACGGTGTCGGCGCGGAGAAGCTGCTCGATGTTCATTTCTGAAGCGGTGATGAGCAGAACGTTCTGAACGTTACGACCGGCCAGGTAGGTTTTATCGTCGAAGCTTTCAGCGACAACGAGGACGTTACGGGCCTCGGTGAGAGCCTTGACAGCGGCAACGAATGACTTGGTCTTGCCGTCTTCGACGGAGAAGCTTGGGACAGAGATGACGCACTCGGCACTGATCATGTCACCAAGGACTTTGCGAAGCGCAAGCTTGCGTGTTCCCTTGTTGACAGTTTTAGCGTATGAGCGGGGACGGGGACCGAAAACGATTCCACCACCACGCCACACGGGGTTTTTGGTAGTGCCTGCACGGGCGCGGCCTGTGCCTTTTTGTTTCCAGAGCTTTTTGTTCGAGCCCTTGACTTCACCACGGGTCTTTGTGCAAGCGGTTCCGCTACGGCGGTTGGCACGGTAAGCCGTGATGAGATCGTGAACAGCCTGGTCACCTTTGTGACCTTCGATCACCTGGATGTTAGCTGCTTTCGCGTCTGCGATTGAGAGTGTTTTAGACATGATATTGAGTTATCAGTTATTGGTTATCAGTTAATGGGGAAAGCTTGAGGCGACGGGTGTCACCAGTCAGATTACTTGGCTGTCTTTTTAACTGCGGGGCGGATGACGACGTAGGCACCTTTGTGACCGGGAACGGCTCCGGAGACGAGGATCACATTGTCTTCAGGGCGAACCTGAACGATTTTGAGGTTTTGAATCGTGCGGTTGTAAACACCGTGACGACCTGGCATCTTCTTGTTTTTCCAGATACGGCCGGGCCATGTGCCTGCACCGACACCACCGGGACGACGGTGCATCATGTGGCCGTGGGAGTCAGGCTGTCCGGAGAAATTGTAACGCTTAACAACGCCCTGGAAACCTTTACCCTTGGTGGTTCCGATTGCATCCACCCACTGGCCGGCTTCGAAAAGCTCAGCACCCGGGTGGGCTGCTTTTGTGTCAGGGAGATCGGCGTCGCTCTCGAAACGGAATTCTTTAACGAGCTTCTTCGGTGATGCGCCAAACTTGTTGAAGTGACCGCGCTTAGGGAGGTTGAGGCGGAATTCCTTCTGGTCGTCATAGCCAACCTGGACGGCGGAGTAGCCGTCCGTCTCGGTGGTTTTGACCTGGAGAAACTCGTTACCAGCAACGTCGATGACGGTGACGGGGATGGAGGTGCCGGCCTCTACGTCGAAGACGCGAGTCATGCCGACTTTCTTTCCTAGTAGTCCTAGTGCCATGGTATTTTGGGATTAGTGATTAGTAAATTTGTGATTGGTGGGTATCTGGGTCGGCTCAGATGCGGATGGCGATGTCGACACCGGCAGGAAGGTTGAGCTTTTTGAGCTCGTCCACGGTGCGTGCTGTTGGATCGACGATATCCAGCATACGCTTGTGCGTACGGATCTCGAACTGCTCAGCAGACTTTTTGTTCTGGTTGACGGAACGGTTCACGCTGAACTTCTCAATGCGGGTAGGCAATGGAATGGGGCCAGCGACTTTGGCTCCTGTGCGTTTAGCGGTCTCGACGATCTCCATAGCGGACTTGTCGATGGCGCGGTGATCATAGGCGCGGAGGCGGATTCTGATTTTCTGCTGTTGCATATCGGATTAGTGTTAGAGTTGTTTAGAGGATGGTTGGTTTGGGTTCGCCAGCCGTATTAGCTAGCGTATGCGTAGTCATTGGTGAGGGCGTCCACAACGGCTTGTGGGACTTGCTCAAAGCTGGATGGTTTCATGGTGTAGTCGGCACGACCACTGGAAAGGGTTCTGACGGCTGTGGAGTAGCCGAACATCTGCGCAAGGGGCACCACGGCCCTGAGCACCGCGTGGGTGGGTTTGTTCTCGATTTCCTGGATCTGGCCACGGCGGCGGTTCAAGTCGCCCATGATGTCGCCTTGGCATTCTTCAGGAGTGGTGACTTCGACCTCCATGACGGGTTCGAGAAGAATGGGACCGGCTTTCTGGAAGGCATCCCTCATACCCAGGATGGCTGCCATTTTGAATGCATTCTCGTTAGAATCGACATCGTGGTATGAGCCATCGGTGATATTGACGTGGACATCGACCACGGGGTATCCCGCGATGACGCCGTTGGTCATGGATGTGCGCACCCCGGCCAGCACAGCGTTGATAAATTCTTTGGGAATGGCACCCCCGACGACCAGGTTGTCGATGGTGAGGCCCTTGCCTTTTTCGCCGGGAGCGACATCGAGGATGACGTGTCCGTATTGGCCGCGGCCGCCGGACTGCTTGACGAGTTTACCCTCGCCGCTAGCGGCTTTTGTGATGGTTTCGCGGTAGGCAATCTGGGGTTTGCCCACACCGCACTCGACCTTGAACTCGCGCTTCATGCGGTCGACGATGACTTCGAGGTGAAGTTCTCCCATGCCGGAAATAATGGTCTGGCCGGTTTCCTCGTCGGTTTTCACAACAAAAGTGGGGTCTTCTTCGGAGAGGCGGGCAAGGGCAACGGCCATCTTATCCTGATCCACCACAGTCCTGGGCTCCACAGCCATGGAGATGACGGGTTCGGGGAAAATTGGCGGCTCGAGCATGATGTCGAACTTTTCCTGGCAAAGTGTATCACCGGTCTGGACATTCTTGAGGCCGACGATGGCGGCGATGTCGCCGGAGTAGCAGGTCTCGATGTCCTCGTGTTTGTCGGCGTGCATCTTGATCAGGCGACCGATGCGCTCTTTTTTACGGGTGCGTGGGTTGTAGACCATATCCCCCTTGGAGATGGTGCCTGAGTAGACGCGGAAAAAGATCAGCTTGCCGACATATTTGTCTGCCCACAATTTGAAGGCCAGTGAGCAGAAGGCGGCGTTGTCGTTGGTCTCAGCGTGGACCACCGCCTCGTGGTCATCAGCCTGCTGGCCTTGGGCAGCGGGAATATCGAGAGGGCTTGGCAGGTAATCGGCTACGGAATCCACCAGGAACTGGACACCTTTGTTCTTGAAAGCAGAACCTCCGGCGACCGGCACAACCTTGTTGGAAATGGTGGCCCGGCGGAGAGCGTTTTTGATATCTTGTGTGGTGATTTCCTCTTCCATGAGGAATTTCTCCCCCAGCAAATCGTCGCAATCACAGAGAATCGACACCAGTTCCTCACGAGCTGATTCAGCTGTCGCGAGGAGATCGCCTTCAAGGTCTTTAATATCAAAGGTGGACCCCATGGCATCGTCATCCTTATAAATGACGGCTTTCATGTTCACCACGTCGATCTGACCGGTCAGGTTTTCCTCGGCACCGATCGGGATGAGTATGCGGACTGCCTGGACACCGAACTTTTTCTTAACTTCACGAAAGACGTTATCAAAGTTGGCGCCGGTGCGATCCATCTTGTTGACAAACACGATACGTGGAACACGGTATTTATCGGCTTGACGCCAAACGGTTTCGGTTTGCGGTTGTACTCCGGCGACACCGCAAAAGACAACGATGGCTCCGTCGAGAACGCGCAGGGAGCGCTCGACTTCGGCGGTGAAGTCCACGTGGCCGGGAGTGTCGATGATGTTGATACGCTGTTTCTGGCCTTCGAAGAGTTTGAATACCCCCTCGTTAGGATGCTGGACCCACTCGCAGGTAACGGCAGCAGAGGTGATGGTGATACCACGCTCGCGCTCTTGCTCCATGTGGTCGGTGACCGTGGCTCCGTCATGCACCTCCCCGATCCGGTGGATCATGCCGGTGTAAAACAGAATCCGCTCGGTGAGCGTGGTCTTGCCGGCGTCAATGTGCGCAGCAATCCCAATATTCCGCGTACGCTCCAGAGGATATGGGCGTTTGGGATGATTGGGATTCGTGCTCATGACGGAAGGAATTGGGGCGATCTAGAAAAAAGAAAAACCGCTGGCGGTTTGAAATTACCAGCGGAAGTGTGCGAAGGCGCGGTTGGCTTGGGCCATCTTGTGCATATCGTCGCGTTTGCGAACGGCATTGCCCTGGTTGTTGGCAGCGTCTTTGATCTCGTTGGAGAGCGCAACGTGCATAGGGGTGCCTTTTTTGCTGCGGGCAAAATTGACGAGCCAGCGCATGGCGAGGGATTCCGAGCGACCGGCATCCACTTCGAGAGGGACCTGGTAGGTAGCACCACCGACGCGGCGGCTTTTCACCTCGACGCGTGGTTTGGCATTCTCAAGGGCGCGGGTCACCACCTCGAGAGGATCGACAGTGTCGGTTCCTTCGTTGGCTTTATCGATGGCGGCGTAGACAATGCGCTCCGAGAGAGAACGCTTTCCGTCACGCATGACCTTGCTGATGAGCTTTCCGACTACGGGGCTATCGTAGCGGGGGTCCCGGGTTTCGGGGCGGTTATAGACTTTTTTACGGCGAGCCATGGTATTTTAAATGATTGGTTAGTTAAAATGAACGAATGAATACTTGATTACTTCTTCGGACGCTTGGTTCCGTACTTGGAACGTGCCTGGGCACGCTTATCAACGCCGAGGGTATCGAGGGCGCCACGGACGATGTGATAACGAACACCTGGAAGGTCCTTCACCCTACCACCGCGAACGAGCACGATGGAGTGTTCCTGAAGGTTGTGTCCCTCACCACCAATATAGGCGATGACCTCCTGGCCATTGGTAAGACGAACCTTGGCCACCTTACGGAGAGCGGAGTTAGGCTTCTTGGGCGTGCGGGTCATGACCTGAAGACAGACGCCACGGCGTTGCGGGCAGCTGTTTAGGGCACGTGACTTGGACTTGGTCACTGGCGTTTTGCGTCCTTTGCGGACGAGCTGGTTAATTGTAGGCATATTCCTGCGTGGTTTTAGTTGAGATTTCTAATTGTTCTGATTTGAAAATTGGAGAGTCGTGGCTGATGAACCCCCTTTTGACGGGAGGATTGTAATTTGTCAGCTGGTGGGAAAACTAGAAAACCACCGAGGTGCGCCCAAGAGGCACGAGGTATATTAAGTGACCTCGAAAACCGCCTCTTATCCGGAGCTACCCGATAGTTTAACTGCTTTCCTGCAGCTTTCTTCTTTGTATTCCAGCCCTTTGTTTTCTCGCAAGGCTGCGGCGAGGGGCGGCGAATATACAAATCAAACCCCCTCTGGCAAGCCGTATTTGGATTTTTTTTGATTTATTTTCAAAACCACGGGAAATCCTGCCAAAAACAGGTAGTCATTCTCACACATAAGCCGATTTTCAAGAGCGGCAGACCATCAGGCTGAGTCAACTCTCTCTAAAATACCCTTGAATACCCACCCATACCAGAGCCAACACAACGCAACGGCGAAATCCCCCCCGGCATTACGCAACGGCAAACTGCGGATTGCCGATGGAAATGGTAGCAGGAGGGAGATTTGAACTCCCGACCTAAGGCTTATGAATCCTCCGCTCTACCCCTGAGCTATCCTGCCATTTCCAATTCTGCCGAAAACTGATATTGCGGCGCGGGGCGGAATTAAATCCCCCGCCCCGAATTGTCGAATAAAAAATAGCACAAAAATCACATATTTCTCAATCAAAGGTTGCCAAATGCTCACAATCCGCTAGTTACACGCCGCCGCATTAATAATCCGGCGGCCATCAAACCAGAAAACAAAGCAATGTCAGACCTCTCTCTCTATAGAAACATCGGTATCTTCGCCCACGTGGACGCCGGTAAAACCACCACCACAGAACGCATTCTCAAACTCACGGGGAAAATCCACAAACTCGGTGAAGTCCATGAAGGTGAATCCACCACCGACTTCATGGAGCAGGAGGCAGAGCGAGGCATCACCATCCAGTCCGCTGCGGTCAGTTGTTTCTGGCCAGGCAGTTCGAACCAGTGGGGCAAAACCCCCTACCGCTTCAATGTCATTGACACTCCCGGCCACGTTGATTTCACCGTGGAAGTGTACCGTTCCCTCAAAGTCCTTGACGGCGGCATCGGCGTTTTCTGTGGCTCCGGCGGTGTCGAGCCCCAGTCCGAGACAAACTGGCGCTACGCAAACGACTCCAAGGTCGCACGTGTCATCTTCGTCAACAAGCTCGACCGCACAGGAGCCGATTTCTACCGCGTGGTTGGCCAAATCAAAAACATACTCGCCGCCAAACCCCTGGTGATGGTTCTCCCTATCGGCATCGAGGACAACATGGTCGGGGTGGTCGACCTGCTCACCCGCAAGGCCTGGGTCTGGGATGAAACCGGCCAGCCAGAAAACTACAGCATCCAGGACATCCCCGCCGACATGGTGGACAAGGTCGAGGAATACCGCGCCCAGCTCATCGAGACCGCGGTGGAACAGGATGACGAAATAATGATGGAATACCTCGAAGGCAACGAGCCAAGCATCGAGGACCTCAAGAAGTGCATCCGCAAGGGCACCATCGCCCTGGATTTCTTCCCCACCTACTGCGGCTCCGCCTTCAAAAACAAGGGCGTCCAAGTCCTGCTCGACGCCGTGGTCGACTACCTCCCCTCACCGACCGAAGTCCCGCCTCAGCCCGAGGTCGACCCGGAAGGCAACGACACGGGTAAATTCGCCATCGTCGACCCCAACGGCCCGCTCCGTGCCCTTGCATTCAAGATCATGGACGACCAGTATGGCGCGCTTACATTCACCCGTGTTTACTCCGGCAAACTCGAAAAAGGCGCCACCATCCTCAACTCCTTCACCGGCAAGACCGAGCGTATCGGCCGTATCGTTGAAATGAGTGCCGATGACCGTATCGAACTTGATGGTGCCCAGGCTGGCGACATTGTAGCCCTCGTAGGCCTCAAAAACGTGCAGACCGGTCACACTCTCTGCGACAAGGACAATCCCGCGACCCTCGAGCCCATGGTGTTCCCGGACCCTGTGATCTCCATCGCCGTTGCACCGGTTGACAAAGCCAACGCTGAAAAACTCGGCACCGCCATCGGCAAGATGGTCAAGGAGGACCCGACATTCGTTGTGGAAACCGACCAGGACTCCGGCGAGACCATCCTCAAGGGCATGGGCGAGCTTCACCTCGATATCAAGGTGGACATCCTGAAACGCACCCACAAGGTCGAGGTCATCGTCGGGAAACCGCAGGTTGCCTACCGTGAAACCATCACCAAGCGCGTTGAAGACTCCTACACCCACAAGAAACAGTCCGGTGGCTCCGGTCAGTATGGTAAGATCGACTACATCATTGAGCCGCTCGATCCGGAAGCAGGCGTCGATTTTGAATTCGAATCCAAAGTGGTTGGTGGTAACGTTCCCAAGGAATACTGGCCTGCCATTGAAAAAGGCTTCAAGACGTCCAAGGACGTTGGTGTTCTCGCCGGCTTCCCCTGCCTGAACTTCAAGGTGACCCTGGTCGACGGTGCCCAGCACGCAGTGGACTCCTCCGCAATCGCGTTCGAGATCGCCGCCAAGGCCGCTTATCGCCAGACCATTCCCAAGGCCGGCCCCCAGATCCTTGAGCCGATCATGAAACTCGACGTCTTCACTCCCGAGGACAACGTCGGTGACGTCATCGGTGACCTGAACCGCCGTCGCGGTATGATCAAGGAGCAGGAGGTCACGCCCACCGGTATCCGCGTGAAGGCGGACGCCCCGCTGAGCGACATGTTCGGCTACATCGGCGACCTGCGCACCATGACCTCCGGTCGTGGCCAGTTCTCCATGGAGTTCTCCCACTACGCGCCTTGTCCGAAGAACGTGTCCGACGAGGTCATCGCCGAGGTCAAGAAACGCGAGGAGGAAAAGAGGAAGTAAGCTTCCCCGAATCCAACCCATTTACCAAGCACCGGCTCGAACGAGCCGGTGCTTTTTTGTGAATGGTAGGACAGCTTTTTAAGCTGTCGGCAAACTAAGCACACATCCTGCCGACAGCTTAAAAAGCTGTCCTACTTGAGGAGCTTCCCAAACACCCGTGAGTCGCGGCCACTGGCGAGTAGTTGCTGGTGACGGCTTGGCGGGATCTGATCGGCGGATTGTTCGCTGTAGCCCAGCTGCTGGAAAAAGCCGGCGGCCCGGTTGGTGAGGGCGAATACCCGGGGGATGTTTTCCCGGCTGGCTTGTTGCTCTGCGTAATGCACCAACTCGCGGGCATAGCCGAGCCCTTCGTGTGCCTGTTTGACATAGAGGCAGGCGACCTCCGCCGTATTCTCACCGGGATAGCGGTAGAGGGCTACCGAGCCAACCACGTTGCCATCGATGTCCATCACCGAGTAGTCGTTGATTCTTTTTGCCACAGCGGCAAAATCCCGGGGTACGAGATGGGCGTTCCTGACGGACCGGCCGATCATTCCCAACAGTTCGACGATATCCTCCTCGCGCAGCGGGCGGATGGTGCGATAGCTATCGGCGTACACCATGGTGCCCACACCTTCGTTGGAAAACAGCTCGCTGAGCAGGACCCCGGGGACACTGCCATCGAGTACATGCACACGCGGTATTCCCGACAGGCAGGCCGCTGCGGCTGAGCGCAGCACCTGGGGCTGGGCGTCCGAGACATCAGCGGCGCGAATCGCCCCCGTGGGTAGCGAGTCCCCCGCCCCGCGGAGCAGGATGAGCTTTTTAGCACCGATGGAATGGGCAAACCCGGCCACCGTGTCAGACAAGGGATTTTCCCCGGTAAGATCGGCTATGGCAACCTGGCCCCGCTTGATGGTTGCCGTAATCGGTCCGGGTGAACAGAGGTCGGAAACCTCTTCCACACTCAGCTCCACCTCGGCGGCCCGGTCCAACAGGTCGTCCGTACTATGGACCGTACTGCCGATCACGAGTTGCACACCGATGTTCTGAAGGGTGACGAGATCGAGCATCGTTTCCGCGAGCGCGGGCACGGGAGCATCCACCACCATGACAAATACCTTGCCACGGAATTGTGGCACATATTGCAAAAGACCTCTGACATCTCCCCAGGACATGATTGAATGGTGAATTTAGAATAGTGGATGGTGGATGGTGGATGGACTCCTGCTAGTGGAGGTGGAGGGCCGAGCGGTGGGCTTGTTCGGGGACGAGGGATTTCCATGTTTCGTCGCCTTCGGCAATCATTCTCTGGATATCGCGTCCGGTGTACTTGAGCAGCCCTTTGTCGCCACACGGAATCGGATGGATCTTGCCGTTCTCGCGGAAGTGCTGGTAGAGGTGGTCGAGATTTTCAGGGGTCTTGAAATTGTCCGCCGTGACAAGCTCCCCGGATTTTCTGTTTCCCCATGGATAAACGTAGAGTGAGAGCTCGTGTTTGAACAGCCGGCCGAAGGATTCGAGGATGCCGCCAGCCAGATTCTTCGACCACTTGGCCTTGAAGAGCTCATTGAGCAGACCGATGCTGAGGACGATGCCGATGGGGCTGGTGGTGTACCGGCTCAGGTAGGTGGCGATGCGGTGGAACTCGGGGCAACGGGAAACGAGCACGGTTTTGCCAAGCGCTTGCAAGGCATCGGCCCGGTCCAGGAATGCCAGGTGGTCGATTTCACCGCCCTCCCCTTTTGCTCCTTTGCGCAGCAGGTTGTTCATCGATATCTCGCAGAGTTCCACGGTATTGGCCTGCCTGTCTGCGGGTAGGAATTTGTTAAACTCCTCGCGCGTCTGGCTGAGCATATCAAGGTGCAGGTTGGTGACCGGGTCAAAACTACCACGGAGCAGCACGATGGATTTTTTATAAAGTGCCTCGGCAGGCTGGACCACCTCGCCGTTAGGAAGGAACATCGCCGCATCTGTTAGTCCGCTGGTAACCAGTTGCAAGTGACAGAGACGGTTATCTATCATCTTGAATCCCTCGCCACTGAACTTGAGCATATCGACTTCGACACGGTCATGGGTCAGGCCATCCATCAGGGACTCGACAAAAAGCGACAAGTGCTCACGGTGATAGAATGCCGCGTAGATGAGATTCACCCCGATGATGCCGAGCGCCTCCATTTGATCAACGTTTTCCTGATCGAGCAGGCGGATATGGATGAGTATCTGGCACGGGGCCTCCCCCGGCTTGAGCTGGAGACGAACGCCTAACCATCCATGGCACTCGCCGGTATCCTTGTAGCCGCGTGCACGCACGGTGTTACTGAAACTGAAAAAACAGGATGTACCACCACGCTTTGTATGTAAGCGTTCCACCAGCAGGTCATACTCATACTCGAGCATGGCGTTGAGGCGGTCACGTGACACATAACGCTCGGCCTTGCCATAAATGGCATCACTCATGGTCATATCATAGGCGGAGATGGTTTTTGCCATGGTACCCGCTGTTCCGGAAGCCCGGAAAAACCAGTTCGCCACCTCCTGACCCGCCCCGATTTCCGCAAAGGTTCCGTATTTCTCTTCGTCGAGGTTGATCCGGAGTGCTTTATCGTACGTTGAGGGGATTTCTCGTGTATTCATCAGGAAAATCAGGAAAGTCTATTTACCGTCCTTCGACTTGTCTTCGGCGGGCGTGGACTCACTTTCTTCATCTGCACTAGGGCGCACCCAACCGCTTTGGAGGTATTCGTTGATATACACCTGGTTTTTGGCGACACTGTCCTCGGGATAACTAATCTTAATGGTAGCCGCTACTGAACCGCGGTTGCGCAGGTCACCTAACATCCTCATCAATGCAGGTGATTCCTTGTCGATATATCCATAAATCGCCCTATCTGAATCCGGGTGCTCGAGACGGACGGCAACCCACTTGTTATCGTCATCAAAGAGTCTGTTATAATAACTATCCAACGAGCAGTGGACGCGCACCTCTACCGGATCGATGGGTCGTTTCTTAAAAAGATCCTCCCATGGCATGGCGGACCAGGCCACCCAGCTTTCCCAGTCGACCTTATACCCGTCCGGAGTGTTTTCGAGCGCGATTTGCTTGATTGAGTAGTCATTGAGCCTGACGGCCATGGAAGCCATCACACCTTTGACCGTAACCCGTCCGCCGTAACCCACGTCTTTTGCTCCGGGAGTCTCCCATTTTTCCTGGGCATACCACGCGCGCATGCGCGGGACCGTAACCTCCGGAGTACGCACGAGGGCTTCCAGTTCGGCTGGAGTCTTGGCATTCAGATATTGGCGCACAACAGCCTCGGCATCGGTAAGGACGCTCATACCGGTCTTCACCGAATCGGCTATTTCCTGTTGCCGCCTTTTCTCCTCATCGGTCATTTGATCCTCATCGATGGTAAGAGGCTCGGTGGATGCGTCACTGGGCAGGCTGGCCACCGGATCTGCCGGCGGGTCGTCTTTGTCAATGGAGTCGATCACAAGCCATGCACCGATACCGACCACAGTAAGACCTAACAGAGAACCTGCCACGATCCACATCATGGGGTTATCAGGTGCCTCCGGCTTGGTGCTGGGTTTCCGCTCCCATTCCAATCCCGCTTGCGGAAGTTGTTTCTTTCTGCGCACCCTCTTCTGGCCGTCCGGACCAGACAAGGCGGGTTGTGCTGCCGGCAGGGTATCCTCCTTGGAAAGAGGTCTGGAAACGATTGGCTTGTTTGACTTTTTATCCCTGGGTTGGGGAACCAGCGTCTTCGGTGCATCATCATTGGTGACCCTGACAGGCACCCTTTTACTTTCGGCTCCCGGAAGGTTCAGCAGATAGTGGCAGGCAGGGCAGATGACACCGGCACCATCGTGGTCTTTAGGCACGCGAAACACAAATCGACAGACCGGGCAAACCAGTCCGGCCCATGTTCGTTTTTTTGTTGTAGCAGGAGGCACGGCAAAACGATGTTCCAGCAGCTGGAAAAGTGCAAGCAAGCAGTTTGACTGATTTTACCGAACCGCCCACTGGCTACTGGCCACCGGCCACCGGCTACCGCCCACCGCCCACTGGTCTCCGTTCGAGCCTACTCTTCGTGTATCTCGATACGCCGTGGCATGTCGAGCAGGATGGCCGCATCTTCATCAGCCTTATCCAGCTGATCGAAGTTCATGCCGCCGTCGCTCCGGGCCGACTGCATGTCCTTGGGCGCAAAATCGGGTTGTTCAGTCCCGTAGGGGTCCTGCCCGAGAAGGAGGGGCTCCCTGGGCTGGATGGGGATGGCATGAGACCGGGCAACCTTGGTCGCTTGCGCCCCATAGATGTGGTTGTCTCCTAGATTGGGGGATGCCATACCGTGGACATCACAATAACCGGTTGGCTCGGTTCCTTTGATAAAGTATTCGCTGATCGTGGTTGCATTATAGGACTCCGCACCGCTGAGGGCATCACGTTTATATTCCTGGCAGTAGCGTGTCTTGCGCAAGCCGGAGCTGGTGCACACGTCAAGCTGCACAATCCCTTCGGGAGGAGTGATTGGGGTGCCTGCAAAATCAACGGAGGCCACTTTCATCGCCTTTACCCAGGCGGGCATGACTGTTTCACGACTAAATGCGCCAGGATAAATATCGCTCCGGTCTCCGCTGAGAAAACCCATCCAGACGCCGCATGTGACCCGGCTGTTATAACCGATAAACCAATTATCGGCAAAGTCATAGGTGGTTCCAGTTTTACCGGCGAGCGAGTCATCGCTGGGCAGGGCCGCAATCCCGTCCTCCCCCGTGCCGTTACGTAGTGAGCTCTTGAGCATACTGTGCATGAGGAAAGCCGTTTGTTCACTCACAATACGCTTGGTAGCCGTTGTGGAATGTGTGTTGCTGTTAGCCGTGTAACGTGCCGTTCCCGATGAATCGATGATACGGTCGATAAAGAAGGCCGGCTTTAGCGCAACCCCTTTGTTGGCAAACACGGAATAGGCGCGGACAATCTCAGGGAGGGATACGTCATCGGTTCCCACCAACATACGGGCAAGCAGTTTGGTTTCAGGAAATGACAGGCCAAACTTGCGTGCTGTCTCCATCACCGTTCCGAGGCCCAGTTTTTTACCCAATCTAACGGAAGCTGCGATTTTGGAAACCTCCAGGGCTCTTCGCAGGCTGATATCCCCCTCATATTGGGGACTCAGGGTTTCCATCCCCCACTCACCGAGAATACCTTCCCGGCCATCCACCATGACCACCCGGTTATCCATCGGCCGGTCTATGGCCCTGGAAACAGTCGACATTTGATTTTCCAATGCCGCGGTGTAGATGAAGGGGAAAAAGGCCGTCCCTATCGGTTTGCGTCCCGACTGCACAAAATCATATTGGCTGTGGCTGAAATCACGCCCGCCGACATAAGCGAGGACGGATCCGTTCGAGTTATCGACCATCAACCCCGCTCCTTGGAGGTATTCAGGGCTGCCATCCTCCTTGCGATACGACTCGTAGAGAGGGTGCTTGTACCCTTGCCTGGCTTCGGCGGCGGCGAGCTGCTTGAGCATCCCCTGCTCCATCGCTTGTTGAATATCCAGATCGATGGTGGTGTGAATCTGGAAACCACCTTGTGTTAGAGCGTCTTCACCGAGACGTTGGCGGACCGCGCTGGCAATGCGCTCGTAGAGGTGCGAGGTCCCGCGGCGAATGGGTTGGGGGTTTACCACTACCGGTGCGTCTCGTAGTTTTTCTCCTTCGGCCGCAGAAATGAACTCCTCCTCCACCATCCTCCGCAACACCTGGTCGCGGGCCTTTTTATTTTCCTCAAGGCTGTTGAGCGGGGAAATCCTGGTCGGGTTTTTGATACAGCCGACCAATGAAGCGCACTCACTTGTTGTCAGGTCACGCGGCTCCTTGCCAAAATACCCGAGCGAGGCAGACCTGATGCCATAGTAACCGCTACCAAATGGAATACGGTTCAGATAGAACTCGAGAATTTCGTATTTGCCGTATGCCTCCTCGATACGCAGGGCAAGGAAAGCCTCCACCGCTTTCCGCTCGAGGCCACCCTCACCCCGCTTGTCCGCCTCCTCTTTGAGGTGGAAGGCGTTACGAGCCAATTGCTGGGTGAGTGTACTGGCACCCTGGGTCTGTCGGCCTGCCTTGAAGTTAAGCCACACTGCACGCACCACACCAATGCGATCAACCCCGTCGTGTTCGAAAAACCGCTGGTCTTCACCTGCGACCAGAGCATCGATCAGCGTCTGGGGCACATCCTTGATGCTGATCTTGTCGCGGTTCTCGACAAATATACGACCAATCTCCCGGCCTTTCCGATCAAGGATCAGGCTTTTCACCTCGACGTCGTCAATTTTAGTCAGGTCGTATGTCGCGGCACGCTCCTTGAATGGTTTGGTTTTTATTTCAAAAACGAGATAGCCTGCACCGCAAGCCAGCAGTCCTAAAATGAAGAGATAAACCAGCCATTTGAGCTTGAAGAATCTTCTTTTGCGGCGCTTGTTGCCAGTGCCAACGCGCTGACTGCTTGTATTGGAACGCTTATTACCCATTATCTCATTTTTTCAATGGTGGAGGAATCATCACAAGGACCTGCCCCCCCTCACCCCGGCGGGGATCACTCTTCATACCCTCAGATGGGGTCGAAGGCAACACCCGCTTTTGTGGAAACGAAGAGCCCGTTGTCAGAGAAAATACGGTCCCGTATTTCGGCAAACGGACCAATACGCTTCCGCGACTACATGGCGATGGCATTGTATGATCCGGAGTTTGGCTATTACGCATCGCCAACCCAGCGCGTTGGCAGGCAGGGCGACTTTATCACCAGCGTCAGCGTAGGGCGTTGTTTTGGACTCATTCTAGCGAGAAGACTCATGGCATTCTGGGAGGAAAGCGGAAAACCAGAGGCATTTCACATCATCGAACCTGGGGCGCACGACGGTGCCCTGGGGGCCGATATTCTCGAGGAAATCAAACGCTGCTCGCCCGACTGCTACAACGCGGTGCACTATCACCTGGTCGAGGTTAGCCGGTCATTGAGGGAAGCCCAACAGGCGACGCTCGGCCCGCGGTTTGATGGGAAATTCTCCTGTCGGACCACCCTGTCTGAAATGGGCGGCTTGCATGGAGCTGTCATTTCCAATGAGCTGATTGACGCCTTCCCGGTAGACCTCATCCGTTTTGAAAATGGCGGCTGGGTGCAGCTGTTGGTTCACCACGAGGGAGATGCCGGCAGGCCACTTCGGTTCATCAGTGCCGAACTCCAGGATCGCGGGCTGCAATCGTTCTGTGCTTCGCTGGGCAACCAGTTTCCCGATGGCTACACCACCGAATACAGTGCAGGTATTGGAAAGTTTGTTAGTGAGGCTGCGGCGGCACTTGAGTCGGGTCTGTTCATCACCATCGACTACGGCCATGGCTCGGATGATTATTACCATCCTGACCGAAGCGAAGGTACGCTCCAGACCTATCACCAGCACCGGAAATCGGACAACCCTCTCGAATTTCCAGGGGAAATTGATATCACCTGCCACGTTGATTTCACCCGACTCGAAAAGGCGGCCGTATCGGCGGGCTTCAAGAACCCGCGGCTTCAAACCCAGGCAAGCTACCTAACAAACCATGCCAGAGACTGGTTGATCGGCCTTGAATCAGCTCCTGGCGCCGATGATGCTGCGCTGCTCCGCCAATTCCAGACCCTGACCCATCCAGCCATGCTGGGTACCCGATTCCTGGTGCTGGAAATGACCAGGGGATAAAAAAGATACGTTATGACGATAATTGTCACTGCTATGTTTTGACAAGTTAAGCGACTCCCTCTAAATGCCCGCCATGGCGAAGCAACGTATTCTCGTATCAGATCCCATTTCGGACAAAGGTGTCGAACTGCTCAGCAGTCATCCGGACCTTGAAGTTGATGTCAACACGGGCCTTAGCCCTGAGGAGCTCATCAAGATCATTCCTTCCTATCATGGCCTGATCATCCGCTCCCAGACCAAGGTGACCGCTGAGGTGCTCGCCGCGGCCACCGAACTGAAGGCGGTTGGCCGCGCCGGTGTGGGCGTCGACAACGTCGATCGTGACGCCGCCACCAATCACGGCGTGATCGTCATGAACACACCTACCGGCAACACCATTTCCACCGCCGAGCTGGCCTTCACCCTGATGCTTTCCGCCGCCCGCAACATCGGCCCAGCCCACGCTGAAGTGCTGAAGGGGAACTTCGCCGCTGCCCGCAAAGCATTCGGAGGCATCGAGTTGAACGGAAAACGCCTCGCCGTCATCGGTATGGGACGTATCGGCGCCGAGTTCGCCAAACGTGCGCAGGCATTCGGGATGCACGTGGTCGCCTACGATCCGTTTCTCACCCAAGCCCGTGCCGACCAGCTCAAAATCGAGCTCGCCAGCAGCCCCGACGAGGCTCTCACGGGTGCCGACGTCGTCACACTTCACGTCCCGCTCACAGACAGCACACGGCACATTATCAATGCCGGGCGCCTCGCGCTGATGAATAAAAATGCCTTGGTCATCAACTGTGCCCGGGGTGGCCTGATCGACGAACCTGCGCTGAAAGCGGCCATCGATTCCGGCCACATCGCCGGTTGTGGACTGGACGTCTACGAGGATGAGCCGCCTGCCGCGGACCACCTTCTTTTTGACCGGCCCAAACACGTCTCCTTCACCCCCCACCTCGGCGCATCCACCATCGAAGCCCAGGAAAATGTGGGTATTCAAGTGGCTGAACAAATCCGCGACTTCCTCGCAACCGGCGAGATCCGCAACGCGATCAACATGCCCTCACTCGACGCCGCCGCACTGGCGGAGATCGGTGGCTACCTTGACCTTGCCAAATCCCTGGGAAAATTCATCGCCAAACTGGGGCCGGTGAATCCAGACTCCCTGCGGGTCTCCTACCACGGGGATATCGCGGAAAAAGACACCTCTCTGATTTCCCGCACGGTGCTCACCGGATACCTCGAAGCCGCCCGTCCTGACGGCCAGGTCAATATTGTCAACTCCCCTGCCGTCGCCCACGATATGGGGCTGGAGCTGATCGATTCCGTCATCAATGCCAAAACCGAGTACAGCGAGCTTATCGTTGTCGAACTCAGCAAGGATGGTGAAAAATTCCGCGTCGCCGGCACAATCATCGGTCAAACACCCCGGATCGTGGAAATCGACCGCCTTTTCGTCGATACCAACATCAGCGGGCATTTCCTGATCGTCCGCAACGACGACCGCCCAGGCATCGTAGGCCTCGTCGGAACCGCGCTCGGAGACGCCGGACTGAACATCGCCAACCTCTCCCTGGCCCGCAACCAGTCACTCGGTGTGGCACTCAACGTGATCGAGCTGGATACGGCTCCAGACGCCGCTTTCATCACAAATCTGGCCTCCAAGCCGGGTGTGTTGTCGGTAATCGCCGTCGAAATCTAGAAAATTGAGGGTATTTTCCCAGAAATAGGCTTTACACAATATCCAATCTGGGTATTTTCCGCGTCCCGACATCCGTCCAAACCATTTTCCCAACACACTTCAACTTCACTTCAAACCATGAAAGTTCTTTCCTCACTCCTCTCCATGAAGCGCCGCCACGAAGACTGCCAAGTCGTCAAGCGCAAGGGCACCCTCTACGTCATCTGTAAGAGCAACCCCAAGTTCAAGGCCCGCCAAGGTGCCACCAAAGGAACCCGCCTCAGTAAAAAAGGCGTGAAGTAATTCGCTTCCCCTGGAAACAATCTCCAACCCTTCTCCGTTCACTCGGGGAAGGGTTTTTTACGTGGCATGTGATCCGCGTGCCCCGCCGTAGCTTCACGCGCAGGAGGGTCCCGGTCATGACCCGATGATAGGAAGCGAAGCTTCACTGGCTCATCCGCGACTTCAAGCCCACCCATTTCCACCCCCCCCAGACCAGCAGCAGTAACCCGGTCATACCAGCGGCATAGACCCACCACGGCAGCGGGATACTCGCCACCATATTCAGACGGATCGGCTTTTTGTGGCACTCACTGAGTTTGTAATACCATTTCAGCGTCCGGCCATCGTTTTCCACCACGTGGGCATTGCTTTGTTTCGCCGGTTCCGGCAGGTGGACAATATAGCGGAATTCCGAGTCACCAAGGATCGTCGCGCTTTTATTCCCCAGGCTCTCGTCAAGCAGCGGCCCCAGGTCCACCTTGCGACTGAGCTCGGCACTCAGACCATCCAGGTTGACCGTGATGCTGCCGATGATCGCGTGCAGCATCTTGTCCGCCTTGCTCGGATTGATGCCAGGGGTGTGCTCGGCCAGTGTTCCCTCCAAGGCGATGATGTCATCGGTTGCCAACTCGATGGTAATCACCCGGCTACCATTTTCCTTGTCGATCCGATTGGTGATCAGCTTGAGGTTCTTCTGCCGCGCGACCTCCTCGGTGATGTTGGTCCTCAGCTCCTCGGCATCCTCAGCAGAAAAAAGAATCCCCGGCACCCGGTACACCGCCGTCACCCGGGCCGAGCCATCGGCATTGATAAAAACCTCCTCCTCACCATCGATACAACTATTCAAAAGAGCGGCAACCAGGGCAAGCAAACAGAAAAGAGCACGTTTCATCGGCCACGGACTCTGCACCATCCCCAGCTAACTGCAATCATGAAAGCAACCCAACCTCGCCTCTTCCGTTTCAAATTTGCCGATGCGGGAGGCAGTCACACATCCTCCCCCCGCATCGGCGCTTACTTACACACAAACTACAAAAACCAGGCTGTAAGTCAGAATCCACTTCCCCGTGCATACGCATGAAGGAAACAAAGCCCGACTCCAGTCAGGTAGAACCCACATCGATTCCACCCTCTATTCGCGATCGTTCCTCGCTGGTTACAGGAAAAATACATTTTTTACCGAAAAAAGAAGCGGGTCATCATAATCGTTGGGGCTAGGGGGCTAGTAAAACAGGAGGTATCCAGTATCAGTGGCTTGTGTCATTCTCTTTGAGTGACCGGCGGTTTGTGTCCGCCAGCAGAGAAAACGCGGTGTGTCTTTGGGGTATTATCCCGCTCCTGCGGCGGATCATTTGACCTTCATGCAGGAGCGGGTTCGCTAATCGACAGCGAGGATTTTTTTATGGGTTAAAAGTTTGAAGGGGGTATGGCAGGTGACGGTGCTGTAGCTCATCGGATCAATGCTTATCGAACATCACCGGAGACTATCAGAAATCCATGCTGCTCGTCTTGAACGTTCATGCTGTTATTTGTTAGTTTTTCTTAATTACACAGATTGCTGTTTTCCCGATTCCACCAGCTTTAGATACGCGCTTGGAGTCATGCCGGTGTATTGTTTGAACACCCTGCTAAGATGGGGCTGGTCGCTGAAGCCACAGTCGAGCGCCAGGTCTGCCAAACGGGGCTGAGGCTGCCGGGTACTGAGTAAATGCCTCGCCTTGAAGACCCGTAACTTGCGCAAAAAAGCGGCGGGGCTAGCGCCCGTGAGTGACCGGTAGCAGCGGGAAAAGTGGTACTTGCTCAGATGCGTGATGACGGACAGGTCATCCACGGAAATAGCCTGATCAAGGTTCTGCCACATATACTGATGGATCTTCTCCTCAGCAATGCGGGATGATTCCGGACCGGCGGGTTTTTCCGCCAGGCACTCCTTGATTACCGCAGTTACAGCGCTGTATTGACCTGCCGGGCTGGAGACGGTGGCGGCGGGGCCAGTTGATTCCACGGCTGTGAACAGTCCCTCCACCGAGGCGCCAGAGAGTGACTGGATCACACGACAACAAAATGTGACCCTCTTCTCCGTATAGGGCATTTGCTCCGCTAGTTTCCTATGATAAAGACAGTCGAGCACCTGCAACAGGATGTATTGCCCGGATGCACTCACGGTGATGGCAGCCTGCTGGAAGGGTGGCACATAAACAGCGGCGCTTCTCGCCTGCCCGAGTGTGAGCATCCGCTCCTCGTGCCCACAAACAACGGTGACCGGCCAGACTAACAAATCCCGGGGTATCAAAAAGACATGGTATGCCGATGCTGGAAGGACAATACTACGGTCCGGGTCCGACTCGAAAAGGGTGGCGGAGTAGCCAGAGCCTGTGAGTTTCCGGATATTTCGCTGGGGTGCTACTGTGGAGGGGGAATACATGTTGGAACCGAAGCCATTGTTCGACCCTTTCCATTCGCGATAATTTCCCTCTGGTTACAGGAAAAACAGGAAAAATGATTTTTCCCACCCCTCCTTACGATCATGTTAGAGCCTGGCGATCCAAGGTTTGTTTTTGGACGAAGGGTTGCAGGTGTCGATGTGGCTCGCGCGAATTTAACGACTGCCTGATACGCATATCCGCATAGGGCCGTGACAAGCTGAGCAGCATCAGATCCGAGCCAGCCGTGGCCATCCCCAACGTCGAGCGGAATGTGCAGTAATGGTCGATGACCTTTAATTTCCAGAGGCCAATCAGCCAAGTGCCTGAGGATGAACGGACCTCGAAAAATCGATGCTTTTCCACGTCTCCCACTATCAAATCTGCACAAGCCCCTATGTGGAATGGTGGCCCTTCACACCTGTGAGTGTACACGACAATGCTTTTTCTGGAAATGAAACGGTAGTGCCGCTGCTCCGTACTCCTGATTACAATCTGTTGTCGCGCGATTGGTTATATTTCAAGTGTTAAGCTAACTAAAACTAACAATAACCAACAATCGCGCGACTCTTTTTATGAAATACACGGGATAGAGTTATTCGGGCAAGACTACTTCGACTCTCCCGAAGTAGCGCGGTTGGGTGCTCAGGTCTACGTCTTCAAAATACACCACCCGTTCCCATTCTGAATCGATGGACTGCATGACATCCGGCACCGGTGAAGACAGCCCCACCCATGACCCGGCATTCAATTCCGTTCCCTTTAATGGCGTGTAAATCAGGCCGCTGTTTTTCCGGCGCAGGAATTCGAAACGTAAGCGAGGTGTCGCCTGACTACGGTCCAGCGTAATCAAAGGTAGCCCCGCCGTTCCGGTGGAGGGAATAAGTTCACGCACATCCGCTGCGCTCAGATTCATGTTAAAGGCATACTTGAGGAGGTTTTCAACACCATCGTGGTATGGGATAGCAGAGGGAAGAGCGTTGTTTCCAAATTGATTCGCAGCGAGCATGGCACTGTCGAAGAGTTCTCTTGGAGTAGGCTCCGCCGTGACTTCAAGGTGGAAGAAGTAGGCTGTTCCGGAATTTTGGGCGGGAATTCCCGTGTAGGGATTAACGGCCTCCGTGCTAGATGCTCCAACCAGCGCGGTATACCCTGTGAGAGCGATAGCGCTACCAAACGATTGGCTGGGGGTGCTGATATCCGAAACGATACTTGTTTCCTGGCTCCAGGTCGACCCGCTACGACGATAGATGAACACTTCTCCGAGATTGCTTTCTGCTCCCCGGTCGCGGAGAGGGGATCCTACCATAGCTATTGGTCCGTCAAGGGCGACCGAGCTACCGAAGTAATCGTTGAACTCTTCGACTGCTGGAAGCAGCTTCGCCTGTTGCGTCCAGGTTGCTCCACTGCGAGCGAAGATGTAGGCGCTTCCATATCCTGTCCCTCTGAAAACCGGTGGATTGTAATAAGTATTCTTGGCGCCGATCAGTATGGTTTCCCCTGAGATGGCAAGTTCGCCCCCGAATTCGTGGTAAGCAGTAGCGTCGGTCGCGGTCAGCTTCTGTTGCTGGGACCAGACACCATTGCTCGTCGTGAAAATGTAAACGCATCCAGCAGCGACAGCCGAGTCGATGGTTTTTTGATCGCTTCCAATAGCTGCCGTATCACCTGACATATCCACCGCGACACCGAATGATGAATAGGCTGTCTCATCAGCGGCGATCAGTTTTGTCTGCTGAGTCCAATTAGTTCCGCTGCGCTCAAAAACATAGGCTGCACCACGAGCATTTCTCTCTAAAGGCGCGCCCACCAACGCCCGGTCATTCTCTACCGCAACGGAAATGCCAAAGTGCGCCAAACCGGTCGATGCACTCAAGATAGCCTGCTGCTGCCAGCTTCCTCCATTGTTTGTGAATACATATGCCCTCCCCTCGCCGCCTCTCACATTCCACGCACCCACGAGTATGGTATTGCCGGAAATTGAGATAGAGGATCCGAACATGGGATTGGGGTCGTGAGGACTAAAGTAATCGTCAGCGATCAGACGGGCTGCATAGTTCCAGGTGTCCCCGGATTTGGTGAAGACGTAGGCTGCTCCTGCGCCGGTCGCAGAAGGGGTGTCCTCTCCTGGGGTTCCTACGACAGCAGTGTTTTCTTCGATTTCTACTTCAGAACCGAAGCCATTGCTGATGGCGCCATTGCCACCGTTGAGCTCCTGTTGGAGACTCCAGGTCGAGCCACTGCGGGAGAATACGAAGGCACTGCCCGCATCACTATCATTTTGAAATTCATGGGGAATGACTCCGCGCGCGAATGGAGCACCAACGATCACCGTGTCCGCAGAAACTGCCACAGAGTATCCAAACTGATCTTCTGCTCGCGCTAGCGTGGATTCGAGTTTCGCCTGTTGACTCCAGCTGCTACCGTTTCTGAAAAACACATAGGCACTGCCCGTATTGTCTCCGCGAGTCGAATCGTTCAAGTCCGATCCCACGACCGCCGTATTGCCCGAAAGTGCGACTGAAGTACCAAAATAATCGGAGCTCGTCGAGTCAGCAGGAACAAGCATTGACTGTCGCGTCCATGTCGTGCCAGAGCGGGTGAATACGTGAGCTCGTCCGCTTGAACTCTCTCCCTCGGCCCCGATGAGCGCGGTGTTTCCGGATAGCGCGACGGATACACCAAAGGCACCATCGAAGTAAATAACGTCGTCACGCGGTGTCAGAATCGCCTGCTGGCTCCAAGAGGTTCCCGTGCGAAGATAGACATAGGCACTTCCGGTATTGGTGTATCCTGAATAATCCGCTCCCTCGGCGCCAACAAGGATGGTAGTTCCTGAGATCGAAACCGAGTTACCAAAATTGTCCACACCTTCACCATTGCTGGCGGTCAGTTGCGCCTGCTGTGTCCATGTCGTGCCGCTTCGGACAAAAACGTATGCGCTTCCAACATCACCATAAGTTAGGCTATCGTGTCTTGGAGACCCGACGACCAAAGTCTCTCCATCAATCGACACGGATGCTCCGAACCAGTCATCGTAGGCCGGGTCATTGGGAATCAACTTAGCCTGTTGGGAGCATACGTCGCCATTCCTTACAAAAACATAGGCGCTTCCCGTATCGCTTTCGTTGATCGAATCACCAAAGCGGGCACCGACGATGATGGTCGTGCCGGAGATTGAAACAGCTCCACCAAGCTCATCGCCAGCATTCGCATCATCGGCCATTAAAATATATTGAAGCGACCAACTCGATGCAGTGCGGATGAAGACATAGGCACTACCCGTACCTTCACCAGCAGCTGTGTCATCGCCTGGCACTCCGACGACCGCCGTGTCGCCCGCAATTGCTACCGAGCTGCCGAGGAAGTCTTTTGGTGAGCCGTCGCCAGTGAAAATAGGTTCCAGCTTGCTTTCGAGGGAAGTGATGAGCGGGTCGATCGTAAGCGGGTATACGGCTCCGGCATCTGACACCACGAGAGTGAAACCGGAAGGGCTTGCTTCCATTCTTGAGACGAGCGCTTTTCCGTGGGCATCCCATGCCTTCAATCCGTCATACCGGACGCAGGAGGCTCTGCTTTCCGGATCGATGAATTCGAGAGCTTTGCCGTCCTCGTCCACAGCCTTGGCGAGCAAGCCTTCGAGCCGCATGTCCAGGCGCAGCTCTCCTGTGGTATCTTGACCCACCGGACGTTTCGATACCGTGAAACCATGCTCGATGCCTTCGGAACAGTTTACAAACCATTCCTTCAATCCACTCCCGTGCGCATACTCGACCCGATTACCGCTCGCCCTCGGTACTGCGTGCTGGCTGCCCTCCAACCCCAGAGTAGCGGTCCATATCCCGCCTTGTCCGGAACCAAGGCGGATAGCTCCATCAAGGAAACGCGCTGTCAACTGCTGTTGTGGGTTCGAGATAAAATATTGTGCACCGTTATTTTTCTCCATCGCCGCTTCTCTCAGGGTGATACGGCAAGCTGTCAAACGAGCTTCTTCCAGTGCTTGCATCAAAGATGTGTTATCGGATGTAGGAATCGGGGTTCCGGTCAATTTACTATCCGCCGGAGGGGGAGGGAACACCCGTGGCGCACGGGAATGATGCGAAATCCATGTCAGAAAGATAAGCGTAGCGAAAAAGGGGACGGTGAATATAAGTTTACGTCTCGTTCTGATTGCTTTAGATTTGTTTATTCTCGGGTTATTCGGAAGAGCTTTCATGGAGTGATATGGGAGGTAACGGGTTTGAACTATTGAACTACATAAAGGAGCCTGTTATTGAGCTGGCTGGATTCCTTGGACAGGTTCCGTGATGCGTTAAAAGTTTGAAGGGGGTATGGCAGGTGACGGTGTTGTAGGTCACCGGATCAATGCTTATCGAGCTTCATCGGAAGCTATCAGAAATCCACCCTCATCGTCTTGAATATTCGTGCTATTATTTTTTCCACCCCTCCTTACGATCATGTTAGAGCCTGGCGATCCAAGGTTTGTTTTTGGCAAGGTTGACGGCGTGCGCGCATGACCTCTACTCTTGTTTCATGCGGTAAAAGAGCCTCTGTGCAGCACCAGGGAGCGTGTAGTATCTTTCCAGGATCTGACCTGAGCCGGTGATACCGGACTCCACGGTCTGCCAGGAGCCTGCGCTCAGGTCGTTGGACTGTTCAATACGATAGGTCGACCCCAGTTTGCAACTGAAGCTCAGCTTCAGATCCGTCGCGGAAACCATGGTGATCAGCGCTTTTTTCTCCGGTGTTTCCTGACTGGATTTGGGGTTTGTTCTAAACGTGATTTCCGCCCCGTCGAAATAGCCGTCGTGGTCGGTATCGGGATCGTTCGGCAATGTTCCATACACCAGTGTCTCATGGTGATCGAGAAGGCCGTCGCCATCACTATCAACCAGCGGAACGACCGTCACCGTATGGGTGGCGTGAGCCGCCCGGCCTTGGGTGTCCCAGGCAACGAGCGCCACGGTGTAATCCCCCGGTGTTTGGTAAACGTGACCTGCACTCGTAGCAGTCACCGGCACACCGTCGCCCAGATCCCATAACACGGCGTCAGGTGTAGGCGCCCCATCATCGGTATAGTCCAGAGTAAAGCTGATCGTCTCGCCAACACCAACCAGCATTGGCCCCGATATCTGCACTGTGGGTTTGGCGTTGGCGAACCCTTTGCTTACCGGGACGTTATTGTTGCCATTACCACTGACCGTGTTGCCGGACCACTCGAGGTTAGCCACATTTCCATTCTCGATTGCATTCGAGCCGTTGTTAGAGATGGTGTTATTGACAAAACTCAGCTCATCGACGCCCTGTGTATGTGTGTGGCCGTAGATGGCAAAGCCGGAATGGTCATTGGCGAGAATTTGGTTACCATCAAATACAAGTTGCCGTATACCGGCACCACCTGCCACCGCATTAAAGCGGAACCCCACGGTAGGTGCACCATAAAGGTTGGGAAGATCGCTGTTCGCCTTTTCAAAGGTATTGTTAAAAAAATAGAGCTGCCGTATCACCCCGCCATTGTCTTGAATCTGGGCTCCCCAGCTGTCTAACTCTGAAAATATGTTGTTTGAAAAATACGACCTGGTTTTAGAGGTGTTTCCCGACAGTGACAGCCCGATGTGATTCCCCTTCCCGATGTGATTTTCCGTAAACACATTATCGGAGCCCCCCGCCATTTCCATACCGATGTATTGAATGGAGCCATCGTTAGCCACCACGGTATTCCTCCTTACCGCACACATGTTAGAGCTGTCGATACTCAGCCAATGATCGAGGTTATTGTCCTCGACGACACCCCGATGCGAGCCTCCCCACAATTCAACTCCGAGGCCAGGTCCCGTCTGGCCGCTCTGGCTAACAGTGTTGTAAGTGATGATGCAGTCGGTGGAAGCACTCAGCAGGACACCGCCACGACCCACGTTTTGAATCAAATTTTGCCGCACAACCGTATGGTTTGATCCCCCGTTCAGCCGGATGCCGGAACCCCATGTCGAGGCTACACCAATATTCAGAAATTCGTTACCCTCAATGACCGAGCCGGTAACCGCCCCTGAGAAATAGATTCCATGGGGGCCAAAACCCGAGGCATCCACCAGATTCCGCACCCGGATTCCATGAATATGATGATCCTTTGTTCCCGATACCTCAAGCCCCTGGGTCGCTTTGGACGAGCCCAGCCCGTCAAGGGTAAAGCCGGTAAGCTCCACGCGGTCGATACCAGCTGCCTGGATTCGGACCATGGGTGCTGAAGAGGCCCCGATGTATTCAAGAATGGATGCGTCCATCCCAGCTCCCGCCAGAGTGACATCCGCCTTGGGCACGATGGGACCCGATATTTGAAAAGTGCCGGCCGGAATCAGCACCCTGTCGCCTGGTGAGGCCGCCGCGATCGCCGCATGGATGGCGGCCAAGTCATCAGCACCACCATCGGTGGCGCCAAAATCCAAGATCGAATAGTCCACGGCTCCGGCATTACCCGCAACATAGACACCCAGGAAAAACGCACCCGCTCGCATTGAAAGAAACTTTCCCATCTCCCCCCCGTATTCGCATTTTCCGGTCCCGGGTTACAGGAAAACGGAACGAGCAAGTCCGCCGGGTCCTATTTTTCAATCTCAAGCACCACCCGGAAGCCATACCAAGAGCACCGCCCTTCCGGCTCGCCTGGCTGACGATAAGATGACAGCAGTTCTGTTTGCGGCGAAATGGCATACTGCATCACGTAATCCACAGCGTGCCCTGTTGCCGCTTTTATCTCGTCGACCAGCGGCCCACGGCCCCGTAATCGCATTGCCCCCCCGCGTAGTGTGCGCCGATTGTCATCGCCACCGTTATAACGGTCCTCCACCCACTCTTTTGCCCCACCGACCAGGCCTCTCACACCTAACGGGTTCTCATACAATCCTGTCACTGGACGGCACTTGCGCAACCACACGTTTTCGTATTCAGGCAACACCTCCAGACAGATCCTATCGGCCATGCGATACCAGATGGCTTGCAGCTTCCGGTAAGCCTCCTCCGCCTGGTGACGCAATTCCTGCCGACTCAGCCTGCCATCAAATACCAGAACCGGATGCCCTTCGAAGGTGATCAGGTTTGTGACAAACGTCAACTTCCCGTCTCTGATACGCCCCTGCAACTGGCGGCTTTGCAGTCCTTGCGGGGGCGGCTCCATCAATTCGGCAGGAAAGGGATGGCCGTCTTGCCACCAGCTCCCTTCATCGTCATTCCAAACCGCCTGGGTCCACACCCGATACGACCCCATGCCCCCCACTTTTCTTTCAAAAAAAAGTCACGGAACCCGGCATCAGCCCAATTGGCCGACTGCCAACCGACCCGGGAAAAGGCCCATTGCGCATGATACCCCATCCACGTTCCGAGAAACACGACGGTTTTATCATTCCAATATCGCATCACTACCCGGTCGTCCGCCAACTCCAACACCTGCCCGGCCAACTGGGGCAGCACCACAAAGTCTTCTCCGTCAGCCACCACCTTTTTCCACGGTTGATGGTATAAATCAGACGTCACCTGCTTGTAATCCCCAATGCGGTCCGGTGCCATCGCGCCCGCCACGAGGCGGTATGCCTTCGCCAGCCCCTGCACCATGTTGAACGCCATGCCCTGGTCCAATACCGCCGCCACTTCCGGTGGTGGTGGCCACTGATTCCCCCAAGGGTAAACCCCCAACACTTTACCTGACCTGAGCTGTGGGGTGGCACCCCATTCCTGGGACAAACCCGCCGCTATACTCCACTCCTGGTCGGTGGGTAGCCGGTATCTCATGCCCTTGCTTATCCTACCCTCGGCCCGTTCCTTTTCCGTTAGCCACTGGCAAAACGCCTTGGCATCGAGCCATGAAATATTGAGCGCCGAATGCGTGGGGACCCGACTACTCAAGGGAGCATCCCATGCATATCCGGTATCGGACAAAAAAGTATCCCAATCAGCCCAACAAGTCTCGTCCCTGGAAACCAGCACCCTGGTTCCCGGGAGCGGCACCAAGCTCATACCCAGGCTGTTTTCGTGCTGTTTTGCCAAAACAGGCCATGGCAGCGGCGTCTGAGCGGCGCTATGCATGCCCACCTGCTGATGAACGAGGTATCCTGTCACCAGCAGCACCAGCCCTATGGCCACCAGCGTTTTCCAGCCGAGGCGTTTGCTTGCGCCCGTGTGACATTCCCTGGCTTCAATCGCGGATTTCAGCTGCCCCACACTCTGGTAACGATGCGCCGGGTTCTGCTTCAAACAGGTCATCACCACCACGTCCCAGCCGGAGGAGACTCCCGGCGTTGCGCCCGGCGGCTCAAATGCCCCTTGCGGCAACGACCCGGTAAGCATCTCATACATCATCACACCCAGTGCATAAATGTCGGTCCGATGATCAACCTCTCCTCCCGATGATTGCTCCGGGGACATATAACCGGGGGTCCCTATCACATCGCCAAGCAGGGTCACCCCGTGGTCAAGTTCACAGGCGTCGTTCTGGTCAAACATTTTGGCGATACCAAAGTCGACCACCTTGACCTGCCCATCCCCGTCCAGCAGTACATTGCCCGGTTTAATATCCCGGTGGACGTAGCCTTTATCATGGGAATGCTCCAAGGCATCACACACCTGCATAATAATCGACGAGACGGTGTTCTGATCGAGCCCCCCCTCCCCCATCAAAGCAGTCAGGGTTTTGCCATCGACATATTCCATCACGTAATAAAGCTGTCCATGCACGCTGCTTCCCGAATCATAGACACAGGCGATGTGCGGGTGATTCAGGCTGGCCATCGCCCTGGCCTCACGTAGGAAGCGCTCTTCGAAGTCAGGTCTCCGGCTAATGGACAAGGGCAGGAGCTTCAAGCAGCACAGCCGTTGCAAACCCTTGTGAAAAACCTTGTAAACCGCTCCCATGCCACCCCGCCCAATCAAGGATCTCACCTCGTACCCGGAAATCCACTCCTCCAGCTTGTGTGGCTCAGGCATCTCCCACTCCCGGTCACCTTGTGCGGTCACATCGGTGTAAACCACACGCGCCAGAAGCTTGAAGGGTTCCACTCCCTGCAAGGAATCATTTGCTTTGTTCGCTGGCTCCATCTTACTCATTCACGCTTTCCCGTTGTCATTCCCTTGCCCGCCGGGTCTCGACCGTCCCCATCACCCGCATCAGATACATCAGCTCGTCATTGACTTCGTCCTCCCTGCCGTCATCCAGCGTTTGCCTCACTTTGCTGACAAGGATTTCCCGAAACTGGCTGCGCAAGCGGAAAACAGCCACTTTCACAGCCCCTTCGGTCATTTTCAAACGACGGGCCGTATCACTGTATTCTTCACGTCCCGACCCAGCGCCGCTCCACTCCAGATAACGCTTCAAGACTTCAAAACGATCCGGCTTGCCCCTGACCATATAGCTGGCACGCAGTTCATCCATACTCCGGTTCAAAATCGTGACCGTCCACTCGTAATCAAACAGGACATCGGAGGAATCCGGTCCTTCGACCAGAGAATACCAGCTCTCGGTATCCATACTATCAAGGGATATCAAGGCTGCCCCACCACCCCGCTTTTGCGCATAGAATTTTCGCCACTCAGTCGACATATGGCGATTGAGCATCGTCAACAGGAACGTGCGCAGTCTGCCCCTATCCACACTGGCCATGGCAAAACTGTCGTTTTCAAGAAGCCTCATAAAAAAACTCTGCACAACATCCTCGGCATCATCAGGCGAATACCCTTTTCTCCGGACATAAGCATACAATGGCGGCCAATATTGCTTGCAGACAACTTCCAAGGCCTTGGTCGATTCCTCATCCGAGCCTTCAGAAATCCGTTTCAATAAAGTCCACTGTGTCGTATGGAACTGAGCTTCCTCCATCAAGCTACGTTAGACTAATCGCATGATGATACCAAGCGTATTTCTTCCAAAAGCAACGCTGCAATTTCAGGCCGCCCACAAGAAATCCGCGTTGCATTCTCCTTGCTCCCAGGTGCTTGGTATGGCACGGAAACGCCGTGAACACGTGGCACGACAAACTCTCAGGGTGGTTTTTCCAGCAAGACCACCACGAAATTGACTGGCATGACAGTCTGGTCGTCGACGCCGTGCTCCTGCTTGTCGTCTTGGCCAGCGCCTTTCTCGCCTACTTTATCGTGCGCAATGTCGTGGTCGGGATTGTCAGTCGGGTTGTCAAAAAAACCAGCTCCACCTGGGACGATGAACTGCTCAGCAGCAGGCTTTTCAAATGGCTGTCACTGCTAGTCCCTGCCGTCATCATCCTGAACGCCGCACCGCACGCAATCGTCACCCAACACGACGGCGCACCCGTTTTCTCCGGATGCATCCAGACCACCGCCAGGGTCTGTATCATTGTCCTGTCCTTCCTCGCCGCCAACTCGCTCCTCAATATCATCGAGCGTATTTATAGCCGGTATGATGTATCCAAAGAACTCCCGATCAAGGTATTCTTCCAGGTCATCAAGATCATCCTGGTCCTGGCGGCCATCATCTTTATCATTGCTACCCTGATTGGAAAATCCCCCGTGCTCATCTTCTCCGGTCTCGGGGCGATGACGGCGGTCATGATGCTGATTTTCAAGGATTCCATCCTCGGCCTTGTCGCCGGCATCCAACTCTCGGCCAACCGGATGGTCGCGAGGGGGGATTGGATCGAAATGCCTAAATTCGGCGCCGATGGCGAGATTCTCGAAGTCGCCCTCACCACGGTCAAGGTCCGCAACTGGGATAAAACCATCACCACCATCCCGACCTACGCCCTCATTTCCGACAGCTTTAAAAACTGGCGCGGGATGAGTAACAGCGGTGTCCGTCGTATCAAACGCTCGGTGAACATCGATATGTCGACCGTCCAGTTTCTCGACGAGGCCAAGCTCTCTCAAATGAAGCAAATCAGCCTGCTCAGGGACTACCTGACGGCAAAAGAACAAGAGATCAGCAAGTGGAATTCGGAGAATGCCACCAAGGCCACCGATAACAAAGTCAACGCACGTGCCCTCACCAATCTCGGCACATTCAGGGCTTATCTGAAAGCATACCTCAACAACCATCCCCAAATCGCATCACACGAAACCCTGCTCGTGCGGCAGCTCCAGCCCACCGAACACGGTATCCCCATCGAGATTTATGTCTTCACCACCGACAACCGCTGGTCATACTACGAGGACATCCAAAGCGACATCTTTGACCACCTGCTCTCCATCCTGCCAGAATTCAACCTGCGAGCCTTCCAATCACCCAGCGATCACTCCTTCCTTCCAACTTCAAACTGAACACTTCAAACCAAAGTGAAACTTTACGACACCCTGACACGCGAGAATCGCGAACTCACCCCCCTCGACGGCGAAACCTACCGCTTCTACTGCTGCGGCCCCACCGTTTACGGCCCGGCCCACATCGGCAACTTCCGTACCTTCGTCATGCACGATGTCTTCCGCCGCGTGCTCGAAACCGGCGGCATGAAAACCCTGCATGTGAGAAACATCACCGATGTCGACGACAAAACCATCCGCGACTCCCAGGCCGCTGGAACGACACTGCAAGAGTTCACCGCCGGATGGACCGACAAATTCCACGCCGATTGCACCGCGCTCGGCTGCCTGCCGCCGCACATCGAGCCCAGTGCCATCGAGCACATCCCCCAGCAGATCGCCATGATCGAGCAGTTGATCGAAAAAGGCCACGCCTACGCGTCCGACGACGGCTCGGTTTATTTCAAGGTCGCCTCGTTCCCCGACTACGGCAAACTCTCCCACCTCGACACCCGCGAGCTCGATCTCGGCAAGACCCAGAACCAGCGCGCCGACGCCGATGAGTATGAAAAGGACTCCATCGCCGACTTCGTGCTGTGGAAGTCTAGGAAAGCGGAAGACGGCGAGAACTTCTGGACCTCCCCCTGGGGCGACGGCCGACCCGGCTGGCACCTCGAGTGCTCCGCCATGATCAAGGAATACCTCGGCACCGACTTCGACCTCCACTCCGGTGGCGTCGACCTCGTTTTCCCGCACCACGAAAATGAAATCGCCCAGAGCCAGTGCTCCTGCGGTGGCAACTTCGCCGCCCACTGGTTCCACATCACCCACCTGATGGTCGATGGCGGCAAGATGTCGAAGTCCCTCGGCAACCTCTACACCATCGACGACCTCGCGGAAAAAGGCCACACCGCCATGGAAGTGCGCTACGTGCTCATCTCCGGCCACTACCGTAAACAGCTCAACTTCACCCTCGACTCCCTACACGCCGCCAAAGAGGCCCTAACGAAGCTGGCCAAAGGCCGCGAAGTCCTCGCCCTCGCCGCAGGCGACATCTCAAATTCAACATTCACTATTCAACATTCACTATTCGCCGCCGCATGGGAATCCTTGAACAAAGATCTAAATACCCCGGCGGCGTTAGGCCACCTCTTCTCCGGCCTCAAAGCGGCACAGAAACTCGAAGGTGAAGAAGCCGCCGCCAACCTCGCCGCCTTCGATGCCATTGTCCACGCCCTAGGTCTGGAACTCCCGACCGAAGAGGAAGCCTCCGACATCCCCGCCGAGATCCAGGACCTCGCCGAACGCCGTTGGCAAGCCAAACAAAACAAAGACTGGGCCGCCTCCGACCAACTCCGCAACGAACTCTCCGCCCAAGGCTGGACCATCAAGGACAACCCCGATGGGTATGAAATCAGTCAGCTGTAGGCAGTAGTCGGTTGGCAGTAAAAAATTCGCGTGTATTCGCGTCCATTCGCGGTTAAAAAAAACGCATGATCCGACCCCGCCGCAACCGCAAGTCCCCCGCCGTCCGTGCCCTCGTCCGTGAGACCACGCTGTCGGCCTCCGATTTCATCTACCCGCTTTTTGTCCACGACAAGGAATCGGACGAGGCCATCGACTCGATGCCGGGCTGCACCCGCTGGTCGCTTGATGGTCTTGTCAAAGAGGCCGGCGAAGCCCACGCGCTCGGCGTCCCGGCCGTCGTCCTTTTTCCCGCCATCGCTGAAAACCTGAAAACCTCCGGCGCCGAGGAATGCCATAACGACGGCGGCCTGGTGCCCCGCGCCATCAAGGCACTGAAGGCGGCGCACCCGACGCTTTGCGTGGTCACCGACGTGGCCCTCGATCCTTATAATACCGATGGCCACGATGGCTTGGTGCGCAAAAACGACAAAGGTGAGATGGAAATCATCAACGACGAGACGGTGGAGGTCCTCTGCCGCCAAGCCCTCTGTCACGCCCGTGCGGGCGCCGATATCGTTTCCCCCAGCGACATGATGGACGGCCGGGTCGAAGCCATCCGCACCACGCTCGACTCCGAGGGTTTCCAAAACGTTTCCATCCTCGCCTACACCGCCAAATACGCCTCCGCCTACTACGGCCCCTTCCGTGGCGCGCTGGAATCCGCACCCAAGGCGGGCGACAAAAAAACCTACCAGATGGACCCCGCTAACGCCCGCGAGGCCATCCGCGAGACATTGCTGGACGAGGACGAGGGCGCCGACATGATCATGGTCAAACCCGCCGGCCCCTACCTCGACATCATCTCCCGCGTCCGCGAAACCACCACCCTGCCCGTCGCCGCCTACCAGGTCAGCGGTGAATACCTCATGATCAAGGCCGCCGCCAAAGACGGCTGGGTGGACGAAAAAGCCATCGTGCTGGAATCCCTAACAGGCATTAAACGCGCCGGCGCCGACATCATCCTGACCTACTTCGCCAAACAGGCGGCCCAATGGATTTAACTTACCGGCGACGTCATGATTAAAACATTCAACCGACAGCAGGTCCTCTACGGCTGCCTGCGTGCAGCCTTGTCGTTGTTTCTTTTTGCCATCACCTATACGTTTTTTCACTTCATCGCATCTTTATTTGTCGAGGAGTTCGAGTTCGACGTTGCTCCGAAAGTAATCATATCCATCGCTTCCGCCTGCGTCTTGGGAGTTGCCGCGACAGGATTCTTCCGCTGGAAAAACGGGCAAGGTCACTTCACCATGGCCGAAGCAAATATTCCGGACAACACGGACACCAGTTTACTCAACTGGCACGTCTATCAAAAAGACCTGACCAGCAACGCCACTTCGGTTTATCTTCTCACCACACTCTTTCTAGCAGCCCCAATCCAACTTCTCAAGGCCTACGACCACTTTCAATCACTCATCCCACAGGACAGTGCACTGGAGACACGAATGTTAGAATTCCTAAACCAACTTCAAGCCATCAATCAATGGCAGGACTTCAACGCTCATCCAGGCTGGGAACGCGAACTTATCTTCCTAATCAAAATGGGTAGGATTCAGTATTCCGCTCAAAAAGGAAGAATCAAAGCGGGCTAACAAAGTAGGGCAGGTTTGCAACCTGCCGACAGGATATGCCGGGCAGGATATGCAAAACAAGAGTGCTTGGGTTGTCGACAGCTTGCAAAGCTGTCCTACCTTACCTCGCCGTCGACGAGGGTCTTCCAGACGCTGAAGTCCTTGTCGAGGATGGCGATGTCAGCACAAAAACCGGGTTCGAGTTTTCCGACACCTTCGAGTCCTAACGATTCCGCCTGATTCCATGAGGTCGCTTTGATGAGCTGGTGCAGCGGCATACCGGTGAGCTCGGCCACGTTGCGCAATCCTTCGTTATAGAGAAGAACGCTACCGGCAAGTGCCCCGCCCTCCTTTAAACGAGCCTGACCGTCTTTAACGATGACCGGCAAGCCCCCTAACTGAACCTCCCCCTCACCGATCCATGAGCCGCACATCGAGTCGGTGATCATGATCAACTGCTCGATCGGCTTCACCTGAAAGACAAGTTTCAGAAAATCAGGACAAAGGTGGATGGTGTCGCAGATCAGTTCGATCTTCAAATCAGGATCCAACAAACCAGTTCCCACCACGCCGATCTCACGATGGTGCAGGCCAGTCATGGCATTGCCAAAATGAGTCAAGTGAGTTAGTCCCGACTCCTTCGCAGCCATCACCTGCGCGCTCGTTGAAGATGTATGTGCGGCAGATGCGCTGATGCCGGCGGCCTTCGCCTCACGGATGCAGTCGCATGCTCCCGGCACGTCCGGGGCAATGGAAAACACCTTGGCCGGAGCGATTTCGTGCATCCTTCTCAACTCCTCCCAGTTCGGCTCGCGCACAAACTGCGGGTTCTGGGCACCGGCGTTGGCTTTGTTGATAAACGGCCCCTCGACGTGCAGGCCGGGGGTTTTGGCATACTCCTGCTTGGCCATGTATTCGGCACATTTCCCGGCGATTGCCTCCAGTAAGTCCTGGGGCTGGGTCAATGTGGTGGGCAGCCAGGTGGTCACTCCCTCCCCCAGCTTTTTCTTTGCAATGTGGCGGATGCTTTCAGTTTCATTATCACAGACGTCTTTCCCATCAGCACCGTGGGCGTGGATATCGATAAATCCCGGCATCACATAGCGGTCGCCGGCATCGATGACTTCATCCGCATCAGGGAGTGCGCCACCGGCCTCGTAGACGGCTGTGATTTTACCATGTTCAATTTCAAGGGCTCCTCCCAGGATTTCAACATCCGGGGAAATGACATGCGCGTTGGTAATGAGTAATTTCATAAGTCTACGGGTGTAAAATAATAAACTGAGATGAAGGATGAGACAAAAAAATGAGATGAAAAGATAAGATGAGATAAGAAAAAAAACTAGTCGCGATCCAGGATCATATCCCTGGATTTCCAGAAATAAGACAAGCCTGAGACTACAGTTAAGGCCACAGCAGCCCAGAGGGAAAGTGGAATCAGCCAATGCGCAGGGTTTGATAAAAACTGCAGGGTGCTTACAAGGAAATTTTCAGCCTGCACCGACTCAAAAGTCAGATGCACCAACGCGGTAATGATAAAGATCAGCTGGAACGTCGTCTTCCACTTCCCGAGTCCATCGGCAGCGATGACCGTTCCCTTTTCCACCGCGATCTGCCGTATGCCGGTAACCAAAAATTCACGGCAGATGATCAACGCCGTCACCCACACAGGGCAAAGACCTTTCGCTGACAGATACACAAACCCCGAGCAAACGAGGATCTTGTCGGCCAGGGGATCAAGCAGTTTCCCCAAAGATGTCACCAGGTTCAACTTCCGCGCCAGATGCCCGTCCAGCCAATCCGAGATCGCCCCCAGGACAAAAGCGGTCAGGGCAATGGCATAACCCACCACCCCCTCCGCCGAGGCAGCCACACAAAAGATCGCCGTGAGGACGAGACGAAAAAGCGTGATGGTGTTGGGTAGGTTCATAGTCGGCTTCACGGAGCCTAAACAATATGGAACTCGCCGCAAGCTTCTATCCTGATCACTTTACACTTCCTCCGCCGCCCCTGCCCGCTTATCAAACAGCTATCCCGACCGCTAAGCCGCACAAAGCCCAGGTCACAGGTGCGGGCTTTGGCGGGCAACCACCCTGTCCCCAGCCGACGGCTAGAAATCCAGAGCATGCTCAACCGCAGCCCCTGCAAGAGCCTCGACTCCCAACAACCTCTCAACGTGCTCAAGAACCTCGTTGAAAATCAACCGCACTTCATGACAACAGACAAAGAAAAAGGGTCAGAAAAGGGGCCAAAAAAGAAAAAAAAGGGGTCAAAAAAGGGGTCAGCCAAAGAAATGATGCATTTCATGGAACCGCTTTTACTATCTTGAGTCCTCTAGAATCCCCGTCTCACTATTTGTTGCATGCCGCGGTATCCTGTTGCCCCTTCGGGTTAGACCCCGAATCCTTGGATTATTGTCCCGATGAATCGATTTCCTTGAGCACCCGTTGGTAAAGCCTGATGGAAATCCGGCAATGGTGCTTACTCACGGCGTCATCAACCGCTTGTCTGACTTGTGCGGCTGTCATGTGTCCAGACGTGCCCGCCCTCACCAGAAGACCGAGGAATCCAATGGCTTTGATACCTTCTTCAGCGGCGATTCTTCTTATTAGCCGCTCATCTGCCAGTAGGATATCAACCTTGTTCTGGACAGCCCATATTAACGACGACTGGTCGCTCAGACTCAGCGCAGTGCCTCCCGATTGAGTGACCTTGAAATCAACTAGCTGCACGGTGTCCATGAACTTGCTCAGTCTGGATTTTTCAACCGCGTCAGGGCAGTTCAGAAGCACCTCATCGGCAACACACTGGAGCACGTGAATTTTGTTGCCCAGTATCTGACCGATTAACGGCAGGTAGTCGAGCTTCGCCAGAAAAATCAGCGGGCTGGCATCGCAGAGTACGGCTTTCATAGGGTCAAGTTGAGATCCGCCTCGAACTCATCCGCCCCATAGTGTAGCTCCAGCTCCTCGTTATCCATCAGCGCGACAAAATCCCAGGTGCTGACTCCGGCCATTTCTGCAGCACGTGACAGGGTGATTTTTTCTCTGCGGCAGGCATCCACGGCACTTTCCAGTCGCAGTGCCTTCATGCCGCGACGGAGCATCATTTTTACCAGCGTCGACCGATCGTATCCGGACGACTCGACCAAGGAATTAAGAACGCGCAGCTCATCCTCCTCGATACGGGTTGATACAGTCGTGGTGGCCATGTATGCAGTATCGCGTATTGTAGACGCTTTGTCAAGTATGGGGAATCGACAATATTATTCCATCGACGTTACTTGCACGAGGAATAACAAGCCCCTCACAGAGCGGGCGTTTAATGAAGCCAGATCAAACGCCGCTACCAGAACTACCAGACACCTACTCAGATTTTGCCGTGGGCAGTAAATAATGTGTCGAATAAAACACCTCAGTGGTAACGGAGAAAAAGAAGTATCGAATAGATACCTATAAAAAGTGTCTGCGGGCTGAGGCAAACAGGTCAGAGCGCTGCGGAAAACCGCATTACTTTCAGTGATGAAAAGATCTGACGCTTCGGAACAAAGACCTGGAACCGATATTTGATCCCGGCCTTCAACCCGCAGACGGAGACATGATAACCACACACCAGAAATACGTCTATTAACTTTTTGCTGAAAAAAGGTTTGGGGAGCGCGCGCGAGGTATCGCCGCTTTTCATGGCTGCATGATACGTTGCCATACCCGGTACGGCAACGGTATTTTCACCAAGGGAAACTTGTTATATCGAAAAAAATCAAGGGACTGACGGGACGCGCGACGCTTTCAGTTCGCCCCTGCTGAAGCTACAAAATCAACATTGTTTTATAATCAATCATTGGCTAACATCTCATCACGTGAGAGCTGAGCTTAGTCAATTGGCAGATGAGGTGCGTGAAGAACGGCAGTTGCTGTTCGAGAAAATGCAACGCCAGTGGGACAGGCCATTGCCCGAGCGGGTGGATTCTGGCAGGGCGCTTAGCCGGCTTGTCATTTCGGACATCGATCATGAGAAGCGACTCATTCATTTTTCACCACCGCGTGAGGACTTTGCTTTTTTCACTGAAAACCAACGCTTGCGGCTCAGTCAGAATGACCCGACCGGGGTATTCTTCCGCGTCAACTTTCTAGGACTAACCGACAAGGGGCTCAGTGTCTACTGCCCAGGATGTGATGATCTAGCGTTCACCACCAAGTCAGGCTGGGTTCTTGATGAGGAGCTTATCGATGTTTCCGATTTTTACCTGCGCGCCATCACGGCTCTCGGTGAGCAAGCCCACGGTAGGGAGAAGGTTTTCCCCGTGTTGTTTGGCGAGGCTGATTCTGAAATCGTTGCGGAGACCTACGAATGACAATAAACACACCCTGAGCAGACGGGCGGGCCAGTCAAGACCTCGCCCGCTTAACCAATCGACTGCGGCCCCCATTCCTGTGCGCTTTCGTGTTGATGCGCCATGTAGATTCGGATTTCTTGCCGATCAGTAGATTGTCGTAGAGGTGGGCTTAGGCAGTGCGGATGTGCTTATGTTGATAGTTGTTATACTTTTCCTATTTTGATCTCGTAAATAATAACAGATTTCATAAAAATGCCACCTAGCGCATGGACCCTAGTATTTATCAAAAGCATAGAAAAAGCCTCGTTGATTGGGTGAAATCCCAATTAATCGGCCCTGCTCAATTAGGCACTGATGGAGAGGGGATACTCATGGGCGAGCAACCGATCCATCGTTATCCATGCGGTCTTCTATTTCCAACGGTGAAAGGAGGTGAAGGATTTGATGCTGTATCTGATGAAGTTGTTGAAACAGATAGCGATGAGGACGATCTAGAAGAGGCCTCTATTAAAAAGCGCTACATTCCGCCGTCATCTGTTGGCTTCTCCTTTTTCATTCAAGGTTCAGATATTTCATTTTCACTGGATGTGTTTGCAGCTCGATACGACGCCGAGACTCGCGATGAAAAAGGGCAGTTTTCGAGACAGGAATGGCACCGAGTGCCATTAAAACTATCAGATACGGAACAAGACAGCCTCATTTTTCGCGCTCCAAATTTGGAGCTGGAGCACCCAAGCCAATCAAAGCGTAAGCGGGTAAATGTTTTCCCACACGATGAAGGAGAAGGACATAGAGCAGGTATAGACCTTTTGTGGCGAAAAACAGGTAACGGTTGGCTTGTTACAGTCACCTTGTTTAATGCTAAAGAATTACCGAATGATTTAGAAGATAGAGATTACGCAGAAAAGCAAAATGAACACACCTTGTTTGAGGTCGAGTTAAACTGTCAAATTCATTCAGGCACTGTAGGTGACTATCCTCGTGTAGATCCCAGCCTCTTATCCGAAGAAGAACGTGAACTTGAGTTGCAATACCAATCTCGCAACATTTACGCCATTGGTCATGGGGCTGCTGTCGATTGGAAAGAAGAAGACAATCATGTCACCCATATATGGTCAGATTTCATTCCCACGGTTGAAGTTCCAACCGTAATAACAGAAATCAAAGATGGAGATAAAGAGGTCTTGCAAATGAGGCATCTTGCTCAAATCGGGACATCTAAAAACAATACTGATGAGACTATTGCGAAATTGACCAGCTTTGTTGATGGATACGAACGTTGGGTCAACAAGGAGTGTCTGGAAGTTAATAACACAAGCGATATAGAGTCAGCAAAAAGAATCCATCATAGGATGAAAACGGCCGTTGAAAGAATGCGACAGAGTCTAACTGTTCTTTCAGAAAATGAACTCGCAGCCGATGCTTTTGCTATGGCCAATGGTGCTATGGCAGATCAAATGCAGCAGCATGATTTGAACCAAAAAAAAGAATCAACCGCACCTCATGGATGGAAACCTTTTCAATTAGCTTTTCTGCTAACGGCAATTGAATCTACCGTAAACGAGTATAGTGATTATCGCGACATCGTCGATCTGATTTGGTTTCCTACTGGTGGAGGAAAAACCGAGGCGTATCTAGGATTAATTGCATTCTTGATCGTTTGGCGGCGTCTCAAGTTCCCACAGAAAGGAGGCGGAACTACTGCATTAATGCGCTACACATTAAGCCTACTAACATCCCAGCAGTTTGAGCGAGCTACACGCCTTATTTGCGCACTTGAACTGATGCGTCGTGAAAACCCTCGATTAGGAAAAGAACCCATATCAATTGGCATTTGGGTAGGCCGTGCGACCAGCCCCAACACATACAAGGACGCACTGGAGACCATTACGCAGGCCTTAAAAGAAGATAAACACACAGCTCCTAGTTGGTTCGTAATTCGTCGATGTCCCTGGTGCAACGGCAACTTTGCGCCTGATACGAATTACTCCGTGAAACATGCATCTTTTAAGTTTCTTTGTAAGAACGACAAGTGCGCCTTTGGAGGCTCACAGGATAGCGCTATCCCCTGTAGGGTCGTCGATCAAGACCTCTACGACAATCCTCCAACTTTATTGATAGCAACGATCGATAAGTTCGCACGGCTTGCATGGGAAGATCGAGCCAATGCCTTCTTTGGAAAAAACGGCAACCGTCCTCCTGAACTTATCATACAAGATGAATTGCACCTTATTGCCAGTGCATTAGGTTCGATTGCCGGGCTGTACGAAGCCGCTGTAGACACAATCATAGAGAGCCGTGGGGTCTACCCGAAAGTAATTGCATCAACCGCGACGATTCGCATGGCTGAAGAACAGGTGCGCAAACTCTATGGTAAGGATCTCGCTGTATTTCCACCTCCAGGATTCAGCTGTGACGATTCATATTTCGCCAAAACCGTTCCTACGTCCGAAAAGCCGGGACGGCTATATGTTGGTTACCTCGCTCCTATGCTAGGCAGAAACAAATGTCTGGCACCTCTAGCTACTGCCTTAATGGCCGCACCAGAAGCGATTTTCAATGACATGGGAGATGATACCAATGATCTTCTCTTGGAGGCATGGTGGTCACTCATCATCTATCATGGCAGCATCAAAGGTGTTGGGGTAAGTCATAATGCCATTGATATCGATGTTCTGGGGAGGCTCGATAAACTTAAGAAAGAAATTAGTGAAGCGTCCAAAAGCGACCGTGACGAAAGTAATGTTCAACCAATCAATACAAATAGCATCACACGCAAGCAACTTGCAGTGGCCCAACTTACAAGTCAGTCAAGCGCAGAAGTAAATGCTCAAACATTCGCGCAGCTTGCAAAACCGCGCGGTAACCCAGAATGTCTCGATATGGCTTTAGCTACGAATATGATTTCCGTTGGCCTTGACGTGAATCGCCTAGCTTTAATGGTCATTAACGGACAACCGTTGACAACAGGTGAGTATATTCAAAGCAGCAGTCGAGTTGGAAGAGCTTCAGTTCCAGGCTTAGTTTTTACCAATTACTATAGAGATCAAACCCGAAGCTTATCACATTATGAAAGCTTCAAGGCATACCACGAGTCATTCTATCGATTTGTCGAGCCAACCAGCATCACGCCATTTACCTATCAAGCTAGATTTCGAGCACTGCATGCCGCATTAGTCATCAGCATTCGGCATTCATTGAGTAAAATGCTCAATAATAACTCAGCTGGTGAATTTGAGCCTGATGATGAACAAACGTTAAAGGTGATCGAAACACTTAAACGGCAATGCAAAAAACGTTGTTGGGTAAAGAAGAAAGAGGGGAAACATGAATCGATGAAACTTGATCCCGATCTATTTAATCTAGTGGCTCAACATCTAGACAATTTGGTGGATGAGTGGAAAGAGATGCTAAATGAAGTAAATAAAAACAAGCAGCTATTATACTATTCTGTTGCTGACAACACTACCACACCATGCCGGCTTCTATACAACCATCACGATAAAATTGCAGGGCTCTGGCCAACCCTACAATCCATGAGAAACGTCGAAGCCTCTAGCCTTATCAAATTATTATGAAGTATCAAACGACACCCGTAAGGCTATCTCATCTACTTCGGCATTCATCTGTCGGTGCGATCGTGCGATCATCTGAGAAACCTCAATACTTTATGGCTATAGAGGACACTCGCCAGTGGACTGGCAAGCATGATTGTCCTGCCGGAGAACCCATTTCTTATGTCGAAGGCGTTCGAAGCGCTCTAGGAATCGATCAAGAACTTCGAACTCCTCCTACAGCTTCTATTAATAAGCAGAATAAAACCATTGATGGCGTTTGCATCCCTGCTTGCAGGTTTCCTTCATGGATGCATTGCGGAAAATGTGAGGGCTTATTTTACAAGCCTTGGATAAAACAGCCTGAGAATGAACAACTTGTCTGTCCCAAGTGCAAGCATTCAAATATTAAACAAACACCATGGGTGCTCATTCATCCAGATGGTCATATGGCTGATGTTCCTTGGCACCGATTAACCCACCAATACGCGAAAAAACTAGAACAAAAGAACTGCAAACATGACTGGACTACGCCCTATTTAAAACTTCGAAAAGGTGATGATGGCTATAACCTATCATGTATGCGATGCAGCGCTTTTAACAAATTTGATGAATCAGCTCGCATCCCATACGGCATGACAAGTAGTCAGCCATGGCTACGCGAAACTAAGGAAACATCGGAAGATCTTGCCGTGATCATGAGTATCAATGATTCTCGAATTCACACTTCTGAATCTGATAGCGCTTTGGTCATACCTCCAGAATCCAGAATACGTAGAGGTTCTGTGATTGATCGCCTGTATTGTAATACAAAATTAAGAGATCGTATAGCGAGAGCTAAGAATCCATTAGCCATTAAGCGGGAGACACGAAAAGCTGCCGAAGAACTCAATTGTTCAAAATCTGAAGTTGTCAGAGCTATTAGCGAAATTGAAAATGGCTACCCCTATTATGGGGCAAACCCAACAATCGACGACCTCCTTTTGTCTGAATTTGGTGCTCTGTGTGGAATTATTCCCAATAACCTTGAGGATGAAGATCTTGTAACGGAACACTACAGTGAGCAATGGAGCACCTGTGTCACAGACGAAATGGCAGCATCGACCAAAGCCGTAATAAATAGCATCTCCAATCTTGTAGCGGTTACTCGTCTTAAAGAAATTCAAGTGCTTCGTGGGTTTAGTAGAATGGGCGGAGATCTTACGCCCCCTGACATCATAGGGAAAAGCAAGTGGTTACCAGCTCTTGAAATGTATGGAGAAGGTCTGTTCATCACGATCGACGAGGAAATTCTATCAAGGTGGGAGTCGTCTTTACCCATTCAAAAGCGAGCCGCTGACTTCATCGAGAGATTTGCTGCCGCTGATATGAACTTTAACGTTGAAATCCAGGTGTCACCTCGTTTCTTGCTACTACACACGATTTCACACCTATTGATACGTCAACTTGAGGCAGGTGCTGGTTATCCCGCAGCCTCTCTCAAGGAGCGTATTTATTATTCCTCTAATCGGAATGCACCAATGGCTGGAATCCTGGTATATGTTGCTGTTCCTGATTCTTCCGGTTCTCTGGGAGGCTTAGCTGAACACGCCAAACCAGATAAATTTATCCGGCTGATTTCCAGCGTTTTCGAACACGCAGAGTGGTGCTCATTAGACCCAGTATGCAGTGAACACGAAGGTCAAGGACCAGGTCTCCTAAATAAGGCTGCTTGTCATGGATGCGCATTGATCCCGGAGCCAAGTTGCATCTGCGGCAACCTTCTTCTTGATCGTACTTTCATCAAAGGAAATCTAGATGACTTTAACCAAGAAGGCGGTGATGAGACTCGTATCCCTCCATTTCTCACATTTGCTCAACAGATAAGGAAATAGATAACTAAATCATCATGGATTCCACTAGATCATTTCAGCTTCCAGGTATTCAAGATCTGAATAAAGAACAGGAAGATGTCATGGCACTTCCTAGTAACGGGCAATACTTGGTTGTTGGGGGTCCCGGAACCGGAAAATCTGTAGTGGCTCTACTCCGCGCACGTAAGTTGCGCAGAGAAAAAATTCAATATGTATTTTTGGTCTACAATCACCTTCTCGATGAATCTGGCTCACAGCTCTACCCAGACCTGATATCGACCACATGGATTAAATGGTTTAAGAAATGGTTTAAAAACATAACTAAACAAGACTGCCCTTTGTCAGCTCCACTAAAACAGGGAGGCTTTAGAGACATCGATTGGATTAAAGTCGACGAGATTGCCTCTGTATTCCAGGACTCACATAGTGATCATGAGTCATTAGCACTGCCTCATCTCATCATTGACGAAGGTCAAGACATGCCTCCACAATTTTACCAAGCTTTATGCGATTTAGGTTTTGAGCATTTCTTTATCGTGGCAGATCAGAACCAACAAATCATTGCGAATCAAAATAGTAGCCGACGAGATATAGAGACTTACCTTGCTTTAGAGAGTGAACAGATAATCGAACTCCATGAAAATTTTCGTAATACTCTGCCAACCGCGAGACTAGCACAATCATATTGTCCTCATGACCCCGCTAGCCCAAAACCACAGCTTCCGGATCACAGGCCATCTGTATTTACCCCAATTCTTTTTCAATATAGTAGCGATCAATTTCTACGGCTCATCAGAAGAATCATCGTCATACTAAATCGTGATCCTCGTCGTCTCATTGGCATTATTACACCGAATAACGCCATTCGGGAAAAATACATAGCAGCTCTAGAATCAGCTCAACACAATCAAGATCCTACAAAAGCGAATATTCAAACTTACTACAGTGGCTCTACAGAGAAGCTGCGTTTTGACAAAGGGGGCATCATGGTCATCAATGTTCAATCGTGTAAAGGTCTTGAATTTGATGATGTGTTTCTAGCTGACACTGAAGAACATCAACATGATCATAACACTGCAAATTTAACACAGAGCCGATTTTACGTCATGGTATCAAGAGCTCGCAAAAAAATCATTCTACTAAGATCAAAGTCTGATCACAAACCGATTGATGACATCCACCCTAAGGACCCTCTCATTCTTAAACACTATCCAAATAACAATCATGAAGCGCTCTAAAACAGAACAACCCGAACTTGGCTTGACAGTGGAAGCAGCTGAGAAAAAACAGCCCGTCTGGAATTTGGTTACCAATCATCGCAATCTGTTTTATATGCTTGCAGCAGGTTTGATAATGCCACCCAAAGGATTCCTTAAAAAATACTACGCAGACCCATTATCAGTCTATCCCGGATGGGTTCCTTTAACTAATGGAAGCGTCCCTTCTAACTTCATTCAAAAGGCGACAAGTGAAAGGGATTGGCTGAAGCCATGTATCATTACAATCAGTATCGATACCCTTTCTGGTGACATCCATTCGATCAATAACAATGGTGAGAGTGCTGAGGTCAACTTTCCAACTTCTGATATATCAAATATTGATCTGTTATTAATCCCGGCCCCTCTACCCGCAGGGTGGATCGAGTCGATCACGTTTCAAAACAAAGAAGATAAGGATTCCTGTTTAGCTGAGGCTGAGGATCTGTCTAATGTTCCCCTGAAACAGTATAAGATCAAAACAAACGCCAGCGCGTTCAAGCCTAAAAAGAGCATCGAGCATGCTGTGCGCTCATTTTCAGAAGAGGATTATAATTTATCTCCAGACAAATCTTTAGCCTATGGAGCCATGTTGGCTATGCTAACACAGTTTACCGAATATTCAGCACTTGCGAGCAAAGTCACTCAAACCGCTTTTTCTCCAGTACAGTATCCTGATACGACTGAAGACCCCATACTTACGCCCCTTTCTTCGTGGATAACTCAGGATCTACAACCTGAGCAAATGGATACTGTTTCAGCCAAAATTTTTTGGGGTGCCGTCAACCACCTCGCATCCAACCGTTCAAAAGAAGGCAGTATGCCTGCATTAGATGAACTGCTCGAATATTTAGAATCTGTCAGCTCTGATATGCAATCTAGTCACAAAGATAGACTCTACTCACTGATTCAGGATATCAAAGCCGTAGCTGGCATTGGCGACTCTAGCATTTCTGAATTATTTAAACGTAATAATCGACCGCTCTCTAGAGCCATGGTCGTCTTTTCACTTAGAGATACCTGTACAGATTTAATCAATTTTAAGGAGGAGTCTCTGACAGAGAACGATCTAGTATTAGCTGCCATCCTATTTTCAGCTCGTGATGGCTGGATGGGTCTTCCACTTGATTTACGCGGCACAACACAGAAAATGACACATGCTATTGAACACCGCATGGCCTCTATGGCGCATCAGTTATCCGGTAGTAATATTCAATTAGGAGAGCCGCCTTCAAGACCTAGGGTGTTACGCGAGTTATTTTCTTTAACAGACAACCAGTGGAGCAAAAAACAAATGAATGCAGCCCTGAATTTAGCTAGAAGCATGAAGTGGGACTGCATCAGAACAACCATCACATTAGCTAAGGGTGATTACCAAATGCATATCGATGGAAAGGGCATACATATTGAATTCGATGGAGAGGTTAAGGCTGTTAACGCATCAGTTGACCCGACACTATTCCTCGAAAAAATATCATCGTCTTCAATCAAACCTAACTTTCTTAAGAAAACATACGCCGATTTAGGAGAGGAGGTAGCTCAATGAAGATGATCCCTTCCTCACCCTATGGCACAAGCAGTAAAGCCGAAAAACGGATTTTTGACAGACTCAGACAGGCATACGAAGTCCCACGAGAAGATTGGACCTGTTTCCATTCACTCAATCTAACGAGACACCCTAGTAAAAGGTTTGGTGAAGCCGATTTTGTTCTCTGTGGTCCTAAAGGAGTTTTTATACTTGAAATCAAAGGAGGTGGAATCGCGTGCAATGAAGGACAATGGGCAACCACTGACCGCAATGGCGTCATCTCAAATCTTAAAGAGAGCCCATTTGTTCAGGCTGAAACGGCTCTTCATGCCATCCAAAACAGAATGAGGGAAAACATGCCCATTGTTCATAACCAGCTCACTTTCGGGTATGGCGTAATTTTCCCCGACTGCAATTTCGACGTCTCCTCACTTGAGTGGGAAAACTGTATGGTTGCTGACGCTAAGTCATCACGTGATATCGTAGGGTGGCTGAATCGACTTTTTAAACACTGGCATGGCAAAGTAAACCGTCCCAATTTACTCGATTCCAAAACACTTAAAGATATCAGAGCTTTTCTCCGCCCCAATTTTGACACAGCCATTCCTCTGCATGTAATAGCTGATGACATCGAGGAGAAGGCCACCTCATTAACAGCTGATCAAATGAGGGCTATTGATATCATTGAAGCAAACAACCGTATTCTCTGTTATGGAGGAGCGGGTACGGGAAAAACTTTTTTAGCCATGGAACTGGCACGAAGGTGGACGTCCGAAGGTCAGCAAGTAGCTCTCATTTGCAGATCACCTTGGTTACGTCAATATCTTGAAACGAAGGCTCAAATACCAAACTTAACCCTAGCCCTTGCTTCCAATGTAAAATCTGCCGCTCGTAGAGCTGGAATCGATAGTTTTGACCGCTACATTATCGATGAAGGACAAGATATTTTTGAATCAACGGTGCTCGATAATTTAGAACCCTCGCTCAATGGTGGTTGGAGTGAGGGAAAATGGTGTATTTTTTATGATGTTAACAATCAGGCAGGACTCTTTGGACCGACAGATCTTGATACTGAAGCTTATTTGGAAAGTTTCGGTGCTGCCAAAGTTCCACTCACAACAAACTGCCGTAATACAAAATTGATTCTAGATAAGGTTAAAAATGACCTTGGGGCAGACATGGGTGTAAGAGGTGCTGGCAACGGGCCTCAAATCAGAGAGTTTCAAGCCAATTCCCCTGAAGAGTCAGCTACATTGCTCGCCAACGAGCTGAAAGAAATCATCAACATAGGAGGAATCTCAGAAGGAAATGTCACGATCCTATCACCGCTACCATTCCCCGAGTCAAGTGCAGCTCTCCTACACGCAACTTACCTTAATCGAATAGAGGTCATTGATGAGTATTCGCTTCGCAGCTTTCCACCGAGTCACATTAGTTTTGCTACAATTAAAGAGTTTAAGGGATTGGAAAATGAAGCCGTTATCCTAATCGACCTTCCAACTCTCAAAATTCCTGCAAATGATCTAAATCTGCGTTATGTAGGTATGAGCCGAGCCAGAGCGGTTCTTTCGATCATCTCCACAATCACCACACAGTCTACAAGTTAAACTCAGGATAAGTTAGCACACTCTAATAGATTCTGATAAATCGGCGAAAGCTTGTTTTCCAAACAAGCGGTTGACAAATCCGGGTGATTTTGTTCAATTGTTCTCATGAACACTATCGAATCCCCCGCCCGATCACTTGAAGAGTCGCTTCAGAAGCTCTATGGCTTCAGCGCATTCCGCCCTCACCAGCGCGAGCTTGTGGAGGGGCTTCTGGCTGGGAAAAATGTCTTTGGCGTGATGCCAACCGGTGGTGGTAAGTCGCTTTGTTACCAGCTGCCGGGTAAAATGCTGGAGGGCACGGCGGTGGTGGTTAGCCCGTTGATCGCGCTGATGAAGGATCAAGTCGATGCCGCCAATGCCAACGGGATTCATGCGGCCTATTTGAATAGCACCCTCACCCACCAGGAGGCGGCGGAGGTGGAGAGCCAGTACCGGGCGGGTGTGCTGGATCTTCTTTACCTCGCGCCAGAGCGACTCGCGCTTCCCGGCTATATCGATACCCTTCGCCAGAACGCGCAGCAGGCACCAAGTTTTTTTGCCATTGATGAAGCCCACTGTATTTCCGAGTGGGGACATGATTTCCGCCCCGATTATCTTTTCCTCAGCCAGCTGCGCTCGCTCTTTCCTAACACCCCGATGGCCGCCTTCACAGCGACAGCCACAGAAAAAGTGGCCGCCGATATTGAAAAACGACTCGGTCTTGAATCAGCCGTCAAGGTGCGTGCTTCATTCGATCGGAAAAATCTCTTTTACGAAGTCCGTGCCAAAAAGGACTGGGAGCGGCAGATCGTCGAGTTCGTCCAAAAACGCCCCGGCCAGAGCGGGATCATCTATCGCACCTCACGTAAAAGTGTCGAAGCCACTGCGCAGTTACTGAAAACCAACGGCATCAACGCCGCCGCCTATCACGCCGGTATGGAGTCGGACGACCGCACCCGCACCCAGGACGATTTCATCCGCGACAACATCGATGTCATGGTCGCCACCGTCGCCTTTGGCATGGGCGTGGACAAGGCAGACGTGCGTTACATCATCCACGGCGATATGCCCAAGAACATCGAGAGCTACTACCAGGAAACGGGCAGGGCAGGACGTGATGGCGACGATTCACACTGCCTGCTGCTCTACTCCCCGGGCGACTCGATGAAAATCCGTCGGTTCTTCGATGACATCAGCGATGAAGAGGAGAAACAACGCGCTGCACGTCTCCTACAAGCCATGGAGAGATTTGCGTCGGTGCCTGCATGCCGCCGGATCAACCTGTTAGCCTATTTCAATGAAACTTATCCGGAGGAAAAATGTGGCTGCTGTGATTATTGCAACGGCGAATTCAAACAAGTCGACGCCACCAAACCAGCCCAGATGATACTCTCCGCCGTCATGCGCACCGGTGGCAAATTTGGTGCGGTGCATATCTGCGATATTGTCGCGGGAGCCGACACGGCAAAAATCCGCCAGTTCGACCACGATCAGCTGAAAACCTACGGCGTCGGTAAAAACCACCCCAAATCCTACTGGCGCGGTGTCTTGGATGCATTGCTCGCCAGCGGTCATCTGCGGCTTTCGCAGGACCAATACCCGGTGCCTCAAATCACCGAGTCAGGCACCGAGGTGCTGTACGGTCGGCAAGAATTCCACATCAACGAAGACACCCGTGTGGAGCCAGAAAAGGCCGGACGCAAACAGCGACAGCAAGTCGGCCTAACACCCTGCCACGAAGGTCTGTTCCAGCACCTCAGAGCCTTACGCAAACAAGTCGCCGACGAGGCGGAGGTGCCCCCCTACGTGGTGTTTTCAGATAAATCCCTTCGCGCCATCGCCGCCCACATGCCGGAGAGCGAGCATGAGCTGCTGCAGCTGCACGGCATCGGCCAGAACAAATGCCAAAGCTATGGCCCGGCCTTCCTGCAAGCCGTCGCTGCTTTCCTAACAAACAACCCGGACGCCATCCAGGAAAAACAAGCACTCCCCGCCACCGCACCCCAAACGATCAGGCGCGCAGCACCGCCAACGACACAGATCACACACGACCTTTTAAAACAGGGACTCAGCATCGAGGAAATTGCCAGGCAGCGCGGTTACGTCACCTCCACCATCGAGAGCCACCTGGCCACCCTCATCGAAAACGGAGCGGACATCGATTGGAAAAGCCTCGTCACTCCGGAACAAATCACCCTCTGCCAGGAGCTTTTCTCCGAGCACGGTGACGAAGCACTCTCTCCGATCATCGAAGCCGCCGCCGGCAAGCTCGGCTACGGCGAAGTCAAAATCATCCGCGCCGCAATGACCGCCGACACGGTCACAAAGTAGGGCGAGTTTGTAACTTGCCGGCAAACTTGGTGAGTGCATCGTGCTTTGGTTGATTGCTTTGGTTTTCATCAAAAAGTAAATTGAATTGGCGCAAGTTCGTATTGATTCCCTCAGCTGCCCGTGGATAATGCGCGAGCACTACCAACCAAACAATTTATGGAAAAATCTGATTTCGGCCTGATCGGCCTTGCTGTCATGGGGCAGAACCTTGTTCTCAACGTGGAAAGCCGCGGTTTTCAAGTCTCTGTATACAATCGCACCACTTCCACCATGGAGGAATTCATCGCGGCAAACCCCGGCAAAAAACTCATTGGCTGCGAGACCCTGGAAGAATTCGTCGATAGCCTGGCAAGCCCCCGCAAGATCCAGATCATGGTCAAGGCCGGTGCTCCGGTCGATGCCGTGATTGAATCCCTGATTCCGCTGCTCGATCAAGACGACATCATCATCGACGGCGGCAACTCACTCTACACCGATACCGAGCGTCGCGATAAATACTGCGCAGAGGCAGGCCTGCGTTTCATTGGCGCCGGTGTTTCGGGCGGCGAAGAAGGAGCGCTCAAAGGTCCTGCCATCATGCCCGGGGGTCCGGCTAGCACCTGGGAGATCATGAAACCCATATTCGAAAGCATCTCAGCCAAGGTTGACGGCGTGCCCTGCGTAGTCCACATCGGTGAAGGCGGCGCAGGCCACTTCGTCAAGATGGTGCACAACGGTATCGAATACGGCGACATGCAACTAATCTGCGAGGCGTATAATATCTTTAAAGCCGCAGGCTTCTCTAACGGGGAACTCGCCGACATCTTTGCCGATTGGAATGCCGGCGACCTGGAAAGTTTCCTGATCGAAATCACCGCCAATATTTTCAAACAAAAAGATCCCGAGACAGGCAAGGACATCGTTGACCTCATTGTCGACAAAGCTGGCCAGAAAGGAACAGGTCGCTGGACGGTGATGGGCTCGGTCGAACAAGCCATCCCCTTCTCCACCATCGCCGGCTCCGTGGAAGCCCGTATCCTTTCCTCCATGCGCGACGAGCGCAAGGTCGCCTCAGGCATCCTGCAAGGCCCCAGCAACTGGGACTTTGAGCTCACCATGAGCAAAGAAGAGCTTGTGGCGAAGGTGCGTAATGCGCTCTACGCCTCCAAGATTGTTTCCTACGCCCAAGGGCTCGACCTCATCGCCAAGGTCGGCGAAGACAAAGGCTGGAACCTCAAGCTCGGTGAGATTGCCAAGATCTGGCGCGGCGGCTGTATCATCCGCGCCCGCTTCCTCAATCGCATCACCGAGGCGTATCAGAGCGATACACCTCCGTCGAACCTCATGCTCGCTCCGTTCTTCACGGAAATCCTTAACGCTGGCCAGCAGGACTGGCGTGAGGTGGTGGCCCTCGCAGCAACCAACGGCATTCCGGTGCCATCCTTCGGTGGCTCACTGAGCTACTACGACGCCTACCGCGCCGAGCGACTTCCAGCCAACCTGCTCCAAGCACAACGCGACTTCTTCGGCGCCCATACCTACGAGCGCACAGACAAGCCCGAAGGTGAGTGGTTCCACACCGAGGACTGGCCCGATTTGATCAGCTAGCCAGCTAACAGAAGCATATTCTCCATGGCGAAACGGACGCTCCGTTTCGCCATTTTTACGTCCACATTTCCATCAAAGAACTGCAACGGGCTTGCTAGAAATATCTAACATTCCATACATCCACCAACATTTTCCTACTGGGGTCAAAGTCAGACTACCCCCTGATCGATCATGGCATTGACGACCTTGAGGAAGCCGGCGATGTTGGCACCCACTTCGTAATTGCCAGGCATGCCGTAGCGTTCGGCTGTCTCGTAGCAATTCGAGTGAATGTTTTTCATAATCTGCTGCAGGCGGGTATCAACTTCTTCGCGTGGCCAGCTCAGACGCATGCTGTTCTGGGCCATCTCAAGCCCAGAGACAGCAACGCCTCCGGCATTCGCCGCCTTGCCGGGAGCGTAGAGGATCTTGTGCTCGCGGAAAATTTTTATACCCTCTGGTTCGGTCGGCATGTTGGCACCTTCGCTGACGAGACAAACGCCATTGCCCACCATCTTTTGAGCATCTACCGCATTAAGTTCGTTCTGGGTGGCACAAGGGAATGCGCAATCAGCAGGGAACGACCAGAGCGGATTGTGATCCAACCCTGGATCGGCAGGTGTGTAGATTGCCTGGGGATATTCTTCGGTAAATTCTGAAATCCGGCCGCGCCGAATATTCTTGAGTTCCATGATGTAGGTGAGTTTTTCACGTGTAATCCCCTCTTCATCGTAAATACAACCGCCGGAATCCGAGCAGGTCACCGGTATGGCGCCAAGATCAAGAAGTTTCTCCATAGCATACTGAGCAACATTGCCGGACCCGGATACGAGGCAACGTTTGCCCTCAAGGGTCTCATCGCGAACCGCTAGCATTTCGGCGGCAAAATATACTGCCCCATAACCGGTCGCCTCGGGGCGGATCAGTGACCCCCCCCAGTTCAGGCTCTTGCCGGTGAGTACGCCAGTGAACTCGTTACGTATCCGCTTGTATGTGCCGAACATGTAGCCGATCTCACGTGCTCCGACACCGATGTCCCCAGCTGGCACGTCTGTGTTAGGTCCTATATGCCGTTGCAGCTCGGTCATAAAACTTTGGCAGAACCGCATGACCTCCTGATCACTCTTGCCCTTGGGGTCGAAGTCCGAACCACCCTTACCACCACCCATGGCAAGCGTTGTTAGAGCATTCTTAAAAACTTGCTCGAACGCCAGGAACTTGAGGATGCCTAGGTTCACCGAAGGGTGGAACCGCAAGCCTCCTTTATAGGGACCCAGGGCACTATTCATCTCGATACGGAAACCGCGGTTGACCCGCACCTGACCGGTGTCGTCAGCCCACGGCACACGGAACTGGATCACTCGCTCAGGCTCCACAATACGCTCTAAAATTGCTTCCCTCCCAAAGGACGGATTGCGGTCGAGAACCGGTTGAATCGAGTTCACAACCTCGGCGACGGCTTGATGAAATTCCGGTTGAGCAGGATCCTTATCTTGGACTAATTGAAGTATATTGTTCATAGTGTTTTAGCTTACTGTCCGATTACCACACGTAAACCCCACGTCAATCAATTTAGAAGCAATCGGAAGGATCCGTTATCCCTCATCTGTGAGTCTTCATCCGCCCTCTGCTTCCGGAGACTGGATTGACATCACTCGCAGCACACCCCGACCACCTCGACCGTCCACCTTGAGCTGGATTTGACATTCTGGAGAAACCCTAACAACCCCACCTGATTCGGCAACCCTGGGTTGAGATCTAAACCAATCCCAGTCGATATGATCATCCGCCGCCTGTGAAAGATGGGGTATTCCGAGAGTAGTTAGATTATGAAAAAAATGCGAACCCTGCGATGGCTCCGCAGTTAGTTTCTCGTGTCGTGTTTCGATGATCGCTGCAACCGCGCTGATCTGCTGCCAATCCACGGGAATTCCCAGCCAGGGATCGGACGACCCCCAGCGCCCCGGACCGATCAGCAAGTAGCGCCGCCCTTCCTCGGTCAGGCGGGCGTTAAATTCACCTAGAATGCCGGCGATTTCCCGCGTATTAGCCGGATCGAATCCCTCTGGGTCGATAAACACCACGTCCCCAATACCATCCAGGATTCCATTGCCCTGGGCATACGACGCCGTGCATATCGCATTGGCGAGATCCGTTTTGCTAATCGTTACTCGCTGGTGCTCCTGTCGCGCACTCATGGGTCGGAGTTGTAGGATGTGGAACTTGGCTCGTTCTCCGGGCTTCGTCGGCAGGTCCAGTGCGAATTCCAGTTCCACTGGGCACCCCATCCCTTTCCTGCAACGCTTGAGAATCTCATGCAGAATGCCTGGCAGGTCTACCACACCATACTTGAGCAGAGGCGTGAAGTTCATCACCCTCACACCCGGCACATCCGTCGTATCCCGGATTCGGCCTTCCCCCGGAACATACGTGCTGACGAGTCTCCGGAAGGGCTCGGCCTCGATCACCTCGTTCAAATTCCTCAGCACGAGCGTGTCGGATGGGTCTCCTTGACGGGATGGGTCCGCGTCATTTAACCTCAGACTATAAAATTGTTGTTGGGCGCTATTGAGCACATCCTGCACTGAGGCATGCTCGGGTTGCAGCTCGGGGGCGCGGGGAGAGAAGCGCCAGGACTTCCCCCCCTGAACGACCATCGTGCCCAGCCCCGCAGCGATCGTGGCCACACCATCCTCTGCTTTCATACGACCAAACGGGTAGTAATTTACTGATTGGGCTACTCCCGAAACCGCTGGATGGAACCACTCACCGTGGTCTTGGCCCGCAAGTTTTTGGATAATGACCGCCATGCCTTCCTCTGCCACGCGGTGCCCGACCCGTTGGGCGAATGCACGCGCGTCTTTTCTATAGGTCGATGCATAAACCAGCCGGACCGCATCGAGCAGACGATTAAGCCGGACGTTGGGATCTGCCTCGTCGTTACTCAGCATCACCGTCCGGTAGAGTCCCGCGTAGGCAGCGAAATACCCGTCCTCTAGAAGCCCCGACGACCTTATAGCAAGGGGGTAGCTTACCTTATCGAGAAAAGTGCGAAGTTGCTTCTTGAGGGTTTTCGAGATATGGCCTTTCAGAAACCGGCGGTCAATCTCCGCATCCTCGTATTTGCCGCTCGCCAGATGGCTCAGGCGGTTGCGTTGGATGAATTCCTCAAACAACTCGGTATCGAGAATCAACGCGGGTGGTATCAGAATTTCAAGGTCGGGAAAATCGCGGTGTAATTGTGGATCGGCAAGGATTGTGGCAGCAACAAAGGCAAGACCTCGACCCTTACCCCCCATGGAGCCCCCCCCGATCTTGAGAAGCTCGAAATCGTCATCGAAGCTCCGAGCCTCGAATTCGATCACCAACCCTCGCTGCCGCTGCCTTAGGCGTTCCAGGATGAGATCAGCCAGTGCCTCACGATGGTTCGCAGTAGAGACGAAATCCTCGTAACGCAGAGGGCGAAGTTTATCGGCTAGTTCAATCTCGGCCCGGGCATAAAGCCAACGTGAAAAGTCGTTATGGCGACAATGCTCAAGGAATGAGTCCTCGGGGATCCGCTCGAGGCACCGGCCAAGTTCACGCAGTGTGCCCGCCCGTTCGATAATCTTGCCCGACGACGAGTCCCTGAAATCGAAGTGCCCAAACCCCAGGTGACGAAGCATAAATTTGCGCACTTGAATGATCAAGTCGGGCGAATTTTTGTCGACGAAGGTTGCTGGTATCTTATCCGCACGGGCGGCATTACGAGGCTCGGAGCTCATTAAGAGTAGCGGGATATCGAAGCGGTCGGCGTGGACGTGGCACAGAAGATCGATTCCAGCGTCCAAATCCGGGACTCCTCCGCGAGGGAAACGCACGTCCGAGATGATCCCGAGCACGAAGGGTTTGTAGCGCTCGTAAAGAGCCATGGCTTTCTCGAAATCGGATGCGAGCAGGATTTTCGGGCGCGCCCGCATCGCCAGGAGCCTGTGATTCTCATTGAGCCCCTCATCGATCAAGGCTCGGGTTTGAGCTACGATTTCCTTGTAAAGAATTGGCAGAATCGTTGAAAGATGTTCGGGCGAATCCTCGACCAGAATGATGACCCTAATCCCAGCCAGCTCGGTATCATGCTGGGCATTCAGCTCGTCCTCGACACTCTTAATCAGCGCGACGAACAAGTCGCGGTTACCTCGCCAGAGGAAGGTGTGCTCCAATGGTCTTGCTGCTGAGATACCGCTGGCCCCGTTGTTGCGCGGAGGACGTGCATGATGCAACAGGTGGATCACTGGCAAATCCGGCTTGATGCGGCGCATTTCGTCCGTGCATTCCTGCTCGTCAAGGCACTCCCCGGTCGACACGAGAATCGCTAAATCGAACTCGTCATTGACCATTGCAGCCAGTGCCTCCTTCTGCCCTGATGCCCAACGTAAGCGCGGTGGACTGCTGAGGTTCAGCCCCCGGTATTCGCGCACGAGTTCCTCCGCCAACCGCCCCTCCTCTTCCATGCTCCATGCGTCATAGGGGGTGGAGACGAGCAACACCTCGCGCACCTTACTGCGCATCAATTCGTGAAAGACCTTGAAACGCGGGTCGAACTCCTCGGCAAACTGACGATAGGCCACAGTTCACTCATAAGCCATTCCGCCGACACTACCAAGCGTAATTTTTCAAATGAATGACGCGTAAACAACGGAAGGAACCCCATCAACTATTGATCGCATCAATCAACTGGCGGAGCCTACCGAAATTCCGGCGACGATGGCGGAAAATGAGGCGTGGAAGTGCGTCGAGCTGAGGTTCGTCTTCCTCAGCGGGAAGCGGGGCACCTTGTATAAAATCACCACTTTTCAAAATATCGCCAAAATCCCTCCTCAGTTTGTTGATATGCCCTTCTTTCAGTTCCTTCTGCATCCGGATGACAAGCCTGTCACCGACGTAGCGGTAGGAATGAAAATTCGAATAAAAGCGGGTCACCTCTTCTACCGCTTCATCTACATCGTCGGTGACTTTGTAGAGTGCAAAATCACTATCAGAAATCAATCTAAGTCGGCTGAGATGCTCGATCACAAATTGCTGCCAGAACTTCCAATAAGTCCCTCCCTTGGCATCCACCAGCACTAACGGATAGATAGCCACCTTCCCTGTTTGTATAAGTGTTAGTGTTTCGAAAATTTCATCCATCGTACCAAATCCACCAGGGAAAGCGGCCACTGCATCGCCCTCTTTGACAAATGATAGCTTGCGGGTGAAAAAGAAGTTAAAATCGACCAGTTTCTCGTCACCGGCGATGAACGCATTGGCGGCGGCTTCAAAAGGCAAAGTGATATTCAGCCCGAAGCTGTCCTCTCTTCCAGCGCCTTCGTTACCCGCCGCCATGATACCCGGGCCCGCACCCGTGATGGTCATAAACCCGGCATCACGCATTTTGGATGAGAACTCGACCGCCGCTTTATACTCCGGCTCCTCGGGGTCCGTTCTTGCGGAACCAAAAACCGAGACCTTGCGACAGTTACGATAGGGGTAAAAAACCTCGTTCGCGATCCGCATTTCCTTCAACGCGCGGTTCATCATCTTGAAATCGCCCTCGGTCACGGCTCCCCGGGAAATCCGAACCGCCGAAATCAGCATTTCAGCCAGGAGGCAGCTCTCCTTGCCCTCCGCTATTTCATCCGCCAATTCCATGATCCGGTCGTCGAGCACCTTTTCTCCGGTGGAGCCGATAAATGCACACGACTTGGAATGGATCATCCCGCCGGTAAAATCTC